>JASJGJ010000094.1:0-134896 GCA_033791605.1 Porticoccus sp.
TGATGTCGCCAGCTATAGCCAAGCTCTGGCCAGCCGTGGACAAAGATGACTAACGGTCCATTTTTTGGACCCGCAGCAAGGTAGGACATTTGGTGGTCACCAAGGGTACAGGTCCTTTCTATAATTTCTACGTGCTGGCCAGGCATGATGGCTCCTATCAATAAGTGGGTCAGTCAAGATGCTATAACTCAACCTTCTAAAAAGCCAATATTCTGTTCATACTTTGTATGCAGAACATTCTAATGATATTAATGTGCTGATACATGAACAGTTTTCGCCAGAAATGAGGCTTGACCTCTATCCTTCCCAGGTATAGCCACCGCATATTTAGCCCCAACTTTCTGTGTTACAAGATTGGTCTGATCTGCAAGCACGCTGTTGGTAGCGATGGATTATAAGCGCCTATTCTGGCAAAATTCACCCTTTCCTCCATATCCAGCACCAATCTTATTTGTGCACACCCACACAAGCCCATGCCTTTTCTAGACTAGCAGGCGATTTTAGAGGGCACAGAGATCTGGGCTGAACAACCTGTTTCTTTCCAAGGAGTTTGTATGTCTTATAATAGCTTTCCTGATAAGCAGCTAATTGCTGAGTTAAGTGCCAAAATGTTGCTTGAAATCGGAGCTATCAATTTCCGCCCTAATGACCCCTACATACTGACTTCGGGTAAGGCTAGCCCTGTTTATATTGATTGCAGAAAAATTATCTCATATCCGCGTGTACGCTCGGCATTGATGGATTTCGGCGCTTCTATCATTATGCGTGATATCGGATTTGAGTCTATTGATGCGGTTGCTGGCGGTGAAACAGCGGGCATCCCTTTCGCTGCATGGCTTGCCGAACGCCTATCGCTCCCAATGCAATATGTTCGCAAGAAACCTAAAGGCTTTGGTCGTGACGCGCAAATTGAGGGGTATCTTAAAGAAGGCTCTAAGGTGCTTCTTGTAGAAGACCTTACAACAGATGGTGGCAGCAAAATTACCTTCTGTGACGCTTTACGAAAAGCAGGCGCTGAAGTTACAGATACTTTTGTGATTTTCTTTTATGACATATTCCCAGACACAAGACAAAATCTCGCTGAGGCAGGCATCACCCTACACTCATTGACGACGTGGTGGGATGTTTTGAAAGTGTGCAAAGAAAGTAACCTAATGGATACTCAGGCTATCGTTGAAATTGAATCTTTTCTTACGTCACCGGTTGAATGGTCGCTAGCTCACGGGGGCAATGAAAGCTAATTTTTTGATGATTTTTGTAAATTTTATACAAACAATAAAGAGAGAATATTTCTCCCTTTATTGTTTTATTTCAATAGATTATGTTTTTTATTAAAAGTAAATTCTACAAATTTTAAGGCGCATTTAACTGCCAGTCATAGTTATAATCTATTTTACCCTGATAGCCCAATAGGTACAGCGCCACTTTGTCTTCCGTATAGTAAGCAAAGACTTTCATTAGCTTACTTTCGCTCTTGGCAAAATCTGTCTGGTACCAATTGAACATGCTTGATGCTTTCAATTTTCCATTTTTAAGACTAATACCCCTAGGATGATTGATATAATCACGGCCTGCTTGTTTCAATAGTGGTCGTACGTTTGTACCTGTAAATGCCACGGGCAATATATTCGGACAACTAATACTGGCACAGCTTAGGCCGAAATGAATCTTATGATCTTGCCATATGGGTCTCAGAATCCTGTGTTCTATATCATTTAAGCTCAAGCGCTGTCCTATCACATTGATTAAGGGCTTATTCCAAGGCCCACGCTTGATCATTTTATTACCAATATCCTGCATGCTTTTAATTGGGTAGTTATCTAGCACCAATTTCACCGTGACGGCATTGTAGAGGTTTAACCAGTAGGCCTTCTGTTCTCTTCGGTTATATACCCTTGGGTCTGTTTTTTCTAAGGTCTTGATATAACGTGTGAGATTTTTTTGGTCTTTCGGTGTGACGGCAGCGTATTTAAAACGGTTCACCCCAGAGGAATGTTTGTCTATCACATAGGTTTGGAGAATTTTATTCCATCGACTGTGATCTATGCTGTTATAACTGTTTTCATCACTTTTATCCCAGTATGCCCAGTAGTCTGCACTAGGAGCAGCAAGTACTGAGCAACAAAATATACTGCTCACCAAACAAGAAAAAACTAACCGTTTAAGTGATGTGGCCATATATTTTACATTCTTCATTTTTGCGTATTTTCTCGTTCAATAGATAAGAACCCCTTTGGTACCATTATCCATCCTACCTTACAATAGCAACTCTTTAGCCTGTGAATTCTATCCCGATGGAACATCTAACTACATCGCAAATATCAAGTATTGACCAAAAACATGTCTGGCACCCCTACTCTTCACTAACTCAGCCAATTCCAGCTTATCACGTGATAAGCGCCAGTGGTGTTCGCATAAAATTGGCTGATGGCCGTGAGCTAATCGATGGTATGGCTTCATGGTGGTCAGCTATTCATGGCTACAATCACCCTGCTCTCAATAAAGCGCTTAAAGAGCAAGTAGACATCATGTCACATGTGATGTTCGGAGGTATAATCCATGAGCCTGCCGCTCAACTTGCCAAGACTCTAGTCGATATTACTCCTGAAGGATTGGATAAGGTTTTTCTTTGTGATTCTGGCTCTGTTAGTGTAGAAGTTGCTCTGAAAATGGCTATTCAGTACTGGTCTTCTAAGGGGCAACCTGAAAAGTCACGTATTTTAAGTCTTCACAAGGGTTACCATGGCGATACTCTTGGGGCCATGTCCGTTTGTGATCCTGACACAGGAATGCACCATTTATTCAGCAACACCCTACCTAAGCAGTTATTCACAGAGTCACCTCGTTGTAATTTCCATGATGACTGGGATGAAAGTTATCTCACAGATATTAAAAGCCTACTAGATAAACACAACAATAAGCTGGCGGCCGTTATTCTTGAACCTGTTTTACAGGGTGCAGGCGGCATGTATTTTTATTCGCCTATCTATTTGAAACGGGTTCGCGAGCTATGTAATGAATATGATGTTTTACTGATAGCCGATGAAATCGCCACGGGGTTTGGGCGTACAGGAAAGTTATTTGCCTGTGAATGGGCAGATATGACTCCAGACATTTTATGTCTTGGTAAAGCTCTGACAGGAGGCTATATGACACTGGCCGCCACGTTGTGTACAACAAAGGTCAGTGACGGTATATGTAATGGTGAGGCGGGTGTATTTATGCACGGCCCAACATTTATGGGTAACCCCCTCGCCTGCTCTGTGGCTAACGCCAGTATCAATTTATTACTCAATACAAACTGGCAGGCACGAATTCTCGAAATTGAACAGCAGCTTAAGTCTGGGTTAGCACCAGCAAATGACTTTGATAATGTGGTTGAAGTGCGCTGTCTTGGCGCAGTGGGGGTTGTTGAGATGACAACTTCCGTTGATTTAGCCAAAATTCAACAACAGTTTGTGGCAGAAGGCATCTGGGTTCGGCCATTTGGTAGTCGAGTCTACGTGATGCCCCCCTATATCATATCCAAAAGTGATCTAGATACCCTGATGACGAGTATGCTTAAGGTGGTAAAAAACTATCAATAATTGTTGCTTAGGCTAAAGGATAAAGGCCTACGGCTTTATTTAGCTTTTTAAGAAAAGGAACACTATAGTCTCGAGCCTTTTCTGCGCCCTGGCGTAATATGTGTTCTATATGTTCAGGGTTTTCCATAAGTTCGTTGTAGCGTTCTCTGGGTTCACGAAGTTCGTCGTTAATGAGCTCGAACAATTGCTTTTTTGCTTCGCCCCAAGCAATACCATTTCCAAATTCTTTGCGCATGTAGCTCGACTGATCTTCTGAAGCAAATGCTCGCCAAACTTGAAATACCGTAGAGGTGTCAGGATCTTTGGGTTCTCCCGGCTCCAAAAGATTCGTTTTGATTTTATTAATATGCTTTTTAAGCTGTTTTTCCGGCAGAAACAGTGGAATGGTATTACCGTAGCTTTTACTCATTTTACGGCCATCCAACCCCTGTAAAACTGCCACGTGGTCATCAACAACAGCTTCCGGTAAAGAAAAATGTTCGCCATAGATATGATTGAAACGCTGTGCGATATCTCGTGCCATTTCTATGTGTTGGATTTGATCCCTACCCACAGGTACTTTCGTACCGTTAAACATCAGAATATCGGCAGCCATCAGTACTGGATAGGAAAATAGTCCCATGGTGACACCAAAGTCAATATCTTCCCCCGACTCCTGATTCTTTTGAACAGAATCCTTGTAAGCATGCGCTCTGTTCATCAGACCTTTGGCTGCGACACAATTAAGAAACCATGTCAGTTGTGGAATCTCAGGCACGTCTGATTGTCGGTAAAACACCACATTATCGGTATTCAACCCTAGAGCCAGCCAAGTAGCAGCAATTTCACGAGTAGATTCATGGATTTTTTTTGGATCCTGACATTTGATCAGAGAATGGAAATCAGCAAGAAAATAATAGGCCTGGGCATCTGGTTGCTGGCTTGCAGCAATAGCGGGTCGGATAGCCCCCACGTAGTTTCCCAAGTGAGGAGCGCCGGTTGTGGTAATACCGGTTAATATGGTGTCAGGCTTATTTTCTTTTGATGTTTCCATTTATTTTTCTACCAATTTTTCTACTAGATTTCAGTAGAAGTAGTTGTTTGCAAGTTATCACGCTCGGCTCTACTTGCTTGTTATGTTTTGGGTTAGCTGTTTGGCTCATATCATACGGAATAAATTGCAGTAATAAAGTGTCAGCCTTAACCTGAACACTGTTTAATTAATGACTAACTTACGCTCAGTGTTATAAAAAGCTTGGAGCACATTGAATAAATGATGGGCGTCTTCTACGCCAGCAAACTCACGAATTGAGTGCATGGCAAAGGTGGGCACGCCGACATCAAGGGTCTGCACACCAATATTGGCCGCAGTAATGGGGCCTATAGTGCTGCCACACCCCATGTCTGCCCGATTAACAAAGGATTGTACCGGTACACCTTGCTGTTCACACAGATGGCGAAACAAGGAGGATGTCACACTATTTGTAGCGTACCGCTGATTAGCATTAATTTTAATCACCGGCCCTTCATTAATAACAGGCCCATGATTTCCGTCATGTTTATCGCTAAAATTTGGATGAATGCCGTGGGCATTATCCGTCGAAACTAGGAGTGATTGGCTGAGAATTCGGGACCTCATTTCAGCGTCAGGGTATAGACGTTTTAGCACGGATTTCAACATGGGGCCATTGGCACCCGTCGCAGAAGTGCTACCTACTTCTTCATGGTCACTACAGATCAACATGCCGGTCATCTGATCCTGACTATTCAGAAGTGCCTGCATACCCGTAAAACAGCTCAACAGGTTATCGAGCCTCGCGCTAGAAATAAAATCTTCGTTAAGGCCTGTTAGAGCAGGTGGCTGGCAATCATAGAAATAAAGGTCGTAATCCATCACCGTTATGTCACGAGTTTGACCTGCTTCTGGTGATGTCTTTATAAGTTCTTGAGCCAGTATGGACCTAAAGTCTTTTGTTCTGTCGGTACACTTGAATAATATCGGTGGTATATCTGTCTGAGGATTGATCTTGCGCTGATCGTTTGCCTCTCGGTCTAAATGAATAGCAAGGCTCGGAATAACAGCCACTGGTTTTTTCAGGTCAATCAATGATTGTTGTAGCTCTCCCTCACCCTCTTTAAAGACAACCCTTCCTGCAATCGAAAGATCACGGTCAAACCAAGGGTTAAGCAGAGCGCCCCCATAGACTTCCACACCCAGTTGAAAATAGTTATGTTTGTACAACTCTGGGGTAGGCTTAACTTTCAAGCAGGGACTATCTGTGTGGGCTCCAACTAAACGAATACCCGTATCAGTGGCAGGCTGACTACCAACTACAAATGCAATAATAGAGGAGCCATTGCGGGTGACATAGTAACGACCACCTTTAACCAAACTCCAATGATCTCCTTCCGCAAGTGCCTGAAAACCTGCTTCGTCAAATGACTTCTTCATAGTCTCCACCGCATGAAATGGCGTGGGCGACTGCTGAATAAAGTCGAGCATTTTCTGGTTGTACTGTTGTTGGTTCATACCATGCTTCCTACTAACGGCTCTTACTTGTGGGCCAGCTTATAATAATTTGTATTTCTATTGGTAACTGTCATCTATCAATTACGGTCAACAGCGACTTTGTTAATACCACTTATTCATCGTGTTCATAGGATAACTTAAGCCTTGCTAGCAAACTGGATGTATCCCAACGATTTCCACCCATAGCCTGCACATCGGCATAATATTGGTCGACTAATTCAGTCACGGGTAATTTGGCACCATTGAGTGATGCTTCTTTCATGGCGATTGATAAATCTTTTCTCATTAGGTCAACGGCGAAACCATGATTATATTCACCTGCGGTCATGGTTTTATATCGATTTTCCATTTGCCAAGATTGCGCAGCCCCTTTGGATATGACCTGAACTACTTGATCAACATCCAGTTCTGCCGCTTCAGCAAAATTTAAACCTTCTGCCAACCCCTCGAGTAAACCCGCCACACAAATTTGATTGACCATTTTACATAACTGACCATTACCCACTGGGCCCATCAGCGTGACCTCGCGGGCATAGTGCTCAATGACGGGTTTAACCACTGAAAAGTCATTTGCCTCACCGCCGACCATAACCGTGAGTTCACCCTTTTCTGCGCCTTGCTGACCACCTGATACTGGCGCATCTAGATATCCTAAGCCGAGTGTCTCAGCTATACCGGCTAATTCCCGAGAAACCTCCGCAGAAACAGTTGAATGATCCACAAAAAATGCTCCGGGTTTCATGCCGCTATAGGCACCCTGCCCTCCCAGAGTAATATCCCGAAGGTTACTATCATCACCCACGCAGGCGAAAACGATATCAGCAGACCTAACCGCCTCGTTGGGCGTCAAAGCAGAATGTCCACAATACGACTGTAGCCAACATTCGGCTTTTTTAAGGGTCCTGTTATAAACGGTTATATCAAAACCTGCCTGACTCAGGTGGCCGGCCATAGGAAAGCCCATCACACCCAAACCGAGAAACGCTAATTTCACCATAAATAAACTCTTGTACTGAAAATCACTTTACCCATTCATCAGAATAACGATTAAAACGCCGCCAAGAACCAATCGATAAAGAACAAAGGGCAGCATTCCGATTCGATTAATCCATGTGAGAAACAAGTGAATGCACAAGTAAGCAGTGATGGCTGACAATACAGCACCCAGAGCAATATCACCCCAAGGAACAGTAGCCAACTGCAATAGTTGTCCAGCTTTATAACCACCGCTCAATACAATAATAGGGATTGCTAACAGGAATGAGAATCGTGCTGCTGCAGTCCGGTCAAAACCTAAAGCTAAGGCAGCTGTAATTGTTATACCTGAGCGAGAAGTCCCCGGTATTAATGCTAGCGCTTGAGCACAACCTACAAACAAAGCAGACTTCCAAGTAAATTCATGTAGGCTTTTTGTTCTTGAGCTAAAGCGATCTGATAACCCAAGTACAACACCAAAAATAATGGTCGTAGCCGCTATAACAGCAATAGAACGTAGATTTGATTCTATAAAGTCACCTAAAAATAAACCAAATAATCCTGCGGGAATTGTGGCCAAGATGATTTGCCAGCCTAAACGACTTTCAGGTGTTTTTTTACCACCGGTCACACTCTGAAACCAGCAGACAACTAATTGCCGAATATCATGACGAAAATATCCCATAACAGCTAATAACGAACCCACATGAACTGCCACATCAAAGGCTAACCCTTGGTCTTCCCAACCAAGAATTGCTGAGGGTAGAATTAAATGGGCGGAACTAGAAATGGGTAGGAACTCTGTGAGCCCCTGAATGATTGCCAAAAAGACTATGTGTATTAAATCCACTGCCCTCTATCCTCTGGTTTAACTTTTCACTGTACTAACGTAATTTTTTACGTTTTTTCCAAGTAATTTTATCTCTCAAATACACAGGGTTTGCTTCCTCAACGGGTATCGTTTTTCCCTCGTTAATCAGCGGGCATGCAATACTAAAAATATCCTGTGCTTCGGGTAATAGTGCAATATCAGTAGAATCTGGTGTTCTTATGGACATTCTCTCGCTGTAGTTCCAGCCATCACCGATAACCATCATGGCCCCTGGAGTGACAGGATCAAAAAACTCATTATCAATCTTCTCCGGAGGACATACAGTATCCTCATGGAGACGTTCTAAATGTCCAGAACAGTAATAAAAGTGCGCCGAATAAATCTCATCCATCCGCGCATCAAACATCGGAATAATATGTGTATTGGCTTGTACTTGAAGCTTACGAATGGCGGTATGAGCTAGGGTTTCCAAACTTGATACCGGTAGAACGGGCAATTCAGCACCAAAAGCTAAACCCTGAACAACACCAAATCCAATACGAATACCAGTAAATGATCCTGGTCCTACTGTAAATGCGATAGCATCCATTTCAGACAGAGTCATACCTGCTTCGTTAAGAAGATCATGCACCATAGGCAATATCAGCCGAGTATGTTCTCTACTGGCAAGCTGATGCTTGGATAAAATCTCATCGCCTAGAAGTATTGCCGCAGAACATGCTGGTGTTGATGTATCAATGGCTAAAATATTCGTCACGTAAAAAAAATCCCCCGTTGTGGCGGGGGATTGTAACCTCTCTATTGTTAAGATCAGAGCAACTTATTTTAGGTTTAGTTGTTTTTAATAACTGGTATGAAAAATTGGGGTCAATAAATCCTTAGCTTTCACTCGTACCTGTCGGCGATGCCGGAGTCGTCGTTACTGGCGTTGCCATTTTATTAGCCGCCGTTTTGGGGCTAGCAACTTTCTTAGGACGACCACTGCTACGTTTTTTTGCAACTGCTTTCGGAGCTTTGGTTGCAGCAGCCTTTTTCGGACGACCTGGTGCTCCTTTAACATTAGTCGTTTTAGGTTTAACTGTTGCTGTTTTCTTTGGACGTCCTGGACTGGCTTTTTTAGTAACAGCAGACTTTGATGTGACTGCTTTTTTGGGACGACCGGGAGAACGTTTTGCTACTGCTGCTGTAGCGGTTTTTGGCTTAGTGCTTACTGCCTTTTTGGGGCGGCCGGGGCTTTTTGACACAGGCTTTGCTGGAGATTTTGCCGTTGCTGTCTTTTTAGGACGTCCCGGTCCACGACCTGCGGCTGTATTTTTCGGGGTCCTAAGTGTACCGGCTTTCGCCTCTGCCTTCTTAACAAGGTCAGCTGCTTGTTTTTTCAAACGCTTCTCTGCAGTTTTGACTTTTAAGAGTACGGTTTTCTCAACAGACTTCACTTGTGATGAAATATCTTTTGTGCGCTGGTTGAGCCATGATTTTTCATAACGGGCTAGAGCTTTTTGCAAATCTGCCTTTGCTGCAGCCTCAAGTCTTTGTTCAGTTTTAGCAACTTGAGCCATGGCTTTTTCCTCAACAGTTCTTAGTTGAGCAAGTAATTTTTCAGCACGTAATTCTGCTCTACTAATAGAGCCTTTTGTCACGAGCTTGTCGAGTTTGTCAACATGGGTTCTCACTTCTTGCGAGGCTTTTTTAAATGCCGACTGAGAAGCTGCAGTTGCATTCTTAACAACCCGTTGACGAGTTGCTGCTGCTTTTTTTCTTGCCGCAGTGACTTTTTTAGTTTGTGTATTAATATCTTTTTCAATGGCGCTCACAACTGCAACTGCCTTGTCTAATGCTGACACCAACTTGGTTTTTTTTGTTTTGGACAGACTCTTTTTAGCCGTCGTTGTTTTTCGTGCTGGTTTTTTAGCTGCTGGCTTTTTTACAACTCGCGCCAT
The DNA here is from genome assembly GCA_033791605.1 of Porticoccus sp. Taxonomy (GTDB): domain Bacteria; phylum Pseudomonadota; class Gammaproteobacteria; order Pseudomonadales; family Porticoccaceae; genus Porticoccus. The sequence goes on from JASJGJ010000094.1 coordinate 9,844, forward strand.
CATGTTTCTCCTTATTATGTAGGGATACTTAGTTTTGGACTTAAAGTGGAAAATTAAACTTGTCTAAAGTTTATGCAATAATATATTTTTTTCCACAAAAACAATTGTTTTTTCTCAAAATAGAGAGAATTTAACTCATATATTGAAATTTATCTCAATATAGTCGTTGTTTTACCAGCTTTGAGAGTGCATCTATAAATAAAGGTGAATCATTTGCACATGGAATATAGGAGTATTCTGTTCCACCTTCTTCTAAAAACAACTTCCGGTAGCCAATATTTAATTCTTCAAGTGTTTCAAGACAGTCGGCAGTAAAAGCCGGACTAATAATATCAACAGATTTAACACCATCGCCTACCCAATCAATAAGCTGTTTATCGATGTAAGGCTGCAACCATTTTTTTGGACCAAAACGGGACTGAAAACCCATTGCCCAATCAGACGTTTTTAACCCTAAAGTATTAGCAAGCGCATTGGCTGTGTAGGAGCAGTGCTCTGGATACGGGTCACCCTTATCTGCATATTCCTGAGGAATACCATGAAATGACATCAATAGTTTTTCTTTTCTACCCTGCTGTTGCCAATGGCGAGTCACACTGTCGGCCAAAGATTCAATATACGCGGGGTCATCATAAAATGATTTGATCGTCGTGATATCTGCTACATTCCTACTACCATGAGTAATATCGGCCAGCTGATCGTATATTGCTCCTGTTGTAGAACCTGAATACTGAGGGTACATAGGTACAACAACAAACCGCTCTACTCCCTGAGCGCCTAACTCAGTAATGGTCGCTTTCAGCGAAGGATTGCCATAGGTAACAGCACCGACAACAAGCGGTACATTGCTATCACCTTCTGTCATCAATTTATTTTGTAGTGCTGTAACTTGACGTGCACTAATAACGCGAATAGGGGAACCCTCTTTCCACCAAATTTCCTCATAGGCCTTCGCCACTTTTTTTGCACGTAATGGAATAACAATGCATCTCAGTATGAACCACCAAGATAGTTTCGGTGTTTCTACGACCCGGTAGTCAGATAAAAATGATTTTAGGAATTGAGAAACTCCAGCGGCAGTAGGTGCTTCTGGCGTCCCAAGATTTATTAGGATAACGGCAGTTTTTTTCATCACAAAAAATTAGTTTCCTTCAGGCAAAAAAAATGGACTCTTTTGAGTCCATTTTGCATTAGTTAGAAGTATCAGGCCAGTGCTGACTCTAACCGTGCTTGAACCTCATCAAGAGGTCCCACCCCATCTATGCGAGCATAGGCTGGAGCATTATCTGGTTGAGAGGTTGATAAACCTTGGTAAAAATCAACCAAAGGTTTAGTTTGGTCGTGGTATACCTCTAAACGATTACGTACAGTTGCTTCTTGATCATCTTCACGCTGAATCAGAGCTTCACCTGTCACGTCATCAACACCATCTTGCTTCGGTGGATTATGTGCAATGTGATATACGCGGCCAGAACCCTCATGAACACGACGACCACTTAAGCGGGCAATAATTTCTTGATCGGCTACGTGAATTTCAATCACTTTATCAATGGCCACACCTTCAGCCAAGAGCGCTTCAGCTTGTGGAATAGTTCGTGGAAAACCATCGAACAAAAAACCGTTCACACAATCTGGTTCCTGAATACGTTCTTTAACTAATGCAATAATCAAGTCATCAGAAACTAGTCCACCTGATGCCATAATTCCTTTGGCTTTCAACCCTAAATCAGTGCCGGCTTTAACAGCTGCACGCAGCATATCGCCTGTTGAAATTTGAGGAATACCAAATTTTTCAGTAATGTATGCGGCTTGAGTGCCTTTGCCAGCGCCGGGTGGGCCTAACAGAATAATTCTCATCTATGATCTCCGGTTTTCAGAGGGTAAAAAGAGTAATAGCAACAAGCTATCTTAGGAATGCTTTATTGTTCAATTAATAACGGTCGCAAACCTTACACATAAATCTATGTAATCACAAGAAAATACAAGCCTTTTAAGGGTGGGACTAGATTTTCTTGGCTTCATCCCAAAGGCCATCCAGTTCATTTAGACTAGTTTCAGAAATCATTTTTCCGTTAACGTTAACTTGGTCTTCGATATACTGAAATCGATGTTCAAACTTACTCGATGACTTACGCAAAGCTGTTTCCGCATCTACCCCTAAGTGCCGGCACATATTGACCATTGTAAAGATCAAATCACCAAGCTCTTCTTCTATATCTTTTTGATTTCCTTGACTAATAGCACATTTCAACTCATCAGTCTCTTCCTCAACTTTACTGAACACGCCATCGATAGATGGCCAATCAAAACCATGTATTGCAGCTCTTTTTTGCAGTTTTTGCGCGCGAGTTAATGCAGGAAGGCTTGAGGGGATATCGGACAGAATGGAATGCCGCCCTTTCTCATTGCGTTCAGAAGTTTTGATTGATTCCCACGTCTGCTTGATAGCCAATTCATCGGATGAATTGTCATTTAGATTACGCTGACTAGCTAATGTGCCCATAGGAAAAACATGAGGATGCCTAGAGATCAGTTTTTTAACTAGGGTTGAAACGACATCACTATAATCAAAGAGAGACCGTTCTTCAGCGATCTGACTGTAAAATATGACCTGAAACAGCAAGTCCCCCAACTCTTCTTTTAGATGAGCGTAGTCTTCACGTTCAATGGTATCAACTACTTCGTAGACCTCCTCCAAAGTATAGGGGATGATAGTTTTGAATGTCTGCTTCAAATCCCAAGGGCATCCAGTAGCCGGATCCCTAAGTCGTTGCATAAGGTATAGAAGGTCATCCAGTGAGTATTGGGCTTCTTGGTAAGGCTGGTTACGAGAACACTTCATTTTATACGGCCTTAGGATTCATCCAATCGCTGAACGTGTGTCATATTAGGGATTTCTCTGAGACGAGCCATGACCCGACTTAGCTGTTCTATGGTTGAAAGCTCTATAGTAATTTTCATTCGTACCGAAACACCCTCATGACCTTGAGCACTTTTTGTTCTTATTGCGAGTACGTTTAAACCTACTTTATCAAGTACTGAAGAAACATCACGAAGTAAACCTGATCGATCATAAGCATCCATCTGGATATTAACGGGATAGGCTTGTTTTGGCTCCACGCCCCAATGGACTTCAAGCACGCGTTTCGAGTCCTTGGCTTGAAGACGTAATAAATTGCCACAATCCTTTCGGTGAACAGAAACACCTCGGCCATGGGTGATATAACCACTAATTTGATCACCGGGTATTGGTTTACAACAACCTGATATATGGGTCAGTAAGTTGCCTACCCCATAGATATAAACCTCAGATTCAGCATAACGGCTGGCTTTTGTAGGTGATAATTTTGGTTTTTCTGACTTATGCTCTATGTCTAACTGCGACATCATGGAATTAGTGACTTGCTCTATACCGATATCGCCAGAGCCTATTGCAGCATAAAGACCTTCTGCCCCATGCTTATTAAATTTTGCAGCAAGCAACTCTAAATCGACACACTTAACATTGAGCCCTCTAATTTCACGATCAATAATGGCTTTGCCTTCCAGCGCATTTTTTTCATGGTTCTGTTTGCGGAACCACTGCTGCACCTTTGCTCTAGCCCGAGTAGTATGTAAATAATGGAGTGCTGGCGAAAGCCAATCTCGACTGGGAGCTTCTTGCTTTCCGGTTAATATAATCACTTGGTCTGATGTGTGAAGTGGGGTATTAAGAGGAACAATTTTTCCATTTATTTTTGCCCCACGACAACGGTGGCCTACGGACGTATGTACTCTATAAGCAAAATCTAGTGGCGTGGAACCCACTGCCAAATCAACCACATGCCCTTCTGGGGTAAAAACATAAACACGATCCGTTGCATTGTCGCGACTCAATAATTCCGATACGGGGCCGGCCTCTAACTCTTCATGCCACGCTAAAACTTGGCGCAACCATGAGATTTTATCTTCATAGCTATTAGCAGTTGATTTAGTATCCGTTCCTTTATAACGCCAATGAGGGCAAACTCCATACTCTGCATCGTCATGCATTTCTTTCGTGCGTATTTGAATTTCTAGAATTTTTCGATGGGGTCCTATCACTGCCGTATGAAGGGATCTATAACCATTTTCTTTGGGCGAGGCGATATAATCATCAAATTCATTAGGAATATTCCGCCACTGGCTGTGAACAATCCCTAATACTGTATAACAGTCCGCTACTGTCGGCACCAATACCCTGACAGCCCTAATATCGTAAATCTGCGAAAACCCCACACCTTTACGATGCATTTTTTTCCATATGCTATAAATATGTTTGGCTCGCCCGGCGATATCGCCCTTTATGCCCGCTTTATCCAGTTCTTTTCCTAGTGTATCGATTAACTCTTCAATATAAAGCTGACGGTCCATACGTCTTTCATCCAGTAATCTGGCAATACGCATATATTCATCAGTTTCGAGATACCTAAAAGCGAGATCTTCCAGCTCCCACTTAAGTTGGCCAATACCTAACCGGTGAGCTAGTGGTGCATAAACATCAAAAATTTCTCGAGCCACCCGTAAACGTTTTTCATCTGTTGCTGTTTTTAGTGCGCGAATCGCACAGGTACGCTCAGCAATTTTGATTAAAGCGACCCGTACGTCATCAATGATAGACACGAGCATTTCTCGTACCTTGATCGCCTGCTGAGTCGCTGCGTGACCAAATACGTCATCCTCGCTATCCGTTCTCAACGTGCTAATGACCGCCATTTGGAGAACACTTTCAATCAACGAGGACACATTTTCACTGTATTGTTGCTTGACGGTAAGAAGAGATAACCGCCCCTCTCTGACGGCACGATACAAAATTGCAGCAACTAAACTGTCTTGGTCAAATAAGTGAAGTTCGACAAGGATACTGGCCATTTCCAGCCCGGTGTGAAAACTACTGACCGTTGCGGCCCAGATTTGATCACTTTCATGAGTAGGATTAGCTTCCGATGTTTTAGCCAGCTGACAAGCATCGACTAACACATCGGGACTAACAATATGGGTAGAACATCTGGCCATCAGATCTTCTACCCACTGCTCTATATTAACCTCTCCATTATCTTGGAGCGGATGATGAGCTCTGACCTGTACCATAAATGCCCTTATCAACGATAAATGTTGACCAATATCTTGCTGGGTGAGGGAAATCAATCATTCGATGACTAGAAATCTTCTAGCTTTCTACCAATTAATGAAAATAACAGGTGAACTTATCCCCTATAGGGAATGACCATCAACCGTGGTCACTCATTATAATAACCGTATACTTCTACTGGTAAATACCTGAAGAAAGGTACCGGTCGCCCCTATCACAGATAATGGCGACAATGACGGCATTTTCAACTTCTTTGGACAACCTTAACGCACCAGCGACAGCACCACCTGAAGACACACCACAAAATATTCCTTCCTTAGAGGCTAAAGCTCGCATGCATTGTTCCGCCTCCAATTGTCCCATATCCATCAATCGGTCAACACGTGACGAATCAAAGATACTCGGCAGATATTCCGTAGGCCAACGTCTGATACCAGGAATACTGGCGCCATCCTCTGGCTGTAAACCAACAATTTGAATATCTGAATTTTTTGATTTTAGGTAACGAGAGACCCCCATGATGGTACCGGTTGTGCCCATAGAACTAACAAAATGCGTCACATTACCATGACTTTGGCGCCAAATTTCCGGCCCCGTATGCTCGAAATGAGCCAAAGGATTATCGGTATTAGCAAATTGGTCGAGGACTTTACCCTTACCGGCAGCTTCCATAGACTTAGCTAAGTCTCTAGCACCCTCCATCCCCTCTTCTTTACTGACTGAAATCAGTTCTGCTCCATATGCACGCATGGCAGCTTTTCTCTCTTCAGTACAGTTTTCAGGCATGATCAGTACCATATTATAACCCTTGATAGCAGCAGCCATCGCTAGAGCTATTCCTGTATTTCCAGAGGTGGCTTCAATCAGCGTATCTCCTGAATGAATATCACCTCGTGCTTCGGCATGTTGAATCATACTCATAGCAGGCCTGTCTTTTATAGACCCAGCTGGATTATTACCTTCAAGCTTTACCAATAGGGTATTACTAGTATTGCCCGGTAACCGCTGCAATTTGATTAGTGGTGTTTCGCCCACACAAGACTCAATAGTTGGATACATCATTAATTTTTAGACCCAAGTAAACATTTAAAAGTGTTGTTTCATACGCCATTTTAAGAATAAAGAGCGAGCAAAAGACATAGTGTATCTTGCGACTCTAATGTTTGTCTTGGAAATGAGGCTTATGAACAAGATAGATTAATAATAATCACCTATAAATTAGTTATTGAATTTAAAGCGTAAAGTGATTGTTTCAATCGAAGAGTTTTCTGGTGTTAGCATGCTTCAATTATTGTTATAGATACGAACTAAGTACACAGCTAGAGTGCTGATGAGAGAACAACAAACGCAACAGCATAATCAAGTTCATCAGACAGGCTAATAGATATTTGATGTGCGCCAATTAATTCCATTCTTTCTTTTGCAGCACCCGTTAAAAGCAATATTGGCGCACCATTACTGTTGTTACTAATTTCCATATCTTGCCACGAAATCGGCCCAACGCCTGTCCCCAAGGCCTTACTGGCGGCTTCTTTTGCTGCAAAGCGCTTAGCCAAGTACGCAATTGATTGTTTCTTTTTTTCGAAAATACTGACTTCAGATGGGCATAAAATTCGTTCTACAAAGCGATGTCCCTGACGCTCAAATACACATTTAATTCTGTCTATCTGAACAATGTCTGTCCCTATACCGATAATCATGGGTTCACTCCAGGAGCGTTGTGCGTCCGAGCACAATTTATGCCGAACATAAGCGCACCTCGTTGTCTTGAGGTTTTAAGTTGAATACATAGAGCCGAATTACACTGAACTAACATTTATCTCTGTAGGCACACCTCGTGTGAACAATCCCCTACTCAGAAGGGGTTTTTCCCCTATATGTGGTTGTAGCGCCAAACGTATCAATCGTTTTGCCACAACAGCTATTGATCTCGCCTTATAATCACCAGCACCTATAGCTAACAACTCACTACCTTGAAACCAGTTAGGAGCATTAGAGGGTGTTCTGACATCTTGTCTCAAGCTAAATCCTACTGTTGGCTCAAACCAATACAATTGCTCAGCAATGATAGGCTCACCAGATTCTGCATCCGTATCAAGTACTAGGGCATAACCCATTTCTTCAAGCAGACTGAACTCAAACATCCTCAAGCTGGGCTCGACAGGCTCTCGGTCCGCGAGTTTAGTGAGTACATTGAAGTAGATATCAAACAATTTTTCATGGGGATCGTTTTCGGCTAATAAACGTATTAATAATTCGTTGAGGTAAAAACCACAATACAGGTTGTCGCCTGTCAACAGCAATGGTGCACCGGATTGTTCAACATTTCCGAGGGTTTTTAGATCAGTTTTCCCGGACCAGCTAATCAGCATAGGGGTGTTGGGACTTAGGGATTTACTCCCTTTTTTAGTACCTCTGGCCCCTCTTGCTACCGCACGAAATCGCCCATAATGACGTGAAAATAAATCTACTAAAAGACTTGTTTCTCGATAGGGGCGAGAATGAAGAACAAAAGCAGGTTCAGCTTCAATTTGCATGGAAACCAACTTACCTTAACTCATGATTAAAACGGGGCTAGTCTTCATATCCTAGGCTACGAAGGGCTCTCTCATCATCAGACCAACCTCGTCGAACTTTTACCCAGAGATTAAGCATCACTTTACTGCCCAAAAGACGTTCCATGTCGAGCCGTGCATCCTGACCTATTTTTTTCAAACGGCTCCCCTTATCCCCAATAATAATTTTTTTCTGTCCTTCACGCTCTACCAAAATCAGCGCATTGATATGACATACTTTCCCTTCGTATTTGAATACTTCAATTTCAACAGCAACCTCATAGGGCACTTCTGCCCCCAGCTGGCGAGTAATTTTTTCACGGACTAACTCCGCAACGAGAAAGCGCTGACTACGATCGGTAATCTGCTCTTCGGGAAAATAGTGGATAGCCTCCGGAATATATTTTTGAATCGCAGATTCCAACTCATCCAATTGTTGCCCCTGTAATGCCGATACAGGAATTAACTGGGCACCGGGAAACTGTTTAGATAACATTTCAATATGAGGAAGTAAATCCGTCTTACTTTCTAACTTATCAAGTTTATTAATAGCGATAATCACCGGCACCCCAGATTCAAATACCTTTTCGGCCACTTTTTCGTCGGCTTCACTCCAAACATTTCGATCAACAACAAATACCACTACATCAACATCACGAATGGCACTTTCAGCAGCACGATTCATGTAAAGGTTAATTGCTTTAGGTTGGTTGCTGTGCAGTCCTGGGGTATCAACAAAAATAAGTTGGGTGTCAGCCTCTGTCTTGATACCCAACAGGTTATGCCTTGTTGTCTGGGGCTTGCGAGAAGTAATACTAATTTTTTGACCCAAAAGATGATTGAGCAATGTGGATTTACCCACATTTGGTCTACCCACAATAGCCACATAACCACAGAACTGTTTTTGACTATCATTGTTCATTTAGCAATCCTTTCAATGCCGTTTCAGCGGCCTGTTTTTCAGCATTTCTACGGCTGCTGCCTTGCCCTTTTGTGGGTTTTTTCAAGCCTTCAACATGACACTCTACGGTGAATGCCTGACTATGTGCTTCCCCTGAAATATCAACAACCTCATAAAGAGGCAACGAGTAGCCGCGCCCCTGCAAAAATTCCTGAAGTTTCGTTTTGGCATCTTTCTGGCCACTCTGGGCCAAATTTTCTAGGCGAGAATCAAACCACTGAAGAACACAAGTTTCACAAGAGGTCATACCGCCATCAATATAGATCGCACCGATAATAGCCTCGACCGTATCGGCAAGAATAGAGGCACGACGGTGTCCTCCACTTTTCATTTCTCCGCCACCCAAATGTAAATGCTCACCAAGTTGTAATTCATTGGCAATTTCTGCAAGGGTTACGCCTTTAACTAGGTTGGCACGATATCGACTCAACTCACCTTCTTTGCTCTCAGGTAACCGCTGGAAGATAGCATGCCCAATAATAAAGTTAAGAGCGGCATCACCGAGAAATTCCAACCGTTCATTGTTGCGTGATCCATAACTCCTATGAGTTAGAGCAAGCTCAAAAAGATCAGAATTTTTGAAATCATAACCAATACGTTGCAATAAGCGTTGTTTAGAAATATTCACTCTAAATAATCTGCTTGACTATGATTACTTCTTGGCACCACTACTGTCATAACTATTCTCAAAACGAACCACGACATCGACATTCCCCATAAAATTCACCCTTTTTTCATAATCAAGGGATACGACGGTATGGGTTTTTTGGCGAACAACTTTTACTTCTTTCGTGTCGACATCACGAATATTATTAATATCGAACTGACTGCTAAGTTTTCTTCTAATATCTCCATCCGTCATACCATGAACATCTTCCTGCACCAACGATGCTATAGCGGCACGGATAAAAGAATTATCGAGATATAACGGAGCAACCTTAAAAGCTGCTGTAAGGAAAAAACCAACAACTGCCAATAAAATCAATCCGCCTAGAAGTGAAATTCCTTGCTGTTTTTTTTGTTTCATGATGATTTCCCCCTAATTATTCTCAATAATAACTACTGAATTTGGCCGACTCCAGAAAAACTCGGCAAGTGACTAAAGGATTCCCAATGCATCCAAACAAGTACCGCCTTACCAACAATATTCTTTTCAGGAACAGGGCCCCAAACACGGCTATCACTGCTATTGTCTCGATTGTCTCCCATCATAAAATAATGGCCTTGTGGCACAGAGATAGAAAAATTACGACCCAGCCGTCCAGCTATTTGGCCCTTTTGCATTTGGTGATTGACTCCAGCAAGGTTTTCATTTGCCAGTATAAACCTAGGATCCTCTGAAACGACAGAAAGCGACGTTTGTTCGGCTGCTTCCCCGTTCACATAAAGCTGATTATTAACTACTTTTATCTTGTCGCCGGGTAAACCAATAACGCGTTTAATGAAGTACCTATCGTCATTCGGTGGAAAAAAAACCATAACATCCCCACGCTGAGGACTTCCGACTGAAACAACCTTAGTCCCGGACACAGGTAACCTTAAGCCATAGTTGTATTTATTTACTAAAATAAAATCACCCACTTTGAGTGTTGGGATCATAGATCCAGAGGGGATTTGAAAGGGTTCATAAAGAAAAGAGCGGAGCACAAATACGACAAGGAGTACGGGGAAAAATGAACCGCTATATTCGATCCACGTAGGAACCGGTCCGTCACCACGTTTTTTTGATAGTACCAATCGATCCAAAAACCAGATAATACCGCTGACAATAACCAGTATTAGCAATACCAGAGGAAAATTAATATCCATTAAACTATCCCAACTCTCTTTTTCTTAACCATCAGTTTTTAAAACGGCAAGAAATGCTTCTTGGGGAATTTCCACATTACCTACCTGCTTCATTCGTTTCTTGCCTTCCTTTTGTTTCTGTAACAGTTTTTTCTTACGTGATACGTCTCCACCATAACATTTTGCTGTTACATTTTTACGTAGAGCTTTCACTGTTGTGCGTGCGATCACGTGACCACCAATAGCAGCTTGTATTGCCACATCAAACATTTGTCTGGGAATCAGCTCTTTCATTTTTTCCGTGAGTAAGCGTCCCTTAGACTGAGAATGATCACGGTGAAGGATTGCCGCTAAAGCATCAACTTTATCACCATTAATCAACACATCCAGCCGAACCAATGGCGCGGGTTCAAACCGTCTAAAACCATAATCAAGTGAGGCAAAACCACGACTCACAGACTTTAGTCTGTCGAAGAAATCCATGACCACTTCACTCATTGGTAATTCGTAGGTTAGTGATACCTGACCACCTACAAATTGCATATCCTTTTGAATGCCTCGCTTTTCGACGCAAAGTGTGATCACATTTCCTACGTAGTCCTTTGGTACCAGAATATTGGCTTCACATAAAGGTTCCCGCATTTCATCTACATAGGCAGGATCAGGCAAATCTGATGGGTTGGAAATATGAATAATAGTCCCATCGGTTTTTAAAATTTCATAGATAACGGTGGGTGCTGTGGTAATTAGATCTAAGTCATACTCACGTTCCAGTCTCTCCTGGATGATTTCCATATGTAGCATCCCGAGGAAGCCACAACGAAAACCAAAGCCTAAGGCATCTGAACTTTCCGGTTCATAAAAAAGTGAAGCATCATTGAGTGTTAGCTTAGATAAAGCCTCTCGAAAATCTTCAAAATCATCCGAACTAACAGGGAATAAGCCAGCATAAACCTGAGGCTTAACTTTTTTGAAACCGGGTAATGCTTTAGTTTCGGGTGTATTTGAGTGGGTAAATGTATCCCCCACCGGGGCACCATGAATATCTTTAATGCCCGCAACGACAAAACCTACTTCACCCGCTCGCAAAACACCGGTTTCTTTTCTTTTTGGCGTAAAGACACCCACACTGTCTACAACGTGTGCTTTACCAATAGATTTAGTAATGATTTTGTCTTTCGTCTTCAAGGTGCCTTCTGTCACCCTGACAAGGGAAACCACACCAAGATAATTATCAAACCAAGAGTCAATAATTAAAGCTTGTAGTGGCGCATTAACATCTCCTTTGGGTGGAGGAATACTGGAGACCAAGTGTTCAAGGATCTCATCTATACCAAGCCCTGTTTTCGCACTACAACGAACCGCATCTTGTGCGTCAATACCGATGATATTTTCTATTTCATCAATAACACGTTCGGGGTCAGCCTGGGGCAGATCCATCTTATTAAGCACGGCAATCACTTCCAGCCCTTGAGCAATCGCTGTATAGCAGTTGGCGACCGACTGAGCTTCTACACCTTGCCCCGCATCTACAACCAATAATGCACCCTCGCAAGCAGCAAGTGAACGGGAAACTTCATAAGAAAAGTCCACATGTCCTGGTGTATCAATAAAATTTAATTGATAGGTTCGGCCATCTTTCGCTGTGTAATCCAAAGTGACGCTCTGCGCCTTAATTGTAATGCCCCGCTCACGTTCAATATCCATGGAGTCAAGGACTTGTTCAGCCATTTCACGTTCTGACAAGCCTCCGCAGACCTGAATAAAACGGTCAGCAATTGTCGACTTTCCATGATCAATATGGGCAATAATTGAAAAATTTCGAATATGACTTAAATCAGACACAGGGCTCAAATTTGGTTGTGGTCATTAATGACTGGTGAGTTGTTTTTTCAGGTATGGCTAAAGGCGAGCAGTCTAGCCTATTTGGCATATTGACGCTATGAGTTGCCCAGAAATGAACGTATCGTTTGTTGTGGGTGAAGCCTACTAATTTTTCGAACAATCTGGGGCTACTGGCTGACCAAAAGACTCTTAAAGATTGAACGCCCGTGACGGATTAACCGAATGGCCACAGGCTCCCCTACCGGTACCTTTTTGACCACTTCGTAGTACTCAGAAGGATTATCGATACTGCTATAGCCAAGCTGCATAATCACATCGCCCTTAAATATTCCCGCTACGTCAGCAGCTGAACCCTTGGCAACTGTTTCCACAAGAACGCCGGTTCTCCACGAGCCTAGCCCATCGTCCCCTATAGAAGAAATAATTAATCCCAGTCGGTCCGGTTTAAGCAGTGATGTAGCCTGCTCGACAACCTTAGGCAAGCTGCCAATAACGATATCAAGCTTATTAGCAATGCCCTTTTGAATTACCTCAACTGTTATAATCTCGCCTGGTGCTAGCAATCCAACCACGTGAGGCAAGTCACCTGAATGAACAATATCTTGGCCGTTAAGCCGAAGCACTACATCCCCGGGACCTAAACCTGCTTTGGCCGCTGGGCTTTCAGGTTCGACCTGTGCTACCAGAGCACCAACTGGCTTATCCAGTCCAAATGACTCCGCTAAATTTTTATCGACATCTTGTATGTAGATGCCCAGCCACCCTCTTTCTACATATCCTTTGGACTTTAATTGTTTGATAACCTTGAGAGCAACATTGGCTGGAACAGCAAAGGATAAACCAATAGAACCACCAGACCGGCTGAAAATTAAAGAGTTTACACCAACAACCTTTCCTTCCAGATTAAGTAATGGTCCGCCAGAATTTCCAGGATTTAGAGCAACATCACTTTGAATGAATGGAACGTAGTTGTCACCGGTTTCGGTAGGAATACTGCGACCAATCGCACTAATAATCCCAGCACTTGCCGAGTAATCAAGGCCAAATGGGGAGCCAATCGCTAGCACCCATTCTCCCACCTTCAGCTTGCTTGTGTCGGCAAACTCAACCGCAGGAAGACCTTTAGCTTCAATTTTTAATAGTGCCAAATCAGAGCGTTTGTCTTGGCCTATGATGTTCGCCTCATATTCACGACGATCACTAAGCCGAATCATTATTTCATCCGCCCCATCGACGACATGTTGATTCGTTAGCACATAGCCATCAGCCGAGATGATAAAGCCAGTACCTGATGCTAGAGCATTACTTGGATCACCCTGATGTTGCTTGAATTTCTCACCAAATATTTCTGGTATGTTATGACGTGGCATCTGAAATGAACTTTGGCTAGCGCTACGCTGCGAAGTGTCAACTTGAACCACCGCAGGTGATGACTTTTCAATCAAATCTGTAAAACTGGGTAATTGGTGGCTATAGACAGGCGCGGTAAACAAACACGCGAAAAAGAAAACAGAGGCTACTACCCGCTTCATCATATTGTGCTCCAACCAGACATCTAATAAGTTATTGCCTTGTTTCAGACCATAAAAAAGCTGAAAGGTTAGATGGAATAGTACTAAGGCGTTATGACATTCTGTTCTAGCAATATGGGATGAACTTCATGGTTGTTATGGTTCAGGTATGAATGAAGCCTTACCAACGCACCGCCAAACAGTAAACCAAATAAAGCCCCGAGGGCAGCTACTACATCATTACTTGACACTTGATCTACTAATATAACAGCTGAAACCATCGTTAACAGGGGTAAAAAATACGTCAAAAAAGTACCATTGACTACAACCTTCTCAGGCACGCCAATCACTACCTTGTCGTTCATTTTGATGCTTTCTAGATTGCAGAGACCAGGTAAGACCCGAATAGCGGTTGTGTTACCGGTAGCTTTAGCAATTAAGCGCTGACCACATCCTTTTTCAGCAACACATGTCTGGCAAGCAGATTGCTGAATGGTCTCTACCCATACCCCATTATCTTCAATGGCAACCACTCTACCCGTTTCACGTATCATCAAATTGCTCTTTCTGCATATCACTTAATTTATCAAAAGCAGTAACATTATACTCTGCTTTAATCTTTATAAAGATAGCACCTGCTGAATTAAAGAAGGAGAGTAGGCTACTACTATCTTACTCTTTTTAGCAATGACTCAACGATTGTCTTTTATTGTAAATAAGCCATCGATTGCGCTACTTTCTTGGCTGTTTCAACAGGAATTTCTCCAACAACACAAATAGTATATACCTTGTGCTGATGCTCTACTCGGCTCAAGAATGCAACAGTTGCTCCTCTCTGGGCCTGCATCGGGGGTACATTAATCACGTTATCTGAGTCAATAAAGATTGAAAAAACGGCAAGACCATCGGTGAATACTAACGTTTCACGAAGAGTGTTCGGAGCTGTTTGGTGACTTGATATGGCAAAACCTGGTGGCAACCATACAGCCTGCCAATGTCCGGAAGATAAAGGGGAGTTAGCCTTCTCGTCGTTAAGACAAGGGGATGCTTCTAATGAAGCTTGGTGGTGATCGGAGTTTGTTGGCTCAAGAGCCATATCGTCGACCAATGTTCCAATGTTTATATCAACAAATTGAAACCTTTCCAAAACCCGCTTGTTGTTTCCAATTAGCATGGACTGCAACAGCAGACCTGTTTCCTTATCGACGCCTAATGCATACCCATAGCGAAATGAATCTTTTGGTACAACATGAACAATTTCCACACTCCGACCTGCAACACGGTCTTCGCCTCGCTTATACAGGTTGTAGTACTTCTCAACATGCCCGGTAGAATAATGAGAGAGTCCAACAGAAGCGCCTCTAAGCATTACATCGCCAAGTCGTTGGCAGTTGAGGTCGTTTCCTCTTCTTACAACTTCTCTCTTGGGACCACTGAGATGGACAATTCGCTCAAGCTCCTGACCATCTCGGACTGAATGAAAAACTTTAACTGTTTTTAAAGCACCACCATGCTCATAGGAAAAAACGCCCTGATAACTTAACTGGCGATTGGCTTCAGCCATACGTTTCAATAAGTTTGCTACGGAGGGTAAATCATCTAGAGTATAGGCGGTGGAGGCAGCTACCAAGGATAGTAGCAACACTCCACAACCTCGAAAGAAAGACTTCAAGAATACAGTTTCCTACTAATCCTGATCAGTAGGCATACGTGCAAAAGGCAACATACCCTGATTAGTATTCATTGCAGCATGCTCCGTGTGCTGCAACATTAAGTCATTCAAGTATGCCTGGACTTGTTCTCGGGTCACTTTATCGGGAGTAACTTCCCTAACCTGAATAACAGATCGTGGAGCGGTATAACCTTGCCCTGGGCCATTAGTAGCACTCACTGTACGAGCTGTAACAGGAGGGATTCCAAACTCTGCCGATGTCCGAAGTTGAGGCGCGACCATATTGACATGTACATCATCAACGGTCGCTAGAGGTATTGACGAAGATGCTGACTGGTTGTACTGCTGTACACCGACTAATGCTACTACTGCAACAGATGCGGCAACAGCAAAACGACCTAGTGGTTTTATGAGGCGATGAATCACCGCTGGAGCACCATGACTTTGTTCATCTTGAATTGCAGCACGAATAGCAACAGAATAATCGACAATCTGCTCAGGAAGTTCTCGTCGCATAGCTGCAGCTGCCATTTGATGACGACGCCAAGTATCACGCAGCTCATCATTTTCAGAAATCTCTTTCAGTACTCGACGAACTTCTAGTTCATCTGCCTGGCCATCCATAAGCGCTGACAGAGATTCTTTTATTTGAGCATTATTGTTACTCATGTCTGCAGTCACCTCAATTTTACTGTTAAGTTAATACCACATTGCATTCATTTATAGCCCAGTATGATCAACAAATAAAAGTCACGATCACATATCCTTTACTGGAAAACTAGCTGTGAGACCAAAGCATAAGAAAAAGGTTCAACAAATAGTATAAATTAGTGCTCTAACACCTTAATCTTTTCTTCGATTGCCTCTCTAGCCCTAAAAATTCTCGATCTCACTGTCCCTACAGGACAATCCATAATCTCTGCAATTTCCTCATAACTAAGACCTTCAAATTCACGTAACGTTACCGCAGTACGAAGATCTTCCGGCAAATCTCTAATGGCTTGATCTACGATGGATTCGAGTTCATCTCTATAAAGGAGGTTTTCGGGAGAGTCGATATCTTTAAGCCTGTCACTGCCTTCATAATAATCTGCATCCGCCGCATCTACATCATAGGCCGGCGGGCGTCTATTGCGGGCAACCAGATAATTCTTGGCTGTGTTAACAGCTATACGATAGAGCCATGTATAAAACGCACTTTCACCGCGAAATTTAGCCAGCGCACGATAGGCCTTAATAAAGGCTTCCTGAACAACGTCATGAACCTCATCAAAATCTCTTATATATCGACTGACAATTGAATGCACTTTGTACTGGTACTTCAGTACCAGCAAATCAAACGCCCTTTTATCACCCTTTTGAACGCGAGCTACTAACTGCTTATCGGTTTCTTTTGCCTGCTCGGCTTCCATCATTGCTCCAATCCCCAGCCATTAAATTATGGCAGCATGCTAGACCACTTGATTTGCAAATAGTTCGCATTCTCATTCTAATAAAATAGACAAGTATTTTTTTTTGCCTCGCTATACTATCATGCCAACCACCAAATTTTTGGTTACTTAGGCCGTTAATGAATAAAACCTTCAACCACGATGTTCTGGTAATAGGCAGCGGTGCGGCAGGTATGACCGTTGCCCTTCAGCTTGCGAACAAATATAACATTGCTCTACTTAGCAAGAGCTCAATTAAGTCTGGCTCCACCTGGTATGCTCAAGGAGGCATAGCTGCAGTCTTTGATCAGCAGGATTCTACAGAATCTCACATTCAGGACACCTTGGTAGCAGGAGCAGGCCTGTGTCATGAAGATGCCGTAAGGTATACGGTCGAAAATGGACCTGAAGCGATCCGTTGGCTTATTGAGCAAGGCGTAAAATTTACCCAGAATCCAGATAATGACGAATACCACCTGACCCAAGAAGGCGGACACAGTCACCGCCGAATTCTTCATACAGCTGATGCTACGGGCAGAGAGGTGTCTTCGTCATTAGCAGACAAAGTGATCAGCAATCCTAATATTAAGCTTTTTGAACATCACGTTATCGTTGACCTAATTACTCAGGCGGATAAACATTCCAGTCGGATTCGGTGTACCGGTGCCTACATTCTTGATACTAAAAATGACCGAGTCGGAGTATTTCAGGCCAAAGTTGTTGTTTTGGCAACGGGCGGTGCAAGTAAAGCCTATCTCTATACAAGCAACCCTGATGGTGCTACGGGTGATGGTATAGCTGTCGCTTGGAGGCGTGGATGCAGGGTTGCCAACCTGGAATTCAATCAGTTTCACCCTACTTGCCTCTATCACCCCAACGCCAAAGCTTTTTTGATGACAGAAGCGTTACGCGGTGAAGGTGCCTACTTAAGGCTGCCTAACGGGGAACGCTTTATGTCGAAATTCCACCACAAAGAAGAATTGGCTCCTAGGGATATCGTCGCTAGAGCCATTGATCATGAAATGAAACGGTTGGGAAGTGACTGTGTTTATTTAGACATCACCCATAAGCCTGCTGCTTTTATTGAGAGCCATTTTCCTACGGTTAAAGCTCAATGCTTGTCTTACGGTATTGATATCACCAAAGACCCAATACCCGTTGTTCCTGCTGCACACTACACCTGCGGTGGAATCATGGTGAATAGAATGGGTCAAACAGACTTGTGGAATCTTTACGCCATTGGAGAAACAGCATTTACTGGATTACATGGTGCTAACCGTATGGCCAGCAACTCTCTTGTTGAGTGCGTTGTTTATGGCCGTGCAGCCGCCAAAGCCATTCATGACAGTATTGTAGATATTCCATTGCCAGAACCAGCCAAAGCTTGGGATGAAAGCCGTGTCACCCATTCTGATGAAGATGTCATCATCTCCCACAATTGGGATGAGCTGCGACGTTTTATGTGGGATTACGTGGGCATCGTTCGCACACAAAAAAGACTTGAGCGTGCGAAACACCGGATAGAACTGTTACAAAAAGAAATTCAGGAATACTACAGTAATTACAAAATCAGCCGAGATCTTTTAGAGCTACGAAACCTTGTTCTGGTGGCAGAGCTCATTATCCGCTGTGCCAAACAACGTAAAGAGTCGCGTGGCCTTCACTACACTCTGGACTTTCCAGACACATCTCCAATTGCCAAAGACACCATCATGGTACCCATTAACTTTGCTGCACAAAATATTGTTGTCAATAAAGACTAGGCACTGAGCGTCAGAGCTTCTACTATTTACTTATATTGGGTGAGCATACCGCTCCCTGCAACAACAACTGTCTCAGTTGTCTCAGAGAAGCTGCATCACAGCTGTCTGGTAACAAAGGAATAGAGCTTAAAGCTTTGCAACCTCGTCCATCACGGTATTTAAAACTAATGACGCAAAGCTGACCGAAAAAATAAAACTGACGAAGTTCAACATCCTCCACCGTGACCCCTAAAATCACAAGACTAAAACAACCATTATCACAAATAATTTTTTCGCAGCAGGGTTTTTGCCAACACCGATAGGTCAAGAAAAAATTACCGACAATGGCTAGTTGTAGAATAAAGCCTATTAATAGAGAATGGCCCAAAACCAATACAGCGAGTGAAGCCAAGGCATGGATAATAAATATCCATCGCAGTAAATACTTAGAAAGCTTTAGGTTAAGCTCAACGGGTTTGTGATCGCGTGTCACGAATAATCTGCACTATCTTCAGCAAATCTGGGTCATCGGGATTTTCACGTTTGAGAAACCATCCAAACATATCCTGATCTTCACTATCTAGCAGTCGCCAGTAACGCTCCTTATCACCCTGCTCTAGCGTTGGATAAATTTTTTCCAAAAAGGGTAAAAGCACAAGGTCCAACTCAAGCATACCCCGGCGGCTCGCCCAAAAAAGTCGGTTCCTTTCCATCTACTATCACCTATTATTTGCCATTGAAAGGATCGGCATTATAGTGGAACTGACTAGGTTTACCCACTAAGATATATGCCTTTATTGAATCAGGGTAAACATGAACAACTGGCATATTTTTTTGCAACAACAAGGCGCCACTATTTTGGGTGAGGGAAACCTCTTTTTTAGCGAAAGCACGAGTAATTATCCTGACCTACAGAAATCTAGCACCCTCTCCCCCCTGATTCACTTGGGTATCATTGCACTTGAAGGCCCCGACACCAAACGCTTTTTACAAGGACAGGTGACCTGTGATGTCCTACAGCTAACGCCGGACCTCAGTATGCTGGGAGCACGCTGTAACCCTAAAGGACGAATGCTTACAAACTTCCAGCTACATGAGCTAAGCGACCAACAGGTGCTTATGGTTATGGATCGGTCCTTGATAACACAGACGATCGATGAACTGTCCAGATTCGCTGCTTTTTTTAAAGTACAACTAACAGATGCCAGTCAGCTATATCAACTGATTGGTGTTGCGAACATCCCTGTAGAACATCAAGAAAAAATACCCACGGTTGCTTCAACTTATCGATATAAAGATGGACGACAATTACTTATCGTTCCGGAAGAACAGGCCCACCGCCTATGGATACAACTCAGCGAAAAAGCGACTGCTGTCGGTACCGAATTTTGGGTATTACAAGATATTCAAGCAGGACTAGGGACACTTCAAATAGAAACATCAGATATGTTTATCCCGCAAATGCTTAATCTTCAAGCTCTGGAGGCTATCAGCTTTAAAAAAGGCTGTTACACCGGTCAAGAGATTGTCGCTCGTATGAAATACTTGGGCAAACTAAAACGCAAAATGTATCGTGCAACCATACAGGGTGGAGAGTTACCCAGCCCGGGAACTGCCTGCTACTTACCCGGGCAGGAGCAAAGCATAGGCAACGTGGTAAAAGCGGTTCATGTCGATGAAAATTCTATGGCGTTATTATTGGTACTGACAGAGACTGCCGCGCAAGGCAATCAACTAACCATTGGTCACGGGGACATACAATCTATCCAGTATCAATCTCTACCCTATGATACAAATCTATAGCTCAACGCTATAGTCTATCCAATATCTTGATCCTATGACTCACGTCACATCTGAGAGTTATGGATAAACTGGAAAATAGAATCGTTTATGCTCGACTGGCTCGCTGAACACCAAACACTATTTACCTGGCTCGGTATAATATCGTTAATCACTTTTGTTGGAAGCCTGCTTGTCTTACCTTGGCTTTTAGGCTTGATTCCAGAGGATTATTTTTTACACCACAGCCGAAGCCCCACTCACTTGAAAGCACGTCACCCTGCCGTACGCTTACTATTACTCATAGGGAAGAATCTGTTGGGCTTATTCTTGATTTGTGGTGGGATTTTGATGTTATTTTTACCTGGACAAGGGCTTTTAACCCTTGCTGCGGGGTTGTTACTACTCGATTATCCCGGAAAATATTTACTTGAACGACGCATAGTCGCCCACCCTTCTGTGTTACAAGGTATTAACTGGATTCGGGCCAAAGGTAATCACCCACCCCTAAAAGTAGAATCCTAGCGACTCCCCCCGTTCACGAGACTTATCACACTTCTACTCTGCCACCTCATTCACTGGTGGCAACTGCCAATCAATGGGTACTAAGTCTCGCTGCTTGAGGTATTGATTTACCTGTGAAAAGTGTTTGCAACCAAAAAAACCTCGATAAGCAGAAAGCGGTGAAGGGTGTGGAGCCTTTAGAACCAAGTGCTTAGATGTATCAATAAAAGCACCTTTCTTTTGGGCATAACTTCCCCATAATAGAAAGACTAGCCCCTCTCGCTGCTCATTTAACGCTTGTACTGCTCTATCCGTAAATTGTTCCCAACCTTTTCCCTGATGGGCTCCAGCATTACCCTGCTCAACCGTCAGAGTAGCGTTTAGTAGCAAAACACCTTGCTGTGCCCAATGAGTTAGGCACCCATGCTCTGGCAAAGGTATGCCCAGATCACTTTGTAACTCCTGACACATATTTCGCAACGAGGGTGGAATAGCCACACCGGGAGGAACAGAAAAACATAAACCATGTGCTTGGTGGGGCCCGTGATAAGGGTCCTGTCCTAAGATCACAACTTTAACTTGGTCAAACGGTGTGTCATTAAATGCCGAAAACCAGTTAGACCCTGCAGGATAAATCACCTTACCTTTCGCTTTTTCCTCTGCCAAGAACTGCTTTAGTTGTATCATATAGGGCTTATCAAATTCACCCCCCATAGCCGCTAACCAAGAGGGATGAAGCTTAATACGAGTATTTTTCACAACATACATCCAACTATTATCTTAATTGGGAGCCAATAAACCGTAATTACTGTGGCAAATCAACTTGCGTCTATTAATTTAATTATTATGAGGGTGGAATGAAAAGAAAAATAGGCATAGCGCTTGGTGGTGGTGGAGCTAAAGGTATCAGCCATATTCTGGTACTTGAGGCCCTTGAGGAGATGGACCTGAAACCCTCCTTCGTAACCGGCACAAGTATCGGAGCATTAATTGGTGCGATGTATTGCGCAGGCATGCCTACGTCAGAGATGAGAGAAATTTTTCTAGAATTCAGCCTTCGAGATAATGAGTCTCTCAAACATATTGTCACCCGCAAACATCTCTTCAAATGGCTTGATTTCATTGGGCCACAATTTCGTGGGCCTGGATTGTTACGTGTAGAAAACCTGCTAACCTACTTGTTTGAATCTGTACATGCTACCCGCTTTTCTGATCTAGACATCCCACTTCAAGTGGTCGCCTCAGATTTTTGGAGCCGAGAGCAAGTCATTTTAAGTAAGGGGGCATTAATTCCCGCCATTCGTGCCAGCATGTCTCTACCCGGTTTATTTGAGCCGGTAAAAATAAATCGTCGAGTACTGATCGATGGCGGTGCTGTTAACCCGGTACCGTTCGACATCCTTCCCAAAGAATGCGATCTGGTGATTGCCATTGATGTGATTGGTGAACGCACGGTTTCTGAAAAAATACCCTCTTTATCTGAAGCTGTTTTCAACACCTACCAGATTATGCAAAAGAGTATTATCAGGGAAAAGCTAGCAGCAATGGCCCCAGATATTTATTTTGAACCCAATGCGGGAAAACTACGAGTCCTTGAGTTTTATCGAGCTAATGAAGTCTTCAACATAGCTGAAACCATCAAACAACCATTGAAAGAAAAAATCACTCACTGGTTGAACAACCACGAATAAACGCTTCAATTGCAGCATTGGTTTCCTCAGGTTTTTCAATGGGCGTACCATGACCTGAATCCTTGATTACCACCAATTTAGCATTCTGCATTGCGTCAACGATGATTTGTTTTATCGCCACCGGTGAATAGTCCTTATCGCCGGTTAACATTAATGTAGGCGTTTTTATCGTGGATAACTGAGGCAGTACACTCCATCCAAACAATGATTTCAAATTACGTAAATAGATTTTTTTCGGATTGCTGGCAATCTGAGCCGCCAGTGATTCAATCAAGTCGTCATGTCCTTCACTGGCAAACATGTTTTCAGCGACTTTTCGCCCAAAACGCTTCATGCCAAATAAATGAATAAGTAATAAACGCACCCACAGCATTTTTTTAGCGGCAAAGGTATCATTGGGTAATGCTGGCCCGGAATTGACAATAGTCATACTCAGCAAACGTTCGGGTGAATCCGCGGCTAATTGAAAAGCGACCATTCCACCCATAGAAAGCCCGACAATATGGGCAGCACCAACCCCTAACTCATCCATTAGAGCCACAATATCTCCGGCATGAAGAGGAATGCTGTAATTGATATCCGGCTTTTCCGACTCTCCGTGTCCCCTGAAATCTGGTGCGATAACTCGATAATACTGACTAAAATGTTTTATCTGTGGTTGCCAGTCTGCCCGGCAGATACCCAAACCATGTAAAAGTATAATCGGCTCACCCTGTCCTTCATCGGCATAAGCAATTATTACTCCGTTCACTTTTACTGTTGGCATTACTTGTAACCTATAGTTGAAACTAAATACCCGTTAAACAAAAATATATTCAAAAATTTTGGTTCGTATGTGGTGGAGACCACCCAACACCTAGAAATTTTCTACCACCTTATACTTTCTCTACTACCTGAGAATGGTTGTGGTAAATTCAATGATACTTTAGTGTTTCCAAACAAAGAATTCCAACAAATGCCAAAAACAAACAATAAAGGTTAGCTCGAATGGTAAATATCATCGACCGCCAGCAAGAAGAAAGAAAATTATCCTTATTTAGATTAGCTTTTCGTCCATTCTTTTTGTTTGCCAGCTTATTTTCAATCTTAGCCCTATCTCTTTGGGCTATATTTTTATACAACCCCACATCTATGTGGCAACCTTTGGGTGGTTGGTATTGGTGGCATGGACATGAAATGTTATTTGGCTTTGTCTCAGCCATTATTGTTGGTTTTTTACTCACAGCCGTTCAAAACTGGAGTGGTATCCCGGGCTTATCAGGATGGCCATTAGCTCTTTTGTTCATTATTTGGCTGGCAGGGAGGCTATTGGTACTTTTTCCAGTGATTCCAAAAATAGCTATTGCTGTGCTGGACACAAGCTTTTTGCCCATTGCCGCCATTACATTAAGCTATCCTATTATCAGGACAAAACTGTGGCGAAATTTAGCCTTCGTACCGCTACTGCTATTAATGGCTTGGACTAACGGACACGCTCATTATCGATTGATGCAAGGAGAGGCATTTTCTCTTCCCGATACTCAAGGGACTATTTTACTTATAACCTTAATCATTATAGTCATGGGTGGTCGAGTCATCCCTTTCTTTACTACCAATGCCTTGGGGCTTAAAAAACCTCAACCTATCGTGGTCATAGAGCTACTTGCTATTGTCCCCTTGCTACTGGTAACACTTTACAGCCTTATAACGCAGAACTTACAACCCCAGCCTCATCAAGGCTTTTTACTGTTAATTTCAGTAGTTGCAAATGCAATACGCATTGGAAGGTGGAAGAGCGAATTAACGCTCAAAAACCCTCTACTTTGGTCGTTACATCTCGCCTATTTGTTCATTATTCTGAGTTTGAGCTTATTGACCTTGTACCATTTCAAGCTAAGCATTCCTCTTACCAGTTCATTACACGGCCTGACTGTAGGCGGCATGGGCTTAATGATTTTAGCAATGATTAGCCGCGTGTCTCTTGGCCACACGGGGCGCACTTTAAATGTAGGCACTGGGATGATCCTTGGCTATATTGCTCTTATAATCGCGACAGTGATGAGGGTCATCCCTCCTCTCATCACCAGCCAACTAACCCCATGGTATATTCTCAGCGCCCTATGCTGGCTGTTTGCCTATGTAGCCTTCGTATGGATTTACTGGCCAGTCTTAACCAGACCTAGAGCGGATGGAAAACCTGGCTAGGCCCCCATCATACTGTTGATTGAAATGCGGATTTCACTACAATACCGGGTGACTTTTTCTGGCCTAAAAGAACTTTCGAATTATGCTGAACAACCAAGACCGCTATAACCGTCAAATTGCCTTATGGCTACTGCTTTGCGCCGGAGTTATTTACTCCATGATCATGCTTGGTGGGTTGACTCGGCTGACGCATTCTGGGCTTTCCATGGTGGAATGGAAGCCTTTAATCGGCGTAATACCTCCTCTCAATGATGCCGCGTGGCAAGCAGTATTTCATAAGTATCAACAATTTCCCGAGTACCAAAAAATAAACCATCAAATGACAGTTGATGAATTTAAATCAATTTTTATGTACGAATATCTACATCGTGTCCTGGGTCGGCTCATCGGCCTCATTTTTCTACTGCCTTTTTTATTCTTCTACTTTAAAAAACGCATAAAAACGGGCCTGACACCTCAACTGATCGTCATGTTTGCATTAGGTGGCCTTCAGGGCTTATTGGGATGGTACATGGTTAAAAGCGGGCTGGTGGATAACCCTAGGGTCAGCCAATATCGGTTAACAGCTCACCTCGGTGCAGCGGTCATTATCTATGGCTATATCCTCTGGGTAGCTTTTGGTCTTTTATCCGTCAACAAGATGGTTTCGATACAAGGACAGAGTATTAAGCGTTTTGCCTTCCTGCTCAGCGGTTTGATCTTTTTAATGATACTGACTGGAGGTTTGGTGGCAGGTACGCATGCAGGTTTGGCTTACCCCACATTCCCTCTAATGGGAGATTCTTTTATTCCACCCGGGTTATTTAGTACAAATCCCGCGTGGTTAGCCATATTTGAAGATATAACAACCATTCAGTTTAACCACCGAATCTTTGCTTACACTCTGTTTGTTCTTGTTATGGGTTTTAGTTTAACCGTATTAAGAAAAACTGACTCAAAGATATTGCATAGAGGCATATATTGTCTGGTGGCTTTATTACTGACCCAGATAACCCTTGGCATTTCGACACTACTTATGCATGTACCAGTACCTTTGGCCGCTGCACATCAAAGTGGAGCAATCGCTTTGTTCACAGTATCTTTGTTCGTAAGCCAATGTTTAAGCCTTGATAAAAAGGAACAACATTAAAAATCACAGCTCACAGAATTTTTACAACTTATTTTTAATGCTTCTGGTAGACTTTAAAGAATACTGTAGTACACATTGAATGGTCACATTAAACAATTGCACCTTATAATGGATTTTTTATCCCAACATATTTCCAGACCTAAGATATTTGCATACGAGGAGTGTTAACTATGAAAAAACTGATCGGAACCATAATGGGCATAGCATTATTCACTGTCGGTAGCCATGCCATAGCTGCCGGTGACGCTGCTTCCGGACAACGTTTGTCAGCCGCATGTATTGGTTGCCATGGAGCAGATGGTATTGGTAAGAATGATCTGTGGCCCAACCTTGCTGGACAAAAAGCAACCTATTTGACGAAGCAAATAAAAGCTTTTCGTGATGGTCAGCGTAGTGACCCAATGATGTCTAATATGGTAAAAACGCTGACGGATCAAGATGCTGAAGATCTGGCCGCTTATTACTCTGGATTATAATGATTGATAGTCCGTTTTTATTTTAAAGATGGCCTTGTTGTAAAGATAAAATGAGCACATAAAAAAACCGGTTGTTAGAGACCGGTTTTTTTATGTCTAAAAATCAATCGACAAATACTCTGGCATTTCGAAATAATCGTAACCATGCCCCATCTTCCTTCCAGTCATCAGGATGCCATGAATTCGTCACAGCACGGAAGACCCGTTCTGGGTGCGGCATCATGATTGTGGCGCGACCATCACCGGTAGTAACGCCAGTAATACCCATGGCCGAACCATTAGGGTTGGCGGGATAGACTTCCGTCACCTCATTAAAATTATCCAAATATCGAAGTGCCACCTCACCGGAAGCACTGAATGCTTGGGCATCTGTATCGTTTACAAACTCGACCCTACCCTCACCATGTGCCACAGCAATGGGCATATGTGAACCCACCATACCCTGTAATAAAACAGAAGGGCTAGGCTCAATACGAACCAGAGAAAAACGCGCTTCAAACTGTTCAGACAAATTCCTGACAAATCGTGGCCAGTGTTCTGCTCCCGGAATTAATGTCTTGAGGTTAGACAACATCTGACAACCGTTACAAACGCCTAAGGTAAAGGTGTCATTACGGTAAAAAAACTGCTGAAATTGGTCTCTCAATTTTGCATTAAATAGAACTGTTTTTGCCCAGCCTTCTCCAGCGCCCAGTACATCCCCATAAGAGAAGCCACCGCAAGCGACCAGCCCTTTGAAGCTTTCAAGCATCACTCGACCGCTGAGAATATCGCTCATATGAACATCAACAGCATCAAACCCAGCACGGTCAAAAGCTGCCGCCATTTCTATCTGGCCATTTACACCTTGCTCACGAAGAACCGCCATACGTGGCTTTATTCCACGGCCAATATAAGGAGCGGCAACATTGTCATTAATATCAAAGGTAAGACCAACATTGAGACCAGGGTCATCAAGAAAGAGTCCATCAAACTCCTGTTGAGCACACTGAGCGTTATCACGCCGAGCTTGTATCTGATAACTGGTTTCACTCCAACGCCTTAGTAATTCAACACAGCTGTGGCTATAAAGGCGCGCCCCATCCTGATAAATTTCAATACTGTCAGAATAATTGAGTCTAGCAACGGTACTGACGGGGATATCTAGTACGGAAAAACGGTATTTTATATTTTCCACGAAGTCTGTAGACACTTGTATAACTGCCCCCAACTCCTCATTAAAGAGCAGTGACAATGCATCACCTGGCTGATCATCCAGGCAAATATCAAGTCCGACATGTCCGGCAAAGGACATTTCCACCAAAGTAGTCAATAAACCACCATCAGAGCGATCGTGGTAAGCAATAATCTCGCCTGCATTGTTAGCGCTTTGGATGGTATCAAAGAATCCTTTGAGTTTTTCTGCACTGTTTACATCAGGTGTGACATCACCCATCTGATTATAAACCTGGGTAAGAATGGATCCGCCCAGGCGGTTTTTATTTTCGCCGAGGTCGATATAGAGTAAGACAGTATCACCCTTATCAACTCTCAGTTGGGGCGTCAGGGTTTTCCTCACATCCTGAACAGGAGAAAATGCGGTAATAATAAGTGACAAGGGTGACGTGACAGCCATATCTTCGCCATCTTTCTGCCAAGTTGTACGCATGGACATCGAGTCTTTTCCAACTGGTATGGTAATACCCAACTCAGGACATAACTCCATACCGACCGCCTCTACGGTACGGAATAACTTTTCATCTTCACCTGGGTGCCCTGCAGCACACATCCAATTAGCAGATAATTTGATGTCTGAAAGCTCACCAATAGCGGAAGCAGCAATATTAGTAATTGCCTCACCAATGGCCATGCGGCCTGAAGCTGGCGCATTTAACAATGCCAGAGGGGTACGCTCACCCATCGCCATTGCTTCACCCATATAACTGTCATAGCTGGCCGTAGTCACGGCACAATCAGCTACAGGTACTTGCCACGGACCGACCATTTGATCCCTGGCAACAGTACCGGTAATGCTGCGATCACCAATGGTGATCAAAAAACTTTTACTGGCGACAGAAGGATGCTGAATGACACGTTCAATGGCATCGTCCAACGAAATTCCAGACCAATCAAATGGGATCGCTTGGTGTGTCTGCGTGGTAACATCTCGGTGCATTTTCGGTGCTTTACCAAATAGCACAGACATGGGCAGATCAACTGGTCTAGCATCAAAATATTGATCATTCACCAATAAATGCTTGTCTGCTATCGACTCACCCACAACTGCATAGGGACAACGCTCACGCTGACAAATAGCTTCAAATTCGGCCAAATCTTCAGGTTTAACCGCCATAACATAGCGTTCTTGCGCTTCGTTACACCAAATTGCCAGGGGAGACATACCCGGCTCATCATTGGGTATATTTCGCAACTCAAAATGTGCACCACAGCCACCATCTTTCGCCAGTTCAGGGAAAGCATTTGATAAGCCGCCCGCACCTACATCGTGAATAAATGCAATGGGATTATCGCCACCTAATTGCCAACACTGATCAATGACTTCCTGACAGCGGCGTTCAATCTCCGGGTTCTGACGCTGTACCGAGGCGAAGTCCAAATCCTCAGCACTGGATCCCGAAGCCATTGAAGAAGCCGCGCCACCACCCAGACCAATCAACATGGCCGGGCCACCTAGCACAATGAGTTTACAGCCCGGGTCAAACTCAAACTGTTCGATATGCTCTTCACGGATATTGCCATAACCACCGGCAATCATGATGGGTTTATGGTAACCACGACGCTCACCAGCAACATCCTGCTCAAAGGTCCGAAAATAACCACAAAGATTTGGGCGACCAAATTCGTTATTAAAAGCCGCCCCACCAATAGGTGCCTCAACCATGATATCCAGAGCGGTTACTATTCGATCAGGCTTACCATAGTTCTGCTCCCAAGGTTGGGGGAGTTCTGGAATATTCAAGTTGGAAACAGTAAATCCGGTTAAACCTACCTTTGGCTTAGATCCTCGACCCACAGCACCTTCATCTCGAATTTCACCACCAGAACCGGTTCCTGCACCAGGAAAAGGGGCTATAGCTGTTGGATGGTTATGGGTTTCCACTTTCATCAGTATATGCACAGGTTCATGGTGATACCCATACACCTTATCCTCGGGGTTCGGGAAGAACCGCCCCGCTTCGTTACCGGCAATGACCGACGCATTATCATCATAGGCAGAGAGCACATTCTCACCACCCAATTCATAGGTGTTTTTAATCATCCCGAATAACGAGATGTCCTGATCTTTTCCATCAATAGTCCAAGATGCATTAAAAATTTTGTGTCGACAATGCTCAGAATTTGCTTGGGCAAACATCATCAATTCAACATCTGTTGGATCACGATTAAGTCCAATGAAACTTGTCAGCAAATAATCAATTTCATCATCGGCCAGAGCCAATCCTAACCTGACATTAGCCTGAGCCAATGCCTCACGGCCCTGATCAAGCATCGGAATCAGTTCCATCGGTTCTGGTTCGTGGTGTACAAACAGACACTCTGCCTCAGAATAGTTGGCGAGTATCACCTCAGTCATACGATCAAACAACAAGGCTTCGATCGCTTCACGATGCAGTTCAATCATTTCACCCTGGAGGTAATATGCAATCCCACGCTCTAAACGACACACAGATGACAAGCCCACATTGTGAGCGATATCTGTCGCCTTGCTTGACCAGGGCGAAATGGTGCCTGAGCGAGGTACAACCAATCGAAGTTCACCCTCAAGCTCATCAACGTTAGGCGCGTTGACTTTAGGTCCATAACTCAACAATGACTGTAGTATTTCAGATTGCGAATCTGATAAATTTCCGTCCACCTCGGCAAAATGCACGAACTCGGCATAAACACCCACGATAGCTGGTTCAATGGCCTTTAATGAGGAAAAAAGTTTTTGTTTTCGAAACTCAGAAAGCGCCGGGGCACCACGAAAAATCAGCATCTTGGAGTAGCTCTCTTCAGGCGGGATTTAAAGTCCACTATTGTACTGGAATTGCCCTTGAAACGTCATCGCCTGAAACACCGATGACCTAAAATTTTTCAATATCGAAGTCGACCACTTGACCGGTATAAACCAGACTTAGTCAGAAAACAGTTGAACCCCCCCACTACAGTCTCTAACCTAGACTGAATCAAACAACGCTGACAGTCTTTCTTTTTGCTATCAGACACAGGTGGGGCATGGGGCAGATTAAACCAATGCATGAAGGTAATTGTGAATCCCCCAAATGATGTTTTTATCACTGGACTGAAGGATGGTTGAGTTCTATTTTCATTTAAAAAAAGCAACGAAACGTATGCTTTCTTGCATATTGCTTTTTATTTTTGCCCTGACGCTGACAACCAGTCGTGCCCCCACGACACTAGAAGAAGTCCTCAGTAATGGTGAGTTACGCATTGTCACCACGATGAGTTCAACGACTTTTTTTGAACATGCTAAAGGTAAGGATGGTTTCGAATACCTACTCGCCAAAGCATTTGCCAACAGTCTGGGAGTAAAACTCAAAGTCACGGTCATAGAATCTCTTAGCGGCGTACTTTTAGCCGTCGGAGGCCCCAACGGACATTTGGCTGCAGCGGGCTTGACGATTACACCAAAACGTCAGGAAAGCCTACGCTTTAGTCAACCCTACTACCAAGTGGAACAAAAGCTTCTCTATCGTAACGGCACCAAACGGCCCAAGAATATAGAGGATCTTTACGGCGGCTCTCTACTAGCCATACCCAATAGCTCCCACAGTGAACGCCTTAACCAGCTAAAACTAAAACACCCTGACCTCCAGTGGCAAGAGACTGAAGGACTTGAAATGCAGGACCTAATGTTCAAAGTCCACAATGGAGAAGCCAACTACGCCGTTATCGACTCTAGCACCTATTTTATTGATCGAAGTATTTATCCAAAAGCCCGGGCTGCCTTTAATTTATCTGAACCAGAGCCCGTGGGGTGGGCATTCCCTTCCCATGGTGACGATACCTTAATAGATGCAGCTAACCAATTTTTAACGAACTTCAAAAAGAGCGGCAAACTTGATCGTTTAAAAAAACAATCCCTTGAGGAAGCAAACAAGTTTAATCTTGCAGGATCACAACTTTTTTTAAAAAGAATCAAAACACGCCTTCCCAAATATCAAACAATGTTTGAAGAGATTGCCAAAAAAAATAATATAGACTGGCATCTTTTAGCTGCTATTTCCTATCAAGAATCACACTGGAACGCTAAAGCCAGATCACCCACAGGTGTTCGTGGCTTAATGATGTTGACACTACCGACAGCAAAGGAAATGGGGATCTCTAATCGCCTAGATCCCAGGCAGAGTTTGGAGGGTGGCGCAAAATACTTCTTACAAACAAAATCCAGAATGCCCAGTGATATCGCTGAACCTGACAGAACCCGACTAACCCTAGCTGCATACAATGTGGGTATGGGACATCTTGAAGACGCGAGAGTACTCACCGATCGGGCAGAAAAAAATCCAGATCTCTGGAGGGATGTAAAAGACTTTCTTCCTTTGCTACAAAATAAAGCCTATTACAGCACCGTCCGTCATGGTTATGCCCGAGGCCAGGAACCAGTTCGATACGTTCAGAATGTATTGCACTACGAAAGTATTTTAAAAAGAAACTCACTGGATATACGGCGTAATAAAAATCAGGCAACATCTGCAGATAGCCCCCATACCAAAGAATGGAAGACCGACTCCCTTCTCTCCTTGTAAGGCTGCGACAATAACCCTCAAGTGACAAGTACCGAGACAACAAAGTTGGGGAGTAGTTATTTTTTTGACCTTTTGTTTCGGAAAAAAGTACTGATCAAGTCGCCGCATTGCTCAGCCAAAACACCACCCACCACGTCCAACTTATGGTTGTAATGTGCCAGTGCAGCTAACTCTAACCGACTAACAACCGCTCCCGCTCTGGGCTCAGTTGCACCATAAACCAAACGTGCAACACGGGCGTGAATCATGGCACCAATGCACATGGTGCATGGTTCAATCGTGGCGTAAAGCGTAGTACCGGATAAACGATAATTGTTGAGATTCGCTGCTGCATTCCGCAACGTGACAATTTCAGCGTGGGCCGTGGGGTCACAAGTACTGATGGGGCAATTCCAGCCCTCACCAATACAGATGTTGTCTTTTACCAGCAATGCGCCTACAGGCACTTCACCAGCCTCACCTGCCTTAGATGCCAAAGCCAATGCCTTGAACATCCAGTCTGTGTCCGTAGGAGTGTCAACTATATTCGTCATTCATCTAGCCGCGGTGATTACCCAAGATCAGAAACTGGCTATAAATACCTAGCAGATCCGATGTCACAGGATAAGCCAGCAGCACTTATTCTGCCAGCTCACCAGAGCTAAACAGCGCCACTATCGCGAAATTTGATTACCGTACTGCTCTCCATATACCCTACTCTAGGGCTATCTTAAATACCAAAGTAGAGTTATCTTAAAATTCTATTTTAAGAATAATAGTATAGGGAACAACTCGGGGATTACTTAAAATTAAGGACATTGTTTTACACAAAATGTGATGCCTATACCTATAGCAACAACCAAACACAATTATTCATCATATTTAGGATCGTCATTATTCAACCACTAAAATATCATTTTTCTAGTATTAATTTATCACAAACGAATTTTAGCTATCAAAGGTAAGCCTCGTTTTTCGTCCAAAATTTTAAACTGTACTGAGCCGGACAAGGAAGCTAGCCACTTACTAATTGTTATCACAAGTACTCTGATATGCCCTCAATGAATGGGGGTATACCCAAACATTATTTGGTAATAATTATCGTTGCCAAATAGAATAAAAGTATCACACTAAAAACCAACAAATAATCGAAAGGGGTAAAGCCACGATATTAATGAGAGAAGAGTATGTCTGAGCTCATCCAAGAAATCGTAACCTATGTCCATCACTGGAACGAAAGCTTGTTCAGTTTTCGTACAACACGACAGCAATCGTTACGTTTTGAAAATGGACAGTTCATTATGATCGGTTTGGAGATAGAAGAAAAACCTCTGATGCGTGCATACAGTATCGCCAGTGCAAATTATCAACCAGAGCTTGAATTCTTCAGTATAAAGGTTCCCAATGGGCCACTGACTTCCCGTCTGCAAAAAATTCAGGTGGGTGACTCTATCATCATGCGCACAAAACCCCACGGTACCCTAATAGCCGAAAACCTGTTATCTGGAAAACACCTGTATCTGTTGAGCACCGGCACTGGCCTCGCGCCCTTTCTCAGTATTATTCGTGATCCAAATATTTATGAACGATTTGAAAAAGTCATTCTGGTACACGGTGTGCGCGAAATATCGGAACTCGCCTACCAAGAGTTGATCACTAGCGTCTTACCCAATGATCATTATCTGGGAGACATGATTCGCCAACAACTTCTCTATTACCCCACGGTTACCCGTGAATCCTACAAGTATAACGGACGCATCACCGAGTTACTGACCAGTGGAAAACTCTTTCTGGATTTAGGTCTACCCAAACCAAACATTGATGACGATCGATTCATGCTCTGTGGTAGCCAAAGCATGCTCAAAGATACCGGTAAAATACTGAATGAACGTGGTTTCAAGGAGGCTCGCCACGGCCATCTCGCTGAATACGTCATTGAGCGTGCATTTGTAGAATAGTAATTGCCCTGTCTCCTTTCGGGGCATGTCTTCGGGAAAGCGTCTATATACTATAAAAAAACAGGTGTGGAGGGCATCAACCCTTCCTTAATATTCAGGGTGTAGCGTGTGTACGTTTAATCTAGGTCGCTGGCTGCGTGGCGTTCAGGTAACTGTAACGCTTCCTCACCCCAGGTACGATTGACCCGAAGACCACGTTTAACTGCAGCCCGTTCACTGAGAATTTTAGCCCAGCGGACAACGTTCAGGTAAGAGGACACATCTAGGAAGGTAGCGGCTTCATAGAGTCGCCCCTCGACAAGGGCTCCATACCATGCATATATCGCCATATCTGCGATAGTGTACTCATCACCGCAAAGGTATGTGTGGTCGGCAAGATGGCCATCTAACACACTGAGCTGACGCTTTACTTCCATAGTGTAGCGATTAATAGGATATTCATACTTTTCAGGGGCGTAGGCATAGAAATGTCCGAATCCCCCACCAAGAAAGGGTGCGCTCCCCATCTGCCAAAATAACCATGAAAAACATTCTGCTCTGGCAGGAGACTCTGCTGGAAGAAAAGCACCAAATTTCTCCGCCAGATACACCAAAATAGCACCTGACTCAAATACCCGGACAGGCTCAGTAGCACTCTGATCGAGCAAAGCCGGAATTTTGGAATTAGGGTTTAGCTTCGTGAATCCACTACCAAACTGATCCCCCTCGAAAATATCAATCAACCAAGCATCGTATTCTGCTTCGGACCTCCCTAGTGCTAAAAGCTCTTCCAAAAGAATAGTGACTTTGACCCCATTAGGAGTGGCTATGGAATATAACTGTAGAGGATGATTGCCGATAGGTAGTGGCTTTTCAAACATTGCCCCTGCAATCGGCCGATTAATGTTGGCAAATTTCCCGCCGCTTTCCTGTTCCCAAACCCAGACTTCAGGGGGAGTGTAGTTGTCATTTTTACTCATAGGATACTCATCTCGACGAATTACTTTAGCACTCAAGGATCAATATGACTCTTAAATAAACTCATTTGATGTGCAAAACAGCAGACACAGGTCTACCTCTTCCACTCGATTATTAATTTGACCCAATCTATCTTAAGGTTTCTGAAGGTGGGTCGCCAACGGATTTCTTTACCCCTTCATCAACAGGTATTCCTTGAACAAATAAATAACGTCTTCATAATCCTGTTTGAGTATTTTCCAATAACGATTGCTGGCGTCAAAATTGGTATTGTGGCAAGTTTCCTCTAGATATTTGCAGGTCTCTGACACAGCCACCGCACCGACATTGGCAGAAATACCTTTCATCTGGTGAGCCAGCTTTCTAAGCGAGTCCAGCTGATTGGCCGAGATGGCCTCTTCCATCTCATCAATGGTCGCAGGAGTGGTCTCAACGTAGATTGCAATAACTTCTCGAAATAGGGATTCCTTATTATTGATTCTCCGCAATGCCCCGTCCCGGTCCCAGATCATCTCGCCGGAGGAACTCTCATTTAAAACGGTACTGGTGACAGCGATTGCACCATCCCCAGCCCCGGCCTCCTTAGAGATGGAGGTAGCTGATGACGATGATCGAAGCCAGAAAGCGATTTTTTTGCTAAAACTATCGGCATCAATAGGTTTGGTGAGATAATCGTTCATACCAGCTTGGAGACATTTTTCCCGATCCCCAGCCATGGCTCCCGCCGTCATGGCAATGATCGGAATATTTTTATGATGAGGACCTCCTGCACCTTCTCGAATGTTTTTGGCAGTAGCAAAACCATCCATTACCGGCATTTGGCAATCCAGTATCACAAGTGCGATATCCGTATTAGTACGTAAACATTCCAACGCCACACTGCCGTCAACGGCGTGCACTACTTTTATATCATAGCTTTGCAGCAAACCAGCAGCCACCTCTCGATTGATCCGATGATCATCAACCACCAACACACAGGCACCTTTGAGGTTCTCTATAACACTTGTGTCAACGCCTGACCCAAGGTCGGTCTCAGTACTCGAATGACCAGCAAGGATAGGATAAAGGTTAACAGGGGACACCGGCTTATCCATGGTGACTAGACGCCCGTCAAAATCGTCGCCGATCTCCTCTCCATGGGTAGACAAATGATTGCAGGCGACAATAATTTCAGTCTCACTATTACTCCGCAGAAAATCGCCGATCAGCTCCCGGTTCTCTATGTAAATCAAATCCTCTACAAACAATCTGTCTATTTTTATTGCCGGCCCATTAGCCAACAAAGCTTTTATGCCCTTGAAATCGACAACCTTACCTCCCCATGCCTCAAGAATATTGCGGATGGCCACGACCGTTTTCGGATGTGTATCAACAACCGTAAACTGTTTTCCCGCCAGATCGACCATGGGTATACCTTTGCCCTCCCCAAGTTTCAGCGTCAGGGAAAAGGTGAATTTACTACCCTTTCCTGATTCACTTTCGACGGCAATCCCCCCTCTCATCAATTGACACAGCTGTCGGCTGATTGATAACCCTAGGCCCGTTCCACCGTATTGGCGAGCGACACTGCTCGACTCTTGAGAGAACACCTCAAACATTCTCGGCTTCATGGCATCAGAAATACCAACACCGGTATCGGTGACGCAACAGGTGAGCACAATATCGCCCCCATCGATTTCTTCTGTTTGGGCACAGACTTCGATATAACCATTGTCAGTAAATTTGATGGCATTACTGATCAGGTTAAACAGAATCTGACGGAGTCGATTAGCGTCACCAACCACATAATTGTGGCGGATATGACTTAAATCGAGGATAAACTCCAGCGATTTATCTTGAGCACCGATAGACATAGATGTGGCTGTGGCATGGACAACACTTAATAGATTAAAGTCTGCCTGTTCAATATCAAGCTTACCTGCCTCGATTTTCGAAAAATCAAGAATATCGTTAATCAGACTGGTCAACGCGGTGACGCTGCCTTCCGCCATATCAAGATAACCCTTCTGCTTGTCATTTAAGGGTTCCCTGCGCAGCAAATTGATCATACCGAAAACCCCGTTCATTGGGGTTCTAATTTCATGACTCATATTCGCCAAAAACTCCCCTTTGGCACGATTGGCATCCATGGCTTCATTGCGGGCGACTTTCAGCTCAAGCGTTCTCTCTTCAACCTGCTCTTCGAGGCTATGGTTAATATACTGAATCTTCCGCTCCATCTCTTTTTGTCGGGAAATGTCGCGAACAATCGCCGTCACCCCTGTTTTTGTCGCGTCCTGTGAGTTCAACGGCGAAAATGTGACTGCCACATCCAGGGGTTGGCCATTGGACATCAGCACCACCACCTCTACGGGGTCTATTTTTTCCCCACGCATAACCGCCCTAAGGGCTATGTGATTAATCCCGCTAGCACGGGGAATGGAGATCAGTTTAAAGAAATCCTGCCCCAGAGCCTGATTTTCAAAAAAACCAAGTACTGTTTTTGCTCCACTATTCCAGCTGGTGATATCGCCTTGATCATCGAGAACAATAATGGCATCTAAGGATCCTTCAATAATCGCCTGATATTTTGACTGAGCATTAATCATCGCCTGCTTATTATTCAGAAGGTGCTGGTAGAAGAGAATGACAGTAATGGCAATAATAAAAATCCCGATAAGAATTAGCGTACTGGTTTGACGGCGTTCACGTAGAGTTAAATCTAAAGTGGACTGAGGTAAGGCGAGCACCGCTGTAATATGATTACGGCTATTGCCTGCGGAGAGTTGAATATCATCACGAAGGTAGTAAAGATTTTCGCCACTGGCTTTATCTATAGCCACTTGTAATCCACTGCCTTGAGTCTCTATCGCCGACGTTTTCTGATTCGTAAAAAGAGTGCTCCACCTGTCATTCCTACCCAACTCGAAACCAAAGTTATAATCCTTATTCGGGTGCAAAATAAAATTGCCCTGATTGTTGAGCAGAAACAGATGCACACCCGGGGATAATTCCTGCTGCAATTTGTCGAGCAAATACTGGGCGTTAATGTTGAGAATGACGATGCCAAAAAATTGTTTGTGCTCATCAAACACTGGTATCGACACCCGAAAAGTCGGCCAGTAGGGAAACTCTATTTGTCCATATTCACGATTGAGTTCAATATCGGAAACATAAATAGAATTCGAAAGCCTTTTTTTAGTCTCGATAAAATAGCCCATACCCCCTTTCTTCTGCAGAGCATTTTTTTCAACAATATTAATATTGCCGTTTTTACGCTCAACCTTGAGCAGTTCCTGACCGTCATTGGCATCACCAATAAATCGGGCCTGATTAATATCTTGATTATTCTCCAGAAAAGCCACGAAAATAGTTTCTAGACGCTCAATCCACTGATCTACTGTCGTATTGTCGTAGGGGTCTATACCGTCGTTTTTTAAAGCGCGGACAACCCCTTTGATGGGTGGAGTGGAATAGAGAAACTGAGTTTTACTACGCGCCTGCGCCAACTCACTAACCAGCATGGTCTCGCGCGAACCGAGCTGTCGTTTCAGGTAGTCACCGTATTCTTTGAAAACTGACTTCTCGACACCGATATTCATAGCCAAAATAGTGATGCCAAAAATTAGAACAATACCGAGTATTAATATTCTGAAAACTCTTGATGAAGATTCCCGCTTATTTTTACTATTATGGTTACTCATGCTTTGGCAATCTCCATTGTACCTACCGAGAACACATTTAAAGTCTGCTTCTAAACTGAAATCAAAGCGACAGTTCAACAACAGATAAAATGGCGAAATATCTTCGGCCCCAGGGTGGGTCAAGAACTATATTTCAAAGCCATAATCTTGGCCGTTAAGGTCATTTCGGCCTTATTCTAAAATAACAAAACGATTACGTCCGGATGATTTAGCCTCATACAGAGCTTTATCAGCGAGGGCCAACAACTCCTCTCCCGAAACAATTTCCGCTGACAACTGAGATACACCTGCACTGATCGTGACCACGCCAAAGGATGAATCTCGATGGGGAATGGCGAGACCCTCAATGCCCTGAACAATACGTTGAACAATCATTTTGGCACCACCAATATCAGTTTTTGGTAGCACGACCACAAATTCCTCACCACCATAACGGGCGACAATATCCAGAGGGCGAAACAGGGATTGCTTAATATAGCTGGAAATTTTTCTAAGGCATTCATCGCCCTCAAGATGACCATAACAATCGTTGTAGAGCTTGAAAAAATCGATATCCAACATTAATACAGCCAAGGGGTCGGCAGTACGCCGGGCATCTTTAACAGTACGCATCAAGTAATCATCGAAATAGTGACGGTTAAAAACTCCCGTGACACCATCAAGAAAAGCCATCTCTCGGAGTAAATCTGTCTGAAACTTGAGGGTTAAATGTGCTTTCACGCGATTGAAGAGCGTTCTGGCATTCACAGGTTTGGTCAGGAAATCAACTCCACCAACTTCCCAACAATCGTCTTCATTGGAACTATCAATACTACCGGTAATAAAAATTACCGGTATATCCGCCAGTAATTCCGACGCTTTGAGAAGGCGGCAAGTTTCCAAACCATCCATGCCTTCCATAAAAACATCGAGTAGCACAATGTCCGGGAGGTATTTATGACAACAATCAATGGCCTCAAGACCGGAAGTAGCTGTGTAAACAATATAATCGTCCTCGAGCAACCCCTTAATAAAGGCAAGATTTACCGGATGATCATCCACCGTCAGTATTTTAGCCTGCCTTTTGATGTTGATATCTTTATTTGGCATTGAAAAGTTATACCTCAAAGTATCCCCGAGTCCCCTACTTTTTCCAGCAGTTCAACGCTATCAAGGTGAAAAAAGATACAGACAACTCACATCATCAACTTAACACAAAATCATTTTTTACCTAAGTAAGACCACAATAGCTGACAACTGATACGCAACTAATCCCTTTATTATTCTAGTAGCCAAGATAAAAAAGCACACATGTTTTTAAAGATGATATGTTGACCCTAGCGGGAGTTCCATAGCGTCAGTGGTGAGAAAACTATTTAGGGAATGGGTTAGATCAAAGCCGCCGGAATAAATACCCAAAAAACACCATGCCCAGAAATTTCTTCAATTAAGCGCATTCTTTCCATAAGCCCCAGGGAACATGGTCGGGGCAAATGTACCAAGTTGTATCTGCGTTATTGACGGTTGCGACGAAACAGCCTGTTTTCTCCATATTTCCTCCATATTTTCTCCATATTTTCTCCATAATATTATGCTTGAATGTGCGTGTTTTAAATCTCTCAAAATTCATCGATTCTAGGAATTCAATTTATGACGTTATCCAAACAACTGCTTCTGCTAGCTACAATTGCGGGAGTCACGGCCTGCTCCGGGCCGGGGCACAAGGAAAAAGCACCAGAAATGACCGAACGTTTTGCCACCACCATTACGGACAACGGCAGTAAGATGTTTGACTATTCAGTTGTTGCCGAGCGCCCCGAGCCCGATGGTGAGCGTGGCCGAAGCCGGCCTACGGGTGGCGGTGATAGCGGCCGCGGTCGGCCTCCAGGTGAGGGTAAAGGTGGAATGGGCGGTGGCAACCGCCGGGGCGGAGATAATCAAGAGGCTGAAACGACATCCAAGTTTTACGACAGTGCTGCGGCGAAACTGGAGGAGACCGGTTTTTGTCGCGAAGGCTACGTAGAGCTGGACAGTGAGTTCTCCCGCGGCAAGTCGCGCTTGCGCGGCGAGTGCAAGGAAACAGCCAGCGACGCTGACCGTAGGGACTTTCCCGATCAGGTTGTTCATGCCACCCTAAAAGCCCCCACACGTGACAAATAATTGGCGCTCACCGTCCAGCTAGCGGGTCACTCTAGGCAGGCACCGCCACAATGCTATCCCCTCGAAGGATTGGGCAAAACCCACGTCATAGGTGTCGTCATGCAGTCCCTTGAGTGCTACCTCGAACAGGCGGAATATCGACTTCTGACTCCTCCTCGCGGCACTGGGCCAAGATCACCGTGAAACGCGGTGGTGTGATGCCGCCGGACAACGCCACGCGTAACTGGTCATGGAAGTGCGCCGCAGTTGTCTCCTAGTGCCTTGTAATTCAGAGAGTTGAACAATGAGCCGGGCATTTGAGGGCATCAAAAGGCGAGAAGATGGTCCCATGCGGACATGATTTACCTCGGTCTCGCCTCTCAGATTGGCACCAAAACAGGGTTATTCATGCCATCAGCACGAAATTTTCGCAATAATCCCAACACCCATGCAGAAGGACATGGGTGATCGTGCAACAACTGTGTTGCTTATCGACGATGATCCCTCTATTGTTGAGGCGATCACAATGATTCTGGAGTCTACAGGAGTGCGTGTGCATGGTGCGGCGATTACGCGCTCGCCCACCTTGCCGTAGGCGTGAGACCCGATATTGTCATTTCCGACTTTCGACTTCCCGGGTACGATGGGAACGAGCTGGTTCGATGAGTGCACTAAGCAATGGCTGAAGACTTGCCCGCCATTCTCATAACTGGAGATACTTCAGGCGAAGAAATAATGGCGGCCAATCCCTGCAACTGCACGATGCTTCATAAACCGGCTGTCGGATGAATCCTTCACAAGCCATCTTCAGTCCGAATATATTGCATACACCAGGCATGACCATTCTATTGCGTCAATGCCTAAAGCGATTCCCACTCTGACAAGGCACTTCTTGTATTAGCCTTCTACCGTGGGCACCCACTAGCAAAACTGCTGCTTCTAGAGGGAATTGGAGTATACCGCACTTCAAAAAGTAGAAAACGGTTTTGATAGTGCGGTATCTGATCGTGAAGGATAGGACCCACTTGAATAAGAAGGTAGGAGTACGAAGAATGCAGAAAAAAAAAGTCATCATCGTCACTATGCTTGTGGTGCTGGCGGTCACCATTATTGTACTGTGGTGGCAATTTGGCCGAGATCAAAGTAAAGCGACGGCATTGCAACTCTATGGCAACGTAGATATTCGTGAAGCGCAGCTCGCTTTCAACAGCAGTGAGCATATTGCGGAAATTTTCGTGCAGGAAGGAGATCGCGTCACAAAAGGGCTGCTGCTGGCCCATCTACACACAGAGTTACTCGAAGCACAAGTTGCCAAAGCGAAAGCAACGCTACTCGCCCAACAACAGGTTATGACCAAACTTGAGGCCGGCAGTCGTCCGCAGGAGATCCTCAAAGGACAGGCTGAGCTGGAGGCCGCTCGTGCCACGGCAAAGTCGACCAGAGATAGTTACAACCGTGTGACGCGACTGCTGAAAAAAAAGCTGGTCTCACCCGAAGATGTAGAGAATTCACAGTCGCTGGCAGACGCGGCCGAGGCACACAAGGACGCGGCAACACAGGCATTGGCGTTGTTGCAAGCCGGACCGCGCCAGGAAGATATCGCGATAGCTCGTGCACAATTGTCTGCTCTTGAGGCCGAGTTGGATGTAGCCCGGCAGCAACTGGAAGATGCCAATCTTTACGCTCCCGCAGATGGCATCATCCGTAATCGAATTCTTGAACCCGGAGATATGGCCTTCCCATCGCTGCCGGTATTGACGCTGGCCTTCATCGATCCAGTTTGGGTACGAGCCTATCTACCGGAACCAATGCTGGGGCAGGTAGCTCTGGGCGCCAAAGCGCTTATTCACACCGACAGCTATCCGGAAAAATCCTACACTGGTTGGGTCGGTTATATTTCCCCAACTGCCGAATTTACGCCGAAAAATGTGCAGACGCCGGAGCTACGCACTCGACTGGTTTACTCTGTGAAAATTTTTGCCTGTAATCCACAGGGTGAATTGCGTCTGGGGATGCCTGCCACGGTTACTATTGCGCTCGACCAGAGGCTACCCGACACCAATATCAATCAGTGTGAGTCATCCCGATGAACGATAGTGCACTCACATTTGCGGCTGTTACAAAAACTTTCCGCGGTAGTGACCAGCAGGTAAAGGCACTCGAGGAGTTGAGTTTCAGTATTAAGCCCGGCCAGGTGACGGGCCTGATCGGACAGGATGGGGCGGGCAAGACAACGCTGATGCGTCTGGCAGCCGGTTTGCTAGTGCCCGATGCAGGTACCATCCGAGTACTCAATATCGATGCAGTCGCAGAGCCGTTACAGGTTCAATCCAGCGTCGGTTATATGCC
Organism: Porticoccus sp.; assembly: GCA_033791605.1. Taxonomy (GTDB): domain Bacteria; phylum Pseudomonadota; class Gammaproteobacteria; order Pseudomonadales; family Porticoccaceae; genus Porticoccus. The sequence continues at coordinate 53,018 of JASJGJ010000094.1, forward strand.
ACAACGGTTCGGTCTCTACGACGATCTTAGTGTGCAGGAGAATCTTGATCTTTACGCCGATCTTCAGGGATTGTGCGCAGCACAGCGTCCCGACCGCTATACGAATCTGATGCGGATGACCGGTCTAGAGCCGTTCACCCAGCGCCTCGCGGGTCGCCTATCCGGTGGCATGAAACAAAAGCTGGGGCTGGCCTGCACCCTGCTGTCTTCACCACGACTGCTATTGCTGGACGAGCCCACCGTCGGTGTTGATCCGGTGTCGCGCCGAGAGCTGTGGCAGATCGTCTATCGCCAAGTGGAGGAAGCTGGCATGAGCGTGTTGCTCAGCACTGCCTATCTCGATGAAGCAGAACGTTGTAACGAAGTGATCCTGATTCACCAGGGCAAACTGCTGGATCAGGGTGAACCGGCAACGTTTAGCCAGGTCGTCGAAGGACGCACATTTCAGGTGAGCGTTAAGGGTATGAGTCATCGCCGGTTGCAGGCAGAGTTAAGCCGTGCGCCAAATGTGCTGGATGCCTTGATTGAAGGCGAAGCGGTACGGGTGGTCACTGAAACAGCCAAGCTACCCACACTCGAACAATTGTTTTCAAAACAAGCATTACCGGCGAGGGCCGACGTTCAGATCACCTCGGTAACACCACGTTTTGAAGATGCCTTTGTTGCACGATTAAAAAAACGCCGACAGGAGCCCGAAGTCGCTATTTCACCACTGCAAACAATAAACGTGTGTAAGAATGACGAGGTTATCAGGGTGAACCAGCTGCAACGCCGTTTCGGTGATTTCATCGCGGTGAATAATGTCAGCTTCAGCGTAAAACGGGGTGAGATCTTCGGTTTACTGGGGGCAAATGGCGCTGGCAAGTCCACCACGTTTCGTATGCTCTGCGGCCTGTTACCCGCCAGCAGTGGCAATCTGGCGGTGGCGGGCCACGATCTGCGTAGCGCAGCCGCCTCAGCACGAGGGCACATCGGCTACATGGCACAGAAGTTCTCGTTGTATACCAATCTGTCCGTCGCGCAGAACCTGCGTTTTTTCTCCAGCGCCTACGGCCTGCGAGGAAAACAGCAAAAAGCGCGTCTCGATTGGGCAATAACCACCTTCGAGCTAGACGCCTACACGAATACCAACGCCGGTGAGTTACCACTAGGGTATAAACAGCGTTTGTCCTTCGCCGCCGCGTTGATGCATGAGCCTGAAATTCTGTTTCTCGACGAACCCACTTCCGGCGTTGATCCCCTCGCTCGCAGGGAGTTCTGGGCGCGCACCAATGCGGTAGCCGAAGCGGGGGTAACGGTTCTGGTCACTACGCATTTTATGGAAGAGGCCAACTACTGCGACCGCCTCGTAATCATGGCCGACGGTGAAGTGCTGGCAGAGGGCACGCCACTGGCGATGAAGATCCGTGCGCGCACTACAGAAAATCCCGATCCAACAATGGAAGATGCCTTTATCCAATTGATCGAACAGCAGAATAAAAAAGAACCAGATACCGCAGCAGAGAGAACGTCAGGGAGCGCTGCATGATTTCACCTGCCAACATGCGCCTGTGGGGAATGATCCGAAAAGAAAGCCTGCAGATTCTGCGCGATCCATCGAGTATCTCCATAGCCTTCGTGTTGCCAGTAGTGCTGCTTTTTCTGTTCGGTTACGGTGTCTCTCTAGACGCAAAACATATACCGGTAGGCTTAGTCATCGAGCAGCCGGACACAGCGACGCAGTCACTTGCCGGATCCTTCGAGCGCTCCGAGTTCTTTAGTCCGCAGTATTTCGATGCTATTCAAACAGCGCAACAGGCGCTCAAAGAACGGCGGATTGACGGCATTATCTGGTTGCGGAATGATTTTTCACCCAAACTACTATCTGGCAGCGAAGCGTCAACCGGTGTCATCATCAACGGCGTGGACTCGAATCAGGCCAACATCACCGAGGGTTACATACAGGGCACCTGGTTGGCGTGGCTAACGCATTATGCAGCAAGCCGGGGCCAGCCGCTGGCCATGCCAGTAACGTTGCAACAACGTGTATGGTTCAATGCCGCGTTATCCAGTCGCTTGTTTCTGGTGCCGGGTTTAATCGCCATTATCATGACGTTGATCGGCTCGCTCCTTACCGCCATGGTGGTGGCACGTGAGTGGGAGCGCGGCACCATGGAGGCATTAATGGTGACGCCGCTTCGCAAGGCCGAAATTCTTGCAGGCAAGCTAATCCCCTATTTTGTTTTGGGCATGGGCGGCATGTTGTTCAGTGTGGTCTTGGCAATATGGCAGTTTGATGTTCCACTGCGCGGGTCCTTCTGGTTGCTGATGATTTGCTCGGCGCTGTTCATGTTGGTGGCGCTGGCCATTGGCCTGCTGATTTCTACTGTGTCCAAAAACCAGTTTGTAGCGGGTCAGTTGGCCATCATCATCACCTTTCTTCCCGCATTTATCCTTTCGGGTTTTCTTTTTGATATTCATTCCATGCCCGTCTGGATACAAGTCATCACCCATCTGGTGCCAGCGCGGTATTTTGTTGCCATCCTGCAAACCCTGTTTCTTGCCGGTAATGTCTGGCCGGTGGTGTTGGCCAATATGGGCGCGCTGCTCATTATGCTGCTGTTTTTTTCGACCCTGGTATGGCGCAATTTTCGTAAGCGGCTGGAGTAACTTATGATTAGCCCTGTGTCTATCAGGCATATTTTCACTCTTGCCATCAAAGAGTTCCTGGCTTTGCTGCGCGACAAGCGCAGTCGCTTTTCCATTATCGTCCCGCCCATCATGCAATTGCTGGTGTTCGGGTTTGCCGCCACCTATGACCTCAATGATGTGCCTGTAGCCATCTATAATGAAGATCGTGGCGGCGCGGCGCGGGAACTTGTCAGTCGAATCGAAGGCTCTCCCACTTTTCAAGTCACCACCTACATCGAGCGTGACAGCGAAGTTGCAGAAAAAATCAACAACCGGGATGTGCTTTTGGTACTGCACATTGGCCAGCATTTTAGCGCCGATTTAATGCGCGGCACGAGCACGTCGGTACAGGCGATACTGGACGGCCGCAACTCAAACACCGCGATGATTGCAATGAACTACCTGACTAGTATATTACTGGACTACAACCGCAACTGGCTGCAATCACAAGGTAAAGGCAATTCGCAGGTTACCTTGCAAAAAGTTGCATGGTACAACCCAAATTTGCAGTCACAGTGGTTTATTGTGCCTGGCATTGTTGGCTTGCTGACTCTGGTAGTGTCCTTGCTGGTGACAGCGCTGTCAGTCGCTCGGGAACGCGAAGCGGGTACCTTCGACCAATTGCTGGTGACACCGCTGCGGCCCGTAGAAATTCTGATCGGCAAGGCAATTCCAGGCATCATCATCGGCTTGCTCGAAGCCACCTTAATCATCGTACTGACCGTTAACTTGTTCGATATCCCACTGCGCGGCAGTATCGGTGCACTGTATCTCGGCATCGTGCTGTTCCTACTCTCTGCTGCGGGAGTCGGACTGATGATCTCTGCGATATGTGTCACCCAGCAGCAGGCCGTACTGGGCTCTTTTCTTTTTCTCGTGCCCGCAGTCATCCTCTCCGGATTTTCCACGCCCATCGCCAACATGCCACAGGCGATACAGTGGCTCACCTATATCAACCCGTTACGATATTTTCTCGTGGTAGTGCGTGGCGTGTTTCTGCAAGGCGACAGTTACGGGTTATTGTTTGATCAATATTGGCCGATGCTGATTATCGGCCTAGTATCTCTGTCGCTAGCCGGTTGGTTATTCCGGAATCGTTTGGTTTAACAGAACAGGTTGATACGTGTGCATGGCAATGGGATGGGCTCCTCTTAAGAGATCGGCCCTTTGAATGGGCCTTCCTTCCAGCCCATTTATTACAATTGGTTATGTTTGATTTACGGCTTGTAGGTGCCAGCCAGTGCCAGACGTGGAATCATTCCCACTCAATAGTAGCCGGCGGCTTACTGGAAACGTCGTAGCTGACACGTGAAATACCCGATATCTCGTTAATAATCCGGTTTGACACTTTTTCTAATAATTCATAGGGTAAATGCGCCCAACGCGCAGTCATAAAATCAATGGTTTCCACTGCACGTAATGCCACCACGTATTCATAGCGACGCGCATCCCCCACTACACCCACTGACTTGACTGGTAGAAAAACAACAAAGGCCTGACTGGTTTTATGATACCAATCAGCATTGTGCAATTCTTCAATGAAAATCGCGTCGGCCTCTCGTAGAATATTGGCATATTCCTTTTTCACTTCTCCCAGAATCCGCACACCCAACCCTGGCCCAGGAAAGGGGTGGCGATAGACCATGTCATAGGGAAGGCCAAGCTCAAGACCAACCTTTCGTACTTCGTCTTTAAATAATTCACGCAAGGGTTCGACCAAACCCATTTTCATATCTTCAGGCAAACCGCCAACATTATGGTGGGATTTGATCACATGGGCTTTTCCAGTCTTAGCTGCTGCAGACTCAATAACATCAGGGTAAATCGTTCCCTGAGCCAACCACTTCACATCCTCAATGGCTGTGGCCTCTTTATCGAAGACATCGATAAAGGTTTTACCAATAATTTTTCGTTTTAGTTCAGGGTCACTTTCGCCCGCAAGAGCATCTAGGAATAAGGCTTCAGCATCGGAGCGAATGACTTTAACCCCCATATTCTTGGCGAACATATCCATCACCTGATCGCCTTCGTTTTTCCGTAGCAAGCCATTATCTACAAACACACAAGTCAGTTGATCACCGATCGCTTTATGTAACAAAGCAGCCACAACGGAAGAATCTACGCCACCAGACAACCCTAATAAAACTTTATCACTACCCACTTGGTCTCGTACCCGGACAATAGCATCATCAATAATCTGTGCAGGCGTCCACAAAGCCTCGCAATCACAAATTTCCAACACAAAATGTTCAAACATCCGCATGCCTTGCAAGGTGTGCGTTACCTCTGGGTGAAACTGAATACCATAAAAATTCTTTTCAGCGTTGAACATACCAGCGATAGGACAAGATTCAGTAGAAGCCATCCGTTCAAAGCCATCCGGAATAGTTGTCACCTTGTCACCATGACTCATTCACACATCGAGCAAAGCGCCTTGGTCGTGATCTATATGGTCAACAACATCATGAAGAAAACGGCTAGAACCATGGACCTTCACCTGCGCATAACCAAACTCCTGCACGCTAGATCCTTGTACCTTTCCGCCCAATTGCTCTGCCATAGTCTGCATGCCATAGCATATACCCAAAACCGGGACACCCAAGTCAAATACCAGTTGTGGTGCACGGGGAGATTCACCCGCAGTGACTGATTCCGGTCCGCCTGCCAAAATAATACCACTGGGGTTGTATTCTCGGATGTCTTCTTCGGCCATATCAAAAGCACGAATTTCCGAGTAGACACCCACTTCCCGCACTCTTCGGGCTATAAGCTGCGTGTACTGAGAGCCAAAATCGAGAATCAGAATTTTTTGTGAATGAATATCAGATGTCATAACTCACCGTTTGTAATCTAAAGGGGCTGCAATTGCAGCCCCTGTTTTAGTTTGTAATGTTCGGTGTCAACTACCGGCGAGGGTAATTAGGCGCCTCTTTAGTAATAGAAACATCGTGAACATGGCTTTCATTCATACCAGCGGATGTCACCCGAACAAAATTAGGCTTTGTTCGCAGGGTTTCAATATCAGAACTTCCGGTATAGCCCATGGTTGAGCAGACGCCGCCCAACATTTGATGAATAATGGCGGACACTGGGCCTTTATAAGGAACTCGTCCTTCAATGCCTTCAGGGACTAATTTTTCAGCCCCTCGACTAGCATCCTGAAAATAACGATCACTGGAACCCATGGTTTGAGACATTGCACCCATAGAACCCATACCACGATAAGACTTATAGGTACGTCCCTGATAAAGCTCAATTTCACCGGGTGCCTCTTCAGTACCAGCAAACATAGAACCCATCATGACAGCGTGGGCACCCGCTGCTAATGCTTTCGAAATATCGCCGGAAAAACGAATGCCGCCATCTGCGATCACGGGAATATCTTTATCAATCAGTGCTTCAACAACATTAGCAATCGCTGAAATTTGAGGCACACCAATACCTGTCACAATCCGAGTTGTACAAATGGAACCTGGACCAATACCTACTTTGACACCATCAGCACCCGCTTCAGCCAAAGCTAATGCAGCTTCTGCTGTCGCTATGTTTCCACCAATGACATCGACATCAGGGTGTTCCAGTTTAATTTTTCGAACCCGGTTAATCACATTCAAAGAATGTCCATGGGCAGTATCAACAACCAGAACATCTACACCAGCTTTAACCAAGGCAGCAACACGATCATCCGTATCAGGGCTCGTTCCAACTGAAGCGCCGACACGTAAGCGCCCTTGATCATCCTTGCAGGCTTTAGGATATTTTTCAGCTTTATCGATATCTTTAACCGTGATCAATCCACGCAACTCAAAGTTATCATTCACGACCAATATTTTTTCTATACGGTTTTTGTGCAACAAGGCCTTAACCTCATCGGCTTCAGCACCTTCATGCACTGTCACCAACCGATCTTTGGGCGTCATAATAGCTGAGATGGGCAAGTCCAAACTCGGTTCAAAACGAACATCACGTCGAGTCACAATACCCACAAGGTTGCCGTTTTCTAAAACGGGAACACCCGAAATATTATATTCTCGTGTTAATTCTAATAAGGTCCGCACGGAGGCATCTGAATTAATCGTGATAGGATCTTTAACCACACCACTTTCGTATTTTTTTACCGCGCGCACTTCCATCGCTTGTTGCTCAATGGTCATGCTCTTGTGAATAATCCCTATTCCACCTTCCTGAGCCAATGCAATAGCAAGCCGTGCTTCGGTGACGGTGTCCATGGCGGCAGACACAAGAGGGATATTCAAGTAAATATTTCTAGACAGGCGAGATTTGAGTGAAACGTCTTTTGCCGTCACCTCGGAGTAACCGGGGACAAGCAAGACATCGTCAAAGGTGAGTGCTTCTTGAGCGATTCGCAACATCTGTACGGCTTACCTCGTCAGAACGTGAAATTTGAACCCTCTGCCATCTTGTATGGTACAAAATCGAACAGACGGCTATAAAAGTAAGCGCGACATTATAAGCCTTTAAAACCTTAAAAAATACTGTTTTTCACAGTGGTTGCGCCGCATGATGTGACAGGAAAAAATGGGACATCAACAAAAATAAAACGGTTCTTATACCGTTTTTACATTGACTCAACATGACAGGAATGGAGAATAATGGCATGGAAAACCTACCCTCTACATTTTCTGTCTCCCAACTCAATCGTCGCGCTCGTCAACTTCTGGAAACACATCTTCCTTTGGTCTGGGTAGAGGGTGAAATTTCAAACTTTTCCCGTCCGGGTTCGGGCCACTGGTACCTTTCCCTAAAAGATGAACAGGCTCAGGTTCGCTGTGCCATGTTTCGCAATCGAAACAACACCGTTAGATTCACCCCAGAGAATGGCTCCCATGTTTTGATTCGTTGCAGAGTCAGCCTCTACGAAGGACGGGGTGATTTCCAACTTATTATCGAGCATATGGAAGAGGCAGGTTACGGCGCATTACAACGGCAGTTTGACGAACTCAAATATCGACTTGATCAAGAGGGTCTCTTTGCTGAAAGCCATAAACGCCCCCTACCCTCCATCCCTAAAAGAATTGGCCTGATAACATCTCCTACTGGGGCTGCCATACGCGACATACTTTCCATCCTCAAGAGACGCTTCCCCGCCATACCCGTTACTATTTTCCCCAGCATTGTTCAAGGAAAGAGCGCAGCCAGTGAACTAGCCGATAGAATAGCTCACGCCAACGAAGTCCCGGTTAATACGGCAAGCCGCTGCGATGTGCTCATCCTAGGACGAGGGGGCGGTTCAATGGAGGATCTCTGGGCTTTTAATGAGGAAATACTCGCCAGAGCTATTTATAACAGTGACATTCCCATCGTCAGTGCAGTGGGTCACGAAGTAGACTTCACTATTGCTGATTTTGTCGCAGATTATCGCGCCCCAACTCCCTCTGCTGCTGCTGAGATTCTCAGCCCTGATGGTGAAAAATTGATGTTGAGCTTTCAAAGCTATGAACAACTTTTAGCGGAAACGATCCAGCGGCGGATACAGTCTACTAGCCAACGTGTAGACAGCCTATACCGCCAGCTTCGCCATCCTGGCGAGCGACTCCAACACCGTAAAAGCCAACTGAAAAATTTACAGGCAAGATTAAAACAGGCGTTAACCACCAACCTAAATCATCAGAAAAACCGACTACAAAATCTTGAAGAAAAAATAACGCGATTGCATCCAAACCAACAGTTGTCCAAGCTTCAATGCCAAGTGGAATTGCTAGAACAACGGCTACATCGGGGAGTGACAAAACTACTCGAGGATAAACAGTTGCGTTGGAAAAATGCTGCACAGCTATTACATACGGTGAGCCCATTAAATACTCTTCAAAGGGGCTATGCTATTGTCATCGACAACAAGCAACATGTAGTTCGTCATGTCACTGACACAAAACTTGGCGACCAGATTTCCACGAAACTAATAGACGGCTCGCTACTCTGTACTGTAGATAACATCATTCTGGAACAAAAATAATGAAACAAACTTTCGCTCTAATCCTGACACTGACTCTAACTTCAGTTTTCTTTACGCAATCAACGCTGGCAGAAACTGCGGCCAACGTCACTGAAAGCGAACCTACAGAAACCTCTTCAGTGTGGAATTTAAGCGACTTATACCCTGACCTTACCCATTGGGACGAAGCCCGGAATGAAATCGCGACCCGCATAACCACTCTCAGTGAATGCGAAGGTAAATTAGGCGATAGTGCCGAAATGCTAGGCCAATGTATGGATGACATCAGTAAAGCCTACAAGGATTTACTCCAGCTTTATGTATTTGCTTATCTGGCCAAAGATACAGATCTAAGCAATTCAGAGTTTCGAGAACGTTCCTCCTTGGCACAAATGCTGCTAACTCAACTAGAAGAAATCACCAGCTATGTAAACCCTGAACTGGTCGCCATCGGCAAAGAAAAGCTTCATCATTTTCTGAATAGTTCCGATACGCTGAAAGACCATGATTTTTCTATACTCAACACTCTCCGTCAGGCTGAGCATATTCTCAGTCCAGAAGAAGAGCGCATTATCGCCGCATCTTCTGACGCTCTAAGTACCGCCTCCAATGCCTATGAAATACTCACCAATGCCGAAATACCCTGGCCAGAAATAACCTTGTCTGACGGTGAAAAAATTAGGCTCGATGCATCTGGTTACGGACAAGCCAGAACCTCTGCTATTCGCGAAGATCGTAAAGCGGTCTTTCAAGCTTTTTGGGAGACATTTCAGGGCTACCGGCAAACGCTGGCCATTACCTTAGAAGGGCAAGTTAAGAACGACGTATTGATTGCAAAACTCAGAGGTTTCGACTCATCTCTTCAACGAGCCTTAGCTGACGACAATATCCCTGAGGGCGTCTATCGGGCACTGGTCACTACGGTAGACGACGAAATAGAAAGCCTTCACCGGTTCATCGCTCTGCGTCAACGCATGTTGAAAATTAACGAGTCTCATTACTACGATGTTTATCCCTCTGTTATTTCCCTCGACAAACACTATAGTCTCGAGGAAACAAAAAAACTCACCATTGAGGCATTACAACCCTTAGGCAAGGACTACATTGACACCTTTACGGAAGCGGTGAATAAAAACTGGATGCACGTATACCCCAGCCCTGGAAAACGCAGTGGAGCCTATGTCATGGGTGCTGCCTATGATATCCACCCCTACGTACTGCTGAATTTTGACAATACGCTGGAGTCTGTGAGTACCTTTGCCCACGAATGGGGCCATGCAATGCATTCATTACTCGCCAATCAAAACCAACCCTATAGTAAAGCTGGATACGCCACCTTTATTGCCGAAATAGCATCTACAGCCAATGAAGTTCTGCTGTTTGATTACCTTCGGAAAAATGCGGCCAACGACCAAGAACGCCTGTATTACCTGTTCAAAGAGCTGTCACAAATTCGAGGGACCTTCTTCCGTCAAACTCAGTTTGCCGAATTTGAATTGGCTATCCATGAGGAAGTTGAAAATGGGGGTGCTCTTTCTGGTGACAAGCTCAACACCATGTATGGCGACATTCTCAAACGTTATTACGGTCATGACAAAGGCATCATGAACATCGACGAGCTTTATACCGTCGAATGGGCCTTCATCCCCCACTTCTACCGCAACTTCTACGTGTATCAATATGCCACATCGATATCGGCCGCCTACTATCTGACCGATAAAATATTGCGTGATGGCGAAGTAGCCCAACATAATTTTCTTAATATTCTGCGAGCAGGTGGTTCTGACTACCCTTACAGCATACTCCTCAATGCCGGTGTAGACATGGCCTCTCCTGACGTCTATGAAGCCGTCATTCGTCGAATGAATACCCTAATGGACGAAGTAGAAACAATTCTCGACAAACAAACCTAGGGACTGTACAAAAAACTAACCACCCAAAAGAGTTGAAAAAAAAGCGCTACTTTGTGGCGCTTTTTTTATCTCTGGGTCAACCAAAACGTCATGAATACGTTTATTCCTATGAACTCAATAAATAGTCACAAAAGGACGTAACATGAAAATACTTATTATCCTTCTCGCCAGTTTTGGGCTTGCTACCGTTGTCTGGGCTGAAAAAGGACAGGAAAGACCGCACGATGGAAAACACCCTGTTGGAAAAATGATGTTTAAAAAAATGGACACTGACAATAATGGCTCTATCACAGTAGAAGAGCATGAAGCAGGCTTGCAAAAAATGATAGAGAGGCGCAGAGCACATTTTTCCAAGATGGATAAAAATAGTGATGGTGTTGTAACTAAAGCGGAAGCAAAAGAAGCCCATGAACAAATGGGTAAAAAATGTCGGAAGAAAGGACAAGTAGAAGTAGAGAAATAATCTGTTATTATTTTCCCCATAAAAAAGGGCCAGAAGATTATGTCTATCTGGCCCTTTTTTTATTTATACGGTCATCAAAAAAACGTTACAAACCTTTGATGACCGCACTTACATCATATTGGTTACGCTTTTTTGCGACGCTGGCAAACACCAAACGAAAACAAACCTAAACTCATAAGAACAAGTGTTGTTGGTACAGGAACATGGCCAACTACATCATTCTCACCGAAAAGCCTAAATGGAATGTACGCTGAATCACGAACGAATGTAGCATCACCCCGAGTTTGCCATACACCATTACCACTAGAATTAGGCATGAAATGGTTATATGAATAAATACTTAAATAGTAGGTGCCTGCATTAAAGGCTAAGTCTACGAGGTCTGCATAAAATGTAGAGTTGACATTGCTGTTGTTGTTAGTAACAACATCACTCCAAGTAAACGTTGATGATGCAATCAACCCCGATCCAACGGCTGAGCTGAACGAAATAGTAATATCATTAGAAGTATCAGTGCCCGCGTAATAAGCGGCATCCCACTCAATTCCACCAATAACAGTATTCGCGCTGAGGGTAAAATCATCATAAACAGTCCACCCACCGCCCGAACAATCTGAACAATACCCACCTGTATGAGTAGTACTTGATCCATTGTTGTAAACTACGGCAGCATTTAACTGGCCACAAAATAAGAATAACGAAGTCAACGTTAGCAAACTGCTAGCAATAAAACGCTTCATCTAAAAACCCCTTTAAATATTATAATTAAGTATCAATTCTCAATCTAAGCAAAATATATGCCAAAAAATATTTCCATAAAATTCAAATAGATGCATTTAGAAAAATCTGTGATGCCTGCGAATGTAAGGTAACCTGACACCCCTGTGAATAATATCACTTACCAACAATTTTCAAGCTACATCATTAACTCCATTGAAAACGGGCGTTATTCATAGTGCCTAAATATAGGATGTTAAAAACAACCCAAACGTTTGCCTTCCTGCCCCAAAATATTTCATATATCGGCATAATCTGCACCAAGCTAGCACATATATCAAACCTCCAACGAACCAAATTGTCCATCAACTCTTTGTAAATAAAGGAATTTATACTTATGGCACACTATTTGTATTAACTACAAGTGAAATTGCTTTCTGTTGGGTAACGAAGCCCGTTCTTGCCATATGGCGGGCGGGCTTTTCTGTTTTTTGGGGAAAAGAAAATTTAAGGCATCTATATGAAACAACAAACTCTCAAATATTCAGCGCTGGCTGCATTAATCAGTATCCACCCTTTCATAGCGGCTACCGCAGAAGAAGCAACAAGCTTCTCTGACATTCTGACCAAAAGTGAAACCAAGTTTAGCTTTCGCTATCGCTACGAGTACGTGGACGATAACAGTTCAGCCAAAGATGCTAATGCATCCACACTAAAATCTCGTATCACTTGGAGTTCAGCTGCGTACAAAGGGTTCTCAGGTCTAGTTGAAATAGATGATGTCAGCCATATCGGTGGAGAAAATTACGCCACACCCTCTAATGGTAAAGCCGGTGAATACCCCATTGTTGCTGATCCCGATGGTACAGACATCAATCAGGTCTATTTAAAATATAAAGGCGATAGCTTTACAGGCATTGCAGGTCGTCAGCGTATTCTACATGCAGGTCAACGTTTCGTTGGTGGTGTTGGTTGGCGTCAAAATGAGCAAACCTATGATTCTTTCCGTCTTCAACTTCCCATAGGCCCTGTTTCACTGGACTATAGCTACATTTGGGATGTAAACCGTATATTCGGGCCCGACACCAGCGGTGGTCAACCTCGCCGTTATGAATCCGATTCACACGCTGTATACGCCTCTTTCTCTCCTGCTGAAGGCCATACCATCAGTTTATACAGTTACTTGTTAGATTTTGAAAATGCAGCAGCAAACTCTTCAGAAACCTACGGTATTGAATACAACGGAGCGATGGGGCCTGTTTCTATTGCAGCGGCCGCAGCAACTCAGTCCGACTATAAAGATAATCCGGTAGACTACGATGCTGAATACTATATGGCCGAGCTGGGCTATAAGATAAAAGGCGTTGCATTGGCGGCCGGTTACGAACAGCTGGGGAGTGACGATGGTAATTTCGCCTTTAGAACACCCCTGGCAACACTCCACAAGTTTCAAGGTTGGGCAGACCAGTTCTTAATAACCCCAGCAAACGGTATAGAAGATATCTACTTCAAGGTAGCGGGCAAAGTGGGCCCCACCAACGTTGCTATGTTTTACCACGATTTTTCTGCTGATGAAGGCAGTGCTGACTACGGTACTGAGTTTGATGCCGTTGTCACCTACCCCATCAATAAAAATATTTCGGCCCAATTGAAATATGCTAAATATGATGCAGAAGACTTCTCAACGGACACAGACAAACTCTGGCTTACAGTAAATCTGAGCTTTTAAGATTTATATGGCATGCGGGGCCTAAATGCTTCTCCGGTTTTTCTGGCCCCGCTTTTTTATCAAATAGTACTGACTGTTGAAAAAGATACTAATTGTTATCGACAGGAGAAAAAGAAATCCACAATTCTATATGACGAATGCCTCAGAGAAACGACTTTTATGTATTATGTTGGTAGATGAACAATGGCACTGCCGCCACCCTAGATGAAATATTAGATATTGGGATTGCTAAACTAGAGTTGGCCTGGCACAGGCAAAAGACCCTGAATTTATCCATTATCGGCAACAAGTGCTGAAGTTCTTGTAGGAGAAATAAAAAAAGTCGTCATCCTAAAAGTAGTTAACGCGAAAAGGAGCATAATACGGCAGCAGCCTAAGGAGACTCTTTAATCTATCTACGGTTTTCCGCCAATAGGAGCAACGGTGCTGCATTATCTCAATTTCAAACCATACATAAGAACACTTCCAATCTCGTGTACTGAATGATGAGGAGTTAAAAAATTAATGAATCAATAGTGACGAAAAATTCTATCAAGAGAGAATAGACAACCACCTAAACCAACTCACAAACACTTGTATTATTCAGCTGCAACTCAATAAAATTTTGATACTCCAATACACTAACAGGCTTACTAAAATAAAACCCTTGAAATTCAAGGCAACCATGTTGTAGCAAATATTGCAGCTGCTCTTCTGTTTCAACCCCTTCCGCAATGACTTTCATGTTCAAATTTTTCGCCATAGAAATAATTGTTTCCACTAAAGATGCCTGCCGACTATCTTCGTCAATTTGAAGAGTAAAACTCTTATCGATTTTGATTCTATCAATGGGCAATTGATTCAAATATGCAAGACATGAATAACCTGTTCCAAAATCGTCAATAGCGAGGGGGAATCCAAGATTTGATAACTCCTTCAGTTTTTCGATAGCATCCAGCTCACTTTCAACAAGTAAGCTTTCCGTGAGTTCAAAGTGAATGAGACTTGTTTCGATGGGAAATTTTTGTAATAGTTTTTTCACGCCCTCTAAAAGATCTGGACGCTGAAACTGTTTAGCACTTAAGTTAACTGCGAGGGGCAACACATTTTCCGCACCATATTTTTCTGACCATTGATGCACTAAATGGAAGGCCTCTTCAAAAACCCACATCCCAATATTATGTATAGTTCCTGACTGTTCTGCGAGAGGAATAAACTCAGCAGGTGAAACCAGTCCTAGCTCTTCATTGTTCCACCTCAATAATACCTCAGCTCCAATAATATTTTTCTCAGCATCATATTGAGGCTGTATGTTTAAATAGAACTCATTATTTTCTATGGCTCGACTTAGCATGGCTTGTATATGATTTATACGAGTATGCTCGGCTCGCATTTCCTCACAAAACACTTTTATCGTATTTTTTTCCTTTGCCTTGGCATAGTACATTGCCAAGTCTGCTTCATTAAAAGTATCTACCCAATTAGTATTACCAGAATAAAAATAAGTAATACCAATACTGACGCCTAATTGTATGTGATGAGAATCAAGGAGATAGGATTTTAAAATAGCTTCTTTGATATTCACGGCCAACTGATCCGTCTTTTCTAGCAGTATTTCCTCATCACCAACCTTCTCCGACATGAGCAAAACAGCAAACTCATCACCACCCAAACGTACGACAAAACCATCATCCTGGGCCGTCTCCCTGATCCGACTAGCGACCATTCTGAGCAACTCATCACCTACAGCATGACCCAACGTATCATTAACAGTTTTGAAGTTATCCAGATCAATAAAAAGTAACCCGCCATAGCGGCGTTCCTCATCGTGCTCCAATCGATCAAAGAACTCCTGTAAGGCTTGGCGATTATGTAGCTTGGTCAACTGGTCGCGAAGTGCCTGCCCTTCTATCAACTCTTGATAAATTTTACGTTCAGTAATATCAGTATATGAACCCATGATACCAATCACTTCTTCATCGTGATTACGAATCGGCACCTTACTGGTTTGCAACCAGTTAACCTTTCCATCAAGACGAGTTTGGGGTTCTTCTATATTGAGCTTGGGTTGACCTGACGACATCACCTGTTCGTCATCTGTAACAAAATGATCTGATTCACGATCAGAAAAAAAATCGTAATCCGTGCGCCCAACAAGCTGCTCGCTACTTGTTAAACCACAGTCTGCCAAAAACAAATGGTTGCCACCAAGATATTTACCGCTGCGATCCTTCCAAAATACCTTGGAAGGAATACAATCCAGAACCCTTTGCAGAATATCCTCATTTTTATAGTTTTCCAGAATCACTGCGTGAGCGCCGGGGAACATATAGGGATAAAGATACAGCGTGTGTGTACGATCTAGTGAATCCACAATAGTGGAACAACAAACGGGTGTATCGTGAGGAAGAGGAAAATGTTTTTTTTCGAAGCTTTTGGCGACCAAACCAGACAGCTCCGCAAAAGACAACTGATTGAGACTAAGATTATTAGTACTCTTTAAAAATTCTTCATTTTTGGCGTATATTTCACCGGCTAAATTTACCAGAAGAACGGGGTCTGATAGCTTATTAACAAAAGCCAATGCCCTGTCATCAAACTTCGCACAAACTGTCTCCATATCCCTGTCACCGCTCATGACAACTCCCTGCTTACAACTCTATACACATAAACAATGAATACAAATCACTTAACTTTTAAAGTTAATACAACTAATTCCATAAATATTTTATGTATAGAGTATAGGAAGTTATGGGTTGATAACAACGAGAATCCTTCACATTGGGACTTCATACGCAAAACCTTCTGCCATAAGCCAACCGCCTATAATGTTTTTTCTATTTTCTCCTAAAATTGGCTGATCTCAAGTGTAGTTAAAAAGGTAGAAGCTCGCTAAAGGTCATGTAACAAAAACTTATCACGCCCGACAGAAAATAAGGTCTAAACCTGTCTAGATGATTAGTCCCTGCTCACAAAAACTGTCCAGAAAAACACAAAAAGAGAAAACTTCAAAATGGAAATAAGGAGAAATCTGGTGGCTTCCCCTGCCAGCCACACCTCGGCACATGATATAACTACTACCGTTGCTCCCTTCCGGGCCTGGCGGGGTTCGCAGTCGATCATTGCGAGGGGACCAACAGGGGTCACCATAAACTGATTGGTTCGATAGCTAGCACGCTTTAAATTCAGACTTAACTGAACAAGCCGTATGGGGCGTTATCGAACCTTATTCGTATGTATTGATACGGGTGCGCATTATGGTCGGTTCGTCGGCGCATTTCAATACAGCTTTTTAAACTGGCTCCTGAATTTCGGGCTAGCACTGTAACCCATCCTTCCCTAACATAGGGTTAAAGCAAGTGAGGCACAAAGACCTCCATTAAGAGTATTGAAAAACAGGTGTTTAAAACCGGTATGTATAACAAGAAAAAACGAGGGAAAACGTTACTGTTTACCGCCCTATTCACTCTACTGATTATCGAGCTCACTGGCTGTAGCAGTGGTGAAAACAACGTTACTACGGGTAACCGGGAGGGCATTCTTCATTGGGGCAATGGTACCGACCCACAAGAACTGGACCCACATATTGTTACAGGTATCCCTGAACACCATATTCTCACTGCACTGCTTGAGGGGCTTGTAGCAAAGAACCCTGCCACCCTGGAGCCGATTCCTGCTGTAGCAAAAACATGGCAGATCAGTGATGACGGCAAAACCTATACGTTCCAATTGCGACGCAATGCTGTTTGGTCAAATGGTGACCCCGTAACTGCCCGTGACTTTGCTTGGTCCTGGTGGCGGGCACTGCAACCTGCCCTCGGTAATCAATACGCTTATATGTTGTTCCCCATAAAAAATTCAGAGGCTTATGCCAAGGGTGAGATAGATGATTTTTCACAAGTAGGTGTCAAGGTTATAGATAACCACACATTAAAAGTTGAACTCACCCATGCCACGCCTTACTTTCTGCAGCTGTTAGATCATTACAGTATGTTTCCGGTTCATCGCGCTACCATTGAAAAGTTTGGCAAGCCTGATGAACGCGGCAGCCTATGGACCCGCCCAGGCAACTTTGTCGGCAATGGTCCTTTCACCTTAAAAGAATGGCAATTGTTTAAACGGGTAACGGTGATCAAAAACCCAAACTACTGGGATGCCGACAAGGTAAAACTCAATGGGATCAATTTTCACCCTATCGAGAATGTGACCACAGAGGAACGAATGTTTCGATCTGGGCAACTTCATCACACAGCAAGCATTCCTATTGATAAGGTGGCAGTCTACAAAAAAGATAAGCCACATCAGCTTCTTACCCACCCCTATCTGGGTAACTATTTTTATCGTATCAATACAAAATTACCTCACCTCAGCGATAAGCGTGTGCGCCGTGCATTGGCGATGAGCATTAATAGTCAACAGATTACCGAACAGGTGACGAAAGGTGGTGAAGTTCCGGCACACACCTTCACCCCACCGGATACACTGGGGTATACCGCCAAGTCAGCCTTTGAGTTTAACCCCGAGAAAGCCCGTGAGCTATTAGCCGAAGCCGGCTACCCAAATGGCAAAAACTTTCCCGTAACAGAATTGCTCTACAACACATCAGAAGGTCATCGAAAAATTGCCGTCGCGATACAGCAAATGTGGAACCAGTACCTTGGTGTCAACATTATCTTGAATAATCAGGACTGGAAAGTTTACCTCGACTCTGTAACTAATGGAGACTACAGCATTGCTCGTGCCGGCTGGATAGGTGATTATGTGGATCCAAATACGTTTCTGGATATGTGGGTAAAAGATGGGGGCAATAACGGAACCGGTTGGTCAAACCCCCGCTACGATGAACTGATTCTGAAGCTTGCACCAAAAACTAAAGATAGAAATGAACGCTATAAATTGATGGCTGAAGCTGAAGCAATTTTACTTGAGGATATGCCAATCATTCCGATTTATATCTACAACAGTAAAAGCCTTGTTCACCCCAGCTTAAAGGGCCTACAGCCTAACATCCTTAATTATGTACTCTATAAAAATCTGTCACTTGACCCCAGCCTCAGCGGGGTGAAACTCAACTAATGTTTCGATTTATATTAAGTAGGCTATTACAAGCTATCCCAGTATTACTGGTGGTAATCACAGCGACATTCTTTCTGGTACGCGCCGCCCCAGGTGGGCCCTTTAGTGCAGAGAAAGCTGTGCCACCTGAGGTCATCAAGGCTTTAGAAGCACAATATAAACTAGATCAGCCTATGTGGCAGCAATACGTCAGTTACCTCAATGATTTAGCACATGGCGACTTTGGACCGTCTTTTCGATATCCCGGGCGTACCGTCGATGAATTAATTTCCGGGGGCCTACCCATTACCGCGGAACTGGCTCTGTATGCCATGTTAGTAGCCCTTATTATTGGTGTAAGTGCTGGTGTTTTTGCGGCACTCAAACCCAACACGCCACAAGATTATGTTCCCATGTCTGCCGCCATGGTGGGTATTTGTATGCCTTCTTTTTTAATGGGCCCGTTATTAGTCCTTATATTTGGTATCTGGCTGGAGTGGCTCCCGGTGTCCGGTTGGGGAGATTTGCCCGGCGATAAAATATTACCTGCTATTACTCTGGGTTCAGGTTATGCAGCATTCTTGGCGCGCCTTAGTCGCGGTGGCATGTTGGAAATCATGTCTCAGGACTATATCCGCACGGCCAGAGCCAAAGGCTTACCGGAATGGGTCGTAGTGTTAAAACACGGCCTAAGAGGCGGTTTAATCCCTGTGGTGGCTTTTCTAGGGCCAGCCTTTGCCGGGCTTCTCAGTGGCTCCTTTGTAGTGGAAACCATATTCCAAATACCCGGTCTTGGTCGCTTTTATGTTCAGGCGGCATTTAACCGTGACTACACCATGATTTTGGGCACCACAGTGTTTTTTGCCACGCTCATCATTCTGTTCAATCTGTTATCCGACATTATCGCGGTATGGATTAATCCCAAGCTTCGCCATCAAATACAGGAGGGACAGTAATGTCCGAACCTGTAGCCGTCATCTACAAGATCGAACAAGCAGAGAAAGGCACCTCTCTCTGGCAGGATGCCTGGATTAGATTACGCAAAAATACAATGGCCTTATTCGGTTTAGGCGTTATCTTGCTGCTCTGTATCATTGCCCTACTGACACCCTTTATTGCACCTTACGGATACGAAGAACAAAATCTTTTGTTAGGTGCAGTTCCACCCTCGACAGAACATTGGCTGGGTACTGATATCTTTGGCAGAGATATGCTGACAAGAATTATGTACGGCAGCCGTGTTTCATTGATGGTGGGCTTTATAGCTACAGGGGTCGCCTTGATCATTGGTGTACTCTGGGGAACCATCGCAGGCTTCGCGGGAGGCCGCGTAGATGCCGTTATGATGCGTCTGGTAGACATTCTTTACGCCCTACCCTTTATGATTTTTATTGTGTTGTTGATGGTCGTATTTGGTCGCAATATTTTGCTGCTATTCCTGGCTATCGGTGCCGTTGAATGGCTCACTATGGCCCGTATTGTACGGGGCCAGGTCCTCTCTTTACGGAGACAAGAATTTATTGAGGCGGCTATTTCTCTAGGGCTTTCACGCTGGACCATTATTCGACGCCATTTAATACCCAATACATTAGGCCCCGTTATTGTTTACACCACGCTGACGATTCCCAGCGTGATGCTACTTGAAGCCTTTTTGAGCTTTCTTGGGCTCGGTATTCAGCCACCGCAAAGCTCTTGGGGTTTGCTGATCTCCTACGGCGTAGAAACCATGGAGGAATACCCCTGGTTATTACTATTCCCAGGTTTAACCCTGTCCATTACCTTATTTGCTCTAAACTTTTTAGGTGATGGTCTGAGAGACGCCTTAGATGTTAGATCGTCAAAAGATTAAAGTAATTTATAGATAAATAATATAACTATATGATTTATAAATATTATGCCATTACTTGAAGTTGAAAATTTAGTCACACACTTTCATACCCGGGACGGTGTCGTTAAGGCTGTGGACGGTATCAGCTTTAGTGTTGATAGTGGTGAAACTCTGGCCATTGTAGGTGAATCCGGCTCAGGAAAGTCTGTTGCTTGTTACAGTCTGCTCAACTTGATTCCACAACCTCCGGGTAAAATTGAATTCGGCACTGCCCTGTTTAATGGCAACGACTTGCTCCAAACCAGCGAAAAAGATTTACAGAAAATTCGTGGCAATGATATTGCCATTATCTTTCAAGACCCCATGACCAGCCTTAACCCTTACTTAACTGTGGGCGAGCAACTCATTGAACCTTTAATTTATCACCGCAACATATCCCGACAACAGGCCCTAAAGCGAGCCACGGAAATACTTGGTGAAGTGGGCATTATCGAACCTGAAAAACGCATTCACGGCTATCCCCATGAATTTTCTGGCGGTATGCGACAGCGTGTCATGATTGCCATGGCCTTGATCACCGAGCCAAAATTACTTATCTGCGATGAGCCAACAACCGCACTGGATGTGACGATTCAGGCCCAAATTTTAGCGTTAGTGAAGGAGCTTCAAGAGCGGCGCAATATTGCCGTGATATTTATTAGCCATGACCTTGCTGTTGTCGCAGGAATTGCTGACAAAGTTGCCGTCATGAAGGATGGTATTATTGTCGAACAAGGAAATGTTGATGACATTTTTCATCGCACACAACACGAGTACACCAAAAAACTACTGGCTTCCATTCCGGAGGGGGCCAAACCTACGCCAACTCAAAATGAAAAAAATGAGGGCAATAACGGACAGACGTTACTGAGCGTACGTGAACTACAAACACAGTTTCGTGATTACAGCGGAGATAGCGTCTCTTGGCCTTTTGCCCTTTGGTTTACTAATAAGGCCGACAAAAAAATAATCAAAGCCGTTGATAATGTCTCCCTCGATATTAAGCGAGGAGAAATTCTTGGGCTGGTGGGTGAATCGGGCTCAGGCAAATCAACACTGGGACGCTCTATTCTGCAACTGGTTCCCGTCACCGGTGGTAATGTGTGGTTTGATGGTATAGAGCTAACTAGCTTATCCCACAATAATATGAAAACCATGCGTCGGCGTATGCAAATGATTTTTCAGGACCCTTACGCCTCTCTAAATCCCCGTATGAGTGTATTCGATACCTTAGCGGAACCCTTGCTATACCACGGTTTGGCCACACGAAAAAATGTGACTGAACAGGTTCTGGCCTTAATGGATGATGTGGGCTTATCTCATACTTCCATTCGCAAATACCCCCATGAATTCTCTGGAGGACAACGTCAACGTATTGCCATTGGTCGAGCTATTGCCACAAAACCAGAACTGGTGATTGCCGATGAACCTGTATCAGCATTGGATGTAACCATACAGGCACAAATTCTTGATCTGATTCTATCTCTCGTAAAAAAACATAACCTGACAATGTTGTTTATCTCCCACGATCTGTCGGTGGTGCGCTATATCGCAGACCGAACGGCCGTTATGCATCATGGGAAATTAGTCGAAATGGGAAATACAGAAAGTCTGTTTGCGGCACCACAACATGATTACACCAAGAAGTTGCTTTCGGCGATCCCTATTGCCGACCCGACAAGAGAAAGAGAACGCCAAGCTGCCTTTTTACACGAAGCTAGTTAAATTTTTGAATTGAATGGCCTCGCAACCCCCCATTAACCCCTAATTAACCTAACGCGAAACGACCGCCCTTTCAATTTTCCCTGACCTAGTTTTTGCAGCGCTGTTTTGTAGACTTCGCGGCTCACTGCCACATAAGCCCAGTTATCAGCAATATTGATTTTTCCTACTGCGGCACCGGGAATACCATTCTCTCCCGTCAAAGCACCGAGAATATCACCGGCACGCACTTTTTGTTTCTTACCACCATCAATTTGAATTGTTTCCATCGCCGGACTTAAAATTGTTTTCTCTAACAAATGGAGAGAAGGCAACGGCTCAGTAATGATCAATTGATCCAGATAATCTTCCAGCTGGGCGATCTTATGCCTCTCTTTTTCACTATATAAAGAGCATGCAACACCTTTACAACCAGCACGCCCAGTACGACCAATGCGATGAACGTGTATTTCAGTATCTCGTGCCAGCTGATAGTTGATAACAGCATCCAGCGCTTCAATATCAAGCCCACGAGCAGCTACATCTGTAGCCACCAATACCGAGGCGCTTTTGTTGGAAAATCGAATTAAAGTTTGATCGCGATCTCGCTGCTCCAAATCCCCGTGTAAAGCGACGGCACCAAAACCATAAGCCACCAATTCATCGGCTACCTCCTGAGTCTCTCGCTTAGTACTACAAAATACAACTGAGGATTCCGGGCGATACTTCAATAGCAACAAACGCAAAGCAGTCAACCGTTGTTTGTCATCATCAACTTTAAAGAAATGCTGCTGAATCGTACTTTTATCGTGGGTGGATGCCACCTGTGCCATCACAGGTTCTATCATAATTCGCTTAGCGATAGATTGTATTTCATTTGGAAAAGTCGCACTAAAAAGCAGAGTTTGGCGATCCGTGGGAAGTTGTTCAACAATGGCGTCCAAGGATGGCTGAAAGCCCATATCCAACATACGATCCGCTTCATCCAGCACTAGCGTTGTTAAGTGATCGAGCTTTAAGGTTTCCTTCCTCAAATGCTCTTCTATTCGCCCTGGTGTGCCAACAATGATATGTGCCCCATGCTCCAAGGAACCTACTTGAGGCCCAAAGGGCATTCCCCCACAAAGAGTAAGTACTTTGATGTTATGGATAGTTCGGGCCAATTTTCGAATTTCTTTGGCCACCTGATCTGCCAATTCTCTGGTTGGGCAGAGGACTAAAGACTGTACGCGAAACTGTTTTACCTTAAGCTTTTCCAACAGTCCGAGGGAAAAGGCCGCGGTCTTACCGGAACCCGTTTTACCTTGCGCAATAACGTCCCTGCCCATAAGGATGTGAGGCAAGCTCTGTGCTTGTATCGGTGTCATCTCCTTATAACCTAAAGAAGAGAGGTTTTGTACCAACTCAGGATTTAAACAGATGGATGAAAAGGCAGTATTATTCAATGTGTATCCTATAACAACAGTTAGGTCAGTGTGATTCTACGCGAGATTGGGAGAAATAGATGAAGGTAACATCGACAGACGGCATCTAAGCCCCGCCTATCTTTTCTGCCTTAAGACAGACTAGCTTTTAGAACTCTACCGTATAGGGACAATCGTTTTACCTATCGGTGCTATAGCGATACCTGCAAGCTTCAAATGTTGCAACCCAAAAGGAATGCCAACAATAATGATAAAACAGGTCAGCGCAGAAATAATATGACCGATGGCTAGCCAAAAACCAGCAAAGACAAACCAAATAATATTTCCAAGCAAACCGAAAGCACCCGTCCCAATATCCTTTGTTTGAGTGAGTACATCACGGTTTACAGCCTCTTTCCCAAAAGGAAAAAAAGAAAATTGACCAATAACAAAGCAAGCCTTACCCCAGGGAATACCGATAATGGTTATAAAGGCCATCAAACCCACAAGCCACCATGCCAGCCCCATAAAGGCACCACCCAACAAAAACCAAAGTATATTACCAAGTAGCCTGATGAAACTTCTCCTCAAATACCGCGATCATAACAATTAACCGCGCCTTTTCTATTCTCTTAACAGGACATCCGATTCTGTATTGAAGCGACCATTACCTTCCAGCACAGCATGAGCCTGACCACTATTATTAACCGCCGCTATAAAAAGCTGTTGAAAAATCGGCCGACGAACAAACTTTAAATTCCAGCCAAAATTTTGAACTTTATCTAATACAACCTGCTGTATCTTCATTCAAATAATTATGAATATCAGAGGGCATGGGTTTACCACCCTTCTTTTTTTCTAGGCAAAATACTACACCCATTTCTGTCCAATTAAGACAAGATACACAAGCTAATATTGTTATTGATTTTGTACCATTTGGCTCATTACTTTAACTACCCATGCCTTTAAACCGAAAAAAATAAGACTCCATTTATAAACCTTTTCACCCTATCCTAGACTACAAATTAATATCCAACACTTAAATAATTGGTACAGCTAAACAATACAAATATTCACAATAAAAATAATGACTATCTACACTGCTTATGCACTACGCCATTTTCTCATCAACACAAACTCTAGGGGCAAAGGCAAAGTTATATAGGTAGTATATAAATAGTCAGAATAGCGCAGAAAGAGTATAGAAAGATAACAATTAAGGGCTAAAAATTTACACGAGCATCTTCTTCAGAAATGCTAACTTTTCAATATGCAGAAATAATCAACGGATAAGAAGATAAATAGAGAGGAAACTACAGAGCAGGAAAAACTACTATTCACCCCAGAGCTAGAAGAAAACACTCTGGGATGAACTTTTACATCAAATAAGAATAGTGAAGATTATTCTTCTTGTTCAAGAAGCCA
This sequence comes from Porticoccus sp., assembly GCA_033791605.1. Lineage (GTDB taxonomy): Bacteria > Pseudomonadota > Gammaproteobacteria > Pseudomonadales > Porticoccaceae > Porticoccus. Next base: position 77,893 of record JASJGJ010000094.1, read on the forward strand.
CATAGTGTGTTCTACGCTACCTGGTTCGATACCTTCAGGAATTTCACGTAATTTAGGGTTTTCTTTCACTGTACTTAAGTCCCTATTTTTTACAATTTCACCTTGCTCATTAATATATTCACCTTCTTCCAAATTTTCGGAGATGACGAAGGATGGAGCTGGAGCTGTAGAAACGTCACCACTAGCGCCCTCACCAAATTTTTCTGTATCAAATCTGCTAATTTGATCTTCAGTCTTTACAGCCTCCACAACTTCTGTTGCTTTCGCTTCTGCAGCAGTTTCATGAGTAGCAGATTCTGAGGCATGACTATCTTCTGTCATAGGGGCTTTATCAGCCTCACCACATGCGGCTAGACCTAGTACCAATGCTGATACTCCAAATAATTTAATAAGGTTCATGCTTAACTTCCTCATGGTAATAATCTAAATAATTTTCGACTCTGCGGTCAAAGATGGGAGTCTAAATGCCCTTTTCTAAAAAATCTAGGGTTTTTAGCTAGGTTTTTACTGCTATTCGTCGCTATTTTATTAATTAGGCCCCGTAAAAAAAGGGGGTATTACCGCAATGGCAACTTTTTCTTATCAAGGCGTTTACAACACCACCTAAAATAACAAAAATACAATAACGATAGGTGCGCGCATAATACCATTGAACTTACCGAAAAACAGAAAAATACAACAAATACTAACTATTCTAGAGCGTTATAGCTCAAGCTAGATCGCGCTTTTATACAGTTCTGGCAGATACAGGACCTATTCCTTTGCTTTTCAGGAATACGTGACAACAGTTCTTCCGAAATTACTGCCACACGACACCAGCAATTACCATCGTCAACCCCGCAATGGTTATCTTGGCCACACAATGGGCAACTTTTGGAATCACTCAAAATATTAGTGCCAACCACAGATGATCTCTTTTTATATCACGTTAAAAATATATTATTGATTACCTATACGTAGATGAGTAAACGTTCCCTCCTCACAACCATTAGATTATCAACATTATGTTGCCTTATTCTTAGAGATACTTATACAGAAAATAATATCAACGATAAACTCTGACTCTGTAGATAAGTCATAAAACCCTTCTTATTTCTTTTTCTATTTATGGAAACCAAGTAATAAGCCAATGGTTCATCAGTACCGAACAGCTCCACCAACTTTGAAGCAGTAAACCACCAACAGCAATGGTAGAACCCTCCCGACTCAAACCGGCCTGTCTTTATGGCATAACTACATATGTGAACCTATTGCCATTATCATTGGCTAGCTTTAATACTGGTTTATACTGAAGGGCTAGAATGATTGATGTAGTTATCCAACAAACTTTTTAGCACAGTTAGTTTCATCACCAGCCACATAGCGAATCATGACATTCATCGTATTACTCATAGCGGGATGTATTGCCTGGTTTATCAGCACAGTGGCTGCGGGTGGTGCAGCAATGCTGATGATTCCCTTAGTCAGCCTTTTGATTGGCCCACAGGTTGTTGCTCCCGTTATAAGTTTGGGAGCATTTCTTGCCAACCCCTCTCGAGCATGGTTGTTCCGCGGTCATATCGATTGGACAGTAAGCAGATGGTTGATTCCCGGCAGCCTACTAGGGGCAGTTTTAGGTTCCTGGGCCTTTACACAAATTTCCGGCCAGTGGATTCAAGTCGTCCTAGGATTATTTCTTATATCGACGATATTCCAATATCAGTTTGGTAAGTCAAAATGTTCATTTTTAATGAAAAAATGTTGGTTCTTCCCAGTTGGGGTTATCATCTCATTTTTGTCAGCAATTATCGGCGGCACTGGTCCTGTACATAACCCATTCATGCTCAACTATGGACTGGAGAAAGAGCGATTAGTCGCAACCAAAGCTATAAATTCACTGGTGATGCAACTCACCAAGTTAATTTCCTATACTGGTTTTGGAGTGATGACGCTTGAAATTGGTGGTTACGGGTTAATTATTGGTATCGGTGGATTAATTGGTGCTTGGCTTGCCAGTCGGCACCTTAAGAAGATAGATCCCAGTCGTTTTCGTAGTTATACACTGATATTAATGCCCATATGTGGTGTTCTGCTATTGATCAAGGCTCTCAGTTAACAGGCTACTTTTATAAAACTAGGTAGTACGAAGGAAAATATCAGCCCTCACCGCTCTAAGCTGGCAATCATGGGTAATGCCATAGAGGGGAAATCGGTTATCACGCTATCCACTTTAGAACGATATAAATTTTTTATCACACTGGCATCATTAACCGTCCACACGGAGACATGTATCCCTTTTCTGCGAGCATGCCCCAGATTGATGATATTGCAAACGCTCCAGTTCATCGCGAGTAGACTGCATCTAAATCGATCAAGCACAGGAAAGGGGTTTGGGGTGATAGAGATAAATCCTCTGGGGATATGGGGCGCAAGGGTCATCAACCGCTGAAGCAAGGTCAAGCTGGCGGACGTAATAACAATTCGTTCCACTGACTCATCAGTGGGAAACTTCTCCGCTAGTAACTCAGCCATCCGCTCCATCTGTGCCGTTGAACCGGTTTTCACCTCCAACTGATAGCCTTTGATTTCAGGTGTCGCATCTAACATAGCATCCAGCGTCACAATGCCGGTATTTCGCTTATTTGGCCAAGGTGCGCCGCTCCTCCGTGCATCCATTTTTTTTAATTCAGCGACACTATAGGTATTCACCTTACCCGTATTATCCGTGGTGCGATCAACACTTTCATCGTGAATCATCACCAACTGGTCATCCTTCGATAGACGCATATCCAGTTCAAGATAACGGGTCCCTCGTTCTATGGCATGCTGACAAGCCGCAATGGTATTTTCTGGAGCTTCTCCGCCTGCACCTCTATGCCCATATACCAACATACTGCCTTCCTTTGATCTAACCCTATCGCAAACACATATTAGCTGTTTTGTGTATGATATCGATACCTTCTTATCGGCACTAACTTGTCCCTAAGAGCTTATTGTCCCACTTATTACATAAGCCTTCAGATCTAACCATATTATATGCAAGACTTACAAAAGCAAAAGTTACATAACACCTACTTTGCTATGCGCCATGGCCAAAGCGAAGCCAATGTTGCCGGCATCATTGCCAGCGATCCAGCGACCGGTTGTAACAAATATGGGCTGACCGACATTGGCAAGCAGCAAGTCACGCTATCTGTTCAAAATGCGGTTGAATTAAAGAGTGACGTCCGTATTATCTGCTCAGATTTTTTACGTACAAAAGAAACGGCAGAAATTGCATACCGTTTACTCCAGACAAAACACCCTATCCAATACTCCATCCAACTACGAGAACGTTTTTTTGGTGAACTTAACGGCCTTAGTGATCATCATTACCAAGATGTCTGGACGCTGGACAAGGCGAATACAAACCACCAGGAATATGGTGTTGAAAGTGCTAATCAGGTAGTAGTAAGGGCATCAATATTGATTGCCCAGCTTGAAGAGCGGTTTACTGGCGATACATTTTTGCTCGTCGCCCACGGTGATGTTTTACAACTACTACAAACTTGGTTTAACCATGTACCATCCAGCGAACATCGTGAATTACCCCACCTGTCCACAGCTGAAATTCGCTGCTTAAACTCACCACCGAATAAATAGCCACAGACCATCTAATCGGCTGTACAACTTAGGCACAACTCACGCCAGTTCCTCTTAACCCACAATAGCCATTGGGATTTTTGGCCAAATACTGCTGATGATATTCTTCGGCATAATAGAATGTCTGATCTTTAGCAATTTCAGTGGTAATAGGTACAGCAAACCCGGCCTCATCAAGTGCGTTCTGATAGCCATCTCTACTCTGTAAAACTAGGTTTAACTGCTCTTCACTTGAACAATAAATGGCTGAGCGATATTGAGTACCCTGATCATTACCCTGCCGCATACCCTGAGTAGGGTCATGGGCCTCCCAAAAGGTGTTAAGCAGCTGTTGTAAATTTGTTCCTGAAGGATCAAAAACCACCTTAACCACTTCCGTATGGCCAGTTAGTCCGGAACAAACCTCATCGTAGGTTGGGTTTTTAGTATAACCGCCCGCATAACCAACGGCTGTTGTATAAACACCTGGTTGAATCCAGAAACGTCTTTCTGCACCCCAAAAACATCCCAAGCCCAATACTATTTCCTGCATACCCACAGGAAATGGCGGAATAATGCAGTGCCCTTTTTCGTAGTGCAAACTATTCACAGGCATGACCTCTGCCCTACCAGGAATAGCCTCGGCAGCCGTCACCATAAAATTTTTATTCTGTCCAAACATGTCGCACCTTTTTATCCCCGCACTCTCGTATATCAGTACTCTTGTTTCAGCACTATGAATAACAGCACTCTCATTTTTTATCGAATAAAATCTTGATTAGAACCTAGCCCTATTGCTCAGGTCTTAATGCTCCATTAGGCTAGAATCTATTCTAGTCACTCTATTTTCTGATCCATTAATGACCAAGGCGTTCACCGTTATGATCGAACTGTATACCGCTGCCACACCCAATGGCCACAAAATCAGTATTGCATTGGAAGAACTCGGGCTGCCCTACAATATGCACCACCTAAGCCTCAGTAAAAATGAACAGAAAGAACCGGAATACATCAAGCTCAACCCCAATGGCAGAATTCCCACCATTATAGACCGAGATAACAACGACTTTGTGGTCTTTGAATCCGGTTCTATTTTAATGTATCTGGCCGAAAAAACCGGCAAGCTATTATCCACAGACCCCGATGAACGTTCACGTGCCATTCAATGGCTCATGTTCCAAATGGGCGGTATTGGCCCCATGATGGGACAAGCCAATGTCTGGTTCCGCTACTGGGATGAAACTTACCAGCCGGCCATCGACCGTTATCAAAATGAAGTCAAACGACTCTTTGGTGTTATGGATGGTCATTTAAAAGGCCGAGAATACCTTACCAATCAACTCAGCATCGCCGATATCGCCAACTGGGCTTGGGTAAGAATTTATGATTGGTCAGGGGTACCCATTGATAACTTCCCTCACTTATCGGCTTGGCTAGACCGGCTAGATCAACGTCCCGCCTTTCAAAAAGGAATCAATACACCGCCCGCTGAATATGAACAGAAAGCAAAAGCCGACGATTTTGTAACCGGGGCTAAGAACATGTTGCTGAAGTAACACTTTGTTTCTTAAGTCGGGGCTGTACGGCTTTGCTTTCCAGTCCCCGTACATCATTTAAACATCTGCCTTAAGAAAAACTTAAGTAATGGATGTTAGTCTGTATTTCAATGCCCAGCTAAAGTCGTGGTAACAACCATCAAATCGATCCTCTTAAAATTTTTAATTGCCGCACTTGGGCTTGTGCTCTTGGTTATGTGTGTACTGCGCTTTGGGGTACTTCTTCATCACGACAAAAAGAACAATGCCGTACTTGTTCCCGGTCCGTACCCTGTACCCGATGCTATCCAAAAAATTCACACATCGGCATTTGTTGCCGACCTACATGCTGATTCTCTGTTATGGAAACGTGACCTTCGCAAACGCTATACCCGTGGCCAGGTAGACTTACCTCGACTAAAAGATGGAGGTGTTGATTTACAAGTATTCGGTGTCGTCACCAAAGTACCAAACCCCATAAGCTTTTTTACCAATAGTAGTGATACCGATAGCTTGCCCTTGTTATTTCTCGCCTCATGGCGATCACCCGCAACCTGGTTTAATCCAAAAGAGCGAGCACTGACGCAAGCCAATGAAATTGTACAGCTAGCAAACACTTCACAACTGACACTTGTGCTTCGCAAAAAAGACATGTCAGTTGAAGGTATCAAGGGTCTGCTAGCCCTTGAAGGCATGCACGCACTCAACGGAGAAGAAACATCGCTCCTAGATCTCTATTCAGCTGGGTTCAGAATGATGGGGCTGGCACACTTTTTTGATAACGAAGTAGCGGGGTCAATTCATGGTGTCGATAAAATCGGACTCACCCAACTAGGCCGCAGGCTTATTCCTCAAATGGAAGCATTGGGCATCACTATAGATCTTGCTCACGTCTCAAATGCGGCTTTCGATGAAACTCTCGACCTTGTCACCAAACCCGTCGTTGTCTCCCATGTAGGAGTCGCTGGCACCTGTCCCGGCCCACGGAGTTTAACGGATACCCAGTTACAACGTATTGCCAAAAATGGCGGCGTCATCGGTGTAGGATTTTGGAAGAGAGCCATTTGCAATGTCAGTGTCAAAGGTATTACTGCTGCCATACTCCATGCCATTAACGTTGCAGGCATTGATCATGTAGGTCTCGGATCGGATTTCGACGGGAATGTCACCACGCCATTCGATACCACAGGGCTACCCATGCTCACAGAAGCACTACTTGGTGCAGGGTTACCAGAAGAAGATGTGCTCAAGGTACTTGGCGGTAATGTACGGCGAGTACTTACTGCAAACTTACCAGAATAGAGAGTTTATTGACTGATACAAAATCACAAGCCATCAGGCTTATTAACTAACAGTTATGTGCACTAAACCTACCGAGGCGTTGTATGAGTCACCATGAAATTCACCGATCACATCGCGTTGGCTGGCTACGTGCTGCTGTATTAGGTGCCAACGACGGCATTGTATCTACCGCTAGTCTCATTATTGGTGTAGCCGCGGCTAGTTCTACTCAGGAGAGTATTCTGCTGGCAGGAGTGGCGGGTTTAGTTGCTGGGGCAATGTCAATGGCCGCTGGCGAATATGTGTCTGTAAGCTCACAGTCGGATACGGAGAATGCCGACATAGCACTTGAAAAACGATCACTAGAAAAAGATTTCGAATTTGAGAAAGATGAGCTTGCGAAGATTTACGAAACCAGAGGGCTTGAGACAGCTTTGGCCAGGCAAGTCGCACAAAAACTAATGGCTCATGACGCGCTCGGGGCGCACGCCCGAGACGAAATAGGATTATCGGAAAGTACTGGTGCACAACCCGTACAGGCAGCATTTTTTTCAGCAGGGACGTTTACAATTGGTGCTGCTCTTCCCTTGTTGATGGCATGGATTGTGCTTGGATCTCAGTTAATCGCGGTAGTTGCTGGTTCCTCCCTATTATTTTTGGCGTCTCTCGGTGCTCTTGCCGCGCGAGTTGGCGGCGCCGCCGTTACCATCGGTGCAATACGTGTAACTTTTTGGGGTGCGCTTGCTATGGTATTAACCGCAGGAGTTGGTCGAGTATTTGGTGTAGTTGCCTGATGGTATCGCAATCGGCCACGACTGCATACGGAAGCGGACGAGGCAGATCCGCGCCGCTGATGCGAGGCGTTAATACGGACAGTGACATTTTTAGACACATCTCCTCTCTCAGTTTTGGTAGGAAGTACACCTACAAATTTATTTCAATTTTCGAATAGCACGCTTTAGCACTTTCAATCTTTCCTGACTCTCACCACCATATCGCATATGTTCATAAGCTGCGTTAATAGCCTTCACTTCCCTGCCCCATTCCGGTTTCAATTCAGCAACTCGTTTTGCATAATTCCTTGGCCCTTCACCGGGATTGCGGTGAATACCTGCCGTTTCTAGCTTCTTACATAATTGTAGAAAAACTCTATCGAGCTCATCATGTTCAGAACGAAAAATATGTCGCAAATACCAAAGGGCGATGCCCCCTAATAGTCCACCACCGATGATTAAAAACACTAAAGCAATTCTTAATGGGCTGTATTCACCCAACCATTTTTTTAGCAGATTTTCCTGAATATTGTCATAACCCAAGACCCAACGTGCCCATTGGTAATTGAGTGAATCTAACCGTAGACGAATTTTATTGAGCCAGTTGATATGGCGAAACTGCATCAGGGACAAGGGTGAATCTTCTAAATAACCTTCGTTATCAGCCAACGCAGATTCAAGATCAAACTCGATGCGTTCTGGTGCTACCGCAGCGGTGGGGTCAACTCTGATCCAACCTCTGCCCTTTATCCAAACCTCTGACCAAGCATGAGCATCGTACTGCCTGACAACAAGATAGTTATCAGGATGGCGCTCCCCACCCTGATAACCTGCCACTACTCTGGCGGGAATACCGGCCGCACGCATCAGGAAGGTAAAACTACTGGAGAAGTGTTCGCAAAAACCTTTTTTTGTTTCAAACAAAAATTCATCTACGCTATGTGTTCCCAGTAAGGGAGGTGACAAGGTGTAGCTGAATTCCTGGTTATAGAGGCTGAGCGCTTGCTGAACGATCAGAAGATCATCGCTGATGTTGTTGCGCCAACTGCGAGCCAACGCCAAACTTTGTGGGTTATAACCTTTAGGTATTTGTAAGGCGATAGAACGGTGTCGATTGGACAAACCTTGTGGTGCAATTTGGTAGTCTAACCAACTACGAACGTCGTATTGAGTTTTACTGGTAATCGGTTGTGATGACAGCAACCTGAAGTCACGTGTTAACCCCACGCCACGACTTTTGGGTAAGGGTGTCGGTAGACTATAAAGCCATGGCTGCTGGGTGGGTTCCAGAATAATGCTGTAATCTATAGGCTGCCCTTTGCGTTCAATCAGAGCATCCCAATCTTTCTCTTTTTCACCAAACCATTGCAGTAAATTATCTTGCTCGTACATAGCGGGGTCAGTTCGAGACCAGGTTCTACCGTCAAAATCGGACAAAACAAGACCCCGCCAATACAGCTGATACTGACGAGGTATATCGCCTTCAAAGCTGGCCCGAAACGCTACGTCGGCAGAACGACCAAGACGACTAAAATTACCGGGCGACATGTCATCACTCATGCCTGTTTTGGCACTGTGACTTTGAATGGGGACCGACCAAAAAGACCCTAATCTGGGCATGATCAAGAAAAACAGTAACATCAACGGAATCGCCTGTATCAGCAATACGACAGATGTTCTTAAGGGACGAAGAACTTGAGATGCTTGAGAGGCACCGTCACCTCCTTCAGGAACACCTTGATACAAGCCCACTAATGCAGCTATAACGAGCAACAAACAACCTAAAATAGAGAGGGAACTGACAATACTTTGGTTAAATAACGCTTGCAGGGTTGCCACAAAAAAAGCCAGGAACACGACCACTAAAGCATCCCTTTGATGCTCCATTTCCAGCAGTTTAAGTATGAAAGCGGAGACCAGAAGCGCCACCATGGGTTCAAGCCCCACGGGTTTACCGTATTCCAGCAATAATCCCACTAAACACAATGCCAGCAGCCCATATTTCACAATGCGCCTAGGGGTATACCAAACCCCACGATAACGCTGCACTTGCCAGATGATGGTCACAGCAGCGGCCAGTAAAACCCAAAGTGGTAAATGCCCCACGTGAAGTAAAATGACCGAGCTAAATGCGGTTAACAACCAGACCAGTGCATGTCTGTGAATTTGCCAGACGGGTATCATGATACCGTCTTCTCCGTACGAGACTTTTTAAATTTTCGCTCATTAGTCCGCTTTTTTTCCGCCTTCCCATTTATAGAGCTAGGCTGTTCAAACAAAGCCAGTTCTTTCAAAAGCCTAAGTTTATGGGTTTCACCACTGTCCGGTGCTACCTCTAAGGCTGGCAGCCTCAAACCATAATACTGATTGGTCACAGCAACCTTCAGTAACTTGCCCGTTAGGACTGACAGTCGGGATTCCCTGTCCAACCCCGGCAACGCATCCCAATCCAGCCAAATTCGTTCATCTTGATAGTCTGCATAATGTTTGGCGTAGAGCCCCTGTTCTCGGGCATATTGCTTCCAGGCTATTCGTTTCAATGAGTCGCCCGGTTGGTAATGTTTTAAACCAACAAAATCTTCACTTCCTTCATCACGCTGAAGTGCTCCTTCCCCTCGCCCTGAAGTATTTAAGTGCTCATGTAAATCAAATATCGGGCGAGGATAAACAAGACAACTAATATTCAAATCTATTTTGGTCCAGACTCGCAATAAACCCAGTGGATAGACGCTCTCTACCTTTAGTCGTCCAGGATTATAGTGACCGCGTTTGGGTGCCAAAACAGACAACCTGACACGAACATTTTCTTTACCTTGTATGCTCGCGGTTGTTATCTCACTGCCATCAAATGAAAGCCTTAATCCATTTCGATAACGAGGATATTTCTGACTCAACATAACTTCTACAGATAAGGTTTCTCCTGTAAACACAGGAGTAGCGTGTACGAATGTTATTGATAGCCCAGACATATTGATAAAACTATGCAATATACCCACTAAAAATAGCGCTGTTAAAAGGCAGGTAATGGCAAACACCACGTTATTTTCGTAGTTAGTCGCCATCAGCCAACACAATAAAATAAGCAGAAAAAAACTGAATCCCACTTTGGAGGGAAAGATAAACAGATTGGAATTTCCGAGAGAAATACTGTTTGAAGGAGGAACTCTGCGATAGGCCCAATGTAAGAAGAGCTGTTGAACCGCTTGGCCAAAAGATTTGATCATCTGACAGGCCTTTGATGGATAATAATTCCCCCTATACCCGTATCCTTGGGCCTAAACAATATCCACTGCATTTAGTACTTTTTGAACCAGAGCCTCTCCAGTTTGACTGGATTGTTCAACTGAACCCTTTAACCTATGCCCTGCCACACCGGGCATAATTGTCTGAACATCCTCAGGAATCACGTAATTTCTCCCCTGTATCAACGCCCAAGCCCTTGCGCATTGCAACATCGCTAAGGCTCCTCGGGGAGATAACCCACACTGAAAGGAGGAATCAGTACGAGTGAACTGAACCAGACGTTGAAGGTAATCTACCAAACTGTCCGAGACTTTTATCTGCAGAACCTGCTGCTGAATTTTCAGCAATTGTTGTGGAGAAATGACGGTAGGGATTCTTGCGATCAATGTACGCGGATCAGCACCTAACAGCATTTCTCGCTCTGATACTGGATCGGGATAGCCTAACTCAACACGCATCAAGAAACGGTCCAGTTGAGACTCCGGTAATGGAAAAGTGCCAGCTTGTGTTGATGGATTCTGGGTAGCAATAACAAAAAAAGGTTTGGGCAAATCCCGTGTCTCACCTTCAATGGTTACCTGCCCTTCCGCCATCGCTTCCAATAATGCACTTTGAGTTTTTGGCGTGGTTCGATTAATTTCGTCAGCTAGTAATAGCTGGTTGAAAATTGGGCCAGGATGAAACTCAAACTGTGCCTTATTGCGATCATAAACAGACACACCGAGAATATCGGCGGGAAGCAAATCACTGGTGAACTGAATTCGACTAAAAGAAAGGCCCAACACCTTGGCTAAGGTATGGGCCATCGTCGTTTTACCCATTCCGGGTAAATCCTCAATCAGCAGATGCCCCTGAGCAAACAGGCAGGCCAGCGATAACTTTATTTGTTGTTGTTTACCCAGTAGAACTTTACTGACATTGGAAACAATCTGGTCTACAGCTTTTTGCATTAAATCCGGACTCCGCCTATGTCACCAAGTGTCACGAAACGAACCAGCGGATTAAATCGCCGAGAGTCCCCGTGAGAGATCTGCTTTAATATCTTTTATATCTTCTAAGCCTACCGCAATACGTATCAGGTTTTCAGTGATCCCTGTCTCGGCTTTCTGTTCGTCACTTAAACGACCATGAGTAGTGGTTGCTGGATGCACTATCGTGGTTTTGGCATCGCCCAAGTTAGCCGTCAATGACAATATCTGAGTATTATCAATCACAGTCCACGCTTGCTCTCGCCCACCTTTAACTCGGAAAGAGAGGACACCACCAAATGCGCGTTGTTGGTTGGCAGCCAGCGCATGGCCAGGGTGCCCAGGTAAACCTGCATAGAATACTTTTTCAACCTGGGGTTGCTGCTGTAACCATTGGGCTAGTTCGAGAGCACTGGCTGAGTGAGCATCCATCCGCAATCGAAGGGTTTCTAAACCTTTGAGGAACACCCAAGCATTAAACGGGCTCATGGTTGGGCCAGCACTGCGAATAAACGATAACACCTCTCCCACTAATTCACTGCGTCCAGCAACAACACCGCCCATACAGCGACCCTGTCCATCCAAATACTTTGTAGCAGAGTGAACCACTAGATCAGCACCCAACTCCAATGGTCGTTGCAGCGCCGGCGTACAAAAACAGTTGTCCACCACCAAAAGCGCATTATTGCTATGGGCTAATTCGGCTAACAAAGGAATATCTGCCACATCACACAAAGGATTGGATGGAGTTTCCAAAAACAATATCTTGGTTTCAGGGCGGATGGCTTGCTGCCATTGATCTGGCTCTGTGAGAGAGGCAAAGGTTGTTTTAATGCCAAACCGTGCCAGATACTTACCCAACAATACGGTGGTCGTGCCAAATACATTTCGCGAACAAAGAATATGATCGCCAGACTCTAACAAGCCGATACAAGTACTGAGAATAGCCGCCATACCAGAAGAGGTAGCAACTGCCTGTTCCGCACCTTCTAATGCAGCGATGCGCTCTTCAAACATCCGCACTGTGGGATTGGTATAGCGAGAATAAACGTTACCCGGTTGTTCTCCAGAGAAACGTGCTGCGGCTTCTGCCGCGTTTTCAAATACATAGCTAGATGTCAGGAACAAAGGTTCGCAATGCTCCCCTTCTGCTGTCCTTACATGACCAGTTCGAATTGCCAGAGTATCTAACCCCGCTCCGGCCAAAGGGTCATTAATGTCATCGATTGTCATTTGTTCAGTCCAGTTTAGATGTCCGGGTCAGAATTATGCAGACCAATCACCTCATCGAGCGCTGAGTTTTTAGCACTACCTTCACCGTTTTTTGCACTGTCGTTTCGATCTGCTTCGAGTTTTTGGAGATAAACATCATCCACATCACCCGTGACATAAATATTATCAAATACTGCGCAATCAAATTGCGTTATGTCACTATTACCCTCTTTGGCACTTTCCACAAGATCCTCTAGATCTTGGTAAATCAAACAATCAGCCCCTATCAGTTCTGCAATTTCTTGTTCAGTTCGATTATGAGCAATCAACTCCTGAGCAGAGGGCATATCAATACCATAGACATTAGGATAACGAACGGGTGGCGCTGCCGATGCAATGTAAACCTTGTTTGCACCCGCATCTCGAGCCATTTGAATAATTTCTTTTGAGGTTGTTCCACGAACGATTGAATCATCGACTAACAAAACATTTTTGCCTTGAAACTCCAATTTGACCGGATTAAGTTTCTGTCGTACTGATTTTTTTCGCTCTTTTTGCCCCGGCATAATAAAGGTCCGCCCGATATAACGGTTCTTCATAAACCCTTCTCGAAACTTGAGACCTAGAGTCTCAGCAATGGATTGAGCAGAGACTCGACTAGTATCAGGAATAGGTATAACCACATCAATATCGTTATTTGGGTAGAGGCGAAGGATTTTTTCGGCCAACTTCTCTCCCATTCTTAATCGGCATTTGTACACCGATATGTTGTCAATAATAGAATCGGGGCGGGCAAAGTAAACATGTTCGAAGATACAGGGCATAAGTTGTGGGTTTTCAGCACACTGTTTCAAATGCAACTCCCCCTGTTCATTTACATACAGAGCTTCACCCGGAGCTAGGTCACGAACCAATTTAAAACCGAGTACATCCATGGCCACACTTTCTGAAGCCACCATGTATTCCATCCCCTGATCTGTCTCACGCTGACCGTAAGCCAAAGGACGGATACCATGAGGATCACGAAATGCCACCATGCCATAGCTGGCAATCATTCCTACAACAGCATAGGCACCACGGCAACGAAGGTGAACTCGACGAACCGCTTCAAAAATATCCTTGGGTGTTGGCTGAAGCTTCCCTTGCAGGAGCAATTCATGGGCAAATACATTCAGTAATGCTTCCGAATCTGAATCAGTATTAATATGACGTAAATCTGATTTAAACAGCAGCTTCATCAGCTCATCGGTATTGGTCAGGTTACCGTTATGAGCCATGCAAATTCCATAGGGAGAATTCACATAAAATGGCTGCGCAAGCGCCGGTCCTGAACTACCAGCCGTGGGATAACGAACATGGCCGATACCCATGTTGCCCTCAAGTTGGGCCATATGGCGAGAGTGAAAAACATCTTTCACCAAACCAACACTTTTGCGTTGGCTAAAGTGGCCTTTGTAGCAGGTCATTATACCTGCGGCATCCTGACCTCGATGCTGAAGCATGGTCAACGCATCATAAAGCTGAAGGTTAACATCAGTATTGATATTACCAAAAATTCCGACTACACCACACATGGGCCAGGCAACCTCTTTAAACGGCTATTTACTGCTGAATTCGAGTCTGCTCACTTAGAGCAGGTTCTTCAAAAAGTTCAATACCGCTGTGCCTGTCTCCCTGGCCCAGTCCTCGTACTGCATAAAATAGGGGATTAATGTGGAGTCTATCCACCACTGGTCTTCCGTTACCGGCAACACTTTAGGCAAAATGATCAAAACCACCATCAGAATCACTAAGCCACGGACAAGACCAAAGAACATACCCAACAATCGGTCTGTACCTGATAGTCCTGTCGCTTGAATCAGCTTTCCCAACAGGTAATTTAAAATGCTTCCAACAATTAGGACGGCCACAAATAAGCTCACCCAAGCTGCAAGCATCCTCAGGGATGGTGTATCTATCCAATCCGTCATAAGAGCAGCAAGTTGATCATGGAAGATAGATGCAACGATCGCTGCGGTAAGCCATATCAACAGTGAAACAACTTCTTTTACAAAGCCCCGCACTACGCTGATCAATGTAGACAAACCCAATATAGCAATAATGGCCCAGTCAGCCCAAGTCATGATTTTTTGCCCTATAAATATTTAAAAGGTACACATTTGAAAGCTTCAGATGATCAAAATGACTAAGAGCGAAAGTGTAACAGAGTGCTTGCCCAAGATCAGGGTTCAAAACGTATCAAGAGCGAATCCACACCATATTTTTTGTCTATCGCTGATTTTTCCTGAACCAGTTTTTTCTTCAAAACCTTCGGGCCCACAAAAACACGGCTAAGGGTGCCTTTGCTGTCTTTTTTCTCTCTAATAAAAGCTCGATAATCATCCTTTAAAAGGCTGTTGACTAAATCATTAGCTGCCGTCTTATCTCGAAAACTTCCCACCTGTAAAACCCAGCTCACAGGAAGACCATCAGAAGAAAGTGACGGAGCTTCCTCTTCAAGAGATTCACCCTGTGAGTCGGCACCCTTTCCAAACTGAAATATCTCTTCATCTGGCTTGGCAGGAGTAATATTTTCTGGTCTGACTGGCTGGGACACTATAGCGGGTTGAATTTCCGGCATAACAGGGATTTGAGACTGGGTATTTACTGCTCTATCACCTGAGAAATCAAACACCAAGGCAACAACAACAATTGCCAGAGCAATCAAGACAAAGGCGCCCACAATTCTTTGCTTTAAGCTTTCATTCACTCGCCACGCTCCCTGCCCTGCTTTTTACACTCACCCAAGACTCTCTAACCAATTTAATACAGGCCCCACAGTAAAAAAAGACCCGAAAACCACCACAGTATCTCCAACTTTCGCACTGGCTAAAACCGCCTGAATTGCTATCACCGGAGATGGCTGTTCAATAACATTATCTACTTCATCAATCCAACCACATTGTACCTCTGGCTGACTGTTTATTACCCTGACATTGTACGGTTCATCATTATACTGGTCATCACAGTACAGCTCTTCTTTACTCTGCTTTTTTTGATACAACATAGACATCATACTTTGTGCCGTAGCAGCTCGAACCTGCCCCGGAATATCACAGAAATACCATGACTTTACCCTAGGTATCATTGGCTCAAGAATAGCAGGGATATCTTTATCCGACATAATCCCCACTACCGCAATGACTTTATCATTTAATAATGACAACCGATGCGCTAAGAGTCCTGCGGCCTGAGGGTTGTGGGCTACGTCCAGTATTATATTGACACCATCGACAGAGATTCGTTGATAACGACCTCTCAGTTGTACTTGGTTCAACCCCGCTTCAATCGTCAATGCTGAAATATTAGAATCTAACAGGTTCGCGGCCTGTAGTGAACAGGCAACACTAACAGGAGGAAGCAGGGTTTTGTTAACCACACCAAATTGTGAAAAAGAAAAATCTCGTCCATTTAAAAACAACTGCGCACCTATTTTATTTGCCGCAGTCAACAAACCGGGTATTGGGTTTTCATCGCCATAAATAAGGGGGTGCCCTTCTCTTCCAATAGCTGCTTTTTCTGCCGCTATAACGTTCAGGTCACTGCCAAGCCAGTCCTGATGATCCAATGCAATACTGGTAACAATAGATATATCAGGATCTATGACATTAACCGCATCAAGACGTCCACCCAGCCCCACTTCCAAGACAGCCACATCTAATTTTGCCTCAGCCAAAATTATCAGGGCAGCCAAGGTACCAAATTCAAAATAGCTCAAACTGACGTCATCACGAGCAGACTCTATACGCTCAAAAGCGGTACAAATAGCCTCATCGCTTACTGGCTGGCCGTTGATATTAATACGCTCGTTGTAGTCAATAAAGTGAGGCGAAGTATACGTTCCTACCTGATACCCAGCAGCCCTCAAAATACTATCAATGGCCGCGACACAAGAACCTTTACCATTGGTACCTGCAACAGTAATCACCTTGCTCGCAGGGCTAAGCTTTATAGGAGGAATATTCGTATCCGGAGTATTTTTGGAATCTGAACCCGAACACCCAGAAGGCAAAAAACCGAGCTGTTTTGCAACTCGGCTTATGCGATCAAGCCCAAGCTCTATCTCTGTTGGGTGCCTTGTCTCTAAAAGACTAAGCCATTTACTCAGTGTTTGCTGCGACATCGGAACAATCTGTTTCTGGACGACCAGTGAATTTGGCAAGCAGAGAAGCCAGCGTCGCGCGCATTTCTAGTCGAGGAATAATCATATCGATTGCCCCATGTTCAAGTAGAAATTCCGCCCGCTGAAAACCTTTGGGGAGTTTCTGGCGAATGGTTTGCTCAATAATATTAGGACCAGCAAATCCAGCTCGAGCACCAGGCTCGGCGGCATTGATATCACCAAGTAACGCCAAACTTGCGGAAACCCCGCCGTAAACTGGGTCAGTCATCACCGAAATATAGGGTATACCCTGTGCTTTTAACTTTTCAATTACAGCACTGGTCTTGGCCATCTGCATTAGGGAGATCAATGCTTCCTGCATACGGGCGCCCCCAGTTGCAGAAAAACAAATCATAGGGATGTTGTCTTCAAGTGAAACTTGAGCTGCACGGGTAAAGCGTTCACCAACTACGTAACCCATAGAGCCGCCATGGAACGCGAACTCAAAGGCAACTGCAACTACTGGCATACCATTCAAGGTGCCTTTCATGGCAACTAAAGCATCGTCCTCCCCCGTCGCCTTTTGAGCAGCAGACAGACGATCTTTGTACTTTTTGATATCTCTAAATTTAAGGCGATCAATTGGCTTCACATCTGTAGCTAATTCCTGACGGCCCTCAGCATCCAAAAAAATATCTAGTCGACGCCGGGCGCCAACTCTTAAGTGATGCTCACATTTTGGGCAAACATCCAGATTTTTTTCGAGCTCTGGACGATATAACGGAGCGCTACACTTGGGACATTTTGTCCACACTCCTTCAGGAACACTTTGTGTACGGTCCTTTTTCTGGGTCGCAGGTCCTTTGGGACGAATTTTTTCCAGCCAGCTCATATTGTTTCCGTTAGCTCAATTTTTAGTTAACTGCCGTACTTACTGTTTTATTATCTACTACTCAGTGATCTATTACCGAAAAACCCGCACTGAACTACTTATCCAGCGCTTCTCGTATTTCAGCGATAATAACTGAAATAGCTTCAGCATAAGTTGCGGGATTCGTTTCCCCTTGTGCTGCTAATGCCGCTATCTGGTTAACCAGCACACTGCCAACTACCACGCCATCGGATAGATCAGCAACAGCTCGAGCCGTTGCACCATCCTTAATGCCAAATCCAACACAAACGGGAAGATCCGTCAAGGCACGAATACTGGTGACGTTTTCATTCACAGAATTCACATCCAAGTTACCGGCCCCGGTAACACCCTTAAGTGAAACATAGTAAATGAAGCCGCCCGCCATATCAGTGACTTTTTTCTGCCGAGACAGACTACTTGTTGGTGCCAATAAAAAAATATTCTCTATATTGGCCTGCTTCAAGTGTTCATTGAACTCTTCAGCTTCTTCAGGTGGCAAGTCAACGGTTAACACCGCATCAACGCCAGCTGCAACAGCCTGCTCAATAAAACTATCATAGCCCATTCTTTCAATGGGGTTGGTATAACCCATCAACAACACAGGTGTAACACTGTTAGTTTCACGAAACTGTTTTACATGGGCCAAAGCATCACGAAGACTGCTGCCATTTTTCAGCGCCCTCTCGTGGGCTTTCTGAATCACCGGGCCTTCCGCATTGGGATCTGAAAATGGGATGCCGAGTTCAATAATATCGGTTCCACCCTCAACCAGCGCATGCATAACAGGAAGTGTTACTTCTTTGGCTGGATCACCCATGACAATATAAGAAACCAAAGCCTTGCGGCCCTGCTGACGGAGGGATTCAAAACACTGACTAATTCTATTCACTAACTTTTATTCCTATTAAAACCACTCATTTCTGTGACATCACACAATTCAGACAACCCGCAAGGCACTCCGGTATTAAACGGTGATGCCATCAATCTCTGCTACCGTCAAAATATCCTTATCACCACGACCCGAGAGATTGACGATAATCATTTGATCGGGATCCATTTGTCGAGCCAACTTTTCCGCATAAGCCACAGCATGGCTAGATTCAAGAGCAGGCATAATGCCCTCAACTTTAGTCAGGTTACGGAAGGCAGCCATAGCCTCATCATCATCAATGGTGACATAATTTACTCGGCCAATATCCTTTAGCCAGGAATGCTCTGGTCCAACGCCGGGATAATCCAGACCTGCTGAGATGGAATGGGTTTCAATAATTTGTCCATTTTCATCTTCCATAAGATATGTACGATTTCCATGAAGGACACCTGGAATACCGTCGTTTAATGGCGCCGCGTGCTTACCTGTCGCTAAACCAAACCCCCCAGCCTCAACACCGTACATGGCAACAGAGTCATCTTCCAAGAAAGGATGGAACAACCCTATGGCATTGGAGCCACCACCCACACAAGCTACCAAAGCATCGGGAAGCTTACCTGCTTGGGTTAACGATTGTTGGCGAGCTTCACGACCAATAACAGACTGAAAATTTCGCACCAACTCGGGATAAGGGTGTGGACCCGCACAGGTGCCAATAATGTAAAAAGTATTGTCAACATTGGTTACCCAATCACGCATCGCCTCATTCATGGCATCTTTTAAAGTTTTTGAACCAGACGTCACAGGAATTACCGTAGCCCCAAGTAGTTTCATTCGATAAACATTGAGGGATTGACGATGTACATCTTCTTCACCCATAAAGACGTGGCACTCCAATCCCAAACGGGCAGCCACCGTAGCCGTTGCCACTCCATGTTGACCTGCGCCGGTTTCAGCGATCACACGTTTTTTACCAGTGTGTTTTGCTAACAACGCCTGACCAATAGTGTTATTAATCTTATGTGCGCCGGTATGATTAAGATCTTCACGTTTAAGGTAGAGTTGTGCTCCGCCCGTTTCTTTTGTCCATCGCTCGGCAAGATACAGTGGAGATGGACGTCCTACGTAGTGGGCAAGATCATAATCAAACTGGGCCTGGAACTCGGGATCATCTTTTAATCGACGGTAAAGAGTTTCCAGCTCATCAAGTGCATAAATCAAAGTTTCAGAAACAAATCTACCGCCATAAGGGCCAAAATGACCACGGGCATCAGGTACTTTAGTAAAATCTACAACTTGCTTTTCAGAGCTATTTGTCTTTTCAAAACGCTGTGTCACTAACTTCTCCCAAATTACTTACACGGGCACCTAACAAGTTTAACTAGAGGTGGCCCGGTTGATAAATTGCTGTATTAACTGTGATGACTTGATTCCCGGTGATGCCTCGACACCACCACTAACGTCAACGGCATAGGGTTTTACCACAGATATAGCTTCTTTCACATTTTCCGGGTTTAAACCACCGGCAAGAATGAAAGGAATATCGGCTACTGCGGATAACCTCTGCCATTCAAAAGTTTCGCCTGTTCCACCGTATTTATTTTCATTCCATGCATCAAATAGAAAGCCACGTGCAGAGGGATAATTCGCGATCACTTCTCTCACATCAAGCCCAGGAGACATACGTATGGCCTTGATGAACGGTTTTTGAAATTGAGAACAATACGCTTCGCTCTCATCACCGTGAAACTGCAACAGGTCCAATCCAACAGCACCAATAGCTGTATTCACTTCGCCTACGGATGCATTGACGAACAACCCCACTACCGTTACAAACGGGCCCACTGTGCGAGCAATTTCACCAGCAGATGACAACTCAACATATCGAGGGCTTTTAGGGTAAAAAACTAGGCCTATGGCATCGGCGCCCGAATTAACTGCCGTCGTGGCATCTTCTACGCGGGTAATTCCACAGATTTTAACTCGGGTTCTATTCACAGGGGCGTCCAATAGCAAGGCGCGGATTGTAGCAAAAAGGGTTCGCTTCGCCTATTGCTTAACAGCCAATTCCTGCTCACTTTTACGTCAATTTCAGACGACCTAGCTGGATTCACACACGGAATTAACGAAGTGGGGACCGAGATCAAATTCAGGAATCTGAAAATTATTTGGATAACTAACCTTGACCAAATACAAACCATTGCCCCGTGCCGTTGCTGGAGCTTTCGTTCGATCTCGACACTCCAACAAGCTCTCCAACCATTCGACTGACTGCTGACCACGCCCAACACAAAGCAAACCACCCACAATATTTCTAACCATGTGGTGCAAAAAAGCATTAGCCGTTATCTCAAAAATCACCAGCCCTCCTTGTCTCCACACCTTTGCGGAATGTACATTTCTATTGGGCGAAAGGGATTGACAGCCTGAAGCACGAAAGGAACTAAAATCATGTTCTCCCAGTAACTGCTGAGCAGCTTCGTCCATTAAACGTTCATCCAAGTGAGATTTTTCCCATGTCAGCCACTGATAAAAAAGCGCCGGACGATGGGGCTGGTTAGCTATTAAATAACGATAGGTTCTTGCCGTTGCACTGAAACGCGCATGAAATTCGGCAGTTCTTTCTTCCACCCAATGGAGACGTATACCAAAAGGTAGATTGGCATTGGCACCCAATAACCAGTTACGCGGCTTACGTTCTGCACCAGTATCAAAATGTATAATTTGATGGGTTCCATGCACACCAGTATCTGTTCTCCCAGCACAAGCTACGGTTACAGGTTCATTAGCAACTACTGTCAGAGCAGCTTCAACTTCAGCCTGAACACTGGGACTGTGATTTTGGCGTTGCCAACCACAAAAAGAACTGCCGTCATATTCGACGGCAGCTGCTATACGCTTAACCCCCTCGGGTAAATTCTGACCTTCTGGCACGAGGCAATTAGGCAAATACCTCCAAGGTGTCTCTAAACTAGAGTGAATCAGGCAACACCCTCAAGTAATTTACGTGCTTGATCCTGCTGACCAGCATCGCCAAGGGACACAACTTCATCCAAAATCTCCTTAGCACTCTCCGGGTCACCCATATCAAGGTATGCCTGCGCCAGCTCTAACTTAGTACTACATTCATCTTCACCAGCCAGAAGATCAAGGTCATCATCGAAATCATCAAAATCATCTGCAGAAACTGTATCTACAATGGCATTATCAGTTTTTGGGTCAGCAGAAGAAATGATGTCAGGTTCAGAGCTACCATCAAGACCACTACCTTCAAGATCGATACTTTCCATGCCAGCATCGATATCCAATGACAGAGAGTCCAAATCTATATCTTCGAGATCTAAATCCAAATCAAAGTCAGAAATACTCTCAGAAGCAACGTTCTTTTCAGTCTTGACGACGTCATCTGGCAAGTCATCTTCAGAATCAGAATCGAGGCCATCAAAATTAAGCTCTATATCTTCTAGCGAAGAGCTCTCAGCCAAAGAAGAGCCCTCAACTAAACTAAGAGAGGTGTCTTCAGTTAAATCGAGTGACAACGATTCCTCAGAAATAATAGACTCTTCGGAGTCATCATCAGATTCACCCTCGTCAATGGCTCCAAAGTTGTGTTCAAAAATCTCTTCATCCACGGAATCTGAAACCAATTCAGCACGCAGCGAAGCAATTTTAGTCTCTATTTCTGAATTACTAAGCTCAGTCAGCTCTTGATACTGCTCGTCAAATTTATCCAACTCTTTAGAACTAACATAAACCTCAAGCAGTTTCAGTCGCAACGAAGCATCATCAGGACTTTCGGCAATAGCACCAAGAAGAACACTTTCAGCCTGCTTATAGTTATCAAGAGATAGGTAGATATCAGCTTCGCCTAAGGGGTCAACATCCTCACCTTCTGTCAGCTCTAGCTCTTCTAAATTTTTCAGATCCTGCTCATCAAGGTCTGATGAAATTTCACCAAGTACTTGCCTCTCATCTTCATCGAAGAAAGCACTCTCGTCTTCTTCCTCAGCATCCTCCTTCTCAACCAATGTCTTTAGGGACAACTCTTCTGTTTCTTCATCATCCTGCTTACGATTTTTGAAAAACAGAACAATGGCTAAAAGTATGACTAGCAGAATAATAAAAGGATAAAGCAGTAAGTCGATCCAACCATCAAGATCAAATCCACCTTTCTTAGCCGGAGTAGAGGATTCAGAGCCTCCGCTCATACCTTCTTCCGTCGACACTGCCTCCACCGCACTTTCTTTTGATACGGCACCACCTGCTTGAAGTTCAGACTCAGCTTCTGTTGCGAATTCTGAAGAAACGGCATCTGCAACTTCAGATGCACCTTCTGTTTCTATTGCTTGCTGTGATGCCACTTGCGCAGCCCTGAGAGAATCATCATTGATTTCCACAAGACGACTCATTGTGGCAATCTGCTCTTCCATATTGGACAGGCGAGCCTTCAACTCTGCATTTTCACGCTGGGTTTTATCCAGCTCTTCCTGAAAAATAGCAAACTCATTTTCTAAAGCTTCAGTACCCCTACCGGTAGAACCACCGCCCACACCAGAAGAGGATCCACCACTCGCGCCACCATCGACAACAGCACCATCATTTGGCGCAGCCAACTTCAGCCGGCCACCGGTATCAACCTGATGAGCTACTGGAGAGTCAACGGTGCTATCCATTGCATCTAACTGGGTTTCAGTCGACTTGTTATTAATAGAACTTTCAGGATCGAAATCTATTTCAGAATTAACATCCTGATGACTTAATTGGGAAATTTCTGAAGAACTGGGCAAGCGTAAAACTGCACCCGTTTTAAGTAAATTAATATTGCCATTAATGAATGCGTTGGGATTCGACTGTTTGATAGCAGCCAGGCTTTGCATAATCGTGGCGTCACCTGGTTTGATTTGTTTAGCGATCCCCCAAGCTGTATCGCCTGAAGCAACACGGTATTCAGAACCACTGGAAGATTTAGCCTGAGGAGCTACACGTGAAGGAGCCTTTTGTGCTGATGAAGCCTGAACCTGCTTTCCCTTTGGCGGCTGCGGGCTAGCGCTCGCAGCTTTAATCTTTTTTGCAGATGCCCTCTCTGTGGCATAGACAGGCAAATCCATCAATAAGGTATATTCCCTCAGCAATCGACCCGATGGCCACTGCACATCTAACAAGAAATCCAGATAGGGTTCACGAATAGGCTTCCGTGAAGAGATGCGAATCATTGGCTTATCAGGGTTTGACATGTCGACCTTGAAACGCAGATCCGTCAACAAAAACAACCTTTCAACACCAGCAGCTTCAAAATCATCTCTAGAACCCAAACCAATCAGCATTTCAAGTTCACTGAGGTCTCCGGTATTAAGCAGCTCTATCTCAGCATCAAGCGGCTCATTTAAAGATGAATTCAGCTTAAGCTCACCCATACCCAAGGCAAACACTGTATTGGTGAATAAAATCCCCAGCAAACCAGCGGTCAAGGTCAGATTGCGCAACGTCATGATGTGTTCCCTGTAAGTCATCAGGAGAGATTCCCCCACCTAGTCTTTATAAAGTAATGGACAACCATTAACCCTTTATTAGATTGTCACTGCAAGTATTTATGACTATTAAGAATTGTTCAACAGGCAGAGTGGCAAAATATGCATAAAACCAACTGTTATTGGACCAGATTTATGATCAATTGCACAAAACAGTAAAGCTGAAGCAAATAGCAAGACGCTCAAAGCTTGGTCAAACGAAAAATAAAGATGCGCCCCATTAACCATGGGGCGTAGATAAATTAGGCTTCCAACAGGATCCGCAGTATACGTCGCAGTGGTTCTGCCGCCCCCCATAACAGCTGATCGCCTACGGTAAACGCTGACAGGTAATTATCACCCATATTCATCTTTCTCAGACGACCTACAGGTACATGCAAGTGCCCAGTGACGGCTGCAGGAGTAAGCTGCTTTAAGCTAGCTTCGCGGTCGTTAGGTACAACATTTACCCAATCATTGGCTTCCGACAATATGGATTCAATCTCATCTATGGGTGCGTTTTTAGTCAGCTTGATTGTCAATGCCTGACTATGGCAACGCATAGCACCAATACGAACACAAAGACCATCCACTGGAATGAGAGAACTACCGGAACGTCCAAGAATTTTGTTGGTTTCTGACTGCCCTTTCCACTCTTCCTTGCTTTGGCCATTTTCTAGCTGCACATCAATCCAGGGTAACAAACTACCCGCTAACGGCGCACCAAAATTGTTGGTAGGGAAATTACCGTCACGCATAGTAGCAACCACTTTGCGATCAATGTCCAAAATAGCAGACGCAGGGTTGACCAACTCAGCAGCCACAGATTGCTCAATAGAACCCATCTGAGCGATCAGCTCGCGCATATTCTGCGCCCCAGCACCGGAAGCAGCCTGATAAGTCATTGCTGAAGCCCACTCAACCAAGCCCTCCTTAAAGAGTCCTCCAAGCCCCATAAGCATCAAGCTAACAGTACAGTTACCACCAATGAAGTTCTTGGTGCCACTGACGATACCGTCTTTGATGACATTCAGATTGACTGGATCCAATACAATCAAGGCGTCATCAGCCATCCGTAAGGCAGAAGCAGCATCAATCCAGTAGCCATTCCAGCCTGATTTACGCAATTCAGGGTAAACCGCCTGGGTATAGTCGCCACCCTGACAAGTCACAATAATGTCCAGTTTCGCCAGCGATTCGATATCGTTAGCATCCTGTAGAGGGGCAACCTCTTTACCAACACTTGGGCCGGGCTGACCTAACTGCGATGTAGTAAAGAAAACTGGTTCAATATCGGCAAAGTCATTCTCCTGAATCATACGATCCATCAGCACTGAACCAACCATGCCACGCCAACCTACAAAACCTACTTTATTCATTTATATTCAACCAATTAATAGACATTTATAATAAATTACTTTAATTTTTTGTGCCAATCTTAGCAATAAAAAATCACTAACCTACAGTACTAAGACTACCGCATCACCCATCTCCGAGGTACTAACTTTACGTGTTCCTTCAGTATAGATATCCGGCGTTCGCAGCCCTTGATCCAAAACCTTACTGACTGCCATCTCGATGGCATCTGCCGCTTCAGGTGCATTCAGCGAATAGCGTAACATCATCGCCACCGATAAAATCGTCGCCAATGGATTCGCCACACCCTGCCCGGCAATATCAGGAGCAGAGCCATGACAAGGTTCATATAAACCTTTGCCATCTTTATCCAAAGAGGCAGAAGGTAGCATACCGATAGAACCTGTCAGCATGGCTGCGGCATCAGACAAGATGTCACCAAACATATTACCTGTCACCACCACGTCAAACTGCTTGGGAGCCTTCACCAATTGCATCGCGGCGTTATCCACATACATATGGCTCAACGTCACCTCAGGATAGTCTTTAGCCACCTCTTCCATGATTTCACGCCATAGTATCGTTGCCTCCAACACATTGGCTTTATCCACGGAACAAACACGTTTATCGCGCACCATCGCAGCTTCAAATGCCACCTTACCGATACGGCGAATTTCCGACTCACAATATTTGTAAGTGTTATAGCCTTCGCGCTCGCCGTTCTCTAGAACCCTTATTCCTCGAGGCTCTCCGAAATATATACCCCCAGTGAGCTCTCTCACAATCAAGATATCCAAGCCGGAAACAATTTCGGGTTTCAGTGAAGAAGCATCAGCCAACTGCGGATATAAAATTGCCGGGCGCAAATTGCCAAACAACTCCAAACCAGAACGCAACTTCAACAACCCTTTCTCAGGACGAAGATCACGAGCCACCTCATCCCACTTGGGTCCACCCACTGAACCCATCAAAATGGCATCACACTGACGACCTTGCTCCAACGTCTTTTCGGGACAAGGTTCCCCTACTGCATCATAGGCCGCGCCGCCCAGCAGGCCTTCCTCTAACTCAATACCCAGAGAAAATTTCTGGTCGACTTTTTTTAACACTTTAACGGCTTCATCTACAATCTCTGGGCCAATATAGTCACCCTTAAGAATCAATACTTTCTTACTCATTTATCAATATCCTTAATTCTTAGACACTCCGACCAATGCTCTCTACTTAATCGCACCAAATAGCCAAGGAGTGTCTTTCTCCCGCGCTGCTTCATAAGCACAAATAGCATCCGCATCGTTCAGCGTCAGACCAATCTCATCCAAACCTTCAAGCAAGCAGTCTTTATTAAACTCATCAATATCGAAGGGGAATTCTTCACCGGCGGGTGTAACCACCACCTGACGCGGCAAATCCACAGCCAACGCATAGCCTTCATTTTCTGCCACATCAGCAAACAACTTGTCAACTATATTTTCTTTTAAAACAATAGGTAACAGTCCATTCTTAAGACAATTGTTAAAGAAAATATCGGCAAAGCTCGGCGCAATAACTGCCCGAAAACCATAGTCCTCTAATGCCCAAGGCGCATGCTCGCGGCTGGAGCCACAACCAAAATTCTCACGACAAAGCAGCACAGAGGCACCTTGGTAGCGGGGCCAGTTCAGCGGAAAATCTGGGTTCAATGATCTGTTAGCACAATCCTGTCCCGGCTGCCCTTCATCCAAATAACGCAGCTCATCAAACAGGTTTGGTCCAAAGCCACTGCGCTTGATAGATTTCAAAAACTGCTTAGGAATAATCATGTCAGTATCAACATTGGAACGATCAATACCTACCACAATTCCCTTATGTACGGTAAATGCTTTCATCATGCGACCTCATCAAAGCTACGAACATCAGTAATATGGCCCGCAATCGCAGCAGCAGCGGCCATTGCGGGGCTCACCAAGTGAGTCCGCCCACCATTACCTTGTCGCCCCTCAAAATTACGATTAGACGTAGAGGCACAATGCTCTCCAGCTCCTAATTTATCGGCATTCATTGCCAAACACATGGAACAGCCCGGCTCGCGCCAATCCATACCCGCTTCGATAAAAATTTTATCCAACCCTTCTGCTTCAGCTTGTGCTTTCACCATCTGTGAGCCCGGCACGACCAAGACTTGCTTAATGCTACCCGCCACCTTGCGACCTTTAGCCACTTTCGCTGCAGCACGCATATCTTCAATGCGAGAATTGGTACAAGAGCCAATAAACACGCGATCTACCGGTATATCAGTAATTGCCATGCCACCTTTCAATCCCATATATCGGAGCGCTTGCTCAAGACTCTGCCTTTTTGCTGGATCAGCTTCATCTTCAATACGAGGTATCACACCGCTGACGGGCAAGACCATTTCAGGGGAGGTTCCCCAAGTGACCTGGGGCAAAATTTCTTCACCGTTCAACTCCACTACCGCATCAAACTTGGCATCATCATCGCTTTGCAGAGTTTGCCAATAGGCAACAGCCTGATCCCAGACCTCACCAGTTGGCGCAAACTGACGCCCTTTGAAATACTCAATAGTCTGAGTATCTACCGCCACCATACCCACACGAGCACCCGCTTCAATGGCCATATTACACACCGTCATTCGGCCTTCGAGGGTCATGTCCCGGAAGACCTGACCGGCAAACTCAATGGCGTAACCGGTACCACCGGCGGTACCAATTTTACCGATAATCGCTAACACCACATCTTTAGGTGTCACACCGTTGCCCAAGATGCCATCAACTTTGATCTGCATGTTTTTCATTTTCTTGGCCACAAGACACTGGGTTGCCAACACATGCTCGACTTCCGAAGTGCCAATACCGTGAGCCAAACAAGCAAATGCACCATGGGTAGCCGTATGAGAGTCCCCACAAACTACGGTCATGCCGGGCAATGAAGCGCCAAGTTCTGGCCCCATCACATGCACGATACCCTGTCCCATTTCATTCATGCCAAATTCACGAATACCGAAGTACTCACAGTTCTCATCCAGCGTTTTTACCTGAATACGAGAAGTTTCGTCAGGAATAGCATCCACACCGGCAGCACGTTCAGCAGAATCAGTAGAGATATTGTGGTCAGGTGTTGCCACATTCACATCTAGGCGCCAGGGCTTGCGATTTGCAATACGAAGCCCCTCAAAAGCCTGAGGAGACGTCACCTCATGAAGAATATGACGGTCGATGTAAATCAACGCAGAACCATCATCTCGCTGTTTTACCAGATGCGCGTCCCACAATTTATCGTAAAGGGTTTTTCCAGCCATGTTTCTAGCCCAGTTATCTTAAAAAATATGATCGATTAAGTAATTTTAGATACATGTTACAAATAAAACAAATTCATATTTTTTATCTATTGAATTCCAAATGGGAATTCGTGCACCTATACTAAGATCTGATAACACGACTTGATACGCCACTATTATGGACACACAATTACTGGAAGCTTTTATCGCCGTTGCCGACTCTGGCTCTTTTTCCATTGCCGCCGAAAGAATTCACGTCACCCAGCCAGCCGTAAGCAAACGCATCGCCCTATTAGAAGAACAGCTGAACTCCAGGCTATTCGACCGCATTGCTCGCTCTGTCACCCTGACAGAAGCTGGCGCAGCCTTACTACCTAGGGCAAACCACATACTTAGGGAAATTGCCGATACCACACAAGCCATTAATGACCTTTCAGGTGACATCAGTGGCAGACTACGTTTGGCTATTAGCCACCATATTGGTCTGCACCGGCTGCCCCCTATGTTGAAACAGTTTGCTCAAAACTATTCTGACGTTACCATAGATGTAGACTTTATGGACTCTGAGAAAGCCTACGAAGGCATTCTTCAGGGCCGCTTTGAAGTTGCCGTGATTACTCTAGCCCCGGAGGCTCACCCCAAAATTGAGGCAAAAAGCATATGGTCAGACCCTTTAGTGTTTATGGTTTCTGATGACCATCCACTTTTATCTAAAAACGCCACACCTATAAATCCAACGCTGGATAACTTAAGAAACTACCCTGCTATCTTACCTGGCCTCGGTACCTACACCGGTAGGATGACCCGAGCGCTATTTGAGCAACATAACGTCCCTCTACCTCCCACCATGACCACCAACTATCTCGAAACCATCAAAATGATGGTCAGCATAGGGCTGGGTTGGAGCCTGCTGCCCGAAAGCATGCTGGGAAACGGCATACGAACAGTAGAAATACCCAACATACAAATACAACGCGAGCTGGGTTATATCCACCACCAAGAGAAAAGCCTCTCCAATGCAGCGAAAGCGTTTATTCACTTGCTTCAGCAGGAAAGCCAATAAAAATATGCCCAAGATCAGGAGCCATAGGCTTCTGTTCAAGGAAAAAGTAGTATTAAGTATTCGATATTTTAAAGGGTGTTGATTTATGATCAACGAAAAGGGTTGGAACACAAAAACAGGGATTAAGCTTCTTATGCCAAACTACAAATGATCTTCTTTTTCCCAGCCCCCTGCAAACAAAGATAACCTTAGCTTGAAATTGTTTGGCCCGAAATAAGGGAGCCGAAGTGATATAAGACCATAGGCGTTTGAATAAACTGTTAAACACATATCAGAAATCCACCGACACTAAGGAGAGTATTATGATTACACTTTCACAGTTAACTGAACTGCTAGGCTGGGCATCAGTAATCAATATTGCTTATCTCCTTCTGGCGACAATAGTTATTGCGTTTATGAAAGGAACAATATCTTCTATTCATAGCAAGATGTTTAGGGTGGATGGTAAAGAACTTGACTCTAAGTATTTTGATTTCCTGAGTATTTACAAAATTGTGACATTGGTTTTTATTGTGGCGCCATATATTTCTTTAAAGATTATGGGCCAGTAAATGTTTAACAAGGTGGGCAATGAACGCCTGCGGCTGGACAGCAAAAAGCGTGGCTTTTTCACAATGCTACCTATTCACTAGGCGTTAGGCCATGCATGCAGTGTGGGTGTTCTCTGTCAGCTTATAAAACTCTATGCCAAGAGACGGCAAATCATGACGAATTTACTCTTTTTATTACTCGGTGTGGGCTTACTTACCATTGGTGGCGAAGCGTTGATTCGAGGCTCGTTAGCTGCCTCCCAGCGTCTCGGTGTATCGCCATTACTAAGTGGTCTCGTTATCGTAGGCTTCGGCACATCAGCGCCAGAATTGGTGGTTTCTGTAAATGCTGCATTAAATCAACAACCGGATATTGCAGTTGGCAACGTAGTGGGTAGCAATATTAGCAATGTTTTACTAATCCTAGGGATATGTGCGCTGATCGCGCCACTGACAATCAAGCCTTTGGCATTACGCCGGGATGCTGTCATTGTAGTAGTGGCTAGTATACTATTTTTGGTTTTAGTTGGCGGAAGCGCACTGGGACGCACGGATGGCGTAATCTTCTTGACGGCCTTAGTAGCTTATTTGGTATGGGCTTATTGGAGTGAACGCATCCACGCACCCGCGACGACACTTAACAAAGCCGAAGCTGAAGAACTTACCGCTTTACCAAAGTCTATAGGATGGACTGTAGCGGCAGTAATCATTGGTCTACTACTGTTAATTTCAGGGTCACAGGTGCTGCTTATTGGAGCTGTAGGGATTGCTGAGAGCTTAGGAGTTTCTGAGGCTGTCATCGGATTGACATTGGTAGCTGTTGGTACATCCCTTCCAGAGCTTTCAATTTCTGTAATTGCTGCGCTACGACGGCACGCAGATGTAGCCGTTGGAAACATACTTGGTAGCAATATATTTAATTTGTTGGGGATATTAGGAGTATCCGCTTTACTTCAACCACTTCCCGTTCACGCAAGAATTCTGCAATTCGACCAATGGGTCTTGCTTGTAGCGTCTCTATTACTATTTTTGTTTTTGTATACAGGGCGTCGTCTAAGTCGGGGAGAAGGTGGAATACTCTTAGCTACCTACGGTGTTTATGTAGGCTTAAGTTTTACCGCATTCGGTAGTTAACGGTGAGATTAGGCATTAATTAATCCTAAATTATCAAAATTTGAAACAATGCCACAAATATAATGCTTAACAAACATATCAAATTGACTCCAAAAATCTGATAAATTTATTACATTTAAATTTCAGGACTAAAGAATATGCCCAAGGCAAGTGAAATTAAGAAAAATGCAGCGATCGACTATAACGGAAAAACCTATATAGTTCGCGACATTGAGCGTTCTGTTCCCCAAGGCCGAGCAGGTGGCAGCCTGTACCGACTGCGCATGTATGATGTTGTCACCAACAGCAAAATTGACGAGACCTTTAAGGACTCGGATATACTGAATCTTGCCGACCTCATCCGCAGGCCTGTTATGTTTTCCTACATTGATGGCGATGAATATGTCTTTATGGATACTGAAAACTACACGCCGTACAACCTGAATAAAGATTCAATCGCCGATGAAATCCTTTTCATTGATGAGTCAACAGCGGGTGTTCAGGTCATCATCGTCAACGACGTACCAGTAGCACTTGATCTGCCCACTAGCGTGGAGCTTGACGTGATGGAAACGGATCCATCCATCAAGGGAGGCTCGGCAACGTCAAGAACCAAACCAGCACTGTTATCGACCGGCGTAACCATTCAAGTTCCTGAGCACATTTCTACTGGTGATAAAATCAGGGTGAATGTGGAAGAACGAAAATTTATGGGTCGAGCAGACACAAAATAATGGCGTAAGCTATCGGAAACAGGCATCTAATTCTACAACGTTGGCTCTGTTACCCTTTGCTCAATGAATAACCTAGCGATTGAGTTAGTGGAGTATTTCAATACAGCTGATACCATTAGGAAATACCTACAGAGTCAGTCGCAAAATCAAAGGGGCTGAAGGATTGTTACCCTTTGATTTCCCGAGGAAACATTATGTTAGAAATGATAGATATAGGCATTGATTATTCCGTCGCCTTTCGCATCTCAGGAAAAGTTACTGAAAGTGATATGTCTTTAGTACTGAATGACGCAAAGGAAAAGATTGAGCGTCATGGAGATATTGTTATTCTTGAGCAGATAGATTCATTTGATGGTATTGAGATAGCTGCGGTTATCGAAGAGTTTAAATATTTGTTCGACGTTGGCGTTTCGGATATCACTAGAGTTGCAGTATTAACTGACAACAAATGGTTGGAAACAATGGTTAACATTGAGGATACATTTTTCAGTACGATTAAAATGAAATGTTTTGCCATCAATGACAGAGACTCGGCCGTAACGTTTTTAAAAAGCCCATAACATAACAAGAGACATGGTTTTTTACTATTTACGCGTTGAACCGTCAAATTCTAGGGCTGATGTGATGAAGATGCATCGACAGAATTTTCATAATGAAAGGCATTCATAACCTTTCATTGACCCTTCTGACACTCCACACCCTGAACCCAAAAGAGACCGCCCCTTGCTAAGTTATAGACATTCCTTTCATGCCGGTAATTTTGCCGACATTATCAAGCACATTGTCTTGGTAGAAATACTTGAGCACCTAACCCAAAAGGAAGCACCCTTTGAGTATATCGACACACACTCAGGTGCAGGCCTTTATAATCTGAAATCTAATGATGCTCAAAAGCTGCAAGAACACGCTAACGGTATCGCCAAAATAGAGTCCAAAGACTTTCCAGAACTGGCACGTTATTTCGAGGTCATCAATACCTTCAATAAATCCGGTGATTTGAACATTTACCCTGGCTCCCCTTCTATCGCCCAGTATTTCCTCCGGAAACAGGATCGAGCTTGGCTGTTTGAACTTCACCCCCAAGACTATGAGTCACTGAGCCGCAATATACGTAGTAACAAAAAGATACGGGGAGCTTGTCAGGATGGATTAACAGGAATGACGACATTGCTGCCACCCACTAGTCGTAGAGGGCTTATCCTGATAGACCCCTCCTATGAAATTAAATCCGAATATGATCACGTCATTGATGCGGTAATACAGGCCTATAAAAAGTTTAGCACGGGTATTTATGCCATTTGGTATCCTGTGGTTGATCGACAAAAAATTGATCACATGGAGAAAAAACTCATCCGAAGTGGTATTAAAAACATACAACGTTTTGAGCTGGGTCTTTCTGCTGACTCAGAGGAAAGAGGAATGAGTGCGTCTGGTTTGTTTGTTATCAACCCACCTTGGAAACTTTTAGAAAAAATGGACATATTACTTCCTAGGCTTGCGCAAAAACTTGGCAAAGAAGACGAACATTTTTACAAATGCGATATTATCTCGGGGGAGTAGAGCTTAGATAAAATAAATAAAGGAAGTAAAAGGGGAAAGATTACTCCCCCCTCTTCTACGATTTATTATTTTTTCAATTAATGGCTATTCAGCCCCTTAAAAGTCATCAATACCCAAGCCCATTATTGCCTCCGAACCCGCTTTTACCGCCTCGAAGTAACCAGTATTCCGTGACATCACATGTTGAGCAAAGAATTTTGCCGTCATCACTTTATTGTCATTAAAACGGACATTGCCCTCGCCCGCTGTATTTAAATGGGTGGCAGCCACTGCACTTTTTACCATCATCGCTCCAGCAACGGTGGTACCCATTAACATCAGCATGTTATAGGCAGAAGAACTGAGCACGGTCCAATCTTCCGCTGCGCCCGTCAATATCGTATTTGCAGCTTCTTTACAGGCAATAAGTGAGGCTTCAAGAATGTCAGCGATGTCTAACAGACCAGTCGCTTTAGCCTCGACAACCACCTGGGTTAAATCTTCAAGCAGCTCCATCGCCGATTGGCCCTTATCTCGAGCCAATTTACGACCCACTAGGTCAAGACCTTGAATGCCGTTGGTGCCTTCATAAATAGGTAGGATACGAGCATCTCTTAAATGCTGCGCGGCACCCGTTTCTTCTATAAAACCCATGCCACCGTGCACTTGCACCCCCAGAGAGGTGACTTCCATACCAATTTCAGTACACCAGCCTTTGACCAGAGGCGTCAACAAATCAACACGGCGCTCGTGGTAAGCGGCCTGCTCTTTATCTTCTAGCTTGTGAACATAGTCTTCGTGGGCTAACGATAAATAGGCCAATGCCCTCCCGCCTTCAGTTAATGAACGCATAAGCATCAGCATACGACGCACATCGGGATGATGAATAATGGTGGCTTGTTTATTGCCCGGCACACCACCCTGCACTCGGTCTTTGGCGAAGGCTACCGCCTGCTGATAGGCCCTCTCACTGATAGAGACCCCTTGTAAACCAACGGCTAAGCGAGCTTCGTTCATCATGGCGAACATATAGACCAAGCCCTGATTTTCCTCGCCCACCAGATAACCAACAGCACCACCGTTATCGCCGAAGGATAACGAGCAGGTTGGACTGGCATGAATCCCCAGCTTGTGTTCCACACCGACACAGCGAACATCATTACGCTCACCGGCACTACCGTCTTCATTAATCAGAAATTTGGGTACCACAAACAAAGAAATACCTTTAACACCTTCTGGTGCATCTGGGGTGCGAGCCAGTACCAGATGGATAATATTGTCGGTGTAATCGTGGTCACCCCAGGTAATAAAAATTTTCTGTCCACTGAGTAAGTAGTGGTCCTCTGTTGGCACGGCTTTTGTGCGAACTGCGGCGAGATCCGAACCGGCCTGAGGCTCGGTGAGGTTCATGGTTCCTGTCCACGAACCTGAAATCAGGTTATTTAAATAGGTTTGCTTTTGTTCATCACTGCCATAGAGCGTCAGTGCGGTAACAACCCCTTTGGTCAGCATGGGACACAAACTGAACGCCATATTGGCAGATTGAGACATTTCGTCGACAGCAACGGATAACAGAGCAGGCAACCCCTGTCCACCGAACGCAACATCGCCGGTTAACCCCGGCCATCCTGCCTGTACAATTTGCTGGTAAATACCATCCAGAGCGGGTGCAGTGATGACCTTGTCACCCTCAAGCCTTGATCCCTGAGAATCAGCCACTTGGTTAGTGGGTGCCAAGACTTCACCATAAAAACGAGCCGCCTCTTCTAGAATAGCGTTCACCATATCCGGTGTTGCCTCTTCGTAACCCGGAAGTTTTGCAATACTCTCTATATCCAGCACATTATTGAGCAGGAACTTCATGTCATCGATAGGTGTGTTGTAGATAGTCATACCCTAATTCCCATTAGCAATCAGTTGTTATCCTGATATAAAACCATATCAGACAAAGAAATGTCGTTGTTTCAGGACAAAACATTATGGAATTTGTGACTCAAAGGTACCCATATTACATAACGGAGATGGCGCAAAAAATATTCCATAATAGATTAAGAGCACGCTTAACTGGTGCTGGATTCTAGCTCATTAATCAGTCGAGAGAAGAGCTGAGGGGCTTCCAAATGCCCGGTATCGTCCAAAGCGGGATACTTCAGCCCTCTTTCTCGACAGATACGGGCTATCACTGGCTGACACCACTCAAAGAGCAAGGCTTGATATTCATCGTGGGGTAAATGGCAACGGTCATACATATCCGCCTCACTTCGTTGGCGTTGCGCCTCGGCCAAAATAATGGCGCAAGCCGCTGAAACATTAAAAGACTCGGCCATACCCATCATAGGAATAATGACAGTACCATCGAGCCGACTATAGGCACGGTCACTCACACCCCACTTTTCTGCACCCAATAACAATGCCGTTGGCCGAGTGTAGTCAACCTCACGATAATCTACGGCACGTTCATCAAAATGTGCCGCCACAACCTGTAGACCTTGCTGCTGGAGATTTTCAATGGGAGTGACGATATTGTTATAGACTATTGTTTTAACCCATTTATGAGCACCCAAAGAGGTGCCGGTGTGAGGCCGATATACCCCCTTTTCATAGACTGAATGAACCTGATGAATTCCTACCGCATCTGCCGTTCGGGTAATCGCCGACAAATTTTGCCCCTTATGAACCTGATCAGTAATCACGGTTAAATCGGTCTGGCGGCTCTTGAGGACTTTCAATATTTTTTTGTAACGTTCTGGCGTCATTCCCGCATTATGTCAGAGAGCGTAAAAATCAAAAACTCCCAACTAATCGAAAATAGCCTCCACGAAACTATTAACAGAATAGTAAACCTTGATCGCCTATCCATTTAGAGGCAAATTAACAAAAAAGTATAAACACTCAACAAGGATATCCATTTTGACCAACTACTTACACAATAAAGCACTGTGGAAACAAGTAGAGGCCGTCACTGACTCAGCCCTCGCCTGCGGTGCGCTCCAATCCATCCCCACCCACTGCGAAACAAGGGAAGTTCCTTTTAGTGAAAGTACGTGTAGTAACAACCTGATGTGTTTTCAAATAAGAGTAGTGGAAAACTTGGCAAGAAAATCAAAAGAAGTACCGCAGAGAGAAAAACAAACACCCAACCCAAAGGATTTTGACCCGTTCCTGCCCTATGATCCTGCTCTCTATGTAGGTGAACTGACAGACCATTACCGATGCCTGTTAAATAAATTCAACGTGATGGATCACCACATATTGATGGTAACCAAGCACTTTGTGCCGCAACAAACTGCCCTGAACACGGAAGACTTTCTGGCCACTCAAGTTTGCCTCCAAGCTCAGGATGGTTTGGTCTTCTATAATGGTGGCCCAATAGCCGGAGCTAGTGTGGAGCATAAACATCTACAAATGATCCCCCTCCCCCTATCATCGACAACCAACTTTCCCTTTGCGGGTTTGTTTTCTCAATTCACGCTAGGTGAGGGAATTTGTACTGAAATGCCCCTGTCTTTTAGGCACAGAATAATGCCGATTAAATGCCCTACATCAGCACCCTATAAGCAGCTAAAAAAATTTGCCGAGGAAAATTGTCGAGGCTACTACCATTTGTTGGAAAGCTTGAATCTTACGATGGACTGCAACGGATATTTTCCTCCCCATAATATGCTGATGACCAGAGACTATCTCTGGGTGATTCCCCGCACTCAAGAGAGCCACCAAGGACTCACTATCAATGCTCTAGGTTTTGCCGGTATGCTTCTGGTTAAGAATGAAGTCCAGCTAAAACTGCTAGATGATATTGGGTGCCATGAGCTATTAAAGGCTGTCACCCTGTAATAAGGGCTATAGCAATCCTTATCCGCCCCATCTACATTTTTTGTATAAATCCCTTGAACTAAAAAAAATCATCCCTATCTAAAATCTGAGCATTTAGTTCTTGGTATGTTTATATGAGAACGTTTCCTATAGCTATAACAAGAGTGTATGAACAATGTTTTTTTCAGTGAACTTTTCGGTGTACTATGCACATCCACTGAGCTATACGCGCGCTCTGACAAGGATAGACACGTCTCTCATACCAAAGACTAATATTGATACTGATGCCCTGTATTTATAACTAAAAATTTTCACAACCGGAGGACACCATGCTGGAAGTCAGGCAGTTGACAAGGTTGTATGGCGACTTTAAAGCCGTTGACAATGTCAGCTTCAAAATAAAAAAAGGTGAGATTGTTGGTTTACTGGGCCATAACGGCGCTGGTAAAACGACGATTATGAAAATGCTCAGTGGTTTTATTGAAGCGAACCATGGCTCTATCTTTATTGACGACATCAACCTTCAGCAAGATCCTAAAAAAGCACAGAGGTATCTCGGTTATTTGCCAGAAAACCTGCCCATTTATCCTGAAATGATTGTGGCCGATTACCTCGATTATATTAGTGAAATGAAAGGTATTACGGGTGATGAAAAAATATCAGAGATAAGACGTGTTATTCAGGCAACGGATATCGTGCCTAAGCTGCTATCCCCCATATCGACCCTGTCTCGCGGTTATAAACAACGTGTTGGTGTCGCACAAGCCATTTTGGGAAGGCCCAAACTATTGATCCTAGATGAGCCAACAAATGGCCTAGACCCTACACAAACACAACTTATTAGGGCTTTGATCCGAAACCTTGCAAACGATGCGACAGTCATTCTATCTACCCACATCATGCAGGAAGTGGATGCACTCTGTGACCGAGCACTGATTATTCGCAATGGAAAACTGGCTGTCGATGCACAACTAGAAAAACTTAGAGAAAGCAACCATTTGCTGTTGTCGACCTCATTACCAACAGACAAGCTCACTACATTATTACAACCACTCAGCGCTGTCGTTAAGGTAGAAGAAATATCAGCAGATCAATCTGACGTTAAGCCCTCGGTTTATCGTTACCGGCTAAGCGTAAAAGAGAGAAGTGATCATTTTGCTCTCTGCGGAGAAATTGCCAATTTCATTGTTGCTTCTGGTGCTACGTTGTACGCCATTAGCCAGGAGCATCGTGATCTGGAAACACTGTTTAGGGAAGTCAATGAAAATCCTGTGAAAGCAATTGATGAGGAGGATCAAGATGCAGCCTAAAGCCAAACACCTACCAGTGATTCGACGTATTGCAGCGAAAGAAATTACCCTGTTTTTTGCATCACCCATTGCCTACTTATTCTTGGCAACATTCGCGGCAATTTCTTTATTTGTGTTCTTCTGGGGAGAATCCTACTTCTCAAGAAATATCGCAGATATTCGCCCACTATTTGAGTGGATGCCGGTATTACTGGTATTTCTCACCAGCACACTAACAATGCGTCTTTGGAGTGAAGAACGTAGAACTGGGACTCTGGAACATATTCTTACCCAGCCATTACCTTTATGGCACTTTGTCGCCGGTAAATTTTTAGGCTGCCTAGTGTTACTCGCTATTGCCCTGATTATTACCATACCGCTTCCCATCACCGTTTCACAAATGGGAGAACTGGACTGGGGCCCTATTTGGACAGGATATCTGGCCGCTTTTTTATTAGGTGCCGCCTACCTATCTATCGGCTTGTATGTCTCAGCCAAAAGTGACAACCAAATCGTCAGCCTTATTTGTGCTGTCGCCTTATCTGGTCTGTTCTATTTAATCGGAACTACCACGATCACTGACTTTTTTGGCAACCAGGCCGGGGAGTGGTTTAGATTATTTGGCACAGGTTCACGGTTTGACTCAATAACCCGTGGTGTTATTGATATCAGGGATCTCTATTACTACTTCAGTATCATTTTTGTGTTCCTCTCCCTCAACATATTCACATTGGAGAGAGAACGCTGGGCTGAACATACCTCTACACCTCGCCACAAGACTTGGCGTATCGTCACGGCATTGGCCATCATCAATGTCATTGGTGTTAACTTGTGGCTCGGACAGGTAACGTCACTTCGCATAGATACCACGGAAGGTAGCCAGTACTCTATCTCTGCTTCTACCAAAGACTATTTAAGCCAGTTACAGGAGCCACTCCTGATTCGGGGCTATTTCAGCGGTAAAACCCATCCCATGTTGGCGCCCCTAGTTCCCCAGATAAAAGATTTGATACACGAATATGAAATTGCCAGCCGAGGAAAAGTACGGATTGAGTTTGTCGATCCCATTACCAATCTGGAATTAGAGGAAGAAGCTAATCAAAAGTACGGCGTTAGACCTATTCCCCTCCAAGTAGCTGACCGCTATCAATCTGCCATTGTAAATTCTTACTTTCACATTCTGATCAATTATGGCGATGAGTTTGAGGTGTTGGATTTCCAAGACTTAATTGAAACCAAGGCACAGGGCGACAAAGATTTTCAAATCAAACTGCGTAACCCTGAATATGACCTGACCCGGAGTATCAAAAAGGTGTTAAACAGCTACCGCAGTGGTGGAAACCTGTTTGAGACCATTAAAGGTGAACTTACCTTTAATGCCTATATTTCTACTGACGCCCTACTTCCCGATGATTTGATCGCTTATAAAAATGACATCATCGAAGTGGCCAATGCCTTAGCCGAAGATTCCAACGGTCACTTTAAAGTCAATGTTGTTGACCCCTATGCAGGTAACAGCGCTGTGGCCAAAAAGCTGACCCATGAATATGGGCTTAAGCCACTCTCAACTGACAGAAGGTTTGGTGGTGATTTCTTCTATTTTCATCTAATTTTGGAAAAAGATGATATGGCCATTCAGATACCGCTGGAGGACAAGAGCAAGCTTAGTTTTGAGCGCAACCTCAAGGCTGCTGTGAAACGCTTTGGTAAAGGGTTTATTAAAACCATTGGCATAGTTAAGCCGAAAGATGACCCTAAACTGGAACAAATCGGCATCGCTGTACCGCAATTTAATCAGTTGGCAGAATTTCTTGGTACAGACCTCAACATAAGGGATGAAGATGTCAGTGATGGCAATGTTTCTGGTGAAGTAGATATTCTGTTAGTCGCAGCACCGAACGCTATGGGACCAAAAGAAATCTTTGCCATCGATCAATTCCTCATGAAAGGTGGTTCCGTTGTTGCCATGTCCTCCCCTTACACCATGACATTAGGACAAGGTGGCCTGGGATTGGCCAAGCTCGAGGGTGAATTCAAAGACTGGTTAAGACATAACGGCCTCGATATGGAAGACAAGCTTGTTCTTGATATGCAAAACAAAGCATTTCCTTTGCCTGTTATGCGTAATGCGGGCGGTCATCAAGTACAGGAAGTCAGAATGATCGAATACCCCTACTTTGCTGATGTAAGAAGTAAAGGTTTCAATCAGGAAAACCCTATCACCGCCAACTTGGCACAAATGACCATGACCTGGAGCTCACCAATCAGTATTGATCCGGAAAAAAACAGCAACAGGACAGTAACTGAATTACTACGCAGTTCTGACAAGTCATGGCTTTCGGATAACACTGAAATCATGCCGGAAATTGATGATCAAGGCATGACCTCATTCCGCCAAGAAGGTAAGCTTGGTTCACACTTGCTGGGCGTCATCAGCGAAGGTGAATTCACCTCTTATTTTGCTGGAAAAGCATCACCTTTAAACACAGAAGATGCCAATGACAGCCCATCCAACGTGATAGAAAAATCACCAACTTCTGCTCAAATTATTTTGTTTAGCTCTAATGATTTCCTGAGAGACCAGACATTAACCATTGCCAACTCAGCTGTTGGTAGTGAATACCGTGGAAGTTTGGAGCTTATTGCCAACACTGTGGATTGGGCGCTGGAAGATGCCGGGCTTCTCAGCATTCGTTCCCGTGGACACTTCAACCGTACCCTGCCTCCCATGGAGCATGATACTCAGCTATTCTGGGAATACTTGAACTATGGATTGATCATTGCCGCTCTAATCATCATTGCGTTAATACGAAGAATTCGTCAGAAGTCACGGCAACAACGCTACTTAACCCAGCTGGCTAATTAAGGGAGAGCTCCAATGAAAAAGCTAAAATTCTGGCTTACAAGCCTTTTGCTCCTTCAGGTATTGCTCGCTGCTGCGCTGCTATGGAATAACCAAAGGGAGATCATCAAAAATCAACCGAAACCTTTGCTCAGCATTGATTGGACAAGTATTGATAAACTTACCATTGAGGATACGGGTGGTGGTATCACACTGGTTAAAAATGACCAATCATGGGCTCTTTCCAATCAACAATTACCCGTCAGCAATGAAGACATCAATGAGTTCTTTCATCAGCTGAAAGCACTCAAAACGGGCTGGCCTGTCGCCACTCTGACCAGCAGCCACAAACGGTTTGAGGTGTCAGATGACAAGTTTGTGAGACGTCTTCACTTATACAGTAAGGGAAAAGTCATCGGTAAGTTATTTTTTGGTAGCTCTATCGGTTTGCGTCAATCCAATGTCCGTAGAGATGGAGATGACTCTATCTATAATGCTCAGCTCGACACGCTCGACATTAGTGCCAATCCAGAGGTCTGGTTCGATAAATCCCTGCTCGCCGCCAGTGACATTAGTGCCATTAAAGGGCCTGATTACAACCTTAAAAGAAACGGCGCCACCTGGGGATTTAATCGTTCTGGGCCCTCTATTTTCCTCGGCAACAGTAAGCAAGGGCGACTTAATCAAGACAAAGTAGATGAATTAACAGAGGCACTTGCTAATCTCCCTATTCTGAAAATTTCTTCGTTAAAACCTGATTTAAATGCAGAGGGGGTAGAAAAAGTAAAAATAGAGATCACTGACGATAAAGGTAGTTGGGTTTACCACTTTATCAAAGCTGGTGATAGCTATTATGTAAGCCGTAATGACAGAGAGGAATTATTTACTCTGGATAAAACAGTTTACGAAAAGATTGCTGCGGTGAAACAATCTGAATTGATTTTTGCCAAGCCCACTTCCTCTACTACTCCAGATGAAAACACTCCATAACTGGAAATAAAGGAGGATAGAAAAAAGCCTAGCGCTCATGATGCTGGGCTTTTTTTTGACTTATTGACAATGTGGAAGGAATAACTGCTCGTAATTATGTGATGTGACTTCAGCAACTTCCTCATAAGTAATGCCTTTTATCTCAGCTACTGCCTTCGCTACTTCTAACACATACTGTGGCTCATTTTGCTTTCCCCTATGAGGAACAGGTGCGAGCCAGGGGGCATCTGTTTCTACCAACATGCGATCCAACGGCACTTTTTTAACCACTTCTCTTAAGGTAGAGGCATTGCGAAAGGTAATAATGCCGGAAAAAGAGAGGTAGAAATTAAGCGCCAAGGCATCACGCGCCATGTCCCATGTTTCGGTAAAGCAATGGAGAACACCAGCAGAAGTTGTATTCGCATGATCACGTAGAATGGAGATCGTTTCTACCCGTGCTTCTCGGGTGTGAACGATCACAGGCTTCAGCAGCTGACTGGCGGCCTTGAGGTGACGGATAAAGCTTTCCTGCTGCCACGCTGCCGAATCATTATCATAGTAGTTATCCAACCCCGTCTCACCAATAGCAACCACTTTAGAGTGACGCCCCAGCTCAACAAGCTCAGAAATTTCTGGCATAGCGGGTCTGATTTCCTGTAATGGATGTACACCAATAGAAACCATTACATCGTCAAACGCTGCTGTTAATTCAAGAAGCTTTTTAGACGAATCTAAATCGACACCCACGCTCAAGAAACGATGGACACCACGACTTCGTGCAGCCTGAAGTAAGTTTTCGAGAGAGTTGTCATGATCCGTCAAATCCAGATGATCGAGATGACAGTGGGAATCCACCAACACGATTTGGCATTCCTTGTATATCTATGGGGTTATATCGTACCGCTACCGTCTTTAATCTAGCAGACGCTTAAGTCCTAAAATGACAACAGTTTGGATCTGGCCGGGTGTCATTTACATAGTGTTGGTTGGTTTGTCAGATTCCATCATACCCGCCAAATAAGTCTCAAATTTGGCTTGTATGTCACCATGCTTTTCACTGAGTTGAATACCTACACCTTCACGTCGGTTTCCACCCATCCCCTTAGGCGTTACCCACACGACTTTACCCGTGAGAGGAATACGCTCTGGCTCATCAATCAAATCAAGAAGCAAAAAAACTTCATCACCCAACATGTAGCTTTTGCGTGTGGCAATAAATAACCCACCATTTTTAACGAAGGACATATAGGCAGCATAAAGTGCCTGAGGATCTTTAATTGAAAGATTTAGAATCCCGTTTCGAACACCACCACCAAACGCATCCATCTCAATAATCAACCCTATAAAATTTTCACAAGTTTACTATAGCAAGCTCCCTACCTTCTAGTGCCCAGAAGATAAGGAACAAAAATACTCTCTTCACAACACCAATAGCAGTGAGAAGTGTTTGTAAAAAAGGAGTTAGCACGTCCTTTCATTGTTTATCACGACTTCTTTGTGTTTCGTATTGAAAACAGTTGCTGCCAATTAAGCAATAGCTCTTCCCAAAGTAACAGTAAATTTGGGTTTGCCGTGCTCTGCGTTAATTTTTTAGCCTGAGTCAGTCTATCCATATAGCGAAAAATCAAACGCTGGGAAATATTACTCTGTCCAGATCGAGACTCTTTGGCTTCTACAGCCAAGAGACTATAGAGCCAATCCAAGGCCACCTGAGGATCATTTTCTTGGCATGTTTCCGCCACACTTAAGGCTGAAATCCGTTGGGCAGAGAGATCCTTTATCAACCCCTCAAATTTTCTCCTACGCTCGAGAAGATCTGTTTCAAGCAGCTGTAAAGCCAAGAGGGGACGGCCATTGGCGTACTGTAGAAGCTCTTCTATATCCTCTTGGTGACCTGCTACCTGAGCCAACCATGGTCGTACTTCTGAAGCAGAAGGCACAGGAAATTTTATCATCCGACAACGACTTCTTATGGTCGCAGATAACCTGGCCGGCTCATGACAAACCAACAACAACAGCGTACGCGGGCCAGGCTCTTCAAGGTTTTTTAATAAGGCATTGGCAGCATTAATATTCATTGATTCCGCCGGGTGGATAATCGCTACTTTCCAACCACCCTGCTGTGACGTTTTGGCAACAAAATTACCCAACTCTCGAATACTATCAATTCGGATGGCCTTACCCTGTTCTTCAGGTTCTATTTTCACCATGTCAGGGTGATTTCCAGAAGATACTAGGTGACATGACTTACACTGA
Organism: Porticoccus sp.; assembly: GCA_033791605.1. GTDB lineage: Bacteria > Pseudomonadota > Gammaproteobacteria > Pseudomonadales > Porticoccaceae > Porticoccus. Next base: position 122,721 of record JASJGJ010000094.1, read on the forward strand.
CCGCAGGCATAGCCTCCAACCGGTTCTATGCACAATAAGCTCTGTGCCAAAGATAAAGCAAATTGATGCTTACCAATATGCTTTGAACCAACTAGGCTCAGCGCATGTGGCAGTCGTTTCTGTTCTATTTGTAAACTAAGTTGCTGCCACTGCGTTTTCTGCCATGGGTAATGCATGGCTACTGCCTGCTGTGCAGTCTTGCTCATGCCAGCCTTACTCATGTATTGCTCTCCAAAACACGTACAAACTCAGCTAAGACACTTTGAATATCTATTTGCACGTTTTCCAAGCTTTGGGAAGCATCTATCAAGCAGTACTGTTGAGGCAGTGATTTAGCTCTAGAGAGATAGCAGTTTCTAACTTTTTCAAAAAATGCCAACTTCTCTTGCTCAAAACGGTCAGGTTCACTACGATTTCTCGCACGCTCCAGCCCTTGAAATACAGGAATATCAAGTAGCAATGTCATATCAGGACGTAAATCTCCTTGAACCAGATTTTCCAGAAGTGCTATTTTTTCCATAGCGACCCCGCGTCCTCCGCCCTGGTAGGCATAAGTCGCATCTGTAAACCGATCACAGAGTACCCATCGCCCTCGGTTCAACGCCGGAATAATCACCTCAGCCAAATGCTGAGCGCGAGCAGCAAACATCATCAACAGCTCTGTATTCTCATTGACGGTCTCTTCCCGTCGACTCAGCAATAACTCTCTTATCCCCTCTGCCAGTGGTGTACCGCCCGGTTCCCGAGTTGTTATATGCTCAATTCCCTGTTGATCCAGCCATTGTTTGATAAAAGCAATGTTAGTGGTTTTCCCCACGCCTTCGACACCTTCAACGGTAATAAACTTTCCTGTTTTCATATTCATACTAGCCTTCAGGACTGGAGCGATAGTTTGGCTTTCGTTTTAGTTGGTAACGTCGCACTGCCTTTAGATGCTCTTCCAGTGTTGCAGAAAAAAAGTGGCTGCCATCCCCCTTGGCAACAAAATAAAGGGTGTCTCCGTCTAGTGGGTGAAGTGCCGCATGAACAGCTTCCCGTCCTGGCATTGCAATAGGTGTTGGCGGTAAGCCCTTAATCATATAGGTGTTGTACGCTGTCGGCTGTTTTAAATGACGACGAGTGATATTACCCTGATACTGATCACCCAGACCATAAATAACCGTAGGGTCGGTTTGTAACCGCATACCCTTTTTTAAACGCCGAACAAACACACCCGCTATCTCACCGCGCTCAGAACCCACACCTGTTTCCTTCTCTACAATTGAAGCTAGAACCAACGCCTCATAGGCTGAGTTATAGGGCAGGTCAGCTGCTTTATTTCGCCACTCTTCTTCAAGAATTTCACGCATACGAGTATGAGCCCGAATAAGAATATCCCGATCGCTGTCACCTGAACTATAGAGATAAGTGTCAGGGAAAAACCAACCCTCTGGGTGTTCAATATTAAGCCCCAGGTGTTGTATTATTTCATTGTTACTCAAACCCGTTAGCTGGTGAATCAACTTTGACTGGCCCGCCAATAATGGTAACCACTCTCTAAAGCGCAAGCCCTCTGGAACGGTGAACTGATACTGAATAACCTTTCCTGTCATCAATAGTTCAAGTAACTCTCTAGGTGTATAACCCGTATCAAACTGATATTCACCCACTCGAATAGCTGTTTGGTGAGTAAGGCGTGCATAAGCAACAAACAATCTGGGCCGCGTCAGTAGCCCTTGATCGGCCAGCTGAATAGAGAGCGTTGTTAGATTCGAGCCACTCGGCACAATAATTATCCGCGGTTCTTTTTTTTCTGACAATGGCGTATTCAAGTATGTTTCAAGATACCAATAACCGGCTAAAGCACTCAATGTAACCAGAAGAACCCCGAACAATAGAACCCTAGATATCACCCGTAGCATGGAAGCTCCTTGTACAACATTCCTTGTACCTTTAGGGTGTTTTTCCCCAAGGACCATTCACCTTGCCCTTCAAGAGACACCACAGGCCATATTCCCACAATAGAATTACAAATAAATACTTCTTCAGCAGATAACAACTGATCAAAGGAAATATTCGTTTCCATCACGGGGAATGAACAACGAGGTAGTAATTCTTCCATAAGGTACTGACGCATGACCCCAGACACCCCACACTGATCCAAGTTTGGGGTTATCCATAAGCCATTTTGATAGATAAAAATATTACTACTTACACCCTCAACAACATTACCTTGCTGATCTTGCATCAAGCCCTCGGCAAAATCATCCTGCCATTCAGCTCGAGCCATTACCTGATCGAGTCGATTAAGATGTTTAATACCGGCTAAAGCGGGTGAATGGGGCAATTGATGTTGACAGTATTTTAAGGCAATACCTTGCTGACGACGGGAGGCGTCACAATCTACAAATGGAAACCACTGCAACACATAGGTGGGCTTTACAGCGGCAGCACGGTAATAACCTCGCCCACCACAACCGGCTGTCACAATAATTTTTATTATGCCATCGGCAGGGCTGGCTTCCACTAATTGCTGAATATAATGTTCAAGCAATGATTGATCTATCGCCAACCCAAGCGTGTCAGCCCCACTGATTAAGCGAGACAGGTGATAGCGTAACAGAGGTGCAGATCTGTCGACTAATCTGATCGTTTCAAACAATCCATGACCATAGGCTAAACCACGATCTTGTGTCGCAACAGTACTGGTCTGTTCACCATTCAAAAAACAAAGATATTCACTTTCACTCATGGTGAGGAATTAAACCAAATATAAAAGAAAAATTCAGACATAAAAAAGGCCGCTCTATTCGAGCGGCCTTTTTAACTCAGTTGCCTAGCAGCAATTAACCGAGGTTAGCATTGATATAATCAATCGCATTCTGAACTGTGGCGATTTTTTCAGCTTCTTCATCAGGGATTTCAGTATCGAATTCCTCTTCCAAAGCCATGATCAGCTCAACAGTCTCAAGGGAATCAGCACCCAGATCTTCTACAAAAGAAGAAGATGCTTTAACGTCATCTTCTTTAACACCCAGTTGTTCAGCAACCATTTTAGCTACGCGTTCTTCGATGCTGCTCATGATATATGTTCTCTCCTATTTCTTAAAAAGAATCCTGTTATCCGGTTGCTACTGCTCACCCAACAACAAAAATTTTTATTATCGACTTACTTCAGGCGCGCATTTTACCTCGAAATAACAGCTTGTGTAACCGCTTTCGACAAAATGATTATTTCTCAATAAAATACAATATGTTACGACATATACATACCACCATTAACATGGATATTCTCACCGGTAATATACGCTCCACTATCACCAGCAAGGAAATCCACAACGGCCGCAATCTCTTCTGGTTCACCCAAACGACCCAGTGGAACTTGTGACAAAATTTTCTCCCTGCTGGCCTCTGGTAGCTCTTTTGTCATGTCTGTATCAATAAATCCAGGAGAAACCGCATTCACCGTAATATTCCGCGGACCAAGCTCTTTTGCCAGAGAGCGAGTAAAACCACCAACGCCCGCTTTCGTAGCACAATAATTAGTTTGCCCGGCATTACCCATAGAGCCCACCACCGAACCTATATTGATAATACGCCCCCAACGAGCCTTCGTCATGCCACGCAAGCAGGCTTTAGATAGACGATAGATAGAATTAAGATTGGTATCGATGACATCAAACCATTCGTCGTCCTTCATCCGCATTAAAATATTATCTTTAGTAATACCCGCATTATTCACCAAGATCAAAGGCGCACCATATTCAGCGTTAACCGTTTCCATCAATTCATCAATAGACTCCTGACTGGCCACATTCAATACCATGCCCCGTCCTTTAATGCCCTTCTCTGCAAAACGTGCAGAGATTTTTTCAGCACCTGACTCTGATGTTGCTGTAGCAATAACGGTAGCACCCTTGGCGCCTAAACTATCGGCAATTGCTGCGCCAATACCTCTACTCGCACCTGTTACCAGTACAACTTTATCCTGTAAGCTCATGCTTTTCTCCTAATGATTTGTAACCGCCTTTTAGAGGCTTTCTATTCAAACTACCTAGGTATTTTTATGCTTCGATCAAGGATTTTTCCAAACTGGCAACATCTTCTGTAGCTAATGTGCTCAACGAACGTTCAATGCGCTTACACAGACCACTCAGTACTTTTCCAGCACCACATTCAACAACGGTCTCAATGCCATTTGTTGTCAGTGTATTGACACAATCCACCCACAAAACTGGGCTACAAATTTGATCAATCATTAATTGCTTAATTTTTTCCGGGTCAGATTCAGTATTAGCATGTACATTGTGAACCACCAATATGTTGGGTGCAGAAAATTCTGTGGCCATTATTTCAGCAGCTAATCTATCCGCTGCTGGTTGCATCAAGTTTGTATGAAATGGCGCACTCACAGGTAAAGGTAATGCACGCTTGGCTCCCGCTTCTTTACAACCTTCAATTGCTCGTTCAACGGCACTCGCATTGCCCGCAATAACCACTTGACCCGGTGAATTAAAATTCACAGCGGCCACCTCTTCTCCCTGACATGCGTTAACGCAGATAGACTTAATGGATTCATCATCCAGGCCTATAATAGCCGCCATCGCGCCTTCACCCTTTGGCACAGCTTCCTGCATATAGGCCCCACGATTTCGTACTAAATGTACGGCATCCTTAAACGCAACAACGCCAGCACAAACCAAAGCAGACCATTCACCCAAGCTGTGCCCAGCCATCAAAACTGGCTGTACACCACCCTCTTGCTGCCAAACCCGCCATACTGCCACACTGGCCGTTAACAATAGTGGCTGAGTACGCTCAGTGAGAGTAATATCCTCTTGAGTACCATTTTGCACCAAATCCCAAAGATCATAGCCTAACACCTCAGAGGCTTCGGCAAATGTATCTGTAATGGTTTGGTATTTTTCAGCTAACTCAGAAAGCATGCCGATTTTTTGTGAACCCTGACCAGGGAACACAAACGCTAAGGTCTTATTCACAGCAGAATTTTCCATTAGTTACCTCAAATTCATTGTTCTTTATTAACTCGTTTTTCTTTAAACCGTGCTATTTATTCATTGGCCAAGTTAGCCAATCGTTCTTCTATCAGTAAAGGTAGGTCACGCTCAGCCTCATTGATGGCCACAGCCAAAGCGCGGGAAAAACCATTTTTTGATGCCCCACCATGACTTTTGACCACAACGCCCCTAAGCCCTAACAAACTAGCACCGTTATACTCAGAGGGATCAACTGTTCGTTGGAGCTTTTTTAATGCAGCCTGAGCTAGGTACGCACCTATTTTTGCCAATAAACTCTCAGACAGGGTTTGCTTTAAAAAATGCTGGAGCATCAGAGCTACACCTTCACTGGTTTTTAATGCCACATTGCCACTAAAACCATCACACACCACAATATCTGCCGCACCCATGAAGAGAGCATCACCCTCCACAAAACCAACATAATGTATCTCACGATCTGCTTTTAACAATTCAGCTGCATCGAGGATCTCCTGACGACCCTTGATATCTTCAACACCAATATTCAACAGGCCAACTGAAGGTCTCTTATTATCATCAATCACCATAGCGGCTTTAGAAGCCATCATGCCAAATTGATAGAGCTGCTCTCCAGAACAAATTACGTTAGCACCTAAATCCAATAAATAAGTATGGCCTATAACTGAAGGCACTTTAGTACAGATAGCAGGTCTGCTAATACCTGGTAACGTACCAATCTGAAGTAGAGACATAGCCATTAACGCACCGGTATTGCCAGCACTGATGCAAGCATCAGCTTCACCATCGGCGACGAGCTTTAGCGCATGCCACATAGAAGAATCACGCTTATTGCGTACGGCAGAAGATGGTTTTTCTTCCATCGAAACAGATTCCGAACAGTGCTGTATACGATAACGATTGGCACTAATACCGCTTGAATTGACTAAATATTGCTGAATTTGGTGTGTATTGCCGAGAAGAACAACGCTTAAAGAAGGGTGTTGGCGCAGAATATCGAGAGTCGCAGGTACCGTGGTGCGGGGACCGGAGTCCCCGCCCATGGTGTCAATGGCGAGACACAGAGAGTCAGCCAAAGATAAATACTTTCAGCCTAAAGAAACGTTAGTCTTCGGCGATATCAATGACTTTCTTGCCACGGTAAAAACCGTCAGCAGAAACATGATGACGGTAGTGTTTTTCACCGCTTACTGGATCAGTTGATAAAGTTGGTCCAATCAATGCGTCATGTGAACGGCGCATACCACGTCTGGAACGAGTTTTGCGGCTCTTTTGTACGGCCATGTGCTACTCCTGATAAAACAGTCTGTTAATTGTCGGAACCACTACTTCTAAGTTGTTCCAAAATACTAAAAGGGTTATCAACCGGCGTGCTTTCCTCAATTTCCTCATGAGTTGAGTAACTGGGTGTAGCACTACACTGATCTTCTGAATGATAAATTACAAATGGCAGGACCAGTAGTAATTCATCTTCCACAAGAGCGGCGATATCTCCCGCCTCTTCTTCCACTATCCACGGTTCCAAGTCCCGGGGAAGCGACTTTGCTTGATCCTCAGACCAGACGATACCAAGTACCGTATCACACGCCAAAGGGAGCAACATAGGCTCCAGACAACGATGACAGGCTATTTGTATCGTAGTAGATGCATTTACATGCACTACCTTGCGACCCCGTTCTTCCGTATTAAAACTCAAAGTAGCCATAATAGGCTCACTGATTTTTAATACTGCGGCAGTGAGCCGTCCACATAAATCAGGAGCCACTTCACCGACCAGAGTCACACCCTGATTCACTAATCGCCGTGGTTCTACAACCTGCGGCAAAACGTTTCTCTGAGGGGGTGTCAACATAGGCGCGCAATAATAGTGATACAGCCTTGATCTGTCAAAGAAAACTTCCCAAAAATACAGGACTTCAGGGCAATTAATGGGTCTATTTTTCTATGGCGATTTAACCACACACACCACACCAACAAGAACGCACAACTACACATCCACCCAAGCCACCGGAGAAATCTGTATATAATGTGACACTGACCTTATAAACCCAGCCTCCTCCTTCGTTTACATTGAGGCTAGTCGTGTGAAGAACCATCATGCTTAAACTTGTTCTCGCATCTTCATCCCGATACCGCAAGGGATTACTCGAACGGTTACAACTCCCCTTTCAATGCAAGTCACCGGATATTGACGAAACCCGCCATTCCGGAGAATCACCGGAAAACCTAGTAAAGCGACTATCGGAAGAAAAAGCGCGAGCGCTGGCAACAGATTTCCCCCAACATTTGATTATAGGATCTGACCAAGTGGCTGTACTGGATTCTCTCTCATTAGATAAAACCGGCTATGAAACAGACATTCTGACCAAGCCTGGGTGTTATAAAGCCGCTTTTGAGCAACTCAAATCACAATCTGGCAACCGAGTGACCTTTCTAACCGGCTTAGCCCTACTGAATAGTGAAACCAATGTTGTAGAGGTGGATATTGCTGTAACAGAGGTTGTATTTCGACAGCTCACTAACAAAGAAATAGACCGCTATCTACGTAAAGACACACCCTATAATTGTGCCGGCAGCTTTAAAAGTGAGGGTTTGGGGATCACCTTATTCGAAGGCGTCTATGGTAGCGACCCGACAGCACTTATCGGGCTACCGTTGATAAAACTAAGCAACATGCTGCGCCAACAAAATATATAATTAACTTTAAATATTGTCAGTAACTACATATTATTTAATATATTATTTATTTCATGAAATTGGTCGATACAGGCCAGAGGAGCATATTGATCAAAGCGGCTGGCACAATGCGCACCATAACTAACCGCGACACAGGGCACCCCAGCATTAACAGCCATAGCCAAATCAAACTCGGTGTCGCCGACCATTAACGCCTCTTCCGGAGAGGCACCAAACTCTTTCAGAAGCTCATTCAGCATCAACGGATTTGGCTTACCCGCGGTTTCATCCGCGCATCGACTACCATGAAAAAAATCACTCAACTCGCGGGCTTTGAGCACTCGATCCAAGCCCTTTCGGCTTTTTCCTGTCGCAACAGCTAACAAATAACCTTGCTGCTTTAACCCCTCTAATGTTTCCGATACCCCACCAAAAAAGGGTGAAGGCTCTCTATCAAGCTCAACAAAATGACGGGAATAGCTATCTCGCATGGCGAGAACCTGATCCATATGAATACCAGGAAACAATCGCTCCAGCGCCTCAATAAGCCCCAAACCCACAATTTCTCTAGCCTCGTGCTCCATGGGAGGAGAAAGCCCAACCTCCTCTGCTGCACAACGTATACAAAGCGCAATGCGAGACAACGAATCACAGAGCGTACCATCCCAATCAAAAATCAATAACTTAGCCAACTGCTACGACTCCAACTTCGTCAAAATTTGTGTGAGCTCCTCAGGCAGCGGCGCCTCTACACGAATTTTCTCACCATTGGGTGAGTTAAATTGTAATTTGAGCGCATGCAAAAACATCCGCTTCAATCCAAAGACTTTAATATTTTTGTTGTACTGATCATCACCATATTTTTCATCACCCGCTAATGGGCAGCCAGCATATTGAGCATGAACACGTATTTGATGAGTTCGCCCCGTTTCCAACGTTGCCTCCACCAGTGTTGATTTAGCGTCTAACCCCGTACTACCTACCAGCTTTTTACTATCGAAACGCTGCAAGACAGAAAAATGTGTCACAGAGCGCTTGCCTTCGGGGTTTACTCGAACGATTCGCTCACCTGATTTAAGCTCACTCCTAAGAAGCGGCACATCTATTCGCTTCATCCCTCGGGGCCACCGACCCGAGGTCAAGGCCTGATAGACCTTAACTACACGACGACCCCGCATTTCATCTTGGAGAAATCGGAGCGCTGAACGCTTTTTAGCAATAATCAAACAACCTGATGTCTCACGGTCAAGACGATGCACTAACTCCAAAAAGGGCTGTGCGGGGCGCGTGGCCCGCATGGCCTCTATCAAGCCAAGAGTTACCCCGCTGCCACCATGAACTGCCAAGCCAGCTGGTTTATTGATAACCAACAGCAACTCATCCTCGTAAACAATACTGTCCTCCAATAAACATTGGAGCTTTTGACCTGGAGCCGGAAGAGCTTCTCGCTCTGCCACTCGAATGGGTGGAATTCTTACCTGATCACCTTCTAACAGTTTGTATTCAGGCTTAACCCTAGAGCGATTTACCCTCACCTCACCCTTGCGAACAATTCTGTATATACGAGATTTGGGGACACCCTTAAGCCGAGCAAGCAAAAAGTTATCTACACGCTGACCAGCATGATCCGATGTCACCTCCACAAATTGAACAACAGGAGTATTGGTTGGTTTGTCGATCATTCTGATTACTTCTCGGTAGATACTTACGGCTTGGAATTAATTGCCACAAAACAACAATTATAGATTGGTGATCACTAAATTAAGGCTTTCAGGAGACTAGTGATAAACATTCTAGCAGCTCCCCTATCGAGTGGCACCCGCTAAAAAAACTCTACGATAATCATAGAATTAACTGAATATTAGGAAATCTTTAAATTGATGAACTTGACAATAGCTGATATAGTCCAGCCTCGCTACAAAAAGCCTATGGCCGAAGATTAAATTGTTGGCTATTTTAAAACGTTAAAGAGTGTTAGGCACCAACGTGAAAGAACACTCGGCGTGTAGCGAGGCGAAAGCCCACAAATGAATTTATTGCGACAGCTGCCCAAAGGCACAAACAACTTGGCAGCTGCCATTGAGAAACCGCGCTCAGGCGCAGAAGTTATCGCACAAAGATTGAACAGAAAGGTTCTGTTAAAGCGGCAGTAAAAATGCAAAGGCTCGTTGTGACATTGCAACCACTGTAGAGAGTGGTTTCGATCAACATTAGGATCTACAACACGGCCCGATAGATACTGCACAAACTGAATGAACGGCTACAATGAATCAGATCGAAAACTCGAAGGTTATACCGGAAAGGCTCAGTGACTGATCACAAAAAATATAGGAAAAACAAAAGGTTAACCGCCTTTATGCCATCAGCCTAATAGGCTGGTGTGCCCTATTGCCCGATTTTTAAGTTTGTACGCCAAGACTGTTCATCGCTCCTGCGATTCTTCTGCTACCTGTAACGCACAGGACAGCAGGAATAAAACTAATGAAACGCATGCTTATCAATGCCACCCAACCAGAAGAACTTCGGGTGGCCATGGTTGATGGTCAACGACTATATGACCTAGATCTAGAAAATCGTACACGCGAACAACGTAAAGCAAACATCTATAAAGGTAAAATCACTCGGGTTGAACCCAGTCTCGAGGCCGCATTTGTCGACTATGGTGCAGAACGCCATGGCTTTTTGCCATTGAAAGAAATTTCTCGGGAATACTTCTCTAAAAAACCCAATGAAATTGATGGCCGAATCAAAATCCAAGATGTTATCCGTGAAGGAATGGAAGTTGTTGTTCAGGTTGAGAAGGAAGAACGTGGCAACAAAGGTGCTGCACTCACTACGTTTGTCAGCATGGCTGGGCGCTACCTTGTTTTGATGCCCAACAACCCTCGTGCTGGTGGCATATCCCGCCGCATTGAGGGTGAGGAACGAAATGAATTAAGGGAAGCAATACGAAACCTAAAAACACCCAGTGGTACCGGTGTCATTGTACGCACAGCAGGTATTGGCCGCTCCTCGGAAGAGCTTCAATGGGATCTCGACTACCTCCTCCAACTATGGGGTAACATCACAGAAGAAGCCGCTAAAGCCAAAGCTCCGCACTTTTTATTCCAAGAAAGTAACGTCATTATTCGTGCCGTACGTGATTATCTGCGTCAGGACGTCGGTGAAGTCATTATTGATAATCGCGAAGCCTATGACCTAGCTTCCGCTTTTATCCAACAAGTTATGCCCAACTTCCAAGATCGGGTAAAGTTCTATGAAGATGACATCCCGTTATTTAATCGTTATCAAATAGAAAACCAGATCGAAACGGCCTTTGAGCGCGAAGTGAAGCTACCGTCGGGTGGTGCTATCGTTATCGATGTAACAGAAGCACTTATCTCTATCGACATCAATTCCGCCCGTGCTACCCGCGGTGGTGATATTGAGGAAACTGCACTCCGTACTAATATGGAAGCCGCCGAGGAAGTTGCTCGCCAGTTGCGACTACGCGATATGGGTGGCCTTGTAGTCATCGATTTTATCGACATGAACTCCTCAAAAAATCAACGCGATGTGGAAAACCGCATGCGTGACGCCCTAGAAATTGATAGAGCTCGTGTACAAGTAGGTCGGATTTCTCGCTTTGGTCTGCTGGAAATGTCACGGCAACGTTTGCGCCCTTCTTTGGGCGAGACAACCTCCAAAGTCTGCCCTCGCTGCCTTGGTCAAGGTACCATTCGTGGTACGCGCTCATTGGCATTGTCTATTCTTCGTCTTGTAGAAGAAGAAGCACAAAAAGAATTCAGCTCTGAAATTCGGACGATCACACCCGTGTCCGTGGCAACCTTTTTGCTAAATGAGAAACGTAAAGAAATTTCTGATATTGAAGTACGCCATAAAATCAAAGTGGTCGTAATTCCGAGTGAAAACCTTGAAACCCCTCACTTTGAAGTTCAAAGAATACGTCAGCAAGATGAAGTTAATGCTGAATACAGCTACAAACTGACAGATACCATCTCAGAAAGCCTAGTGACCCAGGAAGCTGATGTTGTAAAACCGGTTCCACCTGCCCAGCAGCCGGCGGTTAAACCTATTGCACCCACGCAACCTGCTCCAACGCCAACATTAAAACCAGCACAAAACAAAAATGCTGCGGATAAGAAACCTGGATTATTACGCCGTCTGCTTAATAGCCTTTTTGGTGACAGCAAAAAGGCTGAAGCTGAAAAGAAAGAAAAAGAGCAACAATCCCGGGGCAGAAATGATCGTCGCCCTCAAAACCGCAATAATCGGAATAAACGACCTGATGGGCGCAGTAAAAACAGACAGAGCCAGGGCAACCGCGACAACCGCGACAACCGCGACAACCGCGACAACCGCGACAACCGCGACAACAACAATGGTCGCAAAAAAAATAACCCACAACCAGGCAACGAAGGCACCAATGCAAAAAATCAACAACCGGTGAAGCAACCCCGCCAGGAGCAAAAACAAACTAGTGGCGAAAATGAGGACAAAAATCGT
>JASJGJ010000095.1:0-8807 GCA_033791605.1 Porticoccus sp.
CCGGCACCGAAAGTAATAGCAGGGCCAAATACCGGGTCTCGTATCACACCAACCAGAAGTTCTCGTCCGTGGGTCGGTGTATACATTTGCTCAACAGTTACGCCTTCAATCTTCGCATCAGGATACTTGTTGTGAACTTCCTCTAATAGTTCATTGTAGGTACTGCGTATGGCATGGGCATTGCCAATGTTCAACCTGATACCGCCAACATCGGATTTATGACTAATATCTGGTGAGTTAATTTTCATCGCTACAGGAAAGCCCATCGACTCCGCCGTAACCAGTGCATCATTCGCTGAATCACATTCAATGCTCTGTGTGACAGGAATGGCGAAGGCATGCAACAGTGCTTTGGATTCCGTGATAGTCAGCACTGTTCTTTTTTCCGCTAACACGCTTTCGATGATCAAACGTGCGCCATCGACATCAGGTTCGCTGCGTGTAACTAGTGGACCAGGTACCTGCAAAAGTAATTGCTGATTTTGATAATAGCTGGCGAGGTAAGCAAAAGCTTCGACTGAAGATTCCGGGTTGGGAAAACACGGTAGATGATGCTGCGAAAAGAGCCTGTTCGCTTCGGCGACCTGTTGTTCGCCCATCCAGCAGGCTAATACTGGTTTTGTATTGGCATGCTGGGCATTAATGACGGCCTGTGCGCATGCTACGGTATCAGTCATCGCCTGCGGGGAAAGCATGACCAAAATACCATCCACACCCGGATCAACCAGACAGGCGCTGACCGCAGCCTGATAACGCTCCGGCGAAGCATCGCCCAGTAGATCAACAGGATTTGCATGTGACCACTGGGCTGGAAGAGACTCATTAAGTCGTGCAAGCGTGTCTTTGGACAAGGAAGCTATAGTGACACCAAGATCAATAGCACGATCAGTGGCCATGACACCCAGACCACCGCCGTTTGTCACAATCGCAAGTCGGTTGCCACTTACCCGGTGTCGGGTTGCCAGTAACTGCGCTGCGGAAAATAATTGCTCGATCGTCATTGCGCGCACAACACCGGCACGTTTCAGAGCAGCATCAAAAACATCATCGGCGCCGACCATGGCACCAGTATGGGTCATGGCAGCACGCGACCCTTCAACATGCCGCCCTGCTTTGACAACGACCACGGGCTTCATCCGGGCCGCAATACGTAAACCGCTCATAAAACTGCGCGCATCGCGTATACCTTCCACATAGAGAAGGATGCTGCTCGTTTTCGGATCTTGTGCCAGATAATCTAGGATATCACCGAAATCAATGTCCGCCGCATCACCCAGTGAAACGATGGCAGAAAACCCTACATCATGGGCAGTGGCCCAGTCGAGAATTGCTGTGCAGAGTGCGCCGGACTGAGAGACCAGGGCAAGTTGCCCCGGCTCAGCAGTACTTTTGCTAAAGGTAGCGTTCATTCCTACGCCAGGGCGAATCAGGCCAAGGCAGTTTGGTCCAAGAATGCGCATTTGATATTGATGCGTGGCTTCAAGTACAGCCCCGCTCAAGGTTTTATCACGGTCATCACCTTTAGCAAAACCTGCGGAAATAATAATGACTGCACGAACTCCGTGTTCGCCACATGCGTGAATAATTTCAGGTATGGTTTTTGCTGGCGTAGCGATGACAGCAAGATCGACAGGCTTGCCAATCGCTGTGATAGACGGGTAGCAGGGCTGATGATAGAGACGTTTGTATTTCGGATTGATTGCATAAATCGGACCGGAGAATCCACTATTACGCAGGTTATCGAAAACACGAGCGCCAACTGCTTCAGGACGTTTACTGGCACCAAATACCGCTATTGCCTGTGGTGCGAAAAGACGGTCTAAAAAATGCGCGCCCATATCTGTTTCTCTGTCGGCCTGTTATGATTCTGAAAGATCAGTTACTCGTCCCGGTTACAATGAGGACCAATAAAATCATTATGACAATTTCCATCATTTCACACCCGGATTGTGCGCTACATGAAATGGGGCTTCGCCATCCCGAGAGTCCCTCTCGATTGAGTGCAATTCAAGACCAGTTACTGTCTAGTGGTCTTGACATTACTGTCCAGCACCATGATGCACCACTAGCCAGTCGTGAGCAACTTTGTCGGGTGCATGATTCTGAATATATTGAATATATTTTTCAAAAAGCACCTGAAGAAGGTCAGGTTTGGCTGGATCCAGACACCAGCATGAATCCACATACCTTATCTGCCGCTTTGCGCGCAGCAGGTGCATCGGTACTTGGTGTCGACCTGGTAATGACAGGACAAACCAACGCTGCCTTTTGCAATGTCCGTCCTCCCGGTCATCATGCCGAACACAACAAAGCCATGGGGTTTTGTATTTTCAACAATATTGCTGTAGGTGCGGCTCATGCACTACAGGTATATCAGTTAAAGCGAGTAGCCATTGTCGACTTTGATGTTCATCATGGTAACGGCACAGAAGATATCTTTCGAGACGTGCCAGAAGTTCTGCTTTGCTCAACCTTCCAACATCCATTTTATCCTGAAACTGGTACTGAATCTGTGCCAGAGCACATCGTCAATGTCCCTTTATCTGCTGGGGCTAATGGTGAGGTCTTTCGTGCTGCTGTGGAATCACACTGGTTACCGAAACTGGAAGCTTTTCAACCCGAACTGATACTTATCTCCGCTGGTTTCGATGCGCATATCGAGGATGATATGGCCAATCTGTGCCTGGTTGATCAGGATTTTGCCTGGGTAACTCAAAAAGTCAAAACAATTGCGGATAAATATGCGAAAGGGAGAATTGTATCGACCTTAGAGGGTGGTTACGCCCTCCCTGCGCTGGGGCGTAGTGTTGCTGCACATATAAACGCCCTGTTGGGATAGTTGCTTCTAAATTGGAGCAGATAAAATCCCTGACCACTTTCTCCAGTGGTCCGTCACACCCTTGACCGTACGTTTCAATCTTTCCTACCTGCAACAGAGCCGTGCTTCCTTTCCGGAGATAGTATTCAGGCGAAAGCTCTTTATAAAGATCGATCCTGTTTTCGGGAACAGGGTTCGAATCATTGTACCGAGTAAGAGGCGATGGATCGTCGACCGGGCAGGTAACGACATCAATGCCACCGAAAAATTCGATGAGCAGTTTTGGCTCTCCCTCCACGCCCAGGCCGAACAACAAGCGTACGAGTCCTTCGGGATTGGAAGCGTCACCATCCAGAACCATGACCTCATAAGCTTTTCGCTGCAGAATAGTCGCCATCAGGGCAACCATGGTGCTCTTACCGCTGCCACCCTTTCCGCAGACCAATATTCGTTTTCCCACACAGTGGTTTATTAGATTGCCGGGCATGGATCATTTGAGCTATTTTCCTCTTTCTGTAATTCGAGCAATTGTGTTACATTGAACTCAATACGAGCGGCTGGCACACGGTTAACTGAAACTGAGCACTCCCCCCTGATTTTATGGTTCCACTGTGGCGATTGCGCGAGGCAGACAGTAATTACAACACACCACAATCAATGATGCTAATTCCAATGACTCTGACACAGCAAGGCTATTTGCAGATATCGTCCACAAGCTGGTCACTCCCTTTGTAGTTTCCGAGGGGAAATAACAGACGGTAGCTATGTTTCCCATGTATTCGTACAAAAGCACTATACTTGCCATACTTTTTGGAGGAGTGCTCTGCATGTCACAAGCTGGTATAGCAGCGGGCGGATCTGAGATGGCTGAACAGGGTCGGCTTCGACTCCATGTCGTTTTCAATAACGTGCCCTATAAGGCAGGTTTGGAGAGCGGCTGGGGCTTTTCCTGCCTGATTGAGGGGCTGGATAAGACTATTCTGTTTGATACGGGTGGCAATGGCGATGTCTTGCTCGCGAACATGCAGCGCCTCGGCTTGGATCCAGAAGGTATAGATGCGGTGGTGCTTTCCCATATCCACGCGGACCACACCGGCGGACTCGGCGCCTTTCTGGCGCACAATCCTGACGTCACCGTGTATATGCCTGAATCCTTTCCGGCATCGTTCCAGCATGAGGTTATACACCTCGGGGCGGCGATTGAAACTGTGTCCGGGCCACGGCAACTTATGGATAGCGTCTATTCAACGGGAGAGATGGGGTGGGCCATCAAGGAGCAAGCCTTGATGGTGGATACCCGGCAAGGGCTCATTGTGATCACAGGCTGCGCACATCCCAACGTAGCCGATATGGCCGAGCAGGCTCAGGCGTATCTGGGCAAGAACATCTATCTTCTGATGGGCGGGTTTCATCTGGGTGGCAGTAATGATGCCGAGATCTCCATGATTATCAAGCGACTCAAAGCGCTGGGCGTCAGAAAGGTCGCACCAAGCCATTGCACGGGGAACAATGCAATCCGCATGTTTCACGATGCGTGGGCCGATGATTTTATTGAAGGCGGCCTCGGGGCGATGGTAGAATTACCACAGTAAACGGGGTACGAATCAGGCTTTAAGGAAAAATGCGCTGGATACGGTGAATTACTTACCTTGTTGGCCAGTGAACATTATTGATGCGAGTAACCTGGAGGAACTGATTATGACGGTGGAACGTAGACACGATATGGGCATTGGGGGCTATTGCGTCTGTCCCAAATGCGGCGAAAAAACGCTACATCACAGAGGGGTGCCATGTCAGGATGAAAGGTGCCCGAAATGTGGGTCAAAGATGCTTCGCGAAGGCTCCTATCACCACGATTTACTTGAAAAGAAAAAGGCCAGGAAGCGAAAAAAGGTAGACTAGCGGTAGCGGTCTCTAAAGTTGTACTCCCGCATTTGGAAGTCATCTACAGGTAATATACATTTGAAGAGAGGAGATATGATCACATTTGGTCCTGTTCCATCACGACGCCTGGGACGTAGCCTGGGGATCAACAACATCCCGCCCAAGTCCTGTTCCTACTCCTGCATCTATTGTCAGGTTGGACCTACACCCAAAAAGGAGATAGTACTTCGACCATTTTATGGGCCTGAAGAGATTAGGCGTGCCGTGGAAGCGCAGGTAGAAGCAGCGCTCAGGGCAGGAGAAAGTATCGACTATCTTACTTTTGTGCCAGATGGTGAACCCACTCTAGATGAAGACCTTTGTCGCACAATAGAGCTGATACGCCCCCTCGGTATCAATATCGCTATCATCTCCAACGGCTCGCTCATTTGGCACAAGGAGGTTCAGGAGACCCTGAAACAGGCCGATTGGGTCTCCCTGAAGGTGGACAGTGTCGAAGAGAGCATTTGGCGGCGCATCAACAGCCCACACATCGATCTGGAGTTGAAGACCATTCTGGATGGGATGCTTGAGTTTGCAAACGAATACGAAGGAGTGTTGACAAGCGAAACCATGTTAGTTGATAGTGTTAATGTCAGTGACGATGCCGTTTTGGAAGTAGCGAAATTCCTGCGCAAACTTAAGCCCGACACAGCCTATCTTTCGATACCGACACGTCCTCCCGCTGAAGGAGGAGTTCACGCACCTGATGAAGGACAGCTAAACCGGGTCTACCAGATCATCAGCCACCACGTAGCCAGGGTTGAATATCTTACGGGATATGAAGGAAATGCTTTTGCTTCCACCGGGGATCCTGTAGAGGATCTCCTCTCCATAACGGCGGTACACCCCATGCGAGAAGAGGCGGTACGGGAACTGTTGGCAAGAACGGGGAGCGGCTGGAACATCGTTCAGGGGATGATTGATGCGGGGAAGCTGCGGGAAAGCATATACGATGGGCGGAAGTTCTACATCCGATGTTTCCATCGTGGCACCTCCCCGCAGGATTGACCAGTGAATAGATTTTTCATAACAGACCTGACATTCTACTTTTATGCTGGAGACCTTTTCATCGTTCCCTGTCACTCTTGCCTCAAGTTTTCCTTTAATCGGACTTGCAGAAATAGGTGACAAAAGCCAACTCGTCTGTATTGCTCTCGCGGTACGCTATCGTGCAAGGTGAGCTGGCCGCGTTAATTGCTCCGAGTGGTGCCGGTAAAAGTATACTTTTGATGATGATTGGCTGTGTATTAGAACCCACCTCTGGCAAGATTTGGTTAGGTAATGAGCTGGTCTATGATCAAGAGTGGAAAACGAAAGATGCACGTAAAATTCGTCGTGAAAAAATCGGGTTTATCTTTCAAGCACACTACTTAATTCCCTTTTTAAATGTACTAGATAATGTTGCATTATTACCGTTAAGCACAACAAAAGATGAAAATAGCGCTCTCAAAAGATCTAAAGAAATTTTAGGTTTTTTAGGCTTAAGTGAAAAGCTTTCAGCTAAACCGAGTGAGTTATCAGGCGGGCAAAATCAACGTGTCGCAATTGCCCAAGCCTTAGCAAATCAGCCGCAGATTATTTTAGCGGATGGACCTACAGCCGCTTTGGATATTGAACGCGCTCATAGCGTGGTTAAAATGCTAAATGAGATTGCAAAATTACAAGATGTTGCCATTATTATGGTAACCCATGATAAACGCCTACTAGGGTATTGCGATAAAATCTTAAAGATTGTGGAGGGTAAAGTAGAAACGACACAAGTGAATGAATCAGAGGTCGTTTAAAAAATAGCTTTTTTAGTCCGCATCACATTTAATTAGACCACTACAAGTTGATGTGAGTTAACGCAAGGAATCCCACGAACGGAAGCTATGTGGTGTTCTGGAGCATTGAAACCAAAACTTTGAATGTCTTCTTATGTAAAGATAATTAATCAGGTACTTTCCTTAGGCCTTTCGCTCAGTAAATATTTTCGCAGCTTTCTTTCACTTCCCTGTTGCAGATGTATAGGTTTTAGTGAAGTGTCCTCGGTGTAAACTCACCGGAGACTGACGACCAGTTTTTTACTCTGTACCAATTAGTTACATCGGGGTACCGATTATTTTATGGGGAAAGTAATTTGCCAGAGATGACGACTAACCTGCCAAATGGCAACGTTGATCATCTTGATCCTAATGGGTGACTGAAGCACTTCTTTTTTATGTAGCACGCACAAATAAAATTCGGATGCGGATCACGACAATTAAACAAGTTTAAAAAAACAGGGTGGTTACACTTCGATGTTTGTCGGCCTGTTGTCATGAAACGACTTATGTGCGTCACCTTTATCCTTTTAAACTATGGGTGTCTTGTTTATTTGCCTAGTCACAAGTTGACCCAGATCAATCAAAAGTATACTTTTCCATTTCAAGAAGGTGACTTGCACCTCAATCTACAACTGATGGAGTATGCTATTCTACATCTTCCATTTTCTGTTTTTCTTCCTGCTTTTGTTGAAACAGTTTATGGTGCTTAGAATCCTCTCTAAGCAGTTTAGCTCCGCAGTTAGGGCACCGTTCCTCCTGACAAGGTATACCATCATGATGCAGCGTTTTTTCACTGCATTTCGGGCATATACAATAGCCCCCTGCCCCCATTTCATGTCTACGCTTTACCGTCATGGTTTATTCTCCTGCTATGGTCAACGCTTTTACGCAGTCCAGGTTGAATTGCTTTGTTAAGCGTTGTCTATTTATGAGCAATTGGTTTTTCCGTAAACAGGTAGTCTTTTAATTCTTTATCCATAGCCGGATCTTTTCTTCTTATCCATTCTAAAACCATAGCTGCATGTTCTTTTTCTTCATCTCGATTGTGTGCAAGTATTGCTCTTAGCTCATCATCCTTGCATGCATTAACTCTTTGGTTATACCAATCAACAGCTTCCAACTCCTCCATTAATGAAGTTATGGCTCGATGCATATCGCGTGTTTCTTCAGTGAGTTCATCAATTGGCTCGTGGTAACCTTCATTTGACATTATTTTTCTCCAATTAAATATTTATCATTAATAAGTCTAACATCTGCCAGCGCATGGAGCTGACTAGCAGTACCATCCACTATTAGTATTTTTCTGTATTGATCAAAACAGTGATCTGACCCCAATTTTATTCAAGTAAAAAACTGCAGCGGTTATACTAACAACCATCAACGTTGGAAAAATCGATCGTTTTTTGGCCTAACAGTCAAGCAAGCATCTGAAAATACAGAGACATCATAGTATGACATCAAACAAGAACAAAACAGCAGCACATGTTACCGACATTACTCGAACTCTGGGTATTGATCACGCAAAGGACAGGCGCAGGCATTATTTAAAGTGGAGTGGTATTGCTGCTGTTATTATTGTGATCGTTATTGTTGTGTTGCAACTATTTGGCAATGATCCTTCGCAAACCGTCCGTTATAGCACCGCCGAAGTTACACATGGCAAGCTGAAAGTTGCGGTCACAGCTACAGGTACACTGCAGCCTGTCAATCAGGTCGATGTAGGTTCGGAAATTTCCGGTACCATTAAGACCGTGATGGTTGACTATAACGATCGCGTCGAGCAAGGCCAGGTTCTTGCCACGATGAATACTGACCAACTGCAAGCGAAAGTCAACCAGGCCATGGCATCTCTTGAACTAGCAAAGGCACAAGTCAAACAGTCAGAAGCGACTATTATCGAAACCAGAAATAAATTGAGACGAGCCAACCTATTGGCAAAATCCGGTACCTGTTCCCAGGAAGACTGCGATACAGCACAAGCTTCCTATGACCGGGCGGTAGCGGAACTGGCGCGTAGCAAAGCCCAGGTAGCACAGGCGCAGGCTTCTCTTAATGCTGAACAAACTACATTGGCAAAAGCAACTCTGCTCTCACCGATCGACGGCATTGTCTTAAACCGCGATGTCGAACCCGGACAAACTGTAGCGGCATCTTTTCAGACGCCGGTATTATTCACCCTGGCCGAAAACCTGACCCAGATGGAATTGCATGTGGACGTGGATGAAGCGGATGTCGGCCAGGTCAAGGTAGGACAGGAT
>JASJGJ010000096.1:0-34624 GCA_033791605.1 Porticoccus sp.
TTGATGACCAGAACTTTTGCCTAGATGTTAGTTTGTAAAAGGGGATGCTGGATTTAATTCTGGCATTCTCTTGATAGGCCGGCATAGTCGACGGTCTTACCAAAAAATTGATACGCTTTAGTTATTGCTGTAGTGAAAAAAAATTTTGGCGTTAGTCTTCGTAGTTTCTATTTTATTTCGAGCAATGCTTTAACCCTTCGCTCATTCTTCAATATTATGTGTTCCGGGTGCGCGACTTTTTCGGGCGAAAAGAGAACATAATCCATTCAGTAGTTTTCACATTTTCTTAGTGTGATGATCTAGATAAACCCTTCTTTCGTACTTTCCCTGTATTAGAAATTCACATATCTTGTTGATGTTGATACAGAGTAACCCTAATCGATGCCGTGCTGGCAAACAGGTGTATGTCCAATCGGGATAATTGCGTTTGTGGTGGAGCTGGAATAGGGTTGGAGGCGGTGTATTTGAGGTGCTCTGGGTGCTTCTTGTATGCCCACCTGTTTTATGACATGGCTTTGAAGGAATCGTGAATGAGAACCTTTTACCCTCGAATCAAACCCTATGCTACTCATGAGTTGGTTGTTGATAAAATTCATCGGCTTTACGTAGAAGAAGCCGGTAACCCGAAGGGCGCTCCTGTGTTGTTCGTTCATGGCGGGCCTGGAGGTGGCTGTACGGAAAATGATCGTCGCTTTTTTGATCCAGAAAAATACCGAATCATTCTTTTTGATCAGAGGGGCAGTGGTCGATCTTTTCCCCATGCAGAGTTAATTGCCAACAACACTGACAGCTTATTGGATGATATGGAGAAAGTTCGTGAGCTTATGGCAGTGGAGAAGTGGATACTTTTTGGCGGATCCTGGGGGTCAACTTTAAGCTTGGTTTATGCGCAAGCTTATCCAGATAACGTTATGGGTATGATCTTGCGAGGTATATTTCTTTGCCGTCAGCAGGATATTCAGTGGTTTTACCAAGAGGGTGCCAGTCATGTGTTTCCCGATTATTGGCAAGATTATCTTATGCAGATTCCTCTGGCTGAGCGGGGTGATTTGCTTTCCGCGTACTATCGGAGGCTGGTGGGAGATAATGAGCTGGTTCGCATGGCTGCCGCCAAGGCTTGGTCTGTGTGGGAGGCGCGGTGCGCCAGCCTACACCCAAACCCAGATTTGGTTGAGCATTTAGGTAGTCCTCATACCGCTTTGGCAATGGCTCGTATTGAGGCGCATTATTTTAAGCATGATTCATTCCTGAAGGGTCGTGAGATCTTGTCACATATGGACGTTTTAGAAGGAATTCCCGGAGTGATTATCCATGGTCGCTACGATATGGTTTGCCCTGTAGAACAGGCTTTTGAATTGCACCGTGCGTGGCAGGGTTCGGTGCTGTGTGTTATTCGTGACGCCGGCCATGCATCTTCTGAGCCGGGGACATTGGCCGCGTTAGTGCAGGCGACGGATGATATGTTGTCTACACTGGCTAGTGTTTCATAAGGATTAACGTAGAAAGACTATTCACTGTTTTCTCGCAAGTATTGAAAAATTTTTCGACTAGCGGCGGGGGGCTTATTTTGTGATGCTTCTTTATTGGCTTGTCGAATCAGCTGACGCAAATGTTGTCGATCCAATTCAGGTGATTCTAGCAGAAGTTCGCTGATGGCTTGATCGCCCTCGTCAATGAGGCGGTCTCGCCATTGCTCCAGTCGGTGAAGTTCCTGGCGGAAGCTTTGGCTCTGGTGATGGAAACTTTCAAGTTGTTGTTGAATGGCGGTGCTATCAACCGTCCTCATTATTTTGCCAATGTATTGCATTTGGCGACGCTTTCCTTCGCGGTTTTTTAGGCGCCTAGCGAGTCTTACCGCATCTTCGAGTAGTTCCGGCATGGGAATTTTGGCCAGCTTGGCAGGTGCAAGGTTTACCAACTCTTCGCCAATTTTCTGTAGCTCAGTCATCTCTCTTTTAAGGGCTGACTTGCTCTTGGGCGGATCTTCATCAGTGTTGTTTTCTGTCAGGTGCTCATCGATCATATGTGATTAACCATAAAATATTGTGGCGAGCCCGAGAAAAGACAGAAAGCCGACCACGTCAGTAATTGTTGTTAGCGCAACGCTACCCGCTAGTGCCGGATCAATTTTGCATGCTTTGAGGATAACCGGGAGTGCTGCTCCTGCTAATGCGGCGGCGATCAGGTTGATCACCATTGCGGCAGCAATGATGACCGCAATGAGCGGGTCTTTGAACCACAGGGCCGCGACGCAGCCCATCACCGATGCCCACAGTATGCCGTTGATGGCTCCTACGGCGAACTCCTTGCTAAGTAACCAGCCGAGATTGCTGCGGCTAATTTGCCCCAGCGCCATGCCACGAATAACGACAGTTAGTGTTTGGCTGCCTGCCACGCCGCCCATGCTGGCTACAATAGGCATTAAGATAGCAAGGGCGACGACTTTATCGATGGTGGCTTCAAAAATATTAATAACGGCGGATGCTAGTATGGCCGTCATTAGATTAACCCCAAGCCAAACAGCTCTGCGCGGAGTTGTTCGGCCAATAGAGGCAAAAGTTTCCTCTACATCGCTTAACCCTGCCATGCTGAGTAAGGAGTGGTCGGCATCTTCCATGATGACGTCGACGACATCATCAATGGTAATGCGCCCTAAAAGCTTTTGCTCTTTGTTGACGACTGGGGCAGAAACCCAGTCATGTTTTTCAAAAAGGTGAGCTACGTCCGAGTCTGGCATGTCAGCAGGAATGGCTTCAACCTTGGTGATCATGATTTCTCGGGCCGTAATATTGGGGCTAGATGTTAGTAATTTTCCTAGGGGTAAAATACCCAAAAAGGTATCTTCCCGGTTGACTACGAAGATGCTGTCAGTGGTCTTTGGTAGTTCCTCATGACGACGCAGGTAGCGCAAAACGACATCGAGGGTCATGTCTGGCCGAACGGTGATGGTGTCCGTATTCATTAGGCCGCCAGCCGTGTCCTCTTTGTAGGTGAGAACCGTTTCAACTCGTTGGCGATCCTGGATGCTCATTGCCTGCAATACTTCTGGGATGACTTTTTCAGGCAGTTGTTGAAGGATGTCGGCTATGTCATCGGGGTCGAGGCCTTCTGTCAGCGAGGCAACCTCGTGGCTTTCCATATCGTTGAGGATTTCGCCGCTCAGCTCTTCACTGAGCTCCCCTATGACTTCACCCTCAAATTCTTTGTTGACCAAATCCCACAGCACCCGGCGAGCTTTGGGCGGTGCTGATTCGATTTGGTCGGCGATGTCGGCAGGGGTCAAATTATTCAGCATGTGCTGTAGAAGGCGCACATTTTTAGAGTCCATCAGCTCGTTAACGCTGGCAAGCTGTGATAGATGGCTGACTTTTTTATTGTGTCCCGGCATGGGAAAGCTGTTCCTGGCTAACGTTATAGGGTTAACGTTAGTTTATAGGTGAGCGCTTAAAACATATAGGGTTTTCAGATTGATAGCAGAGATTGTTTGCTTGTTTTGAGAAAAGTGTCGGCTGCGGTTACTGCTCTTCATCAAATCGGTTGGCGAGTAACTGTTCTATATCTCGATGGGCTCTTTCGGCATCGTTGCCTTCGAAGTAAAAATGTAAGACAGTGCCTTGGCTTGCGGCAAGCAGCATTAAGGACATGACGCTTTTTGCGTCCACCATTTTGTTCGGGGTTGCGCCTGTTTTAATTGTGCAGCCATATTTTCCGGCAGTGGATGCCAGTTTAGCCGCGGCTCGAGCATGAAGTCCGAGCTTGTTGATGATGGTGAACTGTACAGTTATCTCTAATGACATAAGGGCCTTCCTGTGGTCTTCATATTAGCTGAGCTCCCTATGTCTTGTCTGAGTGTTGCTGTATTTCAGGCTGAAGTGTTTCTCTAGCATGTTGCTAATATAGACGGAGCGGTGTTGACCGCCGGTACAGCCAATGGCAATAGTAACGTAGCTGCGATTGTTGGCTTGAAATTGGGGTAGCCATCGGGTCAAAAAATGGCTGATGCCAGAGAGCATTTCTGTCACTTCGGCTTCTAGTTCAAGAAACTCAATAACCGGTTGGTCATTACCGTTGAATGTTCGCAGTTCTGGGTTCCAGTAAGGGTTTGGTAGACAGCGCACATCAAAAACAAAGTCAGCGTCAATGGGAACCCCGCGTTTGAAGGCAAATGATTCAAACAGAATAGCCATTTCGCCTTCATGATCGGGTACCAGTTGTTTTTTGATGACATCTCTCAGCTGGTGGAGTGTCATATTGCTGGTGTCGATTCTTCGGTTGGCTATTGAGGCAATAGAGTCGAGAAGCTCTGTTTCCAGCGCTATAGCTTCTTTGATGTCGATTTGATCTGAGCTGAGTGGATGTTTTCGGCGAGTTTCGCTAAAGCGTTGAATGAGTACATCACTGATGGCGTCGAGGAATACAACCTCATATTCGACGCCTGTGGCTTTAAGATCATGGAGAATCTCTGGTAGCCGATTTAGATCGCTGGTGAGGCTCCTCGCGTCGATGCCTACAGCAATCTTGTTAAGCCAATGGCTGTCATTACTATGTGACGCCTGTTCGAATAAGCCAGTAAGTAGCCCTGCTGGCAGGTTGTCGATGCAAGTGAAGCCTGCATCTTCCAGCATATTAAGCGCTGTACTTTTACCTGAACCGGAGCGTCCACTGACTACTATTAATCGCATCGTTGTACACCTCAGCTTTTACAGTTGGTGGCGGTGCGGTAGAGCTGCTCCGCTGAGGTAGCACGCCTTAATTCAGCGCGCACTTCTTCCTCTTGCAGTAGCTCTGCTATGGCAGAGAGAACTTGAAGGTGTTCGTCGTTTTGTTCTTCTGGGACGATTAAGGCGAAGACCAGATCCACTGGAATATTATCAATAGCATCAAAATCTATAGGGTCCTCCAGCTTTAGAAATGCCCCAGTGATTTTGCTGCAGCTGGCCATCCGGCAATGAGGTATGGCGACGCCGTCCCCAATGCCGGTGCTGCCAAGCCTCTCGCGAGCCAAAAGTCCTTGGTAAAGCTCGTCAGAGTCAATTTCTGTCGAGCGGTCGGCTAGAAAATGAGAAAGATTTTCCAGTACTCTTTTTTTGCTGCCCCCGGGCACATCCAGTGCGGTGTTTTCGAGGGAAAGTATATCAATCAGTTTCATGAATCATTATCTACCGCGAGTTTTTTCCTTGTGTTTAATAAGCTGGCGATCCAGTTTGTCGGCCAGCATGTCTATGGCTGCATAGAGATCGTCATGTTCAGAATTGGCAAAAAATTCCCCGCCGCTGACATGAACAGTGGCTTCAGCTTTTTGAATAAGCTTGTCCACAGAAAGAATGACGTTAGTACTGGTAATTCGGTCATTATGACGTTCTAGTTTTGACAGTTTGACCGTCACATATTCCTTGATGGGGTCTGTGATTTCGAGGTGATGTCCGCTGATATTAAGTTGCATGCGGTGCTCCTTATTTGTGTTGATTAAAGATTATGCTTGAAGCGTTTTCGTTCGCTAGAGGATGGTATGCCCATGCCCTCCCGGTATTTTGCAACAGTTCGTCGTGCGACCTGAATGCCCATGTCCTGAAGTAATGAGGTTAGTTTGTTGTCGCTAAGAGGTTTAGCTAGGTTTTCTGCATTAATCATCTTCTTCAGGATAGCGCGAATAGCCGTAGATGAACACTCTCCACCACTGGCTGTAGACACATGGCTGGAGAAAAAATACTTTAATTCGAAGACGCCTTGTGGTGTATCAATATATTTTTGGGTGGTCACTCTGGAGATAGTGGATTCGTGGAGTTCCAGTCGTTCTGCGATGTCGGCCAAGACCATGGGGCGCATTGCCTCAGGCCCTTGCTCTAGAAATCCTTGCTGTAGCTCTACAATACAGGATGACACCCGTAAAAGCGTGTCGTTGCGGCTCTCAATACTCCTAAGAAACCACTTGGCTTCCTGTAGGTGGGTTTTTAGGAAGGTATTGTCCTCGCTGGAGTCTGCGCGTTTAATCAGTTGTGCGTACTGCTGATTAATGCTTAGTTTTGGTGTGATGTCTTGATTTAAAGATACTTGCCAATGTTCATTTACCTTGCAGACACGTGCGTCGGGAACGACATACTCTACATTGTCGTTGCTAATAGCCTCTCCAGGGTGGGGGGAAAGGGTCTGTATCAGTGCTATCGCGGCTTCGAGAATGGCCTGCGTGTATCCTGTGAGTTTTTCAAGTCGTCGATAGTCGCGCTGGCCTACGAGGTCTAAATGATTTGATACCAGCTGTCGGGCTTCGTCTAAAAATTCTGTTTCGGGGGAAAACTGATTGAGTTGGATCAGCAGACATTCGGATAAATTGGTAGCGCCGACCCCAGAGGGGTCAAACTGTTGAATTCGGTGGAGAACAGCAACCACTTCGTCCAGTTCGATCTCATCATCAAGAGATGCCCATATTTCCTCTGGGGTGGTGGTTAGCATGCCATTGTTATCAATGGAATCAATAATATTTTCGGCAATAAGGTGGTCTAATGCCGAAAGAGGTGTCAGGTTAAGCTGCCATAGTAGGTGGTCCTGAAGTGACTCGGTGACATGGTGAACATTTTCAAAGTCCATTGTCTCTGAGGATGGACTTTTTGCGCTACTGACAGGTTGATAAATGTCATCCCAATTGGCGTCAACAGGCAAATCTTGCGGAATTTTGCTTTCCCAGTCTTCACTGTTGAGGTCTTGAGTCGTGTTGTCTGCGGTTTCTTTGGGTGGAGGCGATTCGGTATTACTTTCTTGATGTTCGGGTGTATTTTCTGGGGAGTTTTCAGATTCTTCTGCCAGTTCCAGCAAGGGGTTGTCATACAGGTTTTGCTGTATTTCCTGATGAAGATCAAGAGACGAAAGCTGCAGGAGGCGAATTGCCTGTTGCAGCTGTGGGGTCATGGTTAGCTGTTGACCAATTTTCAGTTGCAGGCTGACTTTCATGTACAGATACGACTACTCTTTAGAAGGTTAATGCTTACAATGAAAGTGTAGACTGTGTGCTAGGCGGGTGACAAGCAATTTTTATGCCTACATTTTTTAGTGGGCTCTTATATGTGAGTATGACCTAGAACCTACAGTGTGGCGCTCATAGATGGTTCTTATTTAGAGCACAAAGTCTTCGCCCAAATAGATATCTCGAACTTGCTGGTTTGTGATGATGTCTGAGGCTTGCCCCTCTGCTATCACCTTACCTTCGCCGACAATGTAGGCATGCTCACAAATGTCGAGTGTCTCGCGTACATTATGGTCAGTAATGAGTACGCCTATCCCCTTGTCTCGTAAATGTCGAATAATTTGTTTGATGTCGTTTACTGAAATTGGATCAACACCGGCGAAAGGTTCATCTAGGAGGATGAAGGTAGGTTCTGTGGCTAGGGCCCTTGCAATTTCTACCCTGCGACGCTCGCCGCCCGAAAGGCTAATACCTTGTGAGTCTCGAATATGTGTGAGATGAAATTCTTGTAATAGTTGTTCTACTTTATCTTTACGTTGTGCGGCATTGAGATCTTTGCGAGTTTCCAATATGGCCAAGATATTGTTTTGTACCGACATTTTTCGGAATACGGAGGCTTCTTGGGGGAGGTAGCCTATACCCTTGCGGGCGCGGCCGTGCATGGGCAGGTTGGTGATGTCTTCGTCATCAATAAAAACGGTTCCACCGTCCTGAGCAACCAGGCCAACAATCATGTAGAAACAGGTTGTTTTGCCTGCACCATTTGGTCCAAGTAAGCCAACGATAGCTCCACTTTCAACGGTGAGTGAGACGTCACGAATAACCGGTCTTTTTTTGTAGCTCTTGGAAAGGTGAGAGGCCCGGAGTACGGCCATTAATCGATGTCCTTCTGATTGCTGGGAGGAATGACCATTTGAATACGTTGTTTTGTGTTGCGTCCGGCGGTGGCTTTAACAACTTCTGCTTTTAAATCGTAGTCAATTTGTTCCCCCGTGATGACAGTTCCTTTTTGCTCTAGGCTGGCATTTTTAACCAAGGCTATTTTGTCGTCGACAAGAAAATATTTAATAGTGTTTGCGCTGGCGAGTACCAGTCCATCTTGAGGGTTTCGGCGTTGTTGATAATGCGCCGGTTTTCCTACGCAGACAATTCTATCCACCTTGTTGGTGTCGCTGAACACGATTACCTTGTCGGCATTAATTTTGATTGTTCCTTGCTGAACAATGACCGAGCCTTCATAGGT
Organism: Porticoccus sp.; assembly: GCA_033791605.1. Taxonomy (GTDB): domain Bacteria; phylum Pseudomonadota; class Gammaproteobacteria; order Pseudomonadales; family Porticoccaceae; genus Porticoccus. The sequence goes on from JASJGJ010000096.1 coordinate 8,202, forward strand.
TGTTGTGCCCTTTTTTTCGTCTTGCTCTGCACGATCAGACTCGATATTTATAGGTTGCTGACGATCGCTTGGTAGGGCGTTGGATACTATGCACCAACAAAGAATTGTCAGTAGCAATATTGATTTAATGTACATGGTGGACCCCTTTGACTCTAGAAAGCAGCTTGAACAGTTCGCTATTCAGGTCTGCCCACATGCCGATACCAACTGTTTCCCCTCGCGGGGTTGTTATTGTTACTTTGCTATCAGTTTCAGCAATATGTTTGTCGGGGAATAGGATTAGTTTATCCGTTCTAAGTTCATTTTTTCCCCCACTTTTTAGATCTTGCCATGCATAGACGTTCCCTTGGAAGGTAGCGCGTTCACCGCCTTTGAGGATGGTGCCTTTATCTGCGTTCATATGCCAGGGGGTATCGGATTGCTGTTGGTTGTAGGATATGAGCTTTGGTTGGTCTAGCTCAAGTTTGTTGCTCCGTCTGAAATGGCGTGCTTCTGTGGCTTCAAGGCTAAATGCTTTTGCACCTTTTTTGCCAAAATCGAGCTTGGATATATTAAGCATATAGCTGTCTGCTTTTGGTAGCTCTTCTGTGTCGCTGGCAGGTTTTTGAAGGAATGCTTCAGGCGGAGACAGCCAGAACAATAAAAAGATTCCGGTAGAGCCCAGCAGCATGATCGTCAGTAAAATATTACGCATAGTTTAAGGTGCACATGTTCTAAAGTTAATATCTAGAGATAGTCCGATAACGTTGAATCCAGCTTATTCTGTGCTTGCAGGATCATTTCTGCCAGTTCCCGCACTGCCCCGTGCCCACCCTTTGTCGATGTCTGCCAGTGGGCATTTTGAACCACAAATTCACGAGCATTGGCGACGGCGACGCCCAGTCCAACTTGCCTAATAACGGCAACGTCTGGTAGATCATCGCCCAAAAATGCAATTTCATGCATTTGGTAATTCTGATCTTCTTGAGTTTCCTTCAAAGTTTCCTTGAGAGCTGCCAGTTTGTCTTCTCTTCCTTGAACGACTAGCTCAATGCCAAGTTCTGCTGCTCGTCTAGTTAAAAGTATCGATGAGCGGCCAGTGATGATGCCCACTTGGATGCCGTTGCGTTGTAAAAGTTTAATGCCAAGGCCATCTTGAATGTTAAAGGCCTTGAGTTCTTCTCCATTGTTGCCGTAATAGAGACTGCCGTCTGTGAGTACGCCATCGACATCGAGCAGGAGCAAGCGGATTACTTTTGCTCGGTTGAGCAGTTTTTGATTGTTTATTGTCATAGCGGTTTTCATTGTTACATGATCCCTGCGCGAAGGATGTCGTGCATATGTAATACACCGATAGGGTGATGGTTGGAATCCTCGACAACAAGTGCTGTAATTTTAAAGTCTTCAATAATTTTGAGCGCTTCTGCTGCGAGTAAGTCGCGATGTACGGCTCTACATCCGGCCTTGGTAAGCTCACCTATGGGGGTGCTGTTGATGTCTATATTGTTGTCGATGGCACGACGTAGGTCTCCATCGGTGAACACCCCGATAAGTTCTCCGGTGTCATTGATCACTGTTGTCAGGCCAAAGCCTTTTGTTGTCATTTCGAGCAAGGCATGTTTCAACGGGGTATCTTTATGTACCTGAGGAAGCTCCTCACCACTATGCATTATGTCCTCAACCTTGAGGAGAAGTTTGCGGCCTAGGGCCCCCCCAGGATGAGAAAAGGCAAAGTCTTCTGCGGTGAAACCTCGTGCTTCCAGCAGAGTGATGGCTAATGCGTCACCCATTACTAGTGTTGCTGTGGTGCTGGTAGTTGGTGCTAATCCTAGAGGACATGCTTCGCAGGGAACCTGAACATCTAGATGTGCTTCAGAGGTTAGAGCGAGGATAGATTGAGGGTTTCCTGTCATGCTGATTAGTGGGATGCCCATACGTTTAATCAGCGGTAATAGTGTGATGACTTCTGAGGTCGTCCCCGAATTGGAGAGTGCTAGCACGACATCGTTTGTGGTAATCATGCCGATGTCGCCATGACTGGCTTCGCCAGGGTGGACAAAAAATGCTGGCGACCCTGTGCTGGCGAGAGTGGCAGCAATTTTTCGGCCGATATGCCCGGATTTCCCCATGCCGGTTACAACAACACGGCCTGAGCATTTCATGATTAGCTCGCAGGCGTGTATAAATTCAGGGCCAATACGCTGTTCTAGCAACGCTACAGCTTGAGCTTCCATGCGGATGGTGCGTCGAGCTACTTCTAAATAATCGTCGTGCGTCATCTTGTTTCCAAAGATATTTTTGCAAGTATAGCGGCTGCAAGGGTCTGTTAATACTATTTGGCTAAGCCTTGTTGGGGGCCTAAGCTCCAAGGATCAGGATGGCATAGTAGAGTGCGTAGAGTGTGAGTAGTGTCATACCTACTTTTTTTGATAGCCTGCCTTGACGACGCTCTTTTCGGCCTCGCCATATTGACCATGCAATGATGATGATAAGTATCAGGGTTAATGCTGACATCGCTACATAGTCACGATAAAAAACTTCCCGGTCCAGCGTGAGTGGTGCAATGATACCGGGCACAGACATGACCGCTAATAAATTAAACAAGTTGGAGCCAAATATGTTGCCTAGGGCAATGTCGTGATGGCCTCGAATGGCGCTCATGACTGAGGCGGCAAGTTCGGGCAGGCTCGTGCCAACGGCGACTACGGTGAGACCAATGATGAGCTGGCTTACGCCAAAGAATAGAGCGAATTCCTTGGCCCCCCAAACGAGCGCCTCTGAGCTGATCAGTAACGCGCCAAGACCCACTAGAAACCATAGCAGTGCTGCGGTAGTGGACATGGCGGGAATCGCCTCACCTTCTTCCACCGTTTCTGGGTTGGGGTGGCGTTTCTTATAATAAATAGTCAGGGCTATAAGTGGTGGGATAATTAAAGTAAGTACTATCCCTTCCGTTCGTGAAAGCTCTCCATCAAAGATAAAAAAACCAGCAAGCAGAGTGATGGCTAGTAGCACGGGACCCTCTTGTTTGATCAAGTGGCCCTGTGTGGGTATGGGGCAGACGAGCGCTGTAATGCCTAAGACTAGCCCGATATTTGCTAAATTTGAGCCGATAGCGTTACCTACAGCCATATCTCCTGCATCTTTTAGGGCTGCGTTAATAGCAACAATAATTTCCGGTGCTGAAGTGCCAATGGAGACAATGGTCAGGCCAATAACCAGCGGAGAAATACCAAAATTTTTGGCTGCCGCCGCACTTCCGGCTACAAAACGATCAGCGCCCCACAGTAGGCCTAGGAGTCCAAATAAAACCCCCAGTGATGCGGGTATTAGCGTTTCCATTGTTGTATTTATTCCTTGGTGGGGGTTGTTAGAGTATGTTTCGTAAATGGATGTGCAATGGTATAGTGCGCACCATTCGAAGTCAGCTGTTTTTGGCACTTTGCCCGTGAGCTATGGTCATATTCTAGGGCGTGCAGAGTATCATTTGCCTTAACGATAAATTTATAAGGATGCCTAAAATGTTCAGTGGGTGGATACGTTCAAAATTAACAACATTGTTTTTAGTGGTGGCGAGCTCCGCGTGCGCTGTAGGTGTCAGTGCTGGTGAAGACAGTGATATACAGGTACAAACCCCTCATCAGTTGGTGGAGTCTGTGACCGGTGAGTTGATTGAATCCATTTCCGTGCATCGCGATACTTTCGATGAGAGCCCGGAAGAATTTTTTGCTGTGCTTGATAATCTATTAAAGGATGTTATTGATTTTGATTGGATTGCTTATAGGGTAATGGGCTCTTATGGTAAGCAGGCAACACCTGAGCAGCGCGACCGTTTTGCCCGAGCCTTTCGGTGTGAACTCATTGAGACCTATGGCAGTGGTTTGGTGGCCTATGGTGAACAGTCCATTGTGGTTCTTCCTCCAGCTGAAGATATTAATGGGGCCCGTAAGGTGAAAGTGGTTCAAGAGATTCGTGGTTCTGATGGTGTTTTCCCGTTGGTGTATTCCATGGGTTTAAATCGTGAGGGGCATTGGAAAGTAACTAATGTGGTTATTAATGGTATTAATTTGGGTAAAACTTTTCGTAATCAATTTGTACAAAGTGCGAAGAAATTTGGCGGTGATATTAACCAGGTTACTCAAAACTGGTCATCATCGGCGGGATCATGTCTGAGAGAGATGCTATGAATCCTGAAGATGTGAAAGCACTGCTTCTTGCCGAGCTTGTGGGTTGTGACGTAACAGTTGAAGGGGATGGCCGACACTTTGATGTTCAGGTTGTTGGTGACCTCTTTGAAGGGCTTCGTCCCGTTCAGCGCCAGCAGAAGGTCTATGCCGTTCTGCAGGCTCAGATTGCTGATGGTGCTATACATGCCGTTAATATGAAAACCTTTACTCCGGGCGAATTGCAGCAGTAATACCTTTTCCAGTTTCCCTGTGGTATATCTCGCTTTAGTTTGCCAAAACCTCCTCCTAGATAAAAAGAGTTGTGAATGGATAAGTTATTGATCTCTGGTGGTGGGCCGCTAGTCGGAGAAATACGTATTTCGGGTGCAAAAAATTCTGCTTTACCTATTTTGGCGGCCACTCTGCTTGCAGATGGCCCTGTGATGGTCTCTAACGTGCCACACCTGCATGATATTACGACGATGTTTGAATTGCTCGGTTGTTTGGGTGTAACCGTGATTTTGAATGAAAAAATGCAGGTGGAGGTGGATGCAACTACGCTTCATAGTCATGTCGCTCCCTATGATCTAGTAAAGACCATGCGTGCTTCCATCTTGGTTTTGGGGCCAATGTTGTCGAAATATGGTGTGGCCAGTGTGTCTTTTCCTGGTGGTTGCGCCATTGGTAGTCGGCCGGTTGATCTGCATTTGCGAGGCCTTGAGTTAATGGGTGCCAAGATTGAAATCGATGGCGGCTATATTAATGCCAGTGTCGATGGTCGTCTTAAGGGGGCTCATATCCTGATGGATATTGCCTCTGTGGGTGCTACTGAAAATTTAATGATGGCGGCCGCACTTGCTGACGGGCAGACCGTTATTGAAAACGCAGCACGTGAACCAGAAGTCGTAGATCTGGCACATTGTATTAACGCCTTAGGCGGCAAAGTGTCCGGTATGGGGTCCACGACCATTGTAATCGATGGGGTTAAATCGCTTCATAGTGGTAGTTACAGAATTATGCCGGATCGAATAGAAACCGGTACTTATCTTGCCGCTGCTGCTGCCACAAGAGGTAAGGTAAAGCTGAAAGATACAAATCCGCATATTCTTGAGGCCGTATTGCTTAAGTTGCGAGAGGCGGGTGCAAAAATTACCACAGGTGATGATTGGATCGAGTTGGACATGGAGGGCCGTCGCCCGAAAGCGATTAGTTTCAGAACTGCGCCTTACCCTGCATTTCCTACAGATATGCAGGCTCAGCTGACCACAGTTAATGCCGTGGCTGAGGGTGTGGGAACTATCACCGAAACTATTTTTGAAAACCGGTTGGTTCAAGCCCACGAATTGAATCGTATGGGAGCGATCATTAACCTGGAGGGCAATACTGCCATTGTTACGGGCGTGGAGCGTTTAAAAGCTGCCCCTGTGATGGCATCAGATCTTCGTGCGTCGGCTAGTTTGGTGATCGCAGGGTTGGTTGCAGACGGCGATACTATTGTTGATCGCATTTACCATATTGACCGTGGTTATGAGTGTATTGAAGAAAAGTTTCAGCAGCTAGGCGCTAATATTCGTCGAATTCCTGGTTAGGTTTTGTGGGGTGTTGACGCGACAATACAGAGGAAGCAACACCGAGTTATGCAGAGAGCAGAGAGCATGCAGATCACTATTGCGCTAACCAAGGGGCGTATATTACAAGAAACCCTCCCGTTGCTGGCGCTTGCGGGTATCGAGCCTGTTGAAGATATTAGCCAGAGCCGCAAGTTGTTGTTTGATACCAGCAGTGAGGGTATACGTTTGCTGATACTTCGGGGTTCTGATGTCCCCACTTATGTGCAATTTGGTGCGGCAGATATCGGCGTAGCGGGGAAAGATACTTTGCTAGAACATGGGGCCGAAGGATTATATGAGCCGCTGGATCTCGGTATCGCACGCTGCCAGTTGATGACGGCAGGTGTTGTCGGTGTGCAGACAAAAGAAGGGCGCATTCGAGTTGCTACAAAATATGTCAACATTGCTCGCCGATTTTATGCAGAACAGGGTCGCCAAGTCGATATCATCAAGCTGTATGGTGCCATGGAATTGGCGCCAATCATGTCACTGGCTGACGAAATTGTAGATATTGTGGATACTGGTAATACGCTCAAAGCCAATGGGTTGGAAGCAAGAGAAGCTATCGCTAATGTTAGCTCTCGCCTTATTGTGAATAAGGCGGCTATGAAAATGAAGCACCAAGCGATTCAGCAGATCGTCGATAGCCTGCGTCAGGCAATAGGTTGATGCTATGACAGGCCACCCCATTGATATCAAACAATTATCTACCTCTGATGCTGATTTTGATGTCCGGCTTGAGCAGTTGTTGGCGTGGGAGAATGTGTCTGACCAAAATGTTGAGCAGGTGGTCAAAGATGTGCTGGCAGATATTCGGTGTAGAGGTGATCAGGCTTTGGTGGATTATACCAACCGATTTGATCGCCGCCAGGTAAACACTGTGTCGGAGTTGGCTGTCTCGCAGCAGGAGCTGAAGAGCGCTTTGGATACCATAGGCGACGCTGAGCGGCAGTCGCTCATGTTGGCCGCCGAGCGTATTCGTCATTATCACCAGCATCAAAAACAGGAATCTTGGAGTTACCGAGAAGCCGATGGCACGTTGCTGGGTCAGCAGGTTACGCCTCTGGATAGGGTGGGTATCTACGTGCCAGGAGGTAAAGCTTGTTATCCCTCCTCCGTTTTAATGAATGCCCTGCCCGCAAAGGTGGCGGGTGTCAGTGAAATTATCATGGTGGTGCCTGCGCCAGGCGGCGAGTTAAATCCATTAGTGTTGGCGGCAGCGGCCATTGCTGGTGTAGATCAGGTGTTTACCTTGGGTGGCGCGCAGGCAATTGGTGCGTTGGCTTATGGTACAGAAACTATTCCTAGGGTGGATAAAGTCGTTGGCCCCGGAAATATCTATGTGGCCACAGCTAAACGTGCAGTTTTTGGCTCCGTTGGGTTGGATATGGTGGCTGGGCCATCAGAAATTTTGGTGGTGTGTGACGGTGAAACTGATCCTGATTGGATTGCAATGGATCTCTTTTCTCAGGCTGAACATGATGAAGATGCGCAATCTCTGCTTGTTAGTCACGATCTTGATTTTCTTGCACGGGTAAAAACGAGTATGGAGAAGCTTTTGCCTACCATGGAGCGTGAGGGCATTATTCGTGCTGCCTTAGAGAATCGGAGCGCATTGATTTTGGTTAATGATCTTGATGAGGCCGTCACCTTGAGTAATCGTATTGCGCCGGAGCATCTGGAATTGTCGGTAGCTGACCCTGAAGCCTTCTTGCCTAGAATTCGTCATGCGGGCGCCATTTTTATGGGTCGCTATACGGCAGAGGCCTTGGGTGACTATTGTGCAGGACCCAACCATGTGCTGCCAACCTCATCGACGGCACGGTTTTCTTCCCCTTTGGGTGTTTATGATTTTCAAAAGCGGTCATCGGTGATTATGTTTACGGCTGATGGCGCATCAAATCTTGGTAAAACCGCGTCTGTTCTGGCAAGAGGTGAGTCGCTGACGGCCCATGCCCGTTCGGCCGAATATCGTATTAAAGATTAATGAACCTCAAAAATTAATAGAACTAAAGACTTATCGGCAATGATTGTATATGGCCAGCAATAAATACTGGAGTGACATTGTTCATGAGCTGGACCCGTATGTTCCGGGTGAGCAGCCGAAGCTTGCCAATTTGGTGAAGCTCAATACCAATGAAAATCCTTACGGCCCGTCGCCTAAAGTGCGTGAAGCCATTGTTGCGGAGCTGGGCGACCAGTTGCGTTTATATCCTGATCCTAATGCAGATGCGTTAAAACAGGCGATTGCTCGCTCCTTTGGCGTGAGTGTGGAGCAAGTGTTTGTCGGTAATGGTTCTGATGAGGTTTTGGCTCATATTTTTCAAGGGTTATTGAAGCACGAAACCGCAATACTATTTCCCGATGTTACCTATAGTTTTTATCCGGTGTATTGCGGGTTGTATCGAGTGCCTTATGAGCAGGTACCGCTGACAGAAGCTTTGTCGCTGAGTATTGCTGATTACCAAAAGGCTAATGGCGGTATTATTTTCCCAAACCCCAATGCACCAACCGGCCGGTTATTACCCTTATCAGATATAGAGTCATTGCTGCGACACAATCAGGGTTCTGTTGTAGTGATTGATGAGGCCTATATAGATTTTGGTGGTGAAAGTGCTATTTCGCTGGTTGACCGTTACCCTAATTTACTGGTCACTCAGACATTGTCGAAATCTCGCTCTTTGGCAGGGTTGAGGGTTGGGTTTGCCATTGGTGATTCTTCCCTGATAGCTGCGCTGGAGCGAGTCAAAAATAGTTTTAATTCTTATCCATTGGACCGTCTGGCCATAGTTGGTGGTGTGGCGGCCATTGAGGATGAAGAGTATTTCGAGGTAACGCGTCAGCAGGTTATATCCAGTCGTGAAAAATTGGGGTTGGACCTAGAGGTATTAGGCTTTTCTGTGCTTCCTTCTGCGGCTAACTTTTTGTTTGTGACTTATCCGGGACGGGATGCTGCAGAGTTGTCGGCGGCCCTTAGAGTTAGGGGCATTATCGTCCGTCACTTCAAGCAGTCTCGAATTGACCAATATCTACGTATTACTATTGGTTTGCCAGAGCAAAATCAGCAGCTTTTAGAAGCTCTTCATGAAATATGCAGTAGTGAGTAGCTTAAGTTGGTGCGGCGGGGTAATAGGACAATCTCATGAGTGTTAGTTGGCACTAGGGCGAATCCCTGCCACCGCCATCAATGTGCTTTTTTCTCCATTTCTTAATACCTCGAGTTTTACCGAGTCCCCGGGGGATAGCCCAGCGATTAAATTCATGCTTCTATCATTATCGACAATCCAGTCGTCATTGATGCGGGTGATGACATCGCCCGGTAGCAGGCCGGCAAGATGGGCGGGGCTGCCTTGGTAGATGTTGGTGATTACGAGCCCCGAAGGAGGGTCCAGATCGAGCTGTATGGCGGCTTGTCGTTTTAGTTGGCTGGCCTCTACACCCAGCCATCCTCGTATGACTCTCCCATGCTTAACAATGTCTTCTAGCACTTTGATGGCGGTGTTTCCCGGTATAGCGAAGCCAATTCCCACTGAATAACCTGTGCGGTCTAAAATGGCAGAGTTGATACCGAGAAGATTGCCGTAGGCATCGACTAAAGCGCCGCCTGAATTGCCGGGGTTTATCGCGGCATCGGTTTGAATAAAGTTCTCAAAGGTGTTTAGACCTAAACCATTTCGTCCTGTTGCGCTAACAATGCCTTGGGAGACAGACTGCCCTACACCAAAAGGATTGCCGATGGCCAATACGACATCGCCCACGTTTACTTGATTGGGGTCGCCAAGGCTAATGGGGGTAAGCTGGTCTAGATCGACTTTAAGTACAGCAAGGTCGGTTTCAGGGTCTCGGCCCACTACTTCAACCATGGCTTCTCGACCATCTTGCAGCTGGATAACAATTTGGTCAGCACTGTCTACGACATGGTTGTTGGTTAAAACGTAGCCGTCGGCTGTAATAATGACGCCAGATCCTAACGATGATTGCATTCTTTGCTGTTGGGGGAGGTTGCGGCTATTAAAGAACCTCTGAAAAAAGGGATCATCTAGCAGGGGGTGACGAGGTTTTTCTAATTTTTTCTGAGTGTAGATATTGACCACTGACGGTGAGGCTCGACGAACTGCTGAGGCGTAGGAGGCTGGCCCGGATAGCCCGCTGCTAACCTCTGGGGACAAGCCTGCTGTTTCCATGTCTCCGTGGTGATTTAGCCTTTGAGGAAAGAGAAGCAATATAACGGCTGCTGCTAGCAAGCCGGTAATGGCTGGCCAGCCGAGATAGTGCAAGATTCTATAAATAGTGGGCACCGACAACTCCTGTCTTTATCTGCGGGCTAGCTAACTTTTAACGTTGGATCTTCCTCGTCATCGGCTAAGGTGTCCGTCGTGTTGGAAAGGATATCGATTTTCGTCGTGCTTGGCGCTGTTGTGTCTTCTTTTAGGCCATACTCTTCACTCAAAATACCTCCAGGGACCTTGGGTGCATAATCTTTTGGTGGCTCTGGGGTTTCTTCTGCAATGATATTGGTGTTTTCATGACGACCGAATCCTGCATCAATCATCTGGCGGCTGATTTCAGTGTTTGTGAGGCGCATGGCTCCAGTGGCAAGATGTTCATGAACATCCCTATAGCTGTGAGACAGGTTGTTGACCAGCTCAGAGGTTTTAAGGAAATGCTCCGTTACCTCTTGTTGGTAGTTTTTTGTCTGTTCTTGGGACTGTTTTAGCTGGTCCTCCAGTTCCTTTCGCTCCCTCTCTTTAGGGTGGAGGGTGCGAGCCATAATAAAGCCGATGATGAGGCCCAAGGCAAGGCATGAGAGTCCGATGAGTATGGTTGGGGTGGTCAAGCGATGGCCTCCGCAGGTTTGATGTGAAAGTGGTTGATTTAAGTGATTTTAGAACGTTGTAGTCTGAGAGATGCGGGAGTCTTAGGCAACAATTTTTTGTCATCTTGTTTCGTATTACACGTGTCGCTTGTTTTATGAGCAGGGAGCGGCTTCTGGGTTGCCTATTTTGAAGTGGCTCGTTACAGTTCATGCCCCATAAATGATTGGTCTTTATTTGTACGTCTAATATGTCGGAACACGCTTTTATTGCATTGCTTACGCCCGAGCAGAAATATCGTCAAGACCTTCTGCAGGAAGGGTTTAATTATGATGCGGCACAAGAACATGCGGTAAGTTGCTTGCAGTCTCTGTATGAGCGGCTATTAATCGACGTTCGTAGCGATTCAAAAAAAGGGATGATGTTGAGGTTGGGCGGGTGGTTAAGGTCTTCGCGGCTCTCGGAGCCTGTTTGTGGGCTGTACTTTTGGGGAGGGGTTGGCCGCGGCAAAACATATCTGATGGATAATTTTTACGAGAGCCTTCCTTTTGAGCAGAAAATGCGAACGCATTTTCATCGTTTTATGCGAAGGGTTCACGGGGAGTTGAAGGAATTCAGTGGAGAAAAAAATCCCTTGGTGAGGGTGGCTGATCGTATTGCTGCCGAAGCCCGCGTTATTTGTTTCGATGAGTTTTTTGTTTCTGATATTGCGGATGCTATGTTGCTGGGGACCCTGCTTGAACTACTGTTTGCCAGAAAAGTAGTGTTGGTGGCAACCTCTAATATTATTCCCGATAATTTGTATCAAAATGGTCTGCAGCGACAACGTTTTCTCCCTGCGATTGCGTTATTAAATCAGCACACTAAGGTAGTGAATGTTGATGGGGGTGTGGATTATCGGTTGCGAGCTCTTGAACAGGCTGAACTTTACCACTTTCCTCTGGGTGGTAGGGCGGAGCAGTCGTTGATGTCAGCCTTTGAAGGGTTGGCGCCCATTATGGGTGAAGTGCAAAAAGGGGTAAATCTTGAGATTGAGGGTCGTCAGATTCCTTGCCGTTATGTGGCAGAAGACGTGGTTTGGTTTGATTTTGACGTGATTTGTAATACGCCTAGGAGCCAGTACGATTACATTGAGCTGGCTCGAGAGTTTCACGCTGTATTGGTGGGTTGTGTCCCGTTGATGGGGAAAAAAAATGACGATCAGGCAAGGCGTTTTATTAATTTGGTAGACGAATTTTACGATCGAAACGTAAAGTTAGTATTATCTGCTGAGGTAAATTTGGCTTCTTTGTATGGGGGCGGGGCGCTCTGCTTTGAGTTTCAGCGTACCCAGAGTCGCCTTTTGGAGATGCAGTCCCATGAGTATCTGGCAAGGCCTCATCGTCCCTAGCCGACGATTCTTTCTGTTAGATAAAGCCCAGGTACTGCTTGTTGAAATGGCGCGGAAATTAATTAATAACGTTTTGGTGTAGAATGCCCTTGAAATGCTTATGCCTGATCTGTAAAATGCGCCCTCCTTTTGGGAAGGCCTAAGTTGGGAAACCCAAAATATTTTCAGGCAGGAACAAATGAAAACATATAGCGCGAAAGCCGAGACCGTCCAACGTGACTGGTATATTGTTGATGCAGCTGATCGGACGTTGGGTCGTTTAGCGGCTAGTATTGCGACCCGTCTACGCGGTAAGCACAAACCAGAATTTACGCCTCACGTTGATACGGGCGATTACATTGTCGTTGTCAATGCAGAGAAAGTGCGTGTGACAGGCAATAAAGCAAAAGATAAAATTTATCATAGCCATACCGGTTATCCGGGTGGTTTGAAGTCAATTAGCTTTGAAAAGCTGATTGATAAAGCTCCAGAGCGTACCATTCAGAGTGCTGTTAAAGGCATGCTGCCAAAGGGTCCTTTGGGGCGCGCTATGTTTAAAAAACTGAAAGTCTACGCTGGCGAAGAGCATCCTCATACTGCTCAGCAACCTCAAGACTTGAATATTTAACGGATAGTTAATTATGGCAGACTCCCAATATTACGGCACTGGCCGCCGCAAAACTTCATCTGCTCGAGTGTTTCTGGCAAATGGTGGTGGCAACATTACAGTCAATAACCGCACTCTGGATCAATATTTTGGTCGTGAAGTGGCTCGTATGATTGTTCGTCAACCCCTTGAGTTGGTTGATGCTGCAAGCAAATTTGATCTAAAAATTACTGTAGCTGGCGGCGGCAATTTTGGCCAGGCTGGCGCTATTCGCCATGGCATCGCTCGCGCCTTGTTGCAGTATGATGAAACACTACGTAGTGCGCTTCGCAAAGCCGGGTTCCTGACTCGTGATGCTCGTGAAGTTGAGCGTAAGAAAGTGGGCTTGCACAAAGCGCGTAAGCGTCCACAGTTCTCTAAGCGTTAATTTTTTGCATAGAACAAATAACCCGGCCAGAAAAAGCCGGGTTTTTTTGTGCCTATATGCCAGTAATAGCGCAATTGATACAGCCTTTCACCTTGTAAAAAATGTGGGTTTTCATTACTATTGCTCGCCATTTTTATACATAAAAAATTTGCCAACCTTTGCTGTTAACGGGAGAGCGTCATGAGTAATGACGGTGTTAATCAGGGGCGTCGCCGCTTCTTGACAGGAGCCACTTGTGTAGTGGGTGCTGCCGGGGTAGTTGGAGCAGCCGTTCCTTTTGTGGGTTCATGGAGTCCAAGTGCTAAGGCGAAAGCTGCAGGTGCTCCAGTCAAAGCCAATATTTCTAAAATAGAACCGGGTCAAATGGTAACATTTGAATGGCGGGGTAAGCCTGTTTATGTGGTTCGTCGTACACCTGAAACGCTTGCGGCTCTGAGTGGTCATGATGATGTGTTTCGAGATCCAACATCTCTTAAGTCTAAGCAGCCAGCATATGTTGACGGTGTTCACCGTGCCATAAAAGGCAAGGAAGAATATCTGGTCATTGTTGGTCTTTGTACGCATTTGGGTTGTGCCCCTATGTTTCGGCCGGATGTCGGGGCTCAGGATTTAGGTGGTGAAGCTTGGTATGGCGGCTTTTTTTGCCCTTGCCACGGTTCTAAATTTGACCTTGCTGGTCGTGTTTTTAATGGTGTGCCAGCACCAACTAATCTAGATGTTCCCCCGTACTCTTATGAGAGCGACGGTGTGATTGTCATTGGTGTAGATCAGGAGGCCGGCTAATGAAAGCATTAGTATCATTACGTGACTGGGTAGACGCTCGCTTACCCATTATGCGTGCCTGGAATACTCATATGGCTGAGTATTACGCACCAAAAAACTTCAATTTCTGGTACTTCTTCGGCGTATTGTCGATGATCGTGCTGGTCATACAGCTGCTTTCCGGCATCTGGTTGTTGATGAGCTTTGAGGGTTCGTCAGAAAGAGCCTTTGCTTCCGTTGAATACATTATGCGTGATGTGGATTACGGCTGGATCATACGGTATATGCATTCTACGGGTGCTTCCGCATTCTTTATCGTGGTCTACCTTCATATGTTCCGTGGTTTGATATACGGTTCATATAAGCCACCACGTGAGCTGGTGTGGATCTTCGGTATGACGATCTATGTGGCACTTATGGCTGAAGCCTTCCTTGGCTATGTATTGCCTTGGGGCCAGATGTCTTTCTGGGGTGCACAGGTGATTATTTCCCTGTTTGGTGCAATTCCCGTAGTGGGTGAAGATATCGTGCAGTGGGTGCGTGGGGATTACCTGATCTCGGGTATCACACTAAACCGCTTCATGTCTCTTCACGTGGTCGCTGTGCCTATCGTCTTGCTGGCATTGGTTGTTCTGCATATTCTGGCTCTTCACGAAGTGGGTTCAAATAACCCGGACGGTGTTGAGATCAAGAAGAATAAAGATGAAAACGGTATCCCAAGAGATGGTATTCCCTTCCATCCTTTCTATACCGTTCACGACATTGTGCCGATTGTGGTGTTCTTGTTCGTGTTCTGTTTCATTATGTTCTTTGTGCCAGAAATGGGCGGTTACTTTCTCGAGCATGCGAACTTTGAAATTGCTAATCCACTGAAAACACCAGCACATATTGCCCCTGTGTGGTACTTCACTCCATTCTACTCAATGCTGAGAGCAGTTCCAGATAAGCTTGCTGGTTTCGCAGTGATGGGGGCGGCGATTGCCATTATGTTTGTATTGCCTTGGCTGGATCGCAGTCCGGTGAAATCCATTCGTTACAAGGGAACCTTTAGTCGCGTTGCGGTATTGGTTTTTGCAGCTTCGTTCATCATTCTTGGTGTGCTTGGTGTTAAGTCACCGACGCCAGAGCGTACTTTGCTGGCGCAAATTTGTGCCGTTATCTATTTCTTGTTCTTCCTGGCGATGCCAATTTGGACAAGTATGGAAAAAACCAAGCCGGAGCCTACACGCGTAACAATGGATGGCGGTATGGGTTTTTGGAAGTCATTGTTAGCATTCTTTGTTGTGATTTTTCTAGCATGGGCACCGTTGAAAGCCGTGGGTTCAGAGTCTAATTTTGACTGTGGTACTATTCACTGTGATGAGTTTGATGCAGAGTTAGGTGATAAGCCGTCTTTGCAAAATGGCGCAAAACTATTTGTGAATTACTGTATGGGCTGTCACTCGGCAAAGTACTCTCGCTGGGATCGAGTCGCTAGAGATCTTCAAATTCCAGCTGGTTTGGCGATGGAAAACTTGGTGCATGCTGACCAGAAACTGGGTAGCTTGATGGATATCTCAATGCCTGCTGATAAAGCCAAGGGGTGGTTTGGTGCGACGCCTCCGGATTTGACCTTGGTTGCTAGAGCGCGATCTCCTGAGTGGCTTTACACTTACCTTCGCAACTTCTACGTAGATCCCAATCGCGCTGTTGGTGTAAACAATAAGGTGTTTAAGGATGTGGGGATGCCCCATGCCATGCTTGAGCTTCAGGGGTTGCAGGCGTGCGCGCCTGGACCAGTTTTCGCTCATAATGGTGGAATTAAGCGTGATCCTTTAACCCGAGAAGAAATACTGGACGATCATTGTGGTCGTTACACGTTGGTTCAAGAAGGTAGTCTTACCCCTGAACAGTACGATGAAGCAGTTTTTGATCTGGTAAACTTCTTGACCTACGTTGCGGAGCCTATGGCTGAAGATCGCAAGCGGATTGGTACCTATGCGTTGTTGTTCCTCGCATTCCTATTTATTTGGGTTTGGTTGCTAAACCGTGAGTACTGGAAAGATATTCACTAATACCCGTGTGGGCGGCTAAAGAGTAGCTGCCCATTTTATTCTTACTCACAATCGAGGTTTCAATATGGGGGTTGTTGCAAAACGATCATCCATGACATTTTATTCTGATCCGAGTTGTCACTATAGTCATCGGGTTCGTATTGTCTTGGCAGAAAAAGGGGTTACGGTTGATATCGAAGATGTTGACGGTAAGTCGATTCCTGAAGAGGTTTTGGAGTTAAATCCTTATGCTTCATTGCCCACTCTGGTCGATCGTGACTTGGCGCTGTATGAAACAAAGGTGATGATGGAGTACTTGGATGAACGTTTTCCACATCCACCGTTACTACCGGTTTATCCTGTAGCGCGGGCAATGAGCCGTCAGTTTATGCATCGCATAGAAAAAGATTGTTGCGCTCAAGTGGATAAAATTCTTCACTCTCCCGAGAGTAAAACGGCAGAGAAGGCTCGCAAGGAACTGCGTGAAAGTCTTGTCAGTATCGCACCAATTTTTGCGGACTTACCTTACTTTATGAACGAAGAGTTTACTTTGGTAGATTGCTGTTTGGGCCCCATATTGTGGCGTTTGGAAAGCCTTAATATAGACCTGCCCAATAACCGTCAAACAAAGCCGCTTCATGATTATATGGAGCGCTTATTTGAGCGGGAATCCTTCCAAGAAAGCTTGTCGGAACTGGAAAGAGAAATGCGGGTGTAAAATAACTTCTTAAATTATTACAAAAAAAGGAACCTAACAGGTTCCTTTTTTTGTAGAATGCGTTTCGGAAATTAAAGTCTGATTCTCCCAAATGACTATGACATCAAACAAACCCTACTTGATTCGTGCTTTTTACGATTGGATTGTCGATAATCAATACACCCCTTATATGTCGGTGGATGCTTATTATCCAGGCGTAGAAGTACCCCAAGACTATGTGAATGATGGCCAAATTGTTCTTAACCTTGTTCCGAGAGCGATAACGGAGCTTGTGATGAACAATGAACAGGTGTCTTTTAGTACGCGTTTTGGTGGTGTACCTAGTGATATTCGGCTACCTATCCAGTCCATTATGGGGATTTATGCTCGAGAAAATGGTCAAGGTATGATGTTTCAGTCAGAAGATAATAGCGGTCCAGAACCTTCAGGTCCTTCACCGGTTAAGTCTGTATCTACAGCGGATAAGTCGCCTAGTAAAGGTAACAGTTCCGGAGAAACTAGCAAGAAACCTTCCTTAAGAGTGGTTAAATAGAGGTTACCAATTATGTCTGATCCAATCGTGATTGTCGGCATGGCAAGAACGCCTATCGGAAGTATGCAAGGTCAATTTGATGGTGTGCCGACTACAGAACTGGGCGCGGCAGCGATTAGGGCTGCAGTAGAGCGTGCTGGTGTTGCACCAGAAAAAATCGGTTCTGTGGATATGGGCTGCTGTTTGACGGCAGGGCTGAGACAGGCGCCAGCTAGGCAAGCTGCATTGGGGGCAGGACTTCCTGTTAGCGTTGCTGCAACTACGCTGAATAAAGTGTGTGGTTCTGGCATGAAAGCTACGATGAACGCTTGGGATAGTCTGACTTTAGGCCATGTGGACGTCGCTGTAGCAGGTGGTATGGAAAGCATGACAAATGCGCCTTACTTGATGCTTCAGGGGCGTGGGGGTTATCGGTTTGGAGATGCTAAAATCTATGATCACATGACCATGGATGGTTTAGAAGATGCTTATACCTTAGGGGCTATGGGTTTATTCGCTGAGCTGTGTGTTGATAAATATGGCTTTACTCGCGAAGATCAAGATGCTTTTTCTATTACCTCGTTAGAGCGGGCTAAGAAAGCCATTGCAGATGGGAAATTTAAGAATGAGATTACCCCGGTTACTGTGAAAGGTCGCCGAGGTGATGTTGTTTGTGATACTGATGAGCAGCCAGGAAAAAGTAATCCTGAAAAAATTCCCCAAATGAAACCAGCCTTTAAAAAAGATGGTTCTGTGACAGCTGCAAATTCCAGTTCTATCAGTGATGGAGCAGCTGCGCTTGTGTTGACGCGTTTATCCACAGCGGAAGAAATGGGCCTCAAGCCTTTGGCAAAACTTTGTGCACACACGACTAACTCTCACGAGCCGGAGTGGTTTACCACAGCACCTGTTGGAGCCATTCAAAAGTTATTAAAGAAGGTTGGTTGGACAAAAGATGATGTGGATCTCTACGAGATTAATGAAGCTTTTGCCACTGTGACCATGGTTGCGATGAAAGAACTGGATTTACCCCACGAAAAAGTGAATGTTCACGGTGGTGCTTGTGCTTTGGGTCATCCCATTGGAGCGTCAGGTGCCAGAATTATCGTGACGTTGTTATCGGCCATGCAGACTTACGGTAAAAGTAAGGGAATTGCGGGTATTTGTATTGGTGGTGGAGAAGCGACCGCAGTAGCTCTTGAGTTGATGTAAAACTAAAAAAATAAAATTCTTTATAAAAAAGCCGGCCAGTTGGGCCGGCTTTTTTTTCCGCTAATTGTTAGTCGATATACTCAAACACTTTGACAACACGTAAAGCACCGCCAGTTTTACTGGCTATTTGTGCCGCTTGGTCAGCAGTTTGGTGAGTAACAAGCCCCATTAAATAAATCACACTGTTTTCAGTGGTGACTTTTATTGTGGAGGATTTGACATTTTTATCTGCGATCAACTTGGTTTTCACCTTAGTGGAAAGCCATGTGTCGTTGCTTCGAGAAATCAAGGAGGTGGGCCCGCGTACTTGTAATTCATTGTGAACTTGTCGAACACCTCGAAAGTTTCTGGCGGCATCTCCTGCAAGGGTTCTGACATCTGCTGAGGGCACTTCGCCGCTAAGGAGTATGACACCGTTGTAGGCGTTTATATTGACGTGGGCGTGTTCTAGGTCCGGGTGTGCTTTCTTTATGTTGACGCCAATCAGTGTTTCTAGCTGCCAATCATCAATATCAGTGCCTAGAGAGGTATCTGTTGGGTCTGGTTGAATAGGTTGATCCGTGGTGGCGTGGATAATACTAGTGCAGCCAGCCAAAGCACAGCTGCAAATTAACAGTAAGACTGTTAGTCGTTGCAACATTAGGGGGTTCCTCCAAACAATTGTTGATCAATGAGCTCACATAGACAAAAAAGGCTCAACATCTGAATTTCACTGATCCTGTGTGGATCGTGATGTTCCACTCGTATCTCTATATCTTCACCACTGAGTAATGCTGAGAGATCTGTATCGTCATTACCCGTAAAGCCAATCACAGACATGGATTTGTCATGAGCGGTTTGAATGGCTTGAACCAGATTACTTGGATTGGTCCCGTTGCTAAAGATAAACAACAGGTCTCCTGATTGACCTAGCGTACGAACCTGTTTACTGAATACTTCACTGATACTGTGGTGATGACCGATGGCGGTTAAAATTGCACTGTTGCTGTTAAGGCAAACGGCAGGGAAGCCAGGGCGCTCCATTTTATATTGAAGCATAAGTGATTGAGTGAACATATTAGATAATGATGCGGAAAGTCCATTACCGCAACAGAGAATTTTATGTTCTTGAAGTAATTGTTGAACGACGCGAATACTGGCGTTAACAATGAGTGGAGCCAATGCTTCACCACAAGCCATTTTGGCTTCGATACTTTGATGAAATTGCTCAATAACGCTAGATTCCATGGATTTCTTTACGGCTTCTCTTCAAAGGTTATGCGCTAAAAGCATTGCGTAGCCATTCTACCTGATACTGGGCGCTGTTGTCGGGGTCTTTGTCTAGGCATACAGCATCAAATCGACATTGTACCTGGTCCCATAATCCTTGAGTTTGTAGATAGTTCTGTGCGGCAGAAATAATGCGTTGTTGCTTCCTTCTGTCAATGCTGTCCATGGCGTTGCCATGACGACGAGTGCTGCGAAGCCGCACCTCAACAAAGACCAGTGTGCGGTTGTGACGCATTATTAGATCAATTTCTCCACGGGTACTATGAAAGTTTTTAGTAATGGTTTTTAGCCCTTGTTGTTCCAAAAAAGTTTGAGCCCATAACTCAGCTTCAGTTCCAAGGTTTGTGCTGGTTTTCTTCCTTTTTTTAAAAAACATGGCGATCCATTTTGCCGAGTTGAAGTAACAGCCAATAAAGCTACCTTGGTGCGTCAGGTCGGGTGGTAGTGTGTTCTTCTTAGCCGAGTCTATCTAAAGTGAAGGCTGAAGACACTCCTACGCTAATCTGCAGTGAGTTGTTGTGCTGAGCGTACTTTCCCTCCGCGAAATACAGCCCATGGTTGTTCTCGCTCAATAGCGCCTAGGGCGTTGAGCTGCAGAGTGCCTGTGCTGCCAAATAATTGGGTGCTGGGTTGCAATGTCATTTGTTCTAGCCATTGATGTAGGTTGTAAGTGTCGATGCCAAGGGCAAAAATATGTCGGTAGAGTGGAGGCAATGTTGTGTCGGGTTGTAGTTTTTCATCGGTAGCGCCAGGAAGTGTCCAGGGCATGGCACTAAAGCGTATACCTTCAAGATCTCTGTTTCGCCCTAAATTTTCAACACCAGTATAAAGGTGAGACGTTCCATAGATTTTCAGATCTTGAGCAAATAGAAAGTCTAGGGTGGGTTTTATTTGGCGTGCGTGGTCAGGGTAGGCTGCCAAAAAGACCATATCAATATCCTGACGTCGACGTGGTGTGTGTGACAAAGATTTGCCCAGCAGTTGCTCCAGTCGTTTTTTTCGAGAGTCACTTTGGTTGATATGTAATACAGGTTTAAGTAGTGGTGCAAAGTCAGTTTGTGAGGTTTCGTAAGGTGTGGCTTCAACCAAAATACCACCTTTTTCTTCCCAGCGTTCACGAAATGCGGTGAGTGTTCGATCGCCCCAGCTGCTATTTGGTGTGATCGCCAATGCAGACCTTTGGCCTTCAATCCATGCTCTGTCAGCGATTTGACGAGCTTCATCTGTGGTGGAGAGTCCAAACTGGAAGAAATTTTTCGGCCTTGTTACCATCGTTTCTTCCAAGTAGTTCAAGGCAATCGTGGGTACGGGTAATTCCGGCAAGCTCAGTAGTTGCTTGACCTTACTTTTTTGTACTGGGCCCATAACCAATTGGGCGCCATCATTAATTGCCTGCTGGTAGAGCGGGGTTATATCCTCAACCTCTGCTGTGTCATAAAATCGAACATTAGGCGTTTCTCCTGAGCGCCCATGAACCTCATATAAGGCCGCAAGAAAACCACTTCTTATTGCTTTTCCCGCTTGGGCCAAGCTGCCTTGAAGTGGCAGTAACATGGCTATTCTCTGAGGGATATTTCCGGCAGTTTTTTGCATTGAAGAAAGAATGGATGGCGGCGTTAATGCAGCGGGGTGGCTGAACCAAGTTTTTTGCCATTCTGCAATCTGCTCAAGTTGCTGTCTGACATCACCCTGATTTTTACGGGTGATACTTGCCAGAGAGTACCAGCCAAGAATATTTCGGTCTTTCTCGCTGGCTTTGAGTTCTTCCATCTTGTCGTGAGGTATGTGGGTGAGTACATGCCAAATTTTTTCATGTACTTCCTGTCGTTGCTGCTGGGAGGTTGATGAGGCAGAAAGGGCTACATAGGCATCTATACTCTTTTTGTCCTCTCCCAGTAGGGAAAACAGTTCACCGCGGAGAAGTTGCCATTGTTGTTGTTGGGGAAGGGAAAGTTGTTGCCAATGTTGCTCTATTCTCGAATTGGATAATAGTTGGCGAACAGTAAAAAAACGGTCATCGGCCAAAGCTAATTCAGCATACTTTAAGCTATATCGAGAAAAATCGTTATTGGGCAGCTCATCGGCCGAAATGATTTCCAGTATTGCTAATGCTTTTTCCTTTTGATTGGTTTCAATAAACAGTTCTGCAGCCTGTAATTGGTGCAGTTCTCGTTGTGGTGATATGCTGCTGGCTGCCAGTAATAGCTCACGGTCTGCCCGCTCAGTGATTTGCTGGCTTGGTGATTTTTCTACGGTAGTTATGGGCGGTTGTTGTGTGCAGCCGACTATCAAGAGTGTCAGTAAGCACAAGGTTATTATTGTGATTCGAGTTTTAAACATTGGTGTCATTTCTTATGGCGGGTGAATTGTATGTGGTGGCTACGCCCATAGGTAATTTGGGTGACATGGTACCTCGTGCCGTGGATGTTCTCCATGCTGTTGATGTCGTGGCGGCTGAAGATACTCGTCATAGTGGTCGCTTGTTAAGTCATTTGGCGATTAAAACGCCCTTGATCTCTTATCATGATCATAGCGATGATAGACAAATCACCAAAATTATCGAACTCCTGGAGCAGGGGAAGTCGGTTGCATTGATTTCTGATGCGGGCACGCCCTTGATATCGGACCCTGGCTATAAATTAGTTAGAGCTGTTAGGCAGCAGGGGTTCAGGGTGGTTCCCATTCCTGGACCTTGTGCGCTTATTGCCGCAATCAGTGCATCTGGTTTGCCCAGCGATAGGTTCACCTTCGAGGGGTTTCCTCCAGCCAAAACATCTGCCCGTATAAAAAAGTTTCAAAGTTTAGTTGATGAGTCTCGCACCTTAGTTTTTTACGAATCACCCCACCGAATAGTCGATACGCTTGCTGATATGTCCGAAGTGTTTGGTGAAGATCGTGATGTCGTTATGGCCAGAGAGTTAACGAAAACCTATGAGACTTTTTTGTTCGGAACCTTGGCCGAGGTTCAGCGGCAAGTTGAGAGTGATCTAAATCAGCAAAAGGGCGAGATTGTTCTCATTGTAAAAGGTGTTGATGTTGCAATGAAAGAGTTGGATACAGTCGAACAGCAGCGAGTACTTTCTCTATTGTTAGATGAGTTACCGTTAAAGCAGGCGGCTTCTTTGGCAGCAAAAATCACTGGTGGTCAAAAAAATGCATTATATCAGTTGGCCCTTTCTCTAAAAAAATAAATCCAGCCAGCAACGAGTGTTTTGAATAGTATTTTCGATCGACTTCGGTCTTAAGCAATGCTCGCTAATGCGATCGTGTCAGGATTCATACGTTTAAAAACATGTTCAGATGCTGAGGGTCTTTTTGCTTCACACCATTCTGCAATTTTAAGAATGTCTGTTTTTTCATTTTCATAGTGCGTGCCATCCATGTCGAAAACACCCAAGCCGCGCGATACTGTCTGAGTATAGTTGCGGGTATCCCTTAAGTGGGTAATCACAGGTAAATTAAGCTGCTTTGAGAGTTTGTCTGCAATTTTATGCACACCAGAATTTTTTGTAGTGCGATTGATAATGAGGGCAATGTTCTTTTGAGACGGTAGCATTCGTCTCAACTGCTGAACAGTATTGGCCACGGAGTGTAAGTCAAATTCAGAGGGAAGAACGGGGATCAGAATAACGGAGGCCTCTCTTAACAGGGGGCTGAGATTAGTTAAGTCTGGTCGAGCCGGTGTGTCGAGAACAAGTACCTCAGTATTACGAGGAGGCTGAATGGCCCAGCTGCGAGTCACGTTGTGTGGGCTATTGTGTGCATCTACCAGTTGAATGTCGGGTGCATTCTTAGGGCGCTTGTGTGCCCAAAAGACGCTGGATCCTTGTGGGTCCAGATCCATCAGTGTAGTGATTTTACCGCATTTGCTGAAATAGCTCGCTAGATTCGTGGAAATGGTGGTTTTTCCGGAGCCACCTTTTGGGTTCATTACCACTATTCTCAACATTATTTGCACCTTGAGTAATTGTTTGTATTGCCTGATCAAATGCTTTTATGGGTGTATCGTAACCAATATTGCCGAGTGGAAATGCCAATTCGGTCAAATAATCACCAAAAAATGCCCGATGAATAAACAATATGGGGACGATAGAGATTTTCATGGTAATCTCTCGCCGGGAGTTGGCTGGGCAACCGTCGCTGTAACTTCTCGATATTTCCTTAGGTGATATTGGGTTGGCAGGGGAGGAAAGTCCGGGCTCCATAGGGCAGAGTGCCAGGTAACCCCTGGGGGGCGCAAGCCTACGGAAAGTGCAGCAGAGAGTAGACCGCCGATGGCCCCGCTTTCTTTATAGAGAGTGGTGAACAGGTAAGGGTGAAAGGGTGCGGTAAGAGCGCACCGCACAACTGGTAACAGTTTGTGGCATGGTAAACCCCACTCGGAGCAAGACCAAATAGGAGTCCGTTGGCGTGGCCCGCGTTGGACTCGGGTAGGTTGCTTGAAGCGTATGGTGACATGCGTTCTAGAGGAATGGTTGCCCACGACAGAACCCGGCTTACAGGCCAACTCCCAACCTCTTACAAATCAAGGCGTTAACGGACTAAGGCCCCTTTGTAACCATGATTTGTAACCAATCTGTAACCACGAAAATCCTTACTAGGGGTAAAACCCATTACCTGAGATATCGGATACCTATCCGTATTCAATCCTTGGGGTACCCTAAAGAGGTTGTAAAATCTCTTAAAACCCAAGATTATCTGCTAGCACAGAAGCTGGTTCTTCCTAAAATTTCCATAATGCAAAGGATCGCAATGTCTACAGATTCTGCTTTGCTCAAAGCTCTATTCGAGGAGTTGTCTGATTTCTCATTCACAGATCAACTAAATAGGTATGAAAGAGAAGATGTATCAAATGCTATCTATGCAGAAGTGGATCATATCTGGGACTGTATGGAAGATGGTTGTCAGCCTCTTCATCCAGATTTCTCTAAAGACATTGCAAAGCTAACACCTCACCAAGAGCCACTGAAAACGGTTGTCCCAGAAGGGCAGGGAGAACTGTATCAGCTACTTTTTGTATTACTTAAAGCTCATGCGGCTAATGCAGCTAACGGACGCTCAGATGAGTTTTGTGGCCTCCTTGATAGGGCTAAATCAATAGCTGTTCCTGTATTACCTGCTCACCACGAGCCAGATTTACAATTGTTCTCAGAGCTTTTCAAAGAGTTCTTTGCCTATAAAGTTAAACATGAAAACTTATCCGAAAAGATGCAGAAAGGTTACCAGCGTAATTTTGAGACCCTAAAGGTCATAGCTCCTGATAAGCCGATTAATAAAATCACCCGTAAAGATATTCGAGATTGGATGTTTGCCTATGCAGAACTTCCGGTACGGAATAAACACCCTTACAAAGGAAAGCCTGTCCAAGAACTGTTAGACATGGACATACCGGAAGGGGACTTAGTTAAAGCTAAGACTGTTGGGGAAGTTGTTAAAATGCTACAGGGGGTCTTTAGGCTTGCTTTAAATAATGACTATATTCAAGTGTCACCTGCTGTAGATTTAAACCTCAAATTTCTTCATGTAAAAAATTCCTACGCTCCTTTTACAGATTCTGAGGTGAAAGCTATTTTAGAAGCCACTCAGGGTGAGGTTCAGCCGTATAAGAGGTGGATTCCATTGTTAGCTGCCTACACCGGAGCTAGACGAGGAGAGTTAACGCAGTTAAGAAAGCAAGACTTTCAAAAAGATGATAAATCCGGTCGGTACTATCTCAGCATTGTTGAAGAAGCAGGTTCAGTTAAAAACCAGCAATCCATTCGTAGAGTGCCTATTCATCCGGAACTACTTGAAGCTGGTTTTATTGATTACGTTAATGCGTGTGAGAGTGACAGATTATTTGAGGTGAAAGCCCATAGAGTTACAAATTGGTTCTTTGGTTTGAGGGAAAAACTGGGTATTGAGGATTGTGACCAAAATAATAATAAAAAAGTCTTCCACTCTTTTAGGCACACAGTAGTCACTAAAATGAAGGCTGCCAATCTAAGTGATTCCCTTCAAAAAGCTGTTGTAGGTCATGCTATAGCAGATACAAGTATCAATCAGACGGTTTACACACATCCAGATGTAATGCCATTGAGTGCCTTTTTGCCCATAATTGATGCCTTGTATTATGAGTAGTTATATAAAAAAACCATTACTGGAAGAGGGAAGGGCAAAGGTAGTACCTTTTCTTTAGTTATTTGCTAAAACATTGATTATTTAAGCTTATCAATTATGATCAATAGCCTAAGAATTGAATGAAGACACTGCATGGAGGCTAGTATGTCAATAATCCCATCTCTTGATAGATCGTCTAATCCTCTGAGAAAGAGCCTTCTTGTTAATAGGTCTTCAGGCTTATTAATTAGCAGTTATACGTCACTATGAATCCATTGAAATTACAACCAACATCCCAATTGAATATCGAAGAACTTCTACATCAACATGATAGTGATGGTGGAAACCTTATCAATGAAAGTTTGAGTAAGCTTTTCTCATCCCTTAATGATGAAGAGAACCAGCATGAAGTATCTATAAAAGTTGCCGCTTTAAACCAGATTTATTCAACCGCCATCCAATACATAGCCCCCGTAGTTTTAAAAATCAGCGAAGAAATTGATAATACGCATACTGATTTAAGCGAAGAGCAGTATGCAAATTTGGTAGATAAAATTTCTAATGTTTCGTGGATAAGCCAAAGGACAGGCAAGCATCACAAAAGGAATAATCTATCCTTTTGCTCAAAATATATTCACTTTTTGAGCAAGTATAAGCTCCCAATATATGACAGTTATATATGGATAGTAATGGTTGGGTACCTTAATCAAAAACATCAAAAGAAACTTGGTTTTTCAGTTCCAAAAAATTATAAAGATTTCTATAGTGTTTTCACTAATTTTAGAAATGATTTTGAACTTCGTAAGTATTCAAACTATGAAATAGATAAATACCTTTGGCAGTATGG
>JASJGJ010000097.1:0-3030 GCA_033791605.1 Porticoccus sp.
GTGTTTAGATTTTGCCTTAGCAAGTTCTATTAGATGGCTGCCCAGTAGTTTCGGTCCGTAGTTTCGGCAGTAGTTTCGATGAATCATCGTAAGCTAAAAATTCAGTGGCATTCTAAAATAAATCTAACGATCAGCTCAATATTGACCATTTTATACGCCGCGCCGTTTCACTCTGGCCGGTATAAAATGGCAAGTTAGCATGGCGTTATATGTGTGCGTCAATTGATACAGGATCATTAGGTTATTAGGGCTAAGAGACTTATCCAGCTAGTCTGGGTTAGGGAATTAATAAAGAGAACCTATGTTTATCAGTGTATTAGAGTTATTTAAAATCGGTATTGGCCCATCGAGTTCGCATACGCTCGGCCCAATGGTGGCTGCAAATGATTTTGTTGATCGCTTAAAAGATCAGAAATTAATTGAATCAAACATAAAAGACGCGTTTATCCATTGTACGCTTAAAGGCTCTTTGGCTTTTACCGGTAAGGGGCATTCTACTGATCGCGCGATTGCTTTAGGTTTGCATGGCCATCTGCCGACCAGCCTGGTCGATAAAGATGTTGCTCGCCTCGTTAAAACGATCTGGGAAAGTGATCATATTGATATAGATAAGAATCACAGCATAGTATTTAAACCTAATGATCATATTGTATTTGATAAGGGTGAGCCCTTGCCCGAGCATCCAAACGGTATGATCTTTGAGCTTATAGACCGCGACGAAAAAATATTATTTTCAGAAACCTATTTTTCTATTGGTGGTGGATTTATCAGTACCTTAGCTGAAATTAGTCAATTGCAAGCACCGCTCAAAATGCAACCATCTTCTTCGTGCACGTATCCATTTGACTCGGCCAGCCTAATGTTACAGATGTCCAAAGACAATAATATGTCCATTGCACAAATGAAGCAGGTTAATGAACTTGATCACCTGTCCGAAACAACACTTATTCAAGGCATAGATACGATATGGCAATCAATGCAAATATGTCTTGAAAAAGGATTAGAAGCAGAAGGCAAATTACCTGGCGGCCTTGATATCCCACGGCGCGCTAAAGATTTATACCAACATATTCACAACAACCCTGTTAATGCAAACGTTAATGACTGGTTGTGCGCTTATGCTATGGCAGTGAATGAAGAGAATGCAGCCGGTAATATGGTGGTGACTGCGCCAACAAATGGCGCAGCTGGTGTCATACCCGCGGTTCTCTATTATTTCATTACCCATGAGCATGGCACAATAGAACAAGTACGGGAGTTTCTTCTTACCGCTAGTGCAATTGGTGGTTTAATTAAGCATCGAAGCTCTATTTCGGGTGCTGAAGTAGGGTGTCAAGGTGAAGTGGGCTCAGCGGCAGCTATGGCTGCCGCCGGTTTGTGTGCGATTCGTGGTGGCACACCTCAACAAGTAGAGAATGCTGCAGAAATCGCCCTTGAACACCACCTTGGTATGACTTGTGATCCCGTTAACGGCCTTGTTCAAGTACCGTGTATTGAGCGTAATGGGTTTGGTGCAATTAAGGCATATACAGCAACTTCTCTTGCACTTCGAGGAAGCGGTTATCACTTTATGCCACTGGATAATTGTATCGCAGCTATGAAGCAAACCGGATTGGAAATGTCACATAAATATAAGGAAACATCATTGGGCGGGCTAGCAGTAAGTATTACTGAATGCTGAAGTTCAACATATAACAAATTACCCAACTTGACTGGCGAAAACAACCCGCCGTCAAGTGATGTGTCAACACTTTTTCGGACACTTTTTAAAGTAGTTTTTAATGCATCATTATTATACTAACATATAATGTTTCATAGAACGCAGAGTTACCAGGTCGTCTCGCAGGCCTTCACTAGAGCCGCAAAGGCCGAAGCGTCGAGCCTGTCAAAACCCGTGAATCCAAGGTCGTCCAGACACTTACGTCCATCTTCACTGTCACCCATTGAAGCCAGGATCGATCTCAATAGCTCTGCATTGTCCCCCAGCTCCGGACTGACGCAAAACAGATGAAAGGTATCGCCCTGGTGTGTTGCCCCCAGAACCTTGAGCTGCGTCTTGACCAAATCTGACAGGCCATCGTAAGTCTCGTTAAATACGATGCCCAGATCCGCTTCACCCATGGTCAAGGCTCTGATCACCGAGAGATAATTGCCCTTCAGCTGAATATCAAAGTTATCACGACTGGCTCCCTCCTGTTTGAGCAATCCTACCCCCAGGGCATGGATTGCGGTCTTGTCAGTAGCGCTGGACAACCGATAATGATTACTCGATGTATCACCCAGAGCCGAAATGGGGCTGTCCGCCCCGGCCAGGATGTAGGCCTCGTCACAGCAGGCTGCACGCCGAACCAGAGGCAGAAACCCCAGTTCCCTGGCGTACAGCGCAGCATCGAAGGGATTAGCGTAGACAATCTGGATCCCACCATCGAGCACCGCCTGGCGTTGGGTGGCAAAGTCATCGAAAGGTTCGAAATGGATATGCATCCCTGAGCTACGCTGGAGATAGCTATTCATAAAAAACCAGCCCGGCAAGTTTTGTGCAGTATCGTGGGGACAAACAGTAAAATTGTAGGTCATCGGAATTCCTTCAGTCTTTTGCTTTTTTTTTTGGTTCGATCAAAAGATAGATATTCTTTCTCACAATTGCAATAGGGTTTTGCTTTAAATGTGTGGCTTGGAATGCGAGGTCTGGAATGACATACGACCGCCAAAACGATCAGCCGGGTTTAATGTGTATCCAAACAGCTGAATTAACACAAGATATAGAAAAATAAAAGAATTTTAAAAACTACATTTTAAAAACTACAAAAGTTATGAATGAGCAGTATTCCTTACATTTTCTAAATTCTATTATTTGAACTGCCTGGACTGGTAAGAGCTCCCGACTCCCTTAACTATATTAACTGACGAGCAACGCAGATAGAATGAGTAAGTGGAAACTTAGAAATGTGAATTAATTTTTAAGGCTGCCCTTAACACTAACAATGTCATTAACTTTCTCCTGGGGAGTTTTATGACAAGGTTTCTGCT
>JASJGJ010000098.1:0-5624 GCA_033791605.1 Porticoccus sp.
CAGTGGTACCAGGTGTACATTGCGCAACTGCCAGGTGTAGTTTTCCTTGCCGATCCCGGACGGTCCGGTCTTTGACGTTGATTGTGCTTCTAACCACGCTACAAAGCCGTTGGTCGCGACCATTGCATTTTTCAGGGCCGTGTGGAATTCATCACCGGTGGTTTTGGTCTTAGCCGCCAGTTCAACAAGCGCAGCCTGTTGATCCCTGAGGTTCTGGATACCGCCGATCCAAAGCTCACGTGCATTGCCTGTGAGGTTGGCCTGTGCCTGTTTCAATAGCGGCGGTATGGTTCCCAGTTCCGTGCTGAGCTTTGCCTCGGACTGCGCATTGAGAGGGAATTCATAGGTCCACAATTCCACCAGCGCATGGTGGGTGGGACCTTCATGGGCCGGTGTATCGCTTTGCGCGGTCCAAACCGATGTGTAGTAAGCCGGATCGCGAACCCAGGGCTTAAGAACACGGATATTAAAATCCATACCGTTCATCTCCACCCGTACCAGGTGCCAGTCCACCTGCTGCCCCACCGGCCAGCTTTCGATATCGAAAGACATCAACCGGGCCTGGTAGGTTTTTAGCTCCTGATGGCGCCGCGCGGTGGTTTGCGCCGTGTAGTCTGGCGCTCCTTCGAGCAAAGGCGGTGTTTCAAATTCGCGCCAGTTTTCAAACAGGACAAGTAAGTCCTCATAGGAGTTACTGCTGACTTCCTGTTGAGTCAAACCTTTTTGAGGAAATACCGCCATGGTCAGGATCAGCATGATAGATAGAGCACGGGCACGACATGAGTTGAAATATAGCTGGTAACCTGTCATGAAAGTGCAAACGGGCTTGCTTCCCATTAGTCCTATTTCGGTGGCAGGCTCATGACAAAGTCTAGACTTAATTGTACCCATGACATTAATTCCTCATCTGATTCGAAGCCTTCAGGAGCTACATAAACAAAGCCCTTCATTGGTTTGCCGGTAAAATCCATCGGTCGTGCATAGGGTCGCCCCAATGCTTTTTCATACAGGTCCGGCCCGACGCGCACCATCAATGTGTCGTTCACAATTCCACACGACATGTGACCGTTGACCATAAAAGCCAGGCCACCAAACATTTTCTTATCAACCACTCCTGGAATGGCAGTATAAATTTCGTTTAGCCGGTATGCCAATCCATCATCATAGGCCATCAGTCGTCTCCTCTTTCCGACTCATCTTGATAAAAATGCGACCTCAACAACAAACCTGCAGAAATTACAACAAATCTATTCATGACTTGTTGAACTTAAGTACACGGGTTAAAGCGTAAACTCAAAACATGGCGAGAGTCCGCTTCTCAGCTGACTCCGGCTATTCAAAGAGTAGATATTTATCCACCTCCACGGACGGCTAACAGCCAGAAGCAGTCATCGACAGCCCGCTTAGTGACTAATCTCAGCTACACGATTACTCTCGACAGAGAAGAGAGGCGATAAACGAGCGCTAAATGGAGAACTCTCAAACATGGTATCTACGTCACGCATGATAAACGAATTTAAAAACGCGCCCCTCTCTCTTTCGTCAATGCGTACAAACGAAACACCGTCCCAGATGGTACGGTTTAGTTTTAAATCAACCATTTCAATTTTGATCAGCCCTTCGGTGTACCGGCAAAATGTACCTCTGCCTTTACCGTCAATGTAGTGGGAACTGGGCAATGCGGTGGGGCTTTTTTTAATGCTGTAACTCGGACATCCTATAGTTTGGGTGGGGGCCTGAGTTTTATCTTCTACATCTACCGATACATTGATTAAAACGTCAGGGTTATCAGATTTGACGTAACCCCTTGAACGCATTTGCTCTTCGGTTGCAGCACTGAAAGTCAGCAGCAGAAGGTTATGGAAATCAGGGTCTGAAATTTCTGTCTGGCTACCAAAGTTAAATGTCTTGTACTGACTGAAATCCACACTATCATCAAAGCCTGATTGGATTCTTGGGCTGGATGTGGTTGACAGATTTGCGACTGGTAGAGGTTTTTCAAAATCGCCTGGTTCAATGTGTAAATCTACTGACGGCAGCTTGTCCTCTTCAACCGTCATGGTCAGGTGGCTAAGCCTGGTATTCCGCTTTACTGTGAGGGCTAGACTATCACCTAAACCCAGTGATGAAAGTTCAACCAGTATTAACTCCAAATTTGCTTCATTCACCTCAAGTTGGTTGACGGTTATAACGACATCATCGATCTCAATACCCAATTCTGCCGCTTGACTGTTTTCTCTAACCGATAACACCACAAAACCGTTTTTGGGGTTAGCAACATCCAAGTCTAAACCAAAGTCAGCTTTATGCATATGAATGGAGTAAATCAGGACTTCTCCCTTTTCAGCGTGAACTTCATTTTCATTAATCGCTGCTGCAGTCACCTGAATTCTTAACGCCAGGTTTTCCAGTAATTCCCGGGTTTCCCTCGTGTAATCTGTCTCATTTGTGGGTCCAGTCCCTATTTCCAGCCTTATCCTGGGAACAATTCGGCCTGTAACAGGGACGAGTATTTCCTGATTTGCACCCTCACGACTCAGCGTCAAAGTTAAACTCTCACCTACTTTTAGCCGCTGTATTCTCTTCAGAATACTGCTCTCGGTTTCAGCTGTAACAGGAATACCATCGACCCGTACAATTTCATCATTGGCTGATATGCCATGGGATGAAGCCAGACTGCCGGGTGTCACGGACAGAACTTCGAAGGCCGATTGTTCGTCGTTCATCTCCAGTACCAAACCCAGGTCAAATTTGTAACTGCGATCCAGGTCCAATTTGTATTGAAATTGCTCCAATGTATGACCTTGTTTACCTTCTGCAGTCGCTATAAGAGTCAGTGTTTCCCTCACATCACTAATTAAGCTCTTCAATAACTCCTGCGATTGTGGGCTCCACTGCTCGGGAGGTATATCGGCATACACAGACTTAGTCGCAATCAATAACAAACATAAACCGATTAAAATTTTGTGCTTGATGTTCAAATCAACACTCCAATCTAGAGTTCTATCACATGAGGTTGTTTAATTGCCGACAAGATCGTCTGCAACAATATTTGACGCTGTTGCCATAAGTGCAGTTTTTGCTCTTCGCTCTGTTTTTCCAAATAGGCCTGTTGAAGTTTTGCATTGATGACTTCCAGTTCCACCAGCAATCCCGTTGTTTTAATATTGGGTGTCCGTTGAACAGTCAGTTGGTCACCCAATTGCTGTTGCATAACATTGTTTTCTTTTATCAACGCGGTGATGACTACATCCTGTGATGACATATCAGCGTCGTGTGCCTGATAAAAAGTCTGCCAGAGCATAAAAACTGCAAAAGATGCGGCAATGGCTCCACTGGCTACTTTCCAAAAAGTCGCAGTTCTTCTCGCAGAAACAAGCTCTGTTATACCTGCCTGGGCGTAGTAACTACTTTGTATACTTTGCCATTGGTCAATCGGGGTTAGTTTTTCTGGCATGGATTGCAAGCGTGACCGGAAAATACTTAAATTTTCAGCTCGCGATCGACATACCTCACACTTTGACAAGTGACTTAAGTCGCCTTCATCCGGCTCTAATAATTGATCATTATTCAGGTGCATTTTTATCATCCTGTTTCTCGACGATGGCCAGTTGCTCCAATTTTGCATATGCACGGCTTAGCGTCACTTTTGAAAAGCTCACCGATTTGCCAAACATTTGAGCAATATCCTTGTGCGTATAACCTTCAATTTCATGTAAAGAAAACACCGCCCTGGATAGCGGGCTAAGCTGCATAATGAGTTTTTCGAGATCAATACAGTTGGCAAGCCAGTCTCTGTCAAACAGCGACGAGTTTGTAAGGTTCTCCAGGTCACTATCACCAACAAGCGTCAGCCTGCTCAGGTGCTTGACACGGTTGATGGTTTCAAATGTAACAATTCTTCGACACCAGCCTGCAAATGAACCTTTATTATTAAATTGCTTAATATTTTTCATTATTTTGACGAAGGCTTCGTGTACACAATCCTCTGCAATAGCGCGCTGACCACAAATTCGATAACTCAATGAAAGACTCGCAGTCGAAAACTCACGATAGATTTGTTCAAAAGCATCCATATGTCCTTTTTGGGCACGCAAAATAAGCTCCCTCGGTATGCTTTGATTAAACCCCTGGTTTTTTGGCATTATTTATCTTTTTTCTTGCTGCTATTAATAAAGACAATTGGCTAAGGAGAAGGGTTACAAATGGCTCTGTTTTGCTGCATCACTGATGCCATGATGTTGGCTTTTTTCACTAGAACTTCCTGATTGTTACCCTGCCAGAAGAATCTGGCTAGTATTTATGCACTATTTAAGGGAAGTTTGCGGGATAGCATGACTTAATGCTTCGATACAGATCACACAGCAGCCATTGTGTTTGGCGAAATCTATCGATGCGGGACCGTCACGATTCGGGTTTACACAAACAAAAAATAAGCAGTGAGTCTTCATTACGTTTTTTGTTAAAATACGCCGTCTTGCAAGCGCCCGTAGCTCAGTCGGATAGAGCACCAGATTCCTAATCTGGGGGCCACAGGTTCGAATCCTGTCGGGCGCGCCATAAACATAAAGGTCTATACCGGGAACATGGTTTACGCCTTATTCCAGATGCATAGATAACATTTCTCGGTATAAAAGCCACTTGAGCAATTCTGTGTTTTCTTGATTCCCTTCCTCCTCTTGTATTACAATGTAAGACATAGTATTTTCTCAAATGGAAGGCATCATGGCCACGTTAACAATCCGTATTGACAAGCAACTCGAGAGTGACCTGGAGAGAATTGCCAGTACGCAACATCGCACCAAGAGTGATGTGGCTAGAGAGATGTTGCGCAAGCGTGTAGCTGTAGAACGTTTCCGTGAACTCCGGCGGAGGGCGTTACCACTAGCCGAAGCAGCAGGCTATATTAGTGATGAAGATGTTTTTAACGATGTATCGTGAAGGTATTTCTCGATACCAACGTCCTCGCAAGCGCACTCACAACACGCGGACTCTGCGCGGAGCTGTTTGAGGTCATTCTTCAGTCTCATGATTTATTGATATCAGCACCTGTTTTCGAGGAACTTGAGCGGATTCTTCCTGGAAAACTTGGGCAGTCAGTATCGGTAACAAAGGAGTTTGTAGCCTTTCTCCAGGACGAAGCTTATGTTGTCAAGGGTGAGCGGCCCTTTCCTTCATTGCCCGACCCTAACGACGAAGCTATCGTTGCTTCTGCGATTGCAGGACAGGCCAACGTTTTCGTCACTGGTGACAAGGCACTTCTGAAACTGCAGCAGGTCGTGAATTTGCCGGTGATCTCTCCTCGCCAGTTTTGGGAGATGTTGGCTTCTTTTGATGAATCGAACTGACGTGACGGGTCAAGGTACAATTTTAAAGAAGATTTTTGTCCCTTAACTCATTCTTTGCATGACTTTGCATACATGTTTCTTTACATATAGTATATTTAATACTGCAATATCAATTAGATAGAAACCCTAACACGAAAGCGCTACGCTTTCCTAATCTGGGGGCCACAGGTTCGAATCCTGTCGGGCGCGCCAAACAGTGTTTACTGCTGAAGCCTTGTGCGAATGGCATCTAGTAGACTATCGCTGGTCATTTCATGCGGCAGGGCAGTCACATGT
>JASJGJ010000099.1:0-2923 GCA_033791605.1 Porticoccus sp.
TCCATAGCCTCGATAATCAAATATAAAAACATTCAGGCCGAGCCGGTGAAAAATCGCCACAGATTCCCCTCTATATGAAATATTCCCTGCATTACCATGAAAAAACAACAATGTTCGAGATGCTCCCTGGTATGGAACAAACCAGCCATGCAGTTTAACCCCATCCTCAGTTTCCAAAGTTGTGTCTTCATACTCCAAATCCCAATCTGTTGGTGTCTGAATCAAACTTTTGGAAGGAAAAAAGATCATTGCTGGCTGCTGCTGGTACAACCAACCACCAAATAGCGACAATAGAAATACAGAAATAACTAAGCCACCAAACATCTTCGCTAAACCTCGCTAGCTCAAAGTATCGCTACAAAATAATGCCAGGCACAACACACATGTCCCTACCAAGTGCGCATTCAGGAACCATCACTTAGTGTGATAAGCACGATATACAACCAGACTATAGACCAAGCCATTCCATATGAAGACACTCACGCCAATGGCAATACCCAAGTCATATGACATCCCCTGAGGATAGATTAATGGAACGATATAGTGCGCAATAAATCCACCCTCATAACCCGCTTGTCCCGCCGCTTCGCGAAAATATTTTTCGATCGGCGTTAATGGACAATACCAGTGCATTAGGTTAACCACCGAGGCCCAGAACACCATGGGAATATGTATCCAGGCAATCCAACGACGATGGAAAACGAACAGCGAACCGAACACAACAAAGACAATAAATGCCAAATGCAGTATTAAAGCAATGTCTGCCAGTAGACTTGAAAACACTCAGAGTGAACCTTTTTCATTTTCCATGATCATTTTTAATTAAAATAATTTTCGCTATGACAATTATTACTCTCTAAACTGATGATTTTTATCCATTAAGCCTTGCCATATATTTTTCTTAATTCGTCCTTGGTTGTTTCCAGGATGCGTTTTTGTTCTTCATCTAGATTCTTTCCTGCTCGATTGATATAGAAGACAAGCATGGACATGGCAGAACGAAATGGCTCGACCTTACGCTGTTTACTTTCATCCGCTGATTTCTTGAGTGACCAAGCAATCTTTACAGGATCTATCCATGTGAACACACCTTCCTCAAGATCCAGCGCATGACTTTCACGCGTCACTTTTACCGACCATTTATTTTCTGGCGCTACTTTGGATTCTTTCATCATGTTTTATTCAACTAAATATCCCACGATATATCCTGTTAACGTTTTCCTGTTTCAGAAAAATCCCAACGCACATGCTAGGCCAATTAATCACTTTGTACGCCCTGTCCGTAGGTTGGACATTGACGAACATCCTGAAACTTCCCATCATTGAAAATTTAGTCACAAATCTATGGCAACTAACGATTATCCGCTGTTATCGCAACATAACTGGGAAAATCCTTACCGCCGAGACTGATGCCTTCGGCACTGGGTATGATGACAGGGCGGCCTCCGCGCAAAATAACCGTCGCCGAATTTTGGGTGCCAAGGTCAATACCGATGATAGCCACGCTGACTCCTTGATTTGTTCTTCAGTGTCCTTTCTTATAATATTTTTAGTTCTTAAATGCCAAGAACTAAGCCCAGCCTTCTTTTTCTAAATGCAATATTTGAATGCAATGTTGAATGCTATCGCTATTGCACAAGCATTCAATTGATTAAAGGTTTTCGGAGTCACACGTCCCCTCGCGCACCCATAACCCACCACTGCAGTGAAGTAATTCACCACTGCCGCTACACACATATGTTCCATTTGGGTAGTGGGTATTATTGAAATAACAAGCTGGTAAATTCTCTACTTCTTGCGCTACCACTTCAAAGTCTTCATTCGCATCCTCAACGATTGGTGATGTGTTTAACTCTGGGTCCGGAGCACCAACCTGAACCGTACTCATGTGTTCGTTTGCCATGTCGCCCTCTCCCTCTCAACAAATGTTACGTGAAGCTCACAATTATTAGCTGATATGAAAATAGGGTCTTCACTATTGAGAATAGTCTAGAATTAGACTAGGTATTCAATTTTTACCGCTCGAAAAAACAAAATATTTCATGAACAAAAAGTGATGCATTTACGAAAGGGTCGCTGAGTTTCCAGGAGTGAATGATGTTGGATGTTTTCAAGTTTTCTGACGAATTAGGACCCGCCAAGATCATTCATATTCACGAGCCCTCTATCAATCTAAAAGCCATTCTGGTGATCGACAATGTTGCCAAGGGGCCCTCTATTGGTGGGGTACGCATGGCGTCGGATGTGACCGTCGAGGAATGTGTCCGCCTTGCCCGTGCCATGACCATGAAAAATGCCGCAGCCGGTTTACCGCATGGTGGTGGCAAGGCGGTATTGTACGGTGACCCGAAGATGCCCAAGGATGAGAAGCAGCAACTCATCCGTGCTCTGGCCTGTTCCCTACGTAATGTGGAGGAATATATCTTCGCGCCGGATATGGGCACTGATGAGGAATGCATGGCCTGGGTCAAGGACGAAATTGGTCGCGTGGTGGGTCTACCCCGCGAGGTGGGCGGCATTCCGTTGGATGAGATTGGTGCCACCGGTTGGGGGCTGAGTCACGTCACCGACGTTGCCCTGCGCTACGGTGATTTTCCTCTGGAAGGTGCTCGCCTCGTGATTCAGGGTTTTGGTGCCGTGGGCAGAAACACCGCCCGTTTTCTAATGGAAAAAGGCGCAGTGCTGGTGGCAGTGGCCGATTCGTGTGGTGCGGTACATGATCCCAACGGTTTGAATTTTGATACCCTCATCGAACTCAAACAGGCCGGCAAGACTGTGTCTGATTACCCTGGCGGCAAGGCCATTGACCGCGACGCGGTGATCGATGTGGAATGCGACATCTGGATTCCCGCTGCGCGACCCGACGTCATCCACGCCGACAATGTGCATCGACTCAACACCAAGCTGGTCATCGAGGGTGCCA
>JASJGJ010000100.1:0-7255 GCA_033791605.1 Porticoccus sp.
CCCTTATCTCAGGGGCAACGATTTTAAATCAAGACTATTTTTGTTTATTTGCCAGGGATTAGAGAAAAAAAGAGCTTTTGTGATTTGGCAAAAGAAGCCTAATCCTTGCTTTTATTTTCCAATCTTTGGCCGCCGATCATAAATTAATACCCTTTAAAATCAAATACTTAATGATGATGTTTCGGTGAGCAGAGGCCTGTGGCTGCTGATCTAGTGTGCGGGGGTATGTGCAGGGGTGTTTGTGGCTCTAAAATATAAGGGGTGGGTCTATTAGCCGTATAGATTTTAAATGGGAAAAGAAATCAATTCGGGTGAGGTGTTTTCAGTGACACGGATATACCAGCCATTATGGTGCCAGTCGCCCAGTACTATTCTTACGCCATTTTTGTGTTGGTGCCGGTTAGGGCGGTGGGTATGCCCGTGAATCATGATGTTTACTTGATACTTTTCCATAACACGTTCAACTTCGGAGGGTGTGACATCCATAATATTGTCGGACTTGTTGGCGTTAACCTTCATGCTTTTTGATCGCCAACTTGCTGCGATATTTTGGCGTGTTTTCAGTGGTAGATGGTTTAGACACCAGCGGAAAACAGGGTGTCGTGCTTTGCGTCGGAATTTTTGATATTGCTCATCACCAATGCACAAAGTATCACCGTGTAGTAGCAGGATTTTTTGTCCTTCAAGTTGGGCGACATAGTGGTCGGGCAAGAGCGTACAGCCGGTTTCACGGGCAAAACGTTTGTCGATCAGGAAGTCCCGGTTGCCTTGCATGAAATACAGCTCAGTGCCGCTGTCTGTCAGTTCTTTTAAGGCCGAAATAACGTCGCGCGATAGAGGTGCGGGGTCGTCATCACCTACCCAGGCTTCAAATAGATCGCCGAGTATATAGAGTGCCTTTGCTTGCTGTGCCTCATTTTTCAGAAAATCAAAGAATGCCTTAGAGACTGCTGGGCGGTCAGGCGAGAGATGCAAGTCAGAGATAACTAATGTTGTCATGTGACGGGTATGGCCGTTAGAGAGCTATGTTTAGCGAGCTTATAACCAGTTTGAAATCAGGTCTGTGGGCCGTCAAGGACGAACCCACAGTTCTGATTGAGTAAGTTACTTATCAGAGTAGGCATCGCTGATAGTAATTTTTTCTATTTCTACTGTCTCAGTAGGAACATCCTGATGGTAGCCGCTGGAGCCGGTGGCAACATTTTTAATGTCATTGACCGCGTCCATACCATCAACCACTTTGCCAAATACAGCGTAACCCCAACCTTCGGGATTTTTGCCTGAGTGGTTCAGGAAACCATTGTTGCCAACATTGATAAAGAACTGAGAGCTGGCTGAATGGGGGTCGCTAGTGCGAGCCATTGCCAAGGTGCCTATGTCATTGCTGAGACCATTATCGGCTTCGTTTTGAATAGGGCCACGACTGTCTTTTTCAATCATGTCTGGCGTGAAGCCGCCACCTTGGACCATAAAACCGTCAATGACACGGTGGAAAATGGTATTGGTGTAAAAATCATCACGGCAATATTGCAGGAAGTTGGCCGCAGAAAGAGGTGCTTTTTCAAAATCCAGTTCAATATTGATGTCGCCGAAATTAGTGTGGAGGGTAATCATGTGAGTGTAATCCTGTAGCTATCAGAAATGGAAAAGTGGGCTATGGTACGTTTTTTAGCCACTAATTTGAACCGTTTGAAGTGCTTAGCGTGTCTATTTAGTTAGTCAGTGGCCGTCGGTGGTTAGTGGAGACTATGGACTGTGGGTATCTTCGGGTCTTAGGTGCGGTGTGATTGTCGGCGGGTCAATTCTTGCTTGCCAGCCTTGCACTATGCCGCAGGTGAGGATTAAACCAATACCCAGCCATAGCCAGATATCCGGGAAAAAGTGCCAGAACAGGATGTCCGCTACTAATGCCATTAATATGTAGCTGTATTCAAAGGGCGCAATAATAACGGGTTTGCCGATTCGAAAGGCGGCGATCAATAGCATAAAGCCGACAGATGCTGCGGCACCCGATAACAATGTGATGCTCAATTGCACGACGTCAGGTGTGATCCACTGATCTTGTTGCCAGAAGCATGAAATGATAAGTAGGGGGATGAATTGGTAGAAATTCAAAGCCCAGTCCGATTCTGTTTTGGATAAGTACTTGGCCCACAAAATCATAATGGCGTAAGAAAAAGGCAGGCTTAATAGGGCCAGGTAGTACCAGTTAAATTGATTGATGTCGGGTTTCAGTACCAGACAGACGCCGATAAACCCTGTAATGGTGGCAAACCACTGAATCTTGTTGGCGTGTTCTTTGAGTATCAGTGGAGAGATAGCGGATATGATCACGGGCGCACCAGCTAGAGCAGCTGCAACTGCACTGAGTGGAAATGATTTTACCGCAAGATAATAGCCCATGCTGACAAAGGTAAAAAACAGGCTGCGCATTGCATGGTGAAAGGGTTTGCTGACCTTTAATAAATGCAGTCGCCCGGTGGCGAACATAAAAACCAACAACACAAGCAATGAGGCAAAGGTACGCAAACAGATGAGCTGGCCGGTGGGTAGGCTCTCAAATAGTAGCTTCAACAGTGAATCGCCGATTAAAAAAGAGAACAGGCATATTTGCAGATAAATAATTGCACGCATGTTGTTCTGGGGCTGGGATTGGATCATAAGCCTGTCTGTTTTGTATCCTGTTGGTCTTGCGGGTAGAGGCTTAGTGCCAGATGGATGGGTGCTCGTTCATGGGGCGTACTTTATCTGATTCGCCAATCACTGATATGAATGGTTTATACGCAACAGCCTGAAGGCTATAATTCCGCTCCTTTAAATCCCGTTTCTTATTATGGAGAAGTGCCCCTGCGGGGCCGGCAGTATGGCAGACGATAGCAAACCGCTCAATTTTATTCAGCAGACAATTAAACGTGATCTTGAAGCCAGGATCGTAGACAAGGTTGTCACCCGTTTTCCCCCGGAACCTAATGGTTATTTGCACATTGGTCACGCCAAATCCATTTGCCTGAATTTTGGGTTGGCCGAACAGTATGGGGGTGATTGTCATCTCCGCTTTGATGATACCAATCCTGAGAAAGAAGAGGACGAATATGTTCAGGCGATTATTGAAGATGTGCAATGGCTTGGTTTTCAATGGAGCGGTGACATTCGTTATGCCTCTGATTATTTTGACCAGCTCTACGCTTGGGCGCAAGACTTGGTGCGTGAGGGTAAAGCCTACGTTTGTGAGTTGAATGCAGAGCAGATGCGTCAGTACCGAGGCACCTTGACCGAGGCGGGTAAGAACAGCCCATACCGCGAACGTCCGGCAGA
Source organism: Porticoccus sp. (assembly GCA_033791605.1). GTDB lineage: Bacteria > Pseudomonadota > Gammaproteobacteria > Pseudomonadales > Porticoccaceae > Porticoccus. The sequence goes on from JASJGJ010000100.1 coordinate 3,316, forward strand.
AGAAAATCTGACATTGCTGGAGCAAATGAAAAATGGGGAGGTAGATGAAGGAAGTATGACCCTTCGGGCCAAAATTGATATGGCCTCACCCAATGTCAGCCTTCGGGATCCAGTGATGTACCGGATCAAGAAAGTGTCGCATCACCGTACCGGAGATAAATGGAATATCTACCCTGCGTATGACTTTGCCCATGGCCAAGAAGATGCTATCGAGGGCGTTACTCACTCAATTTGTACGTTAGAGTTTGCTTCTAATCGCCCCCTTTATGACTGGTTTATTGAAAACCTGTCGGTGCCAACAACACCTCATCAGTATGAATTTGGTCGGCTTAATCTTAATTACAATGTCACCAGCAAGCGTAAGCTCAAACAGTTGGTGGACGAAAATCATGTGGATGGTTGGGATGATCCGCGTATGCCCACTATTTCGGGGCTTCGCCGTCGTGGTGTGCCTGCCGTAGCGCTTCGTAATTTCTGTGACAGCTTAGCGGTGGCAAAAACAGATGGCATGGTTGATATGTCTCAATTTGAGCACTTTATTCGTGATGAACTGAATAAACATGCGCCTCGTGCCATGACAGTATTGCGCCCATTGAAGGTTGTGATCACTAATCTGGCTGAGGCTCATTTGGAGCAGCTGACGGTATCATGTCATCCCGAGCTGGATCTGGGGGAAAGGATTTTACCTTTTACCCGAGAAATTTATATTGATGTGGAAGATTTCAAAGAAGAGTACAGCAAGAAATTCAATAAAAAGCTGTCACCAGGAAAGCGTGTTCGATTACGTAATGGCTACGTGATTGAAGCCGATGATTATGTAAAAAATGATAAGGGTGAAGTCATACAAATCAACGCTAACTTGATACCCGATACACTGGGGAAAGATCCAGCAGATGGCACCAAACCAAAAGGTGTAGTGCACTGGGTGTCGGCTCAGCATTGTGTTGATTGTGATGTGCATGTGTATGACCGCCTGTTTAGCGATCCACTACCCGATGCCGGTGATAAAAACTTCCTCGATGCCATTAATCCAGATTCGTTAAGGATTATAAAAGGTTGTAAAGCTGAGCAAGGTTTGGCTGAAACCGAGGCTGGTAAGCCTTATCAATTCGAGCGGGAAGGGTACTTTTGTAAAGACAGTAAAAACAGCAGTGCCGAGAAGCTGCTGTTTAATCAAACTATTGCTCTGAGGTCTACCTGGGTCGAGGCTGGGGCTTAACGTAAGCTAAGTTTTCACCCGATTTTTTAGATAAAGCGTATTTTAAAGTACGGCAGTATTTTAAAAATAATAGCGCTTTTAAATAAACAATTTTTTAAATTTAAACCGATATCACTATGACATTACATTTATATAACACCCTGACACGTAAGAAAGAAGTTTTTAAACCGTTGGTTCCAGGCAAAATTAGTCTGTATGTCTGTGGTATTACGGTCTACGACTTCTGCCATATTGGTCATGCTCGGGTTTTGGTCGCATTTGATGTGATTACCCGTTATTTACGGTCTCAGGGGTGGGATGTCAATTACGTACGAAACATCACAGATATCGATGACAAAATCCTAAATCGTGCCGATGAAAATGGTGAGCTTTATTCTGACCTGACACAACGTATGATCGACGCTATGCACGAAGACGAAACCGCTCTGGGTGTTTTGCCGCCAGATATTGAGCCAAGAGCCACGGCCCATATGGATGATATTTTGGCCATGGTGCAAATTCTGGTTGATAACCATTACGCCTACGCAGCGGGTAATGGTGATGTTTATTATCGGGTTAGTCGTTTCGCCGATTACGGAAAGCTAAGTAATCGAAATCCCGATGATCTGTTGGCGGGTGCTCGGATTGATGTAAATGATCATAAGGAAGACCCTCGCGATTTCGCTTTGTGGAAAGGAGCAAAATCAGGTGAAGTAAGCTGGGAATCACCTTGGGGGCCAGGACGTCCCGGTTGGCATATTGAGTGTTCGGCGATGTCTACTTGCTGTTTGGGTGATACGTTTGATATCCATGGTGGCGGCCCAGATTTGCCATTCCCTCACCATGAAAATGAAATAGCCCAAAGCGAAGCTGCTACAGGCAAGAAATATGTCAATTATTGGATGCATGCAGGTGCTGTTCGGGTAGACGATGAAAAAATGTCCAAGTCTTTGGGCAACTTTTTTACCATTCGTGAGGTGTTAAAGAAATATCACCCTGAAGTGATTCGCTACTTCTTGTTGTCCAGCCATTACCGTAGCCCCATCAATTATTCTGAGGATAATTTGATAGAGGCAAAAAGTGGTCTGGAGCGTTTTTATACGGCGTTGCGGCCGTTTGCAGATGTTCCTGCAGCTCCTTTGTCTGATCTGAAGCATAGCGAATATTATCAACGTTTTGTGGCTTCCATGGACGATGACTTTAATAGCCGCGAAGCTTTGGCTGCCATGTATGACTTGGTGCGTGATATCAACACTGTTGCAAAAATAGATAAGGAAAAAGCACAGGCATTGGTGGCAGAACTAAAAGCGATGGGCGGGGTATTTGATATTCTTGGTGCCGACCCTGAAGCATTTATGCAGGGCGCAAGTGTACTGGGTAGTAGTGACGGTCTTAGCTCAGCTGATATTGAGACGTTGATTGCCGAACGTGTCGAAGCCAAAAAGAATCGTGATTTTTCTCGTGCTGATGGTATTCGTGAAGAGTTATTATCCCAAGGTGTTGTATTGGAAGATTCCCGTGAAGGAACGACTTGGCGAAAGGAATAGCTGCTTTAAAAAACAGTAAAGAGGGGAGCGTGTTTTGTTGAACTACATAGAACCTGTTTTTCGTCCCCCCAGTGAGGCTCGGTCACTGATTCTTCAGGTGACCAATGGCTGCTCCTGGAACAACTGTACCTTTTGTGAAATGTACACAGCAGATCAAAAGAAATTTAGTGTAAAAACTTCGGAAGAAATTACTCAGGAACTGCAAAAGATAGCAGCCTCTGGTATTTCTGTGCGCCGGGTTTTTCTGGCGGATGGCGATGCTACAACCTTATCATTTCGTCGGTTAAAAGAAATACTGTTATTGATCCGTCAATACTTGCCTGATGTTCAACGGGTGTCTTCCTATTGTTTACCCCGAAATTTAAAGAACAAAACCGTTGAAGAACTGACTGAATTGGAGCAGTTGGGTTTAAAGCTTATGTACGTGGGCTGTGAGTCTGGTGATGATTTGGTTTTGGAAAAAGTATCCAAGGGAGAGAATTATCAGTCTTCTTTGGCGGCGCTGGCTAAAATAAAACAGTCCGGTATAAAAAGTTCAGTGATGATCCTCAATGGCCTGGGTGGGCAACAATATTCGGAACAACATGCGGTCAATTCTGCGCTGTTAATGAATGAAGCTCAGCCTGAATTTCTTTCTACTCTAGTGGTGAGCTTCCCCGTGGGGGTGGCACGTTTTCAGCAGGGTTTTGGCAGTGATTTTGAGCCGTTGCAACAGATGGATTTGTTTCGTGAAATGGAAATTCTATTGGATGCGCTGGTCCTTGAAAAAACCGTATTTCGCAGTGATCATGCATCCAATTATCTGGTGCTAAAAGGCATGTTGTCTCGAGATAAGGATAGGTTGTTAACCCAAGTGAGAACCGCGATTCATAATCCTGATCGGATTCACCTGCGGCAAGAGTGGCAGAGGGGGTTGTAATAGAATAGTAAATTGTAAGTTTGTTGGGTCGATTTTAGTTGAAAATTACCTCTTTAGTTATGTACTCTCTTTGTGTTCCTGTTTTTATATGTTGTGATTGGAAATGATTTTTTAGATTAAGATGTGTGGGTTATTGTTTTAAAAGTAAAAAATAAAAAGTTTTATAAAAATTAAATTGGGAGAGACGTTTATGAGTATGCTGAAGGAATTTAAAGATTTTGCAGTAAAAGGAAATGTTGTTGATATGGCTGTTGGTATTATCGTTGGCGTTGCGTT
>JASJGJ010000101.1:0-5463 GCA_033791605.1 Porticoccus sp.
CCCCAAGCCGCTGCACCTGCACGAGGTGGAGCCCTTCGTGGTGCAGCTCTCGGCGCTATTGTTGGCTCTAACTCTAAAAAAGGTGCCGCTATCGGCGCTGGCGTAGGTGCTGCTGCTCAAGGTCGCAGAAATGCAGCAGCGCTTGATCAGCAACGAGAGGCGCAAGCTCAGGTTTCGGGTGACTATGCGCAAAAAAGAGGCTCTTACAATAACGCATATTCAGCATGCTTGACTGGCCGCGATTATACGGTGAGTCCGAAGTAGCCCAGTATTGTCAGATGCATGGATTTTAGCGGGAAAATTGATAATGTGTTGCTGAAATCAGGCTATTGGCACTGTGTACCAGAACACCTCCAAGGATGTGGATCGTGGTGGTTGTGCTATCCAGAAGTTGGAGTTCACTAATTATTTTGGACGGCCTGAGAGTAAGCCACAAAATACACCTATCGCCCTGCTAGTCTCACCGAAAAAATTCTCATATTAAAATATCTATCGTTCGTTTTGATGCTGCTCTGGTTGGCAAAGTCTTTTAAAAGGCTTCTGGAGTTTATTAAAAACAGAAGGTGATGCTGAGTTAGAGCGGAATATGTTCAAATATAAAACAATGGCAGTTGATAAATCGTACAGAGAGATGGTGGTGGCGCTTAGAAATGCAGGTGGTCACTACATAAGTGGGCTCATTCCCTGAAATGGCAATAAGTTGGTAGTGTGACCATCAATTTTGACAACGATTATCTGCACATGTCTATTACTCGTCGTCTTTTATGGCGTATGTGCGGCGGTCTAAATTATGTGTTTCGTATGAAATTACTGGTATGCTGACAGACCAATTCGAGTTGTTACTGTCGCTCAGAAGACGAAGTTGAAAGCTGAATTGATGGGTTTATGTGTTCCTTTCGTATGTATACCTTTCGTATGTATAGTTCGTTTTATTTTGGAGGGTCTAAGGAATGATTTATCGATTAATAACGCTCATTTTGCTACTGATGCTTTTACCCGTCAGTTACGCTCAGGAGGGCATAAGTAACGAGGCTGAAGTCGGTGGTGATTCTGCTTTAGCTAAACGTCTGAAAGGAGAAGAGAAGGTGGCCTTGAGTAGCTTTGTTATTACTCCTCACAGACCTAATTACATTTTACCCTATACATACAATAGTAATTTAAATTCCACGCCTTACGATGCATTTGTGGCACTTGACCCTGACGCTAACAAAATCGACGAAAGTGAGCTTAAATATCAATTGAGCTTTAAAATACCATTAATCATGGGGCTCTTTCATGATAAGGCCAACCTTTGGGTTGGTTATACTCAAGTTTCATATTGGCAGTTATACAATAGCGATAGTTCATCTCCATTTCGTGAGACAAACTACGAACCTGAGATGCTTTTAGATATCCGTAATGATTATAAGATCTTTGACTTTACGCTTTCTCATGTGGTGCTCGGGTTCAATCACCAGTCCAATGGCCGGTCAGAACCTCTATCGAGAAGCTGGAACCGTATTACTGCCAACTTTGTTTTTGAGAAGAATAATTTCGTTATGTATCTTAAACCCTGGTATCGACTTCCTGAGGATGATGAGGATGACAATAACCCCGACATTGAAAAATATCTCGGTTATGGTGATTATGGCGCCTCGTATAAACACAATGATCAGGTGTATTCAATATTACTACGCAATAACTTTCGGTCGGATGATAACCTGACTAGCGTGCAGTTAGACTGGAGTGTACCAATCAACGGTAGACTCAAGTTTTATACGCAGTATATTAATGGATATGGTGATGGGTTAGTGGATTATAATCACCGAAACAGAAGAATTGGTTTCGGCATTATGCTGACAGATTGGTTGTAGTGTTTTAATATAAAATATGGCCAATGCATGTTAAAAAAATAGAAATTATTACACAGTAGCTTGGCGTTGTATTTTTCGCCGACAAGATCACTTTCAATGGTTTTGTCGGCGAAATTATTTCCAATAATGGTGCCGTTGTTCTAAAACCTATGAAGCAAATTGAGATTAATGGGAAGTATCTCAAAGATGCTCGCGGTGGTATGGGGCACGTTTTTTTATTTCTTCTGTCATTACTCTTTTGTTTGTTCGTAACTTCAATTTTTGCAGACGTTCCGCCTGTTGAATCAGAATCCGCGAGCGGCCAAAGAAATATCAATGGTGGGTTAGGTCTTTCACCCGAAGAAAAGTCCTGGCTGGCAGCGCACCCCAATATCACTTTTGGCGGGGGAGGGATTCCGGGGTCAGATTATACCGATGAAGCAACCGGTGAGATCATTGGTGTCGGCCCCGATTATCTGCGGGCCATCAGTGAGTTGCTGGGTGTGCCATTTAATTTTGTTTCGCACTCCTGGAAAGAAACTCATGAATTAGCCATAAAAAGGCAAATCGACGGCATCCGACTGTTGTTGCGTAACAAGGAGCGGGAGCAATACCTGAACTTTTCCGAGCCGTATGTCTCCATGCAGCATTCTGTTTTTCAACGCATCGGTTCCGACCAGGTGAGAGCAGTTGAAGAGCTGGCTTTGAAGGAAAGTAAAGTCGCTGTTCTGCACAGCTCCTATGCTGAAACCTATCTGAAAAATAACTATCCAAACCTCAATATTGTCCCATACCCTATCGTAACCGATGCTCTTATCGCCCTTGTGGGTCATTCTGTAGATGCCGTCATCGCCACAGATATCAGTGCTGGCCAGGCGATCAATGATCGCCTGCTGGCAAGTGTTGAGCCAGTCACGCATGTCCCGGGAATGGAGCAGGGGCTGCATGTGGGCGTTCGTAAAGACTGGCCCGAACTCATACCAATATTGAACAAAGCGATAAAAGCGATTCCCCGAGAAACGCACACGGCGATTCGCTCAAAATGGATCGACGCTAGCCGAAGTAATACATTGGACATAGCGCTGACAGAAGCAGAGAAAGGCTGGCTTGCACAAAATCACACCGTGCATGTTCGAGTCACAGATTATCCGCCCTTCCAGTTTATTGACAAAGAGGGGCCCAGCGGTATTTCGGTAGACTACCTAAAGTTAATCGCTGAACGAACGGGTGTTAAGTTTGTGTTCACTCCAGAGACACGTCCGTTCAATGAGTCGCTTGAGGAAATGATGAGCTTCCAGGGGCCTGATTTAATACAATGTATGATGCGCACGTCCGAAAGAGAAGCCAACGTATCCTTCAGCCAAGATTATTTCTCATCACCGAGAGTCATTTATACAGTAAATAATGGTGGGATCATTCGCGGGATTGAGGACTTAACGGGCAAGACGGTAGCGGTGCCACGGGGAGCCCTTGTCAGTGAACAACTCGCAAGCCAATACCCTGCGATTAAACTGAAACGCTTCGATTCGGACAAACAAGCGCTGCAATCGGTCTCGTTCGGAAATGCCGATGCCTATATTGGTAATCTTACTCTGGCCGCTTACCTTATTTCGAAATATAACTTTGCGAATTTAAAAGTCGCCGCGCTATCGCCGTTCGGGGATCATGTCTTCTCCTACGGTAGCCGCAAGGACTGGCCGGAACTCAGTAGCATTATTAACAAGGGGCTGGAGAGCATTACGGCAGAAGAACAAACGAAGATTCGTAACAAATACACCTCAATACACTACGAACACACAGAAAATGGCATCATCGTAAAGTGGCTGTTGGTGATTGGCGGTGCAGCCTCCGGTATCGTATTGCTATTTGTTGTCTGGAACCGGAGCCTAAAAATACAGGTGCGGGAACGTACATCAGAATTGCAAGAGACCAACGAATCATTAGCGTCTGAAATTAACGAACGAGTACAAACGGAGCAAGCACTGATCGAAAGTGAATCGCAATATCGTAACCTGGTTGATAATTCACTGGTTGGTGTTTTCAATGCCACGCTCAGTGGAAAATTTATATACATTAACTCTGCGCTGGCGAAGATATATGACTTCGAAAATACTGAGCAGATGTTGGCGGAAGCCTCTGTTGCCCGTTGGAAAGATATTGCTCATCGTCATCAAATGCTGACTGTACTGAAAGAGCAGGGCAGTGTGAGTAATTTTGAGGCGGAAACGATTACGCATAGCGGGAGGCATATCCATGTGCTGCTCTCCGCAACAATAAATAATGATGTTATCTCCGGTATGGTAATCGACATCACCGAAAAAACATTGGTAGAAAATGCATTGCTAGAGAGCGAACAACGCTCCGGTGCCATTTTCGAGCAGATGGCTGTTGGTATTGCCCACGTCTCGCCGGAAGGGAAATTTCTCCGCATTAACCAGAAGTTCTGCGACATCATTGGCTACTCGTCGCAAGAGGCGTTGAAACTTAACTTCCAGGACATTACTTATCCAGAAGACCTTAATGCTGATCTCGATTACGTAGATCAATTGCTGGCGGGAACCAACACAAACTACACCATGGAAAAACGATATATTCGTAAAGATCGCGAGCTGGTCTGGGTGAGTCTGACGGTAGCGCTGTTACGCGATGAATCGGCGCAGCCTAAACTTTTCGTCTCTACTGTAGAGGACATTACCGAACGCAAGCGTGTGGAAGAGGCATTAAGGGAAAGTAATGACCGTTTTAAACTTTGGTTTGAGACCGCCAATATTGCCATTTGCCTAGTCGACGTGGATGGCCGTTTCATAAAGACGAATGAGCAGATGTGCGCAATGTATGGTTATAGCGAAAATGAGCTTGAGGCGATGACCGTGAACGACATTACTCACCCTGATGATCTGAATATTAGCTCGCAGTTTTTTCAGCAGGCATTAGCAGGCGGGAATAGTCATCAACGATTTACTAAACGATACCTGCATAAGGACGGGCACATTATTTGGGGAGAGGTTTCGAGTTCGATTGCCAACGATCTCCGCGGCAAGCCTCAGTATTTTATTTCTTATATACAGGACATCACCCATCGCCGGCAGGCAGATATGGCCTTGCGCGAACGAGAGGCCACCCTTGCGTCGTTATTGAATGCGCCGCTGGAAATTATCATGCTTCTCAGTCGTGATGGCACCGTGCTCAGTATTAATGAAGGCGGTGCCCGCCGGTATGGTGAAAGCCCTGAGGCGATGATCGGCCACAATATCTACCAGAGCATGGACAGCGAGGTTGCGCAACAGAGAAAAGACTATGCCGAGCAGGTTTTTCAAACGGGCAAGTCCGTTCACTTCGAAGACGAACGTGGGGGCGCCCACTTCGCCAACAGTGTCTACCCGGTGTTTGATATCGAGGGTGAAAAAGTTGTCAGCATTGCTATTTTTTCCACCGACATCACTGAGCGCATTGAAACGGAAGGCAAACTTGAAGAATACCAGCAAAGACTCAAGTCCTTGCTTGGCCAATTAACCCTCGCCGAAGATCGGGAACGACGTCTTCTTGCCGGGGAGTTGCACGATAATGTCGGTCAATCACTCGCGCTGTCGCGCTTGCAGCTGGCGACTGTACGCAAGGGCCTGCCAAAGGG
>JASJGJ010000102.1:0-16028 GCA_033791605.1 Porticoccus sp.
TACGTGGGTAATCGCCCCAAACAAACGAAGTCTTATACAGCGTCGCTTCCCGTGTCACCGGTACGAATTCGGATCACTTCTTCAAGTGTAGTAATAAAAATTTTGCCATCACCAATTTTCCCGGTCTGGGCAGATTTCGTAATAGCCTCGACAACAGGATCCACCTGGCCATCATCTACAGCAATTTCCAATTTAACCTTGGGCAAAAAATCCACCACATACTCTGCACCACGATAAAGTTCTGTATGACCTTTCTGACGACCAAAACCCTTCACCTCAGAGACGGTAATACCCTGCACGCCCACATCAGCCAAAGCTTCACGAACATCATCCAACTTGAAAGGTTTTACAACCGCTGTAATAAGCTTCATATGACTACCTTACCTATATTAAAAAGGGCTTTGAATTAACGCTCAAGCCACCCTGAGAAAAGATACACGTTCTGTTATTAAATTGCACCTCGGTTTTGGGTTTTTCCATCACCACCAACAAAGACTATCAATGGAAAGATTTGACAAAAGCCACCACAAAAAAAGGGGGGGCTAAGCCCCCCCTAAAAAAGAAGAAATGATGGAGTGATAGAAAATTACTTAGACGCGAACTCAGGGTAGGCTTCGATACCGCATTCAGAGAGATCTACACCTTCATACTCTTCCTGCTCACCGACACGAATACCCATCACTTGCTTAATAATGAACCAAGCTATCAGGCTAGTGATGAAAGTCCAAGCAAAGATAACGCCGATACCGGTCAATTGTCCGACCAATGTGACATCTTCATTACCCGACAAACAAACCGCCAATAGACCCCATATACCCACCACACCGTGGACAGAAATAGCACCGACAGGATCATCAATTTTCAGCTTATCTATAGTCATGACAGAGAACACCACCAAGATACCACCTGCGGCACCAATCATTGTTGCCCCAAAGCCACCCCAGTTAAGAGGTTCAGCAGTAATCGCTACCAAACCAGCCAAAGCACCGTTAACAGCCATGGTTAGATCAGCCTTACCAAACACTAGGTGCGCAGTAATCAATGCCGCAATCAAACCACCGCAAGCGGCAGCATTAGTGTTCACAAAGATATCGGCTACCGCATTGGCTTCACCAATATCAGACACCTTAAGCTCCGAACCACCGTTAAAACCAAACCAGCCCATCCACAGAATGAACATACCAATTGCCGCTAAAGGCATGTTGGCACCAGGAATAGCATTGGTACGGCCATCTGCAGTGTATTTACCCTTACGTGGCCCAAGCAATATAACGCCGGCAAGTGCCGCTGCTGCACCACACATGTGTACTACACCAGAACCAGCAAAGTCTTGGAAGCCAGCAGCATCAAGGAAGCCACCGCCCCATTTCCACATGCCTTGCATTGGATAAATGAAGCCCGTCATCACAACAGCAAACACTAGGAATGCCCAAAGCTTCATACGTTCAGCAACTGCACCGGATACGATAGACATCGCTGTCGCAACAAACACAACTTGGAAGAAGAAATCTGCTGCGCCGGAATAGTATGTATCACCATTACTAGCCAGTACCTCTTCTGCAGTTGCATTCGATATTCCGTTACCAAACCACCCATTTGGCAAGATACCACCATCACTACCACCGTACATAATGACGTAACCCATCACTAAGTACATGGTGCAAGAAACAGCATATAACGCCACGTTTTTGGTTAGAATTTCTGTGGTATTTTTGGCACGTACCATACCGGCTTCCAGCATGGTAAAACCTGCCGCCATCCACATAACAAGAGCACCACATACGAGAAAGTAGAACGTATCCAGTGCATATTTGACTTCAATTAATTCAGGACTCATTGTTCGTATCTCCTGTTGTTATACGGCTTCAGCACCGGCTTCACCAGTACGGATTCGAATCACTTCCTGTAGATCGGAAATGAAAATCTTACCGTCACCAATTTTTCCGGTATGTGCAGCGGAAGTAATCGCTTCAACCGCACCCTCAACCATGTCATCTGCCAGTGCTAACTCAAGCTTCACCTTTGGCAGAAAATCAACGACATACTCAGCACCCCGATAAAGCTCGGTATGGCCTTTCTGGCGACCAAAGCCTTTCACTTCGGATACGGTCACACCCTGAACACCGATGGCGGCTAAAGCTTCACGCACATCATCGAGTTTGAAGGGCTTAACAACTGCTGTGATCATTTTCATCGCATTGCTCCTTAGAAACATGGTGCTTTCATTCAAGAAAGCACCATTCGATTAATTACAGACTTTTGCTGATAGCGAAAACTACAGAGCTATCAACAGCAGATGATCCAAAATATTCATCTTTGTCTAAATCTGTGTCAATCCAGCTCAGTGAAAAATCTAACCCATACGCTGACTTACCCAATGTAATCGAGTAGTCAGAGTAAGAATCTTCGCCATCACTTAAAAATGCTTTTGCTGCATCCTTAGCATTAGAGTCGTCACTATCTATATCAAAGCTGTTGAATCCGTAATGAAGACCGAGAGTAACTTCGTATGGAAGAGCGAAGCTATAATCGCCATAGAAATAATAGAACTCACCAGACTCAAGATAATAATCATCAGAATATGCAAAACCTAACGTAGCATCCCCAAAAGATAAGCTACCATAAATTTCAGCATAATCATCATCCACCGACTCAAACCCAGTATCGGTCGTTGGTGTACCAGGGTAGTCATAATACAGAACACCCACATCAAAACTCAGGCTTTCAGTAAGATCGCCGGCATAACCACCGTAGTAATCAAGCTCTAGGCTTTTAGCAAAATCAACATTAGAACCCCAGGTACCAACATAGAAACCACTATCAAATGCGATATCGAAACCACCTTGAACAGCAGGACTTGTATCTGTCTGAGAAATACCACGGAATTTATAATCTGTGGTCAGTGTTACGTTTGCAGAGGTTTCAAATGCCTGCGCAGTAGTAGCAATAATAGGTAGTGTCAGTACTAAAGAGGTTACAGCTAGGGCTTTCTTTAAAGTATTCATATGTGCTTCTCCAAAATATAAACAGCAACTAGAAATTAAATAATTTACTTAAAGTGTATTTTCTCAACTTGGATAATGCATTTGGCATGCCAACACTTAAAATACCTTTATTAGCAGTGAGTTACGGCTAGCAATTAAACTTTACGCTCATTATTGGTGCAAAAATCCTCTACCAATACACGCAAGCGCACCAAGATAGAGCCACAACAAATACAGGTCGACCAAACAAAGAAATACGTATTGATAGCACCTAATGAGAATCTATAAGCACCCAACCGACTAAATAGACCCAACGGAATATTTGTATACAGCCTTATATTTATGACTAAAATAGTGATCTATTTTTTGGAGTGAACGACCCATGAAACCAGATGAATTACTGAATCAGTTTTTGCACCAGTTCAACAGTGTCATCACACCCGGAGCAGAAGCACTAGGCAACGAGTTCCAGCAAAAAATGCGCGCAGCGGCCCAAGCTGCTTTTGACAAACTGGACTTAGTCACTCGAGATGAGTTTGATGCCCAGCGTGCCGTGCTCAGCCGCACACGAGAAAAACTCGAAGAAATGGAGAAACAACTGGCTGAATTAGAATCCCGCGTTAACGACTAATAAAATAGATATCGAATCATCGTTAACAAAAGGCGCCACAAAGCACACCACGCTAAAATACAAAGATGAACAGGATGTCATCTCACAAAAATCAGAGGCCCGCCTTCTGATCAAAAACCATGGAGGGTTTCAATATGGCTCTAGCCGTCATTCACACACGTGCCAAATGTGGCATTGAAGCACCCGCCGTTACGGTAGAAGTCCATCTTTCTAATGGTTTACCCAGCCTATCCATTGTCGGCATGCCAGAAACTGCTGTAAAAGAAAGCAAGGACCGAGTCCGTAGTGCTCTATTAAATTCACACTTTGACTTTCCAGCTCGAAGAATTACTGTCAATTTAGCGCCCGCAGATCTTCCAAAAGAAGGCGGTCGTTTTGACCTTGCCATTGCGCTAGGTATCCTGGCTGCATCAAAACAAATACCCAAGGAAGCCCTCAGCAACTACGAAGTCATTGGTGAACTGGCATTGTCCGGAGAGCTACGCCCAGTTAATGCCGTTCTACCCACATCTCTTGCCTGCGCGAAGGCATCACGCGCTCTTATTTTACCTGTCGAGAATGCTGATGAAGCGGCTCTGTCTGACAATACAACTGTCTATCCCGCCAATCACTTACTCGCCGTCTGCGCACATATTAATGGCAACCAACCTATTGAACCCCATCAGTGCTCTTATCCCGTTGAACAGCCCACTCCCCAGAACGACATCAATGAAATAGTTGGGCAATATCAGGCCAAGAGAGCACTGGAAATCGCTGCTGCAGGAGGACACAACCTAATTCTTTCTGGTCCACCGGGTACGGGTAAAACTATGCTGGCCAGCCGTCTTCCCGGATTACTCCCTCCCCTTCAGGTTGAGGAAATGCTGGAAGTAGCAGCCATTCACTCGGTAGCAGGTTTTGGCTTAAGACGTCACATTCGACAACCGCCCTTTCGCGCACCCCACCATACAACATCAGCCGTCGCTATGGTGGGAGGCGGAAGTATTCCCCGCCCGGGAGAAATTTCTCTAGCCCACCATGGCGTCTTATTTTTAGATGAACTGCCAGAATTTCCCCGAAAAGTACTGGAAGTTCTGAGGGAACCTCTGGAATCACAGGAAATTATGATCTCCAGAGTGAACGCCCAAACTTGTTTTCCTGCTAATTTTCAACTTATCGCGGCAATGAACCCTTGCCCTTGTGGTTTTTTTGGCAGCGATCGTTGTCGCTGCACCCCCGACCAAGTAAGACGTTACAAAGATAAGATTTCAGGGCCACTAATGGATCGAATTGATCTGCATGTAAACGTTCCTCATCTGCCAGGAGATAAACTTATTGGTGGCAAAAAAGAAGGCGAAAGTAGTTTAAATGTTTATCAGCGAGTAAGAACTGCTCGACAACATCAAACGGATCGTGCCGGGAAATTAAATGCTCGCCTGTCCAACAGCGAAATTATGGAACATTGCCTTCTAGACAACGAAATGAAAGGTCTACTCAACCGAGCTATTCAAAAGCTGGGATTAACGGCAAGGGGCTTCCATCGGGTTTTAAAAGTAGCTCGAACTATTGCAGATTTGGAAAATGAGAAAGGGTTGAAAACTACCCACATTTCCGAGGCACTTGGCTATCGCTTATCTAGTTCAGAAAACGAATAAGAAGAGAGAGCTCGCTCTTAAAACTAGACTGACAGTTAACCCCCATAAGGAAGATAACTGCCAGTAAACTTCAGGTTTAATTTACTCTATAAATTAAAAATTCTTATCTAATTGTCTTTCTAAAGCGAGTCAGCATAAGCAAACCCAAACCAAATACTAAAATGGTTGACGGCTCAGGCAGACCTGGAGTTGGTGGCTCATCTGGGGGGGTATCGGGATTATCTGGGTTGGCACCAGGATCGCCTAGAAAGAAGCTATCGATTCCCACGTCAGTTCTCAACCCATCCGTATCACTCCAAGCGATCACTTCAAGGGTTTGAATGGTAGAAGTGGCAGTGAAAAGCATGGTTTGCCAATCCCAACCTTCAAACACATCAAAGTCGGGGATAGCCATGAGATCAGAATCTTGTATTTCATCACCAAACTTAATCTTCCAGAAGCCACCTGTCTCAGACCACACGCTACGAGAGATAGACTGCTCAAATGAAATTTCATATTGCTGGCCAATCACCAAGCCATCCAGCCCTACCTGAAGAGCACT
Organism: Porticoccus sp.; assembly: GCA_033791605.1. Classification (GTDB taxonomy): domain Bacteria; phylum Pseudomonadota; class Gammaproteobacteria; order Pseudomonadales; family Porticoccaceae; genus Porticoccus. The sequence continues at coordinate 5,791 of JASJGJ010000102.1, forward strand.
TTCTGTCCAGCCAGGCTGTTCGCCAATACCGTGTAGGAAGTCGCCACCCGTGCTACTTGGCGCCCAAGTATAACCGGAAAAATTAGTATTTCCATCGAAGGTATCAGGCGTTCCACCGGTGTTTGTCCAACCTAGAGGGGTATTTGCATTGTGAGAATTTTTGTCGCCTGCGTAACCTTCAAAACCACCGTTTTGAAAAGACAACAGTGCTGCACTGGCTTGCACCGAGAAAAATAGGGGGGCCGCTATTATAACGAGCAACTTTATAAAAAAAGCTCCCTTGGTAATTGATCTGCTCATAATGATTAACTCCTAAATTAATATCTTTATGTCCCACAAATCTGTATTTTTGAAATGAAAGACAACCGCCTCCTTTCAAGAGTTACCCGTCAAAAATAGACAGATGGAGGACTATGAACATAAAAGCAAAAAATATACCAAAATAATTTTTTAACGTTAAATCAATAGGTTATATGTTTATCCGATTGAAACATCTACTGGTATGTAAAATATACTGACACCGCCCCTGTTAACCAAAATTGTTATCGCCAAAGCTACTAAAAAATTCAACGACTTTGCTAACCATCACCAAATCGACAAGTTTTAATGACGGAAAGCAAACAACTGACACAATATTGTCAAATCAAAATCATCAGTGAGTGTTATAGTCGAGGCACTCGGAGGGCTTTTACATGACGGCCAGTATGGATAGTAAGACTAATAGCAACACTGCCAGCAATAGCAGCGCCAACGCTCAAGACACTCATAGCAATACTTCAGACCTTCTAGCTCTGCTGGATGACTTGATAGAGAAAGCGCCCCAGTTGACCGACAAAGCGGCAGAAGCCTTTGACTCACAACTACGGGCCCGCATCAGTAAAATCACCGGGGGTATGTCTCCCATGCAGCTGGCCTTGGCTTACGGTGACTGGCTCGGACATTTATCCTTGGCACCAGGCAAGCGCACCAAACTATTACAAAGTCTTGCTGAAAAAGTACTAAAGCTATCCGTATCGGCGGCGAAATCCCTGACTAATAAAGATGACCAGGAAACCCCGCATTCATCCTCTCTATTCAAACATGAGCTCTGGAGCAAGCCACCCTTTAATCTATTAGCAAAGGGCCACCAGACAACCATGGACTGGCTGAAAGAACTCACCACAGATGTACCCGGAATGGAGTCATCCAATTCAGAACTTGTCAGCTTTATTAATGAACAAATATTTCAGTTATTGGCACCCTCAAATCTGCCACAAACTAACCCAGAGGTTCTAAAGACCACCTGGGATGAAAAAGGCCGTAATTTACTTGAAGGTATTTGCAACCTACAACGGGATATTCAAAAAAACCTACTCAACAAGAATACTCCCGAAATGGGTGAGTTTAAGGTGGGTGAGAATATGGCCATCACGCCCGGAAAGGTTATTTTTCAAAATGACTTAATTGAACTCATCCAATACAAACCAACGACAAAAACTGTGGCTCAAGAACCTGTTCTTATCGTTCCTGCTTGGATCATGAAATACTATATTCTCGATCTTTCTCCGGAAAGGTCATTGGTAAAATATCTGGTAGATCAGGGGAAAACTGTTTTTATGATTTCCTGGAAAAATCCAGATAAAGAGGATAAAGAGTTAAGCCTCGACGACTATCTAAAGTCTGGATTTTTTACTGCCCTAAATGCCGTTAGGGCCATTACACCAAAAACCAAAATTAACGCTGTGGGGTACTGTATTGGTGGTACCCTGCTTTCCATTGGTGCTGCAACCCTAGCTCGGGAAGGCGATGATATTCTCAACAGTATTACGTTGTTGGCGACCCAAGCAGATTTTACCGAACCCGGCGAAATAAAACGCTTTCTTGGTGCCAGTCAATTGGCCTTCCTCGATAGCCTCATGTGGACCGACGGTTACCTCGAAGCCGCTAGTATGGGTAATGCGTTTAAGGCGCTACGCGCTGAGGACATGATTATCAATCCTGCCATTGAGCGCTACTACCTTGGCCACGAAACAAAACCCAATAATTTAATGGCCTGGAACGCCGATGGCACACGAATGCCCGCCGCTATGCATAGTCGTTATCTAAAAGCGTTATACATGGAAAACCAACTATCTGCCTGTAAGTTTATGGTGGATGGAAAACCTGTGGCTATTCAGGATATTCGCACACCTTTTTTTATTATTGGCACAACCACAGATCATGTAGCTCCATGGAAATCTGTTTATAAAATTCAGCAACTCGGGCGTTCAGAGGTTACGTTTCTGCTCACTACTGGCGGCCACAATGCTGGTATTGTCTGTGGTCCTGAACACCCTCGTCGAAAATTTCAAATAATGACCCATGACCCAATGGACAAGTACATTGATCCTGACACTTGGGCTGCAACCGTCGAAACCCAACAGGGTTCGTGGTGGCCAGTGTGGAATCATTGGCTGAATGAACAAAGCATTGGAGAAACAACCACGCCAACGATGGGGTCAAGTAAAAAAGGTTACAAGGTGCTTCGCGATGCACCTGGCGACTATGTTTTTGGGCAGTAAAGTTAGGTTTTAGATTTTTGGTAGAACCATATTTTAACTACAACAACATCACTGACGAAGTGATGTTGTCCTGCTACAATCCGTCGCCTTTTGCTCGTTCAACTAACGGGCAGTTTGTAGCCCAGATAAGCAGCCTCTCTATAATCCACTATTTTAATGCCCAAATTAGCAGGTCATCTTGAACAACCTGAATCCTCAACAAAAGGCCGCCGTTAAATATATAGACGGCCCCCTTCTCGTACTAGCTGGCGCTGGCAGTGGCAAAACCAGTGTTATTACCCAGAAAATTGCCTACCTCATTAATCAATGTGGCGTCAGTGCCCGAAACATTGCTGCGGTTACTTTTACCAATAAAGCGGCGCGAGAAATGAAAGCACGCGCCAACAAACTGGTCAGCGGAAAAGAAGCCCGCGGTTTAACTGTCTCTACTTTTCACAATCTAGGGCTCACTATTATCCGGCGAGAGATCAAGCGCCTGGGCTACAAACCCGGATTCTCAATTTTTGATGCTGACGATGCCAAGAAATTACTCAAAGAATTAATGCTGAGAGATTCTGATCTGGATGCCGACCATATTGATTTAGTGCAACATCAAATTTCTCAATGGAAAAACAACCTGCTCTCCCCCTCACAAGCATTATCTAAAGCAGAAAGTGGTGGCGAGCAAGCTATGGCGATAGTCTTCGAGCGCTATACACAAGCTCTACAAGCCTACAACGCTGTGGATTTTGATGACCTTATTCAAATTCCCGCATGCTTGTTTCGCGATCACCCCGACATTTTGGATAAGTGGCAAAACCGTATTCGCTATCTGTTGGTAGACGAATACCAAGATACCAACCATGCCCAATACCAACTGGTAAAGTTATTAGTCGGTACACGCCGCGCTCTCACGGTCGTGGGAGATGATGACCAGTCTATATATGCCTGGCGTGGTGCCCGGCCGGAAAACTTGGCGCAGTTGAACGACGATTTCCCCGAATTAAAGATCATAAAACTGGAACAAAACTATCGTTCCACCGGCAGTATATTGAAGGCCGCCAACCAATTAATTGACAATAACCCCCACGTCTTCAGCAAGTCTCTTTGGAGTGAATTAGGCCCAGGAGAGCCCCTGCGAATCATTCGCACCAGCAATGAAGAAGTTGAAACCGAACGAGTGGTTAATGAAATTCTTGATATGAAACTACGTAAACACTGTCATTTTCGTGATTTTGCAGTTCTCTATCGAAGCAACCATCAAGCCAAACTACTCGAGATGAAATTACAAACTCAGAGTGTGCCCTATCACCTTAGTGGGGGAACCTCCTTTTATGCCCGCGCAGAAATCAAAGACATCATGGCCTACCTTAGACTGGTAGTGAATTCAGACGATGACAATGCTTTTCTTCGGGTTATCAACACACCTCGGCGCCAGATTGGTACCGCCACATTAGAAAAACTTGGCCATTACGCCAATGAACGACAGATATCATTACTGGATGCCATTGATGAGCTTGGCTTACAGTCACAAATTCCTGCCCAAAATTTGGAGAGACTACAACGATTCAAGCACTGGCTTCAAAATGTGGAACGTAACTGTACCAATGGTCAGTCCATTGAAGCCATCCGTGAAATGGTAAACGACATCGATTACGAAGGATGGCTACACCAAAATGCCAGCAGCGCCAAGGTCGCTGAAAAACGTATGGAGAATGTCCATTTCCTTCTAGAGCAAATTAAAAAGTTGCTGGAAAAAGATGACATGGCCATTCCTGACGATGAGGTTAGCTTAAAGACAGAACACGATGAAAGCCAAATGGCTGATGCTATTGCTAAACTGTTACTGAGGGATTTACTCGACCGACAGGAAGAGGAATCCGCCGATGATAAAGTACAGTTAATGACCCTGCATGCGGCGAAGGGCCTAGAATTCCCCCATGTCTTTTTAATTGGCGTAGAAGAAGGCATTCTTCCTCATCGCAACAGTGTCGATGATGGCAATATCGAAGAAGAACGACGATTAGCCTATGTGGGGATCACCCGTGCCAGACAAACACTGACGATGACCATGGCCAGCAAACGCAAACAGTTCGGAGAAATCATCAGCAGCACGCCAAGTCGTTTTCTAGATGAACTACCCCAAGACAATCTGGAAAGAGAAGGGTTTGGCAATGACAACCCCGAAATAGCTAAAGAAAAAGGTCAGCAATCGTTAGACGCCCTAAAAGGCTTATTTGCCTGAAAAACACGAAAAAACTCCAACCAAACCGGCCAATATACTCCCCATAAATAGTGCCTAAAAACTAAAGATAATTTCTGTAACAGAAATCACACAACCTTCACCAAAACAGCTTTACTTCCCAATCTGCTATCAACAGAATACTATTCATAAACTACGGAGCGATAGTTATGAATAGTATTTTCACACTTGCCCAGGATCGGCAGACTCTGGATAATTTATTGGCTAAGGCTCCAGTTCTACCCAATGTTGTTGCCAAAATATTGGTGCTCGACAAAGACAGTGACGACTATTACGAAGAAGTGCTTTCTCTCTCGTCAGAAGATCCTTTTATTGCCGGAAAAATTATCCATCTGGCTAATTCTGCAGCCCTTGCCGGACGCACCAAAATTGAAACACTGACTCAGGCTGTAATCCGAGTTGGCGTTAACCAAGTATCCACGCTCATAACCTCTATCTCTCTCACAAAGTCATTCAAACCGACGCAACAATCACATCGCAATCTTTGGTTACACTCCCTGCAAGTAGCCACGGCAGCGACAAAAATTGCCCAACTAAACAAAATCAACACAGAACTGGCCTATCTTGCCGGTTTACTTCACGAAATCGGACGCTTTGTTCTACTAGTATCAGACATAGATAAATTCAACAGCCTATCGGAGGACTTTAAGACAACAGGCATCAGCCTTATCAACGAAGAAACCGCGATCTTTGGCTTCAACAGTATCGACGTAACCATTAACACCCTAAAAGCTTGGCAAATTCCAGGTACCATCACCAGCGCCATTATTACTCACTTACTGAATACGATATCAGAGCATATCGACCCAGAAGAATTACTCACGATCATGTCAGGTATTGATACATCGAGTGAGGCATCAAGCGCACTAGAGGAAATACTGTCCATTGCTGATGTTCTGAGCATGTTGATCCAAAATAATCCAGATATTAATACGCTTGAAGAAAGTGAAGTAGAAGAAATGGTACGAAAGGCTCTCGCCAGCTTTTCGGGGAGTGACTTATTTCTACCTCCAGCTGCACTAGCCAAATCACTTATCGCTACAGCCAGTGAAGCGTCAGAACTCGCTTCATCATTGGGCGTAGGATGACATATCAAAAAAAAAATAAAAAAGATAACGAACAATGCTTTAATACGAAAAAGGCAACCGCTTATTAATGACAATTTCTTCTGGTGTCAACTTGCAACCATAGGCCAAAATTTCAACACCTGCTGCGATAGCCTCGCGTAATATCACACCGTAATCAGGATCTATTTCATCGGCGGGACCAACTGTTTCAGCACCCGTGTGTTGCACACAAAAAACCAGTACTGCTCGATGTCCTTCTACCACCATCTTAATCAATTCACGCAGATGTTTAGCTCCACGCGTTGTAACAGCATCGGGGAACAACACCCGACCATCACCCACACCCAATGTAGTATTTTTAACTTCCACGTAACATTGCTGATCATCTTTACTTAACAGTAAATCTATACGACTTTTTTCTTCACCATACCTCACCTCAGGACGAACACTGTCATAACCTTGCAACTCAATAATCGTGCCGTTTTCAATGGCTTCACGCACTAAGTGATTCGGGCGCTGGGTATTCACCCCGCAGAGGAAACCGTCAGGGGTCGTCGTCATTTCCAACGTACCCGACAGCTTACGTTTTGGGTTATCCGAAAGAGAAAACCAACAAGGTGTTTCCGCTACCCAGCAATTTGTCATAGAACCGGTATTGGGACAATGAATGGTCAGTTCTTCACCATTAGCAAGCCTAATGTCTGCCAGAAATCGTTTATAGCGTTTAAGTAGCGTAGCCTGTTCAAAGTGCGGGGACAGTTTCATTCAACTCGCTTCTTATATCAGTGACTTTTCTAAGCGCCTTCCCCAAACGTTCAATACCCAACTGCAACCGCTCTAATGACTCCGTATAGGTAAAGCGGATATGGTGATTCGCCAAGTGCTCACCAAAATCCGTTCCCGGCGTACAGGCTACACCGTACTCTCGCAGCAACTGCCAACAAAATTCTTCGCAATTATCAGTAAACTTCTGAACATCTGCGTACACATAAAAGGCCCCCGAAGGTACATGGCTGACACCAAAACCTAACTCACGTAAAGCTGGCACCAAAAAATCTCTGCGCTGCTTAAACTCGACTCGACGCTGCTCCAAAATGCTGAGCGTTTCCGGTTCAAAAGCTGATAGTGCAGCATATTGAGCAACCGCAGGGCTTGAGATGTAGAAGTTCTGGATCATCACGTTGATGGTATCTGCCACACCCTCTGGCACCACCATCCAACCCAAACGCCAACCCGTCATACCAAAAAATTTCGAAAAACTATTGATGACAAAAGCTTCATCAGTGATCTCGAGAATAGATGCCACCGGCTTATCCTCGTAAATCAAGCCATGATATATTTCATCAACCACTAGGCTCCCACCACGATGGGATACCTCTCGATACAAAGCCTCCAAGTTATCTCGACTAATCACTTCACCCGTAGGATTGTTGGGTGATGCCACCATTACGCCAACGGTATTTTGCTTCCAATGCGCCGCCACCCGTTCTGCCGTTAATTGATAATTATCCTCCGCATCAACAGGGACAAATTGCGGTTCGGCATCCAGACGCCGAACAAAGTTGGGATTACAGGGATAGCCGGGATCAGACATCAACAATCCATCTCCCGGATTTAACAACAACTCACACACCATACTAAGAGCAGCACTGCTCCCTGTGGTGACGATAATTCTTTGAGGGTTGATCACTAAATCGTAGGAGTGTCGGTAATGGTCAGCAATGGCCTGACGAAGCTCAGGAATACCGCAAGGAGGGGTATAAGATGTTTTCCCCTCAGAGATGGCCTTTTTTGCTGCCTCCGCCATAGGTGTCGCCATGGCAAACCCGGGCTCACCCACGCCCATCTTGATGACATCATGACCCTGCGATTCCAGCTTTATCGTGGCCTCAAGAAAATCTACCGCTCTAAAAGATGTCAACTTACGGGTTCGATCAGCAAAGCGCATAGTATTCAACCCCTCCTTATCACTCTGACCTAGTATTTCCTGCCATCAATCATTTCTACCAAACAATACTACACCAGATAAAACGAATAAAAGATGCGGCATTATGGCGCGATTACCCTAACAGTCAAACAAGCTCCCACGGCAGTAAAAAAAGTCCTCATCTCGCACCTAGCTACATGGCCATAATCTCGTTCAATCAATATGTTACGGCAATTTATACCACCAATTTAGTCAACTAAATCATACGTTATTAAGAACCCGTCAAAAGCTTTTCTGGTCAATTACTACAAAAAACTGTATTTTTTTACTTGATTAAAATTCCCGCTGGCACTATAAACGCGGGTCTCGCAAATTACCAAGCGTTGGAACACATGCCAAAAAAAGCAGGAACAGCCACAGTCGCCGCACTCCACGGCTTTGCACCCTACACCGCAAAAAAAGGTGAGGAGTACATGAATGAAGCGCAACAAGGGCACTTCAAAAACATTCTGTTGGCCTGGAAACGGGAACTGATGGAAGAGGTAGACCGCACCGTAACTCATATGAAAGATGAGGCTGCCAACTTTCCAGACCCTGCTGACAGAGCCACTCAAGAAGAAGAATTTAGTCTGGAATTGCGCACTCGAGACCGCGAACGAAAACTGATCAAAAAAATCGACAGTACCGTTGAGCGTATAGAAAACGACGATTACGGTTTCTGCGATCAATGCGGCGTCGATATTGGCATTCGACGACTGGAAGCAAGGCCAACAGCAAGCCTCTGTGTTGACTGTAAAACTCTGGATGAAATTAAGGAAAAGCAGCTCACTGGTGGCTAGCAACTCGTGGGGGCGACGCTCTTCTCGCCCCAAACAGTCATGACAACAGACTCACACAGCAGCTTTGATTCTCTTTATATAGGGCGCTTTGCCCCCTCTCCTTCCGGCCCTTTACATTTTGGTTCACTGGCCAGCGCTTTGGCCAGCTACCTCGATGCCAAAGCAAATCATGGAAAATGGCTTGTACGGATGGAGGATATTGATCCACCAAGGGAAATGGAAGGTGCCGCTGATACCATTCTCCAACAGCTTCAACAACACGGGCTGCACTGGGACGACGAAGTCCTGTATCAGAGTCAACGCAGCAAAGCCTACTTAGCCATCATCGAACAACTGCAGCAATCAGATTCTATCTATCCTTGCCAATGCAGCAGGCAACAACTAAAAGATCAAGGCGGAATTCATACCAACCCCTGCCAACAACACAATCCTTCTGCACCATCAGCGCTGCGACTTTCTATTTCAAATAACAGCCAAATGAAATTTGATGACCTATTCCAGGGTACTCAACAACAAGATATTCAATGTGAAGTGGGCGACATGGTGCTCTACCGTAAAGAGGGCCTATTTGCCTATCAACTAGCCGTAGTAATTGATGACGCCTTTCAACAGATTACCCATGTTATCCGGGGCAGTGATTTACTGGACTCAACACCCAGACAGATCTATTTACAACAGGTTCTGAAATTACCAACACCATGCTATGGCCATATCCCGGTCGCCATTCATAAAGAAGGGGGGAAACTCAGCAAGCAAAATTTAGCCCCCCCCATAGATAATCACATCGCCCCTGAAAACCTAGCTGCCGCCATACACTGGCTGGGATTACCTTTACCTGAGAGATCACTGCATCCTACCAAGCCACCTCTTCCCCAATGTGACGAACTGCTGGCATGGGCAATAGAACACTGGCAGAGAGAGCGAATCCCCGCCGTCATGGAGAAGCTTGCATCCAGTTAATTTCGAGGTAACACTGTGCACTTAATCAAACCGTCTCAGTCTTTCATCAACGCTTGATTTACCAGAGGCTAATAATGGAAAAAATCCTGATTATCGAAGACGAAGATGCTGTTCGCATCTCACTTCGAAAACTGCTTGAGTATCACGGCTTTGAAATACGAGAAGCCGGTAATATACAAAAGGCACAGGATACTTTCGAGCTATCAGATTTTTCACTGGTCATCGCTGAGGACGACACAGAGCTTATTCAACTGGCCCGTCCTACACCAGTATTGATAACAAGCCGCTCTCCCAACGTGAAAGCGGCCGTTGAAGTTATGCGCAAGGGTGCCGCTGACTATATCCCCAAATCCCTGAACGACGATGAACTCATATCGACGGTTAAACGCATTATCAACACCCCCAAATCACGCAACACTCTGGCGGCCACTCACAACATGATTGGCTCTTGCGAGCCCATGAAGCAGGTCTTCAATATTATTCACAAAGTGGCTATGACCGATGCCACAGTGTTAATTCATGGTGAGACAGGTACAGGGAAGGAGCTAGCCGCCAACGCGATTCACAATGAAAGCAAGCGCGCCAAACTACAACTGATTTGCGTAAACTGTGCGGCCATTCCAGAAAACTTAATTGAGGCCGAACTTTTTGGCCACGAGAAGG
>JASJGJ010000103.1:0-3661 GCA_033791605.1 Porticoccus sp.
CAAGCGATCACTTTTTTTCCGTATAACGCCTTTTAAATTTCTCCAAATTTCAATCTTGCATGCATCGGTCTGTTATCAACAGGCCGATTTTCGTTCTTCCTGTTTTCTTTGATTTGATTCTTTTTCGAACATTTTGATCAGTTATTGTCCGAGTTGACTGAATTAGCAGCAACTTACAGTTAGTGTGTTTGACGCTGACAGTTTGTGGTGGTTAACTCAGCCGCTATCCGTTGTAGTGCTAGCGCTGCTGCGGGTAATTACTTAGCTGGATTTAAGGGGGATTTACGTCCAGCTTTTTGTTGTTTTCAACATGGATAAAAAGGGAGTTTGAAATGGAAGTGCCAAAAATAAAAACGCTTGTACAACATGTTTCATTGGCTGCAATGGGCGGTGCGCTGCTGTTGGGTAGTGGAGCAACTTTTGCTCATGGCGGTCAAGATAAAAGTTACACCTTGCAAGGTACCTGCGCATTTTTGCCCGCAGCTCGTGCAACGGAGTTTCATGGTAACCCTGATCGTTCCAAATTGAATTTGGGTATGGCAGGTAATCAGTGGGTAGTGTTCGAGGCTGCTATGCAGGCCTTTAATTTGAGTCAGGGCTACGATCCAATGCAACCAGCCTATCGTCCAAATGATGCCGATGGTTTCACATTGGCTGACCTGCGGGACGATAAAGCCAATCGTTACTACGTGCAGCTGATTCCACCCGGTCAAATTAAAAAGCAAATTATGACTGGTTGTATGACTTTGGGTAATGACGAAGATCGTAACTTTCTGCCGGGTAATGTCCAGGTAGATTTCGATGTCTTTGCTTCAACTAACTATGACTTGATGCAAGAGTTGGCCGATAAAGGTTTTATTGATGAAGCTGTGCCTTATATCCGTAACCGTCTGGACTTGATGGTTGCTGACGGTAACCCTAAAGGTATTGGTACTGGTTTTGGTGCAATTGCTTATGGTTCTGATGGTGTAGCTTATGATCCAGCATTTGATGTTCAATTCGATATCATTATGGACTTGATGTCTGGCGATGTTGTTGCTTCCTCACTCGACCATATCAATGAAGGTATCCATAATGCATCTAATGGTTATATGAAAAAAGTTCATGGCTATGTTAGATCTCATAATCGCGAAGTAAGGATTCCATACTACAAAGATGCTGATGGGAATGAATACATCGATGAAACAAGGACCGCGAAAGACTGGGTACAGGTTGCTCTTGCTCCTGTCGCCACTCCAATGCCAGGTTCACCTAGTGCATTGCGTTTGGTCTCTCGTGACTCTGGTGAAAAGCATGATGCAGCTACTGGTCATGATATGGCAACGTTTGAAGACAACAAAGGTGCTGGTGCTTGCTGGAAAGCTGGTGCTCTAGGTTTCTGCGAAATGGCAGTCCTGAACAAAGCCAATACACATGAGTCACGTGTCCATCATGTTGAAACACCAAATGGTGTAATTGCTGCTGCTCCAGGTAATGGCTATGCGAAGGTTGACGTAGGTTATGTCTGGATCACTGAGCTGGCTTACCAAATCAATGCAGGTAACACCGCTGTTACTGGCATGAATGGAGTTGACCTTGCTACTCTGGGTATTCCTAACACCGCAAGTGTTAATGCTGACAAGATCTATTCATTAGCATTGTTGGCAACGTCTGACAACGAAAAGAAAGGTCGTCAATTTATTGATTTCCTGCGTAGTACAGAAGGCCAGGCAGCATATGTTGCCGGTGGTTTCACAGGTATGATCGATCAAACGGATCTGGATGCAGGTGTATGTTATGCCAGACCTGTTGGTGGTGCTGCATCTGTTGCCACTCCCCGTAATGGTGACGGCTCTTGTGATGATTGGTTAGGTAATAACTAATCGAATGATTGATAGAGACTGAGTATCGTCTTTTAAATAATAATAGGCAGCAAACTATTTGCCCGCTCTCCTGTGATCCAGGAGGGCGGGTTTTTTTATGATGTAAGATTTTTGTGCGGAAGTTAATGAAAGGAACTTATTGGGAAAGGTTAGCTGATATCCATTTCATCCATCAACGCTACCAGTCGTTCTAGTCGTTGCATCGGGTCATCTAACTGTAAAAAGTATTGTTTTTGTTCGAGTCGAATGGGAAGCAGTTCAGCGAGCCGGCTGCTGACCCAGCTCGTATCATCGTATTTCTGTTCCATCTTAATGAAGGGGTAACCCAATTGTTCCAGTAGTTTCCGCAGGGTATCAGCGGCTCCGGAAAATTGTTTTGGTAGAGGACTGGATTGTTCATTCTCCAGTAAAGTGACTTCAGCGAGAGTGAGCTGATTGGGCTGCACTTCTTGTGAAATTATTCTGAAGCGCTGTTGGCCGAGTGCGGTGATACCGAGTAGGCCATCGGGCTGTTTGTTGAAATAACTGATCTCGCTGAGGGTGCCAATTTCGTAGGTGTCGGCGGCTTTGCCGGTTTCGGAGCCTTCGCGAATCAGACATACACCAAAACCTTTTTCGGTTTTCATGCAATCACTGACCATGTCGAGATAGCGCGGTTCAAATATTCGCAGCGGCAAGGTGCCGCCAGGAAATAACACGGCGTGCAGGGGAAATAATGGAATGATGATTTTGCTCATTAGTTGATTAACGGTTTGCTTATAGCTTCCCCGTTTCTATTCTCCTGTTTTTCCCCAGCGTGGAATTAAATCATGCTTCAATTCTAAGTGATCCATGATGTGAGCGACAACAAAATCTATCAGGTCTTCAATACTTGTGGGCTGATGATAAAAGCCGGGGCTAGCAGGCATGATGGTGACGCCGAGCTGTGAAAGCTTGAGCATGTTTTCCAAATGAATGGCAGACACCGGCATTTCGCGGTGCAGCAGAATAAGCTGGCGCCGTTCTTTCAACATTACATCCGCAGCGCGCTCGATGAGGTCCTTGCTGGCACCGACTGCGATGGATGACAAGGTTGCAGAGCTACAGGGGCAGACCACCATCGCGCGAGCTGTGTTGGAGCCGCTGGCCACGGGTGATGTCCATTGGTCACGACCGAATACCGAAAGCTGTCCAGCCTTTGCGTTGTAGCGTTCGCTTAAAAAGTTTTGTTGTTCATCGGCTCGGCCGGGCAGGGCGACATCGGTTTCCGTCGCGATGACTATTTGTGCCGCTGCTGAAATCATCACATTTACTTTCACCCCGGCGCTTAACAGACAGTCCAACAACCGTAGCCCATATTGGGCACCGGAGGCGCCGGTGATAGCGAGGGTGATGGTGTCGGCGCTAGGAATCGTTGTGTGTGACATGCGTTAACTTTATGCGTGGTTTGTTTTCAAACAGACTAGCAGTTTCTCATGCAGTCCACCAAAGGCGCCGTTGCTCATGATTAACACGTGGTCGCCAGCGTGAGCCGTGTCGGCAATGTACTGTGCGATGGCATCGACATCGGTAAAGGTTTGCGCCTTGTCACCAAGATGCTGCGTGACGGCAGTCGGATCCCAATTCAGTTCCGGTGGCGAGTACAGCAGGACTTCATCAGCCTCTGCCAACGAAGGGCCCAGTGTGTCTTTGTGAATGCCGAGACGCATGGTATTGGATCGCGGTTCCAGCACAGCGATGATGCGGGTTGTACTTGAAGAAGCCCCCACGTTGGCACGCAGTCCTGCCAGCGTGGTTTTGATCGCCGTTGGGTGATGGGC
>JASJGJ010000104.1:0-40262 GCA_033791605.1 Porticoccus sp.
CATAAAAATGGTGAAAGTTCTTCTACAGCATACTTATAACGGTATCAATGTGGGTATCAATGGATTTCTGACAGGCGGTTTTTTAGCTTATGTCGGCGGTATATATTAGTGCGAAGCTACGGGCAGTTCGGGGTGTCGCTGATTCGAACTCGGCCTGTTCGGGACAGAATAATGGCAAATTTGAGATCTTCATTTGTTGGGCTTGGGCAAAAATGGAGCGTCCCGTTAAGGGCTGGTGTGAGCCCTCGCGCATCAAACTGTAGGTAGGATTTACGGCGAAATGAACGCCAGTCCACGTGTTCACCCAAGATGCCAATATCCATGTATTTTAATAGGAGTTCATTGCTGTCCAATACTCCATTGCTATTGAGGTCGCTAAAAATGAGCAGCTGTGAGTTCCAGTTATCTTCACATTGACTACTTCCTGAGCACAAGGTAACCGTCGATTGAAGTCGAACTGCCTGGCTCCGAGCATAATGTATGCTGTGTAAGAGGGTATGCTGCAAGTCGGTCGTTTTACTGCGTTGAATCCACTGCTGTAGTAGGGGGATGCCCAGAGTTAAAGTAATAATGAGTATGGTTATGGTGAAAATTAATTCAAACAGGGTAAATCCTTTTTCCTGGCTCATGGCATTCTCCTTCCTTGGCGAATGAAATAGGTGAATAAAGTCAGACCATCCTTGGCCTGATATTGTTATGTCATCCTCGTATCCGGTTTGTTAGGAGGATGTATTTGGTTACCGTCTAAGCTAACGATAGACCGCATTTATAGGCTAGCTACCATTATTCGAGGTCAAATTTTTGTAATTTATACCTCATTTGTCGAAAACTAATACCGAGAGTCTTAGCTGCGGCTGTTTTATTCCAACGATTTTGTTCGAGGGCATTGAGTAATAGTTCTTTTTCTATAGAGGCCAAGTGCTCATCTATTGAACCCTGCATATTTTCAGAGGGATTTGCGTTATGCGATGTCTCCCTTGGTTGTTGTATCATCGTGGGTAGTTGAAGGTCTTCTGTGGTAATAGTAGTACTTTGGCAAAGTGTAAATGCTCGTTCTAGGGTATTTTCTAACTCTCGAATGTTTCCAGGGAAATGATGCTGCTTTAGGGCGTCTAATGCCTCTTCAGAAAGTTGTAGAATTGGAAGGTCAGCTTCTTCTGCGAATTGTGCTAAAAACTTGTTTGCTAATAACGGGATGTCATCTGCACGTTCGCGCAAACTGGGTACTGGTAGTTCAATCACATTTATCCGGTAGAATAGGTCTTGGCGAAATTGATGGTTCTGTACTTCCTTTGCCAAGTTTTTATGTGTGGCGCTGAGAATGCGTACATCGACTGAAAGTTCTTCTTCTGAACCGACAGCGCGGATGCTTTTTTCTTGAATAGCTCGCAACAATTTGACTTGCATTGCTATTGGTAAATCTGCCACCTCATCGAGTAAAAGGGTGCCGCCATTGGCGGCCAGGAATAGACCTTGTTTGTCTTGGTGAGCCCCAGTAAAACTCCCTTTTTTATGGCCAAAAAATTCACTTTCCATCAATTCTGCCGGTATTGCCCCGCAGTTGACGGGGACAAACGGGCCGCTTTTTCTTGGTCCTAATTGGTGGATAGCTCTAGCAACAAGTTCTTTTCCACTCCCAGATTCTCCACTGATAAAAATGGGCGCTTGACTGCGTGCGACACGACGAATTTGTTGTTTTAGTTTCTCCATGGCGGGAGAGGTACCGATTAGTTTTGTTGAGGTCGATGCTTTTTGAGATGACTTTGACGGAGGTTCTGCTTCCAGCTTAAGTGCAGACTCAACAATGTTACGTAAGCGCATGAGTTCGATAGGTTTTGATATAAAATCGAAAGCGCCTTTTTTTAGAGCGTCCACGGCAATAGTCATATTGCCATAGGCTGTAATCATGGCAATAGGGAGTTGTGGTAGGGACAACTGAACATGCTCTACTAACTCCAGACCATTGCCGTCAGGCATTTTCATGTCTGTAAGACACAGGTCAAAGTGTTCAGATTCAAGCAGTTTTTTTGCTTTGGATAACTTGGCCGCAGTGACCGTTTCAAGCCCCATTTGTTCCAGTGTCATGGATAACAGTTCACGAATATCAGGCTCGTCATCAACGATTAAGGCGCGTTTTTTTATCATTACTGTGGTCTCGGTAATAATCTTTCGGGGTGAGCGAATCCAATCCTGAAACACCGTTTTTTCTGAGTTTCTCCAACATAACTAAGGGAGGCATAATTAACAGCACAGAGCTCTTGGGCGAGATAGAGTCCAAGTCCTGAACCTTCATTTGAAGTAGTAAAAAAGGGTTCAAAAATATTTTCCTGATCTTTATGAGGAATTCCTGGCCCTTTGTCGTATATTTCCAGAAAGGGAAGCTCTGAGGAGGTATCTTTTGAAATCACTAGTTTAACCCAGCGCTGTTCCATTTGTAGTTCGCTATATCGTAGCCCATTGTCCACCAAATTAACCAGAATTTGGCTGAGGTGGCTGGGGTCAAAGAATATTTGCGTATCTTGACCGGTACTTTCAATTTCGATCATTCCGTCTGCATTATGGTCTTCAAGGTACTCGTGCCGGAATTTTTTGAGCCACTGAAGTAACCATAGTTTTTGGAAGGCGGGTGGTTTTTGTCGAGATAATTGCAGAACATTTTCAACAATCTGGTTCACTCGGCCGCAGTGGCGGTGAATGATATCCAATAATTTTGTTTGGGTTTCGTTTTCTGACTGCTCAGAAAGTAGTTGGGATGCATGGCTTATTGCGCCTAAGGGGTTTCGTACCTCGTGGGCAATGCTGCCGGTCAGTCGGCCAAGGGAGGATAGCTTTAATTGTTGGGCATGTTGCGCAAGGGCACGTGTATCTTCCAAAAAGATAAGTACATGCCGATCTTCCTCATTGTAAAGTGAAGTAAAGTTGGCCTGTAATTCACGAGAAGAAGTAGTAGTTTTAAATGTGGGTGTTCTTAGCCAAGGATAAGTGCGCCAGCGCTCCAGCTGTTTAAAGAGTGGGTGAATGGTCCTTAATGACTGCCCGATATTTAAGGGCAGGTCTTGTTTTTGGCTATAAAGTAGTTGGATCGCTGCACTATTAATTAACTGAATATGATCCTGCCCATCGACCACAATAATGCCCGTACGCATTCTTTTTACAATGGACTCATTTAATGTTTGCAGTCTTGCGCTTTCGACCGTTCTTTGGCTCGCGATGGATTGGGCTTCGCGGATTCGACGAGTTAAGACCTGAAAAACCAGTGCAGTGACAAAAAATAGAATGCCAAGTATCCCTGCCGGGAAAATAACCTCTTCATTGTTGCTGAATAAAAATGTAGAGGATAGGGTTTCTGTTAATACGCAGAGACTGGCGATGGCTGCTATTAACAGAGACCATCGTCCGGAGAGTAGGATGCTTCCTGCAGCAACAATGATCAGCATTAAAAACCCCAGCCCACTACTCAGGCCTCCACTGGCATGCATGATCAGGGTGGTCGCCACCATATCGGTTAGTAATATGAAGAAAAGTAGCTGAATGTTTGGGCTGGATCGATTTAAATGAAAATGGGGCAGGGTCAGAAGGCAGAGCACTACATAAATAGAGGTAGTAACAGAATAGAGCTGGGGGTAAGCGCTACCTAGGACATTAAAGCCCATGCCTATCAGCCACATTATTAACAGGGTAGATGACAGCAATGCTCGGTAGTATGAGTAAACCTTAAGTAGACTGTCTGGAGCAGTTGTCATTTCGGCCTGATGGTTTTTTTGCATCATAGAGGCTCTTTTCCCGTTACTGAGTAGTTTTCTTGTTACTAAATAGTCTTCTTCTCATTGCGCAGGACTACCAGTGACGGTTTTTTGTTTCTTTGGGCTGTATTAACTGACCACAGATATTGAGCTAATCATAAAGTGTAGGGATAGGGCTACGTTTATGCTGCGTCTGTTGATAAATTTCTATAATACGGGTTGTTGCTTCTGAGCTAACGGGGCTACCCTCTAAAAAATCATCAAGCTCATCATAAGTGACACCTAATGCATGTTCGTCAGCTTTTTGTGGTGAAAGGCACTCTAAATCTGCTGTAGGTGTTTTTTCAACCAATACCTGCGGTGCTCCGAGAAATTGAGCTATTTGGCGGACCTGCCGTTTGCTGAGCCCGAATAATGGTGCTAAATCACAAGCGCCGTCTCCCCATTTCGTGAAGAATCCCGTAATGTTTTCTGCAGAGTGGTCTGTTCCCAAAACTAAACCACCTAAAAGACCAGCGATTTCATATTGAATCGTCATTCGGCATCGAGCTTTTGTGTTTCCCTTGGTGAAGTCAATGGCTTTGTCTGATGCGGTTAACATGGCGTGGTTTTTTAACGCACCGAGGGTTTCTTCATGAATACCGTCTGCACCTAATTTTATATTCACTACAATATTTTCAGAGGGCTGGATAAACTGTAGGGCTTGCTGTGCCTCATGTTCATCAGCTTGAATTCCATAGGGAAGCCTAACAGCAGTGAAACAATAATACTTAGGGTTGTTGTCTTGGTTGAGCTGGTTCACGGCCATTTGGGCTAGGCGACCACAGGTAGTTGAATCAATGCCGCCACTAATACCCAAAATCAAATGTGTTAATCCAGATTTGACCAATATTGATTTAATAAAGGTTACTCGGCGCTCTATTTCATATTCTGGGTCAATCTTTGGTATGACCTTCATTTCCTGGCGAATTTTCTGGCAGGTAAGATCGATATCCATGGGCAAGCTCTCTTGTGTTCAGGTTAACTTGGTTTCGGCATAAAACCCTGTGGACGAAAACCATTCAGATGTCAGTATTCTAGGGGAAGGTTGTTTAGGATAAAACACTCAAGGGTTATATTCCTTGACCGTGTCGTATGGAATGGAAGTATCGCTATAAAATTGGCGTATACAAAAAAGGGGCTTTAAGCCCCTTTTCATATTTAAACCTGCGTGCTAACAAGTCTTATTAATCAAAAATACCAAGAGTAAGCCGACTTAACCAAGATCTTTTAGTAAGGTCAGGGTTTTCGTAGATACTTTTATAGCGTTCGTTGAAAACTGGGCGGGAGTCGAAGCTGATTGAATCAGGTTTGTCTGCAAGTCCTGCTGTTAGTCTATTCATCCAGCTGCGGCTAATTTCTGCCTCAGCCTCTTGATATTGAAACTTGCCACTCGGGTCTAGGGCTGGATGGTTGGGATAATTAGTGGCGAGTAATGTGGCCGCATCATCTGCGAGATCGTACATTTGCATCAAATAATAGGCTTGGGCCATGACGGCAAGCCCATCCGGGACAGACGGTGTCATATGGAAGTTTTCAACTACGTAGCGACCCCTGTTAGCTGCTGCAAGATAGGTTCCACGAGAGAAAAAGTAATTAGCAGCGTGTATTTCATGCCGAGCGAGAATGTTTCGCAAGTAGATCATTCTTTTTTGTGCATCTGGTGCGTAGGGGCTTTCAGGGAATCGGCTCAGTAATTCATTAAAAGTAGAAAAAGAGCTGCGAGCTGAGCCAGGGTCACGTTTTGTTTCATCGGTGGGGAGTAGTTGGTCAAAAAACCCCTTACTTTGTGAAAAAGAAGAAAGCCCTTTTAAATAATAGGCGTAGTCAACATTGGGGTGTTGTGGGTGTAGTCGAATAAATCGGTCTGCTGCTGCAATGGCTGTTTCAAACTCATTTGATTTAAAACGAGCGTAGATCAGCTCTAGCTGTGCTTGCTCGGCGTAGTCACCAAAGGGAAACTGGGCTTCCAATGCCTCAAGGTTGTCGATGGCGGTTTGCCAGAAACCACCTTTTAAATCATTTTGAATGACATTATAAAAGTCTTTTTCGGTATAGCCTGAGGTGTCAGGCATATCGTCTTCATCTCTTATGTTATTGACTGAGTTGAACCAGGAGCACCCAGTGGTCAACAACGTTGTACATAATAGCAGTGGAAACAGAAATCGCATGGGGTGGTTTAATCCTGGTTTTTAATCCTAATGGGGAAGCGTAAAGTGTTCTTTAGCTGGCGCTATGTCTGTAAGATGGGCTATTTAACCACAGCCCCGACGGGATGCAAAACATCAATGACTGAGACCAAATGACTGATCCTATAAAACTAGAGGCAAGTGTCCCTTTGGCGTTGCGTGGAGCGCGTCTTGATCAAGTGGCTGCGGAGCTTTTTGACGGCTTTTCACGATCACGTTTACAGCAATGGATTAAAGATGGTGATTTGTTGGTGAATGGGAAGCGATTTCGGTCAAAAGATAAGCTTCTTGGCGAAGAGCTTCTTACTATCGATGTTGTACCAGAGCCTGAAGGGGAGTGGCAGCCGGAACCTATCCAACTGGATATTACTTACGAGGATGAGGCTATTCTGGTGATTAATAAACCGTCTGGATTAGTCGTTCATCCTGCAGCGGGTAACTATACGGGTACGCTACTTAATGGGCTGATTCATCATGTGCCCGCTAATGAAAATATTCCTCGAGCAGGCATTGTCCATCGTTTGGATAAAGAAACCACAGGGCTCATGGTGGTGGCTAAAACACTAGAGGCTCACCATGCACTCATTAAGCAATTGCAGTCTCGGACAGTAACTCGTGAATACCAGGCTGTTGCTCAGGGTGTGATGACTGGCGGTGGTTCTGTGGATAAACCCATGGGGCGTCATGCTCAGGTGCGGACTAAAATGGCAGTAGTAGCGCATGGGGGCAAAGAAGCGGTTACACATTATCGGGTGATCGAGCGATTTCCCCACCATACGCATATTCGCGTTAAGTTAGAAACTGGTCGCACACATCAGATACGGGTCCATATGGCTTATATTGGCTACCCTTTGGTCGGAGATGCTGTTTATGGTGGGCGACTTAAATTGCCAAAAGGAGCAACATCTGAATTACAGGATTTGTTGCGCAGTTTTAAGCGTCAGGCTTTGCATGCAGGAAAGCTTGGATTAATTCACCCTAGTTCTGGGGAATATATGGAGTGGCAAGTCGCACTTCCCTCAGATTTCAATACCTTGCTGGCTGCACTAAAGGCAAATGCTAAGGTTGAGGATCTTTGCTAGAACCTACTTTTGTGCAAGGTATAGGTAAGACGTTAGTTAAGGCTGGGATTTAGTAGGTAAAGTTGTAGCGACAAGAGCCACCTGAAAAAAAGGGTTTAACATGGAAATATTGAAGCCCGATTGGCCCATTCCTAGTAACGTTTGTGTCGCCATAAGTACCCGGTGTGGTGGTCAGTCACTCCGACCTTGGAATTCACTTAATCTTGCCTATCATGTGGGGGATAAATTTGAGTCGGTAGCTCAAAATTGGCAATTGTTATCCAAACAATTAGGCCTACCTTCATCGCCACAGTTACTCAACCAAATACACGGTACTGTCATGGTGAAGGCTGCCGGTGATGGTCTGGTCCGCACCGCAGATGGTAGCTATACCAATACTCCTGGGCATGTTTGTACTATTATGACGGCAGATTGTTTGCCGATTCTGCTTTGTAATACGGCGGGGACTGAAGTGGCCGCAATCCATGCAGGCTGGCGCGGGTTGGCAGCAGGCATCGTCCGCAATGCGGTAAGACAGTTCTCTTCCTCTTCTACGGATTTAATGGCTTACCTTGGGCCAGCTATTAGTCAGCTGCACTTTGAAGTTGGTGCTGAAGTCAGGCAGGCATTTCTTGATAATACCTTCAATGACGATTCTAAAGACAGGGGTAGTAAAAACAGGATCGAAGGCTGTTTCTTAAAAAGCGGTGATGAGGAAAAAAAACAGAACGAATATTGGATGGCTGATTTGTATGGCCTCGCAAAAGTGGCCTTAAATCTAGAGGGTGTTACGCGGATTTATGGCGGTAACTTTTGTACTTATGCTGATTCAAAACAATTTTATTCCTATCGACGTGAGGGGCAGACAGGACGAATGGCCAGCTTGATCTGGATCAGTTGAAGTGTGTGTTGGCGCTTGATATCTCCGTTGTTGTCCCCATTACAAGTATAGGGAATTGGCTAGTGAATATGTGAGAGGATTTCTATGCGTTTTGATCGTTTTACCCATCATTTACAAAATGCTGTTTCAGATGCTCAATCAATGGCTGTGGGTAAAGATAACCCCAGTCTTGAGCCTGTTCATCTGATATTGGCGTTGCTCAATCAATCAAGTAGTTCAATGACACCCATGCTAAAACAAGCAGGTTTTGACATGTCTGGGTTAAAAGTCGAATTAGAACAGCAAATAGAGCGACTACCACAGATTCAATCACCAACTGGTGAGATCAATTTGTCCGCTGATTTAGGCAAGTTGTTTAATCGGGCTGATAAGCAGGCACAGCAGCAGGGTGATCAATATATTTCCAGTGAAGCTGTTATGTTGGCTGCTTTTGAGGGCAGCGGCGATGTGGGAAGGGCGTTAGCCAAATTTGGTGACAAAAGTAAATTGCAGGCTGTTGTAGAAAAAATTCGAGGGGGTGAAGCAGTGACAGATCCAGAGGCAGAAGGTAATCGCCAAGCATTGGAAAAATATACCATTGACCTGACAGCGCGTGCTGCAGAAGGGAAGCTCGATCCTGTTATTGGTCGAGATGATGAAATACGTCGCACTATTCAAGTATTACAACGTCGTACAAAAAACAATCCGGTATTAATTGGCGAGCCGGGCGTGGGTAAAACCGCCATTATTGAGGGCTTAGCCCAGCGAGTTGTTAATGGTGAAGTTCCTGAAGGCTTAAAAAATAAACGAGTTTTATCCTTGGATCTGGGTGCTCTTTTGGCGGGAGCGAAGTTCCGTGGTGATTTTGAAGAGCGTCTGAAAGCTGTTCTAAAAGAGTTATCTAGACAGGAAGGTCAAATCATACTGTTTATAGATGAGTTGCATACCATGGTCAGTGCCGGCAAGGCTGAGGGTGCTATGGATGCGGGTAATATGTTAAAGCCTGCACTGGCTCGAGGTGAATTGCACTGTGTCGGAGCAACCACGCTTGATGAGTATCGAAAATATATTGAAAAGGATGCGGCACTGGAACGACGCTTTCAAAAAGTGTTGGTTGATGAACCAAATGAAGAAGATACCATCGCCATTTTGCGGGGCTTAAAAGAGCGTTATGAAGTTCACCATGGTGTGGATATTACCGACTCAGCTATTGTGGCTGCGGCCAAGCTATCGCAACGCTATATCACCGATCGTCAGTTACCAGATAAGGCAATTGATTTGGTGGATGAGGCTGCGAGTCGAATTCGTATGGAAATCGACTCTAAACCAGAAGAAATGGATCGCCTTGAGCGCAGACTGATTCAACTGAAAATGGAACGGGAGGCGGTTAAGAAAGAGGAGGATGACGCCTCTCAAAAGCGCCTGGCCAAGATTAAGTCTGATATAGACATTCTTGGTAAGGAATACGCTGACCTTGAAGAAATTTGGATTGCAGAAAAAGCGGCATTGCAGGGTGCAGCGCAGATAAAAATTGAGCTGGAGAAAGCGCGAATTGATATGGAAGCAGCGAGTCGTGCGGGTAATTTAGAAAAAATGTCAGAACTTCAGTACGGCATTATTCCTGAGCTTGAAAAGCAACTCGTCGCAGCTGGTGAAGCAGAAACGACGGAAAAACAACTATTACGGAATAAGGTAACCGAAGAAGAAATTGCTGAGGTCGTCTCCAAGTGGACGGGTATTCCCGTGTCTAAAATGTTGGAAGGGGAGCGCGACAAACTACTGAGAATGGAAGACTCTTTGCATCAACGAGTTATTGGTCAGAGTGAGGCCGTCGTGGCTGTATCCAATGCGGTGCGCCGAAGCCGTGCAGGGCTTTCTGATCCTAATCGACCCAACGGGTCTTTCCTATTTCTAGGGCCTACCGGTGTTGGTAAAACTGAATTATGTAAAGCTCTCGCAGAATTTCTATTTGATAGTGAAGATGCGATGGTTCGCATCGATATGTCCGAATTTATGGAAAAACATTCTGTCGCTCGTTTGGTGGGTGCCCCTCCAGGCTATGTGGGGTACGAAGAGGGCGGTTATCTGACCGAAGCAGTTCGTCGGCGTCCTTACTCTGTTTTGTTGTTGGATGAAGTAGAAAAAGCTCACCCAGATGTTTTCAATATCCTCTTGCAGGTGTTGGATGATGGACGTCTTACAGATGGCCAGGGTCGTACTGTAGATTTCCGCAATACGGTGGTGGTGATGACCTCTAACCTTGGCTCAGATCGTATTCAGGGCGTTGTTGAAGATCGTTCTTTTGACACGATTAACTTTGATGCTAGCGTGGATGGCGCTGAAGCCGATGATTCCACTGCCAACGAAAATCGCTATCAAGCGATGAAAGATGCCGTGATGGATGTAGTTGTGGGACACTTTAGACCTGAGTTTATCAACCGGATTGATGAAGTCGTGGTATTCCATCCCTTGGCTAAAGGGCAAATCAGGGGTATTGCTGAGATTCAACTGGCATTGTTAAAAAATCGTTTGTTTGAACGTGATCTGGAAATGAATCTTTCAGATGAAGTGATGAATAAAATTTGTGAAGCTGGGTTTGATCCAGTCTATGGTGCTAGGCCACTTAAAAGGGCTATTCAACAATTACTGGAAAACCCTTTGGCGAACGAAGTATTAAGCGGAAACTTTGCTCCAGGTGACACTATTGTGGTGGGCCTTGAGGGTGAAAAAGTCGTGTTTTCTAAGGCTTAAAGTTTGTCAGAGATAACATACACACGATAAGCGACAGGGCTGGGTGAATGTCTTAGTGTGTCGATACGCAGCATGACGGCAGATTAATAGGGGGTTTTAATCCATGACTCAACCAAATAAGGACTGCCTAAAAGAAAGTTCTTTAGAGGCAGGAAGCTCTTTAGGAGCAGAAATTACTCCAAGTATTGAAGCTCACAATGAGAAATATATTGAGCTTCTAGACAGTCTTCTCAATGATAAAAAGGACGTGGCGCTTAAAAAACACCCAGAATTAATCTCGGCATATAAAGCATTGGAGGTTTATGAGATTTATTTTTTGGCAGGTGGTGATTGGGACGAAACTGGAACAATTGAGTTCAAAAAGAAAATGGCTAAAACCATCGTCAGTAAACTTGCCAATGAAAATGATTCGCCCAAACCTCAGGAGTCTAAAGAGAAATAAGGTAGAGCTGTTGAGCTTTTATGTGTAATTGTTTAGATCGGATCTTATTTAAGGACAAATAGGGTTAGTAAAAAGGGGGAAGATAATTATCTTCCCCCTTTTTTTATTCTGCTGGCGTAGAAGAGGCTTGCTAAGCTCTAATTGAAGGTCATTACTGACAGTATTTCCGAACTTCTTCCTTAGATCTACTCATCCAGTCGTTATGTTCATCATCGCTCAAATAGCGTTCTTCCCCTAATTCATCGTCCCGTATTCTTAGGCGGCGATGATTTTGTAGGTTTGCCAGATTTGCTTTTGCATTTGCACAATTTTTCTTAGCCAATGCGTTGTCTTCTGCCGCAACCTCTGCGGATTTTTTTAATTCCGTATCAGCCGGAGATTTTTCATTTCCCTCACTTTTGTTGGCTTTATCTTCGACGCTTTTATCGGCGGGACCTTGCTGTTGAAAGGTCGATGGCGGGGTAACCTTGATATTAATTGACTCTGCTGCGCTATCAGCTGGGGGTGTTGCCGTGTAATGCCAAGTACCTGCATCATCTTGCCATCGGTAGATTTTTCCTGCATTTGCAGAGAAGCTTAATACCAGTAGTAATAGAACTGAAAGTGATATGAACAGTTTTTTCATGTCCTTGAACCTATAACCTTGAACCTATAACCTTGAATCTATAACAAGAGCTCGTAAAGAACCCAGGAACGACCTTTGCCTTTAAGTATCATAGCGGATTTATTATGTGGATGTTGAGTATTTGGTAGCAAAAATGTGTTGCCGTGAGCTGTCTATGAGGTACGTTTTTGATGAGTAGAAGTCATTGTTTTTACTGATAAGTTGATGTTAATGGCTTGACTAAACGTCGATAAAGCCCTAAAGTTTCGCGCTTCTGCGAGTAGTTTCAATATGCTCGCTCGCTGGTTTCTTACCAGCTTGCCAGGTGAACGTAAACAGCGTTCGCTGGGCATCCAGAACAGGTTTGTTTACCCACGAGCCTGACGCACCGACGACTAATAGCGGTTGCGTGTTGCACTAGCAGGCCTGTGATGTCATAGCGGTTGTGGTTTATGTTCCCAAGTGGGCTGGACTGGCGTTGTGGTGTTTTAATTTTGAGGGTTTGCACAGTGGAATTACTGTCTGGCGGTGAAATCGTCGTTCGCGCACTAAAGGATGCTGGCGTTAAGTACTTATGGGGTTACCCTGGGGGTGCAGCGCTGCATATTTATGATGCCTTGTTTCAACAATCTGATGTTCAACATATTCTCGTTCGCCATGAGCAAGCGGCAACGCATGCGGCTGACGGTCATGCCCGTTCCACTGGTGAAGTAGGTGCTGTTTTAGTTACGTCTGGCCCGGGCGCTACCAATGCCATTACCGGTATTGCTACTGCGTACATGGACTCTATACCCATGGTTGTCATTTCGGGTCAGGTTCCCCGGGATAAAATTGGCGGTGATGCGTTTCAGGAAACCGATATGGTGGGTATTTCCCGTCCTATCGTTAAGCATAGCTTTTTGGTTCAGGATGCATCTGAAATTGCGGGGGTGATTGCCAAAGCTTTCTATCTCGCTGGGACAGGTCGACCTGGCCCCGTGGTTGTCGACATTCCTAAGGACGTTACTGCACCTAATCATCGCGTGCCTTACGAATATCCGAAAACGGTGAAAATTCGTTCTTACCAGCCCACTACCAAGGGGCATGCCGGTCAAATTAAGCGGGCCATCAAGACGTTGTTGGCGGCCAAACGCCCGATTATTTACAGCGGTGGTGGTGTCGTTTTAGGTAATGCGTCGTCACAGCTCATCGAGTTGGCCAAGCTGTTGAATGTTCCTGTCACTAATACGTTGATGGGACTTGGTGCCTATCCTGGAACGGATAAGCAGTTTGTCGGTATGTTGGGTATGCACGGCACCTATGAAGCCAATGCGGCAATGCACCACGCCGATGTGATTTTGGCAGTAGGTGCCCGATTTGATGATCGGGTAACCAATACGCCCAGCAAATTTTGTCCTTCAGCAAAAATTATTCATATTGATGTTGATCCCACCTCTATTTCTAAAACAGTGGCGATTGATATTCCCATTGTTGGTCCCTGTGATTCGGTATTACAGGCGATGGTCGATCAGGTCGAGAAGAGTGCTACAAAGCTAGATGAAGCTGCTTTAACGGAGTGGTGGGCGCAAATTAATGAATGGCGTGATCGTCATGGTATTTATACCCAGCCGCGTCATGAGCCGAGTAGTGGCAATATTATCAAACCTCAGGATGTGATAAAGACGTTGTTCAAGGTGACGGGGGGTGATGCTTACGTTACTTCTGATGTAGGGCAGCATCAGATGTTTGCTGCACAACACTACCTGTTTGATAAGCCTCGCCGATGGATTAATTCTGGTGGTCTTGGCACCATGGGGTTCGGTTTGCCTGCGGCTATGGGGGTACAGTTAGCTCACCCTGATGCCGTTGTAGCTTGTGTGACGGGTGAGGGCAGTATCCAAATGTGTATTCAGGAGCTATCAACCTGCACACAATATGGATTGCCAGTAAAAATTATTAACCTCAATAACCAAGCATTGGGAATGGTTCGTCAATGGCAGGACATGCAATACAGTAGTCGCTATTCATCCAGTCTTTATGAAGACTCACTGCCTGACTTTGTTAAGTTGGCCGAATCCTATGGCCATGTAGGAATAAGAGTCACTCATTTTGATGAGTTGGAAGAGAAGATGGCAGAGTGTTTTAGCTTGAAAGACCGCGTTGTCTTTATGGATATCTGTATCGACCGTTCAGAGCACGTTTATCCTATGCATGTGGCACCGAATGGTTCTATGCGCGATATGTGGTTGAGCAAAACGGAGCGCACCTAATGAGACGGTTAATTTCAGTATTAATGGAAAATGAACCTGGTGCTTTGTCTCGGGTCGTGGGTTTGTTTTCCCAACGGGGTTATAACATTGATACGTTGACGGTTGCGCCGACAGAGGACCAGACATTATCACGATTGACTCTGACGACTCACGGTAATGATCAGGTGATTGAACAGATCACCAAGCATTTGAACAGGCTGATTGATGTGGTCAAAGTGGTCGATTTGACAGAAGGCCCACATATTGAACGTGAGCTTATGTTGGTGAAAGTGAAGGCGAAGGATTCACGGCGAGCTGAGATTAAGCGTTGTGTTGATATTTTCCGTGGCCAGATTGTCGACGTGAATGCAAATGCTTATACATTACAGATTGTTGGCAACAGTGATAAACTCGACGCCTTTGTTCAGGCCATCGGCGATACCGATATTCTTGAGCTGGTTCGATCGGGCGTATCAGGTTTGGCACGCGGTGAAAAATCACTGCATTTATAGCTGGATGGGATTTTAATTTATACAGGAACCTCTTTAAACTATTCATATGAAGAGTTTCTTATAACTATTTGATTTTAGTTTTAAATATATAGGGTGAAAACATGCAAGTTTCTTATGACAAAGACTGTGACCTCTCCATTATTCAAGGTATGAAGGTCTCGATTATTGGTTATGGCTCACAGGGCCATGCTCATGCCTTAAACCTGAAGGACTCCGGTGTAGACGTTACCGTTGGTCTGCGTCCTGGTTCAGCCTCTGCCGCAAAAGCTGAGGCTTCTGGCCTGGCTGTGAAAAATGTACCAGACGCTGTTGCCAGTGCTGACTTGGTCATGATTCTGACGCCTGATGAATTTCAATCCCATCTCTATAGAGACGAAATTGAACCAAATCTTAAGCAAGGTGCAACTATGGCCTTTGCCCATGGCTTTGCTATTCACTACAACCAAGTAGTACCTCGTGCAGACTTGGATGTGATCATGATTGCGCCAAAAGCACCTGGTCACACTGTTCGCAGTGAATTCACCAGGGGTGGTGGTATCCCTGATTTGGTAGCGATTTATCAAGATGCTTCTGGTAAGGCACGAAATGTAGCAATGTCCTATGCGAGTGGTATTGGTGGTGGTCGTACCGGCATCATTGAAACAACATTCAAAGATGAAACAGAAACGGATTTGTTTGGTGAGCAAGCTGTACTTTGTGGTGGTACGGTTGAACTGGTTAAAGCGGGTTTTGAAACCTTAGTTGAAGCTGGCTATGCCCCTGAAATGGCTTACTTTGAATGTCTCCATGAACTGAAACTGATTGTGGATCTGATGTACGAAGGTGGTATTGCTAACATGAACTACTCCATCTCCAACAATGCGGAGTATGGTGAATATGTTACTGGCCCTGAAATTATCAATGATGAGTCTCGTGCAGCAATGCGCAATGCACTGAAACGTATTCAAAATGGTGAGTACGCCAAAATGTTCGTTACAGAGGGTGCGATGAATTATCCTTCTATGACGGCCTATCGTCGTAACAATGCTGCGCACCCTATTGAGCAGACAGGTGCTCAGTTGCGTTCTATGATGCCGTGGATTGCAGCCAATAAATTGGTTGATAAAGAGAAAAACTAAGTAGTTGTATTCACAATAAATTGCTTGGTAAAAAAAACCGCGCTACGGCGCGGTTTTTTTGTCTCCGCCTTTGGTGTTTAATACCCCGTGGCTCGTTGACGTGCTAGGGCTTGAGAAATAACAGGGTAGTCGTTTGAATTAACGAATTGGTGAATAACTATAATGCTAGGTCTTGATAAGACAAAGTGGCCAAGTAACAAGTATTAAAGATCTAGTGCTAAGGATTAATGATGGCTGATATTGATAATCAAAATGAAGGGTCGGGTAGTGATAATTCCTCTTCGGACCCTAGCGACAATAGTTCGCCGCCCCAGCAGGAGAAGGCCCGTCATAAAGGCATTTATCTTCTACCCAATCTGTTTACCACCGGTGCTTTGTTTGCTGGCTTCTATGCCATTCTTGCCGGTATGGATGGCAAGTTTGAGGCCGCGTCTATCGCCATTTTTGTAGCCATGATCTTTGATGGTCTTGATGGGACTGTGGCTCGTATGACGCATACATCCAGTGAATTTGGTGTTCAGTACGACAGCCTTTCCGATATGGTTTCTTTTGGTGTCGCTCCAGCAGTGGTGGCGTTTAGCTGGATCTTGAATGAAGTGGGTCGAATAGGTTGGGCTGCTGCCTTTATTTATGCCTCTTGCGCTGCGCTGAGATTGGCACGCTTCAATACACAGGTTGATGTTGTAGATAAGCGGTATTTTATTGGTATCGCGAGCCCGACGGCTGCGGCATTGGTTGCTGGCATGGTGTGGAGTAGTTATGACGTGGAGCCCACGATCCAGTTGGCTCTGATTGCTGCTCTGGTGACAGCGCTGTCTGGGTTATTGATGGTGTCCAATTTTCGTTACCATAGCCTTAAGGGTTTAGACTTGAAAGGAAAGGTCCCTTTTGTGGTTATCTTCGCTGTGGTGATGGCTCTGATTGTTGTGATTATTGATCCACCACGAATTTTGTTTATTTTTGCAGTGATCTACAGTCTTTCTGCGCCAGTGATGTGGTTGTGGCAGAAGACTCGGCGTACAAAGGTCGTCGGTAAATGAAGTGGATAGGGCGAGTTTCACCGAGACTTATTTTGAGGGGGTTGGCAAGCAGGCTCAAACCTGTTTGAATATGGGCTACTTGGTCATTTTGACCGCTGATTATAAATGTACGTCATCCAAAGAGCTTGGTCGTTAACAATATGATGCTTTTCGTTAACCATACAGTATTCACACAACGGGTCATCTTTGCTCGTTGTGTTTCTGCTCGCCTGCTACTTCTTCTGCCCTGAGGGGCATATACTCTTTTTAAAATTTTAGTCTTTCCTGTTTGCAAATCCCTCCTGTCACAGGGAGAATTCGCGTACTTATTTTTGTCCAGCCCTTGTTAATATGAGGGCACAAGATTTGGAGTAGCAATAAATGGACAAACAACCGTTAATAATTTTTGATACAACTCTCCGTGATGGAGAGCAGAGTCCCGGTGCCTCTATGACCCGGGAAGAAAAGTTGCGGGTGGCAAGGGCTTTGGAAAAGCTCCGGGTGGATGTCATTGAAGCGGGGTTTGCTGTTTCTAGCCCCGGTGATTTTGCATCAGTTAAAGCCATCGCCGAGGCAGTTAAGGACAGTACCGTATGTAGTCTTGCTCGTACGATGCCATTGGATATTGAACGAGCGGCAGAAGCGTTAAAAAATGCGAATTCTGGGCGCATTCATACCTTTATTGCTACATCGCCTATTCATATGAAGTACAAGCTACAAATGTCGCCTGATCAGGTGGTCAGTCAGGCGGTGGCGGCTGTGAAGCAAGCGCGTAACCTCATCGATGACGTAGAATTTTCATTGGAAGATGCCAGCCGTTCAGAATTTGATTTTATGTGTCGTATTATTGAAGACGTAATCAATGCGGGTGCTCGTACCATTAATTTACCCGATACCGTTGGTTATGGCTTCCCTGAAGAATATGCGGATACCATCGGTCGTTTGATTCAGAATATTCCGAATGCTGACAAAGCTGTTTTTTCTGTACATTGCCATAATGACCTTGGGCTAGCTGTGTCCAATTCCTTGGCCGCGGTAATGAAGGGCGCTCGACAGGTAGAGTGCACTATTAATGGCTTGGGTGAGCGTGCAGGTAATGCAGCACTAGAGGAAGTCGTCATGGCGGTGAGAACCCGGAAAGATATTTTTCCGGTGGAAACGCGTATCGATACGACTCAAATTTCCTCAATATCGCGTTTGGTTTCCAGTATTACCGGTTTTCCTGTACAGCCTAATAAAGCGATTGTTGGTGCAAATGCCTTTGCCCATGAATCAGGTATTCATCAGGATGGAATACTGAAACACCGTGAAACCTACGAAATAATGCGGGCTCAGGATGTTGGTTTAAGTACCAATAAGATTGTCTTGGGTAAGCTTTCGGGTCGGGCAGCCTTTGCCGCACGCCTAGAAGAGCTTGGCACTAAGTTTGAAAGTAAAGATGAGCTTAATGAGGCTTTTGTCCGATTTAAGACTTTGGCGGATAAGAAGCGTGAAATTTACGATGAAGATCTCCAGGCACTGGTTTCAGAAATACAGCTAAATGAGTCGAATGGCGACCAAATCACTTTGCAAAGCTTGGAAGTTGTTTCTAAAACAGGTCAGCTTCCCCATGCGGAGCTTACGTTGAATTATAAAGGTGAGTCATACAACTCATCAGCCGAGGGGGATGGCCCGGTAGATGCTGCATTCAAAGCCATAGAAAAGCTGGCTAAAAGTGCAACGGAACTCAAGCTTTACTCTGTGAATGCGGTAACAGCGGGAACTGATTCTCAAGGTGAGGTCACTGTACGTCTGGAAAAGGGTGGGCGCATGGTTAACGGTCAGGGTGCTGATACCGATATTTTGGTGGCTAGCGTCAAGGCGTACTTGCATGCGTTGAACCTGATAGAAAATCCAGATCGATTGCACCCTCAGTTAGATGGTGTATAGGTCATACGATGAATCCAGAGCTGCGTAACTGGTATCTTTCCAATTTAGGCATTGTGCAATATGTGCCAAAAGTGGGGGAGTCAGTTACGCTGCAATTTCACTCTGATTCTGTTGTGGGTGATACTGAATCAGAGCTAGGTCCTAACTCTGGTCAAAGTCATCTTGTTGCGGGTAGTAAACCTAGCCTGATAGACGCCAGTAGTGTTAAGTCTCAAGTTGCGAGTGTTCTTGAGCTGATGGATGTTAATAAAGCGGTTGATGCTCGAACAGCTGAAGAAAAAAAACCTCTGCCTTTAAATAATACTGAGAGAACGCTTGCTTCCATAAATCCGGCGGTAAGCTTTAGGCTTGCCTGTTGGCATCCCTGTGACGATCTATTGGTTTTTAACCAGCTCGAGCCTGGTGGTGAACCTGATAGTGCGCAATGCCAATTACTTGGCAACATCTTGCGGGCTGTAGGTCGATTACAGAAGAGTTTGCCATCCCCTGAACTCATTGATTGGCCCATGGGCAGAGGTAGCCGTGAGGGGATAGATGAAGGCGAGTCAGGTGCCCGCGCCATGTTGTCGGTTTTTCTTGATGCCCGAATTAAAAAGCACGGTGTTTTATGGGTGCTATTGATGGGAGAGCAAGCATCAGAGCTCTTATCACCTGTCAACAAATCTTATGCCGAGCTGTTGGGTGATACTAATGAAGTTCCAGGGGGGGGCAAGGTTATTACTATCAGGAGCTTGCAGGAAATGTTGCAGGATTCTGGAGCTAAGCGGCAGAGCTGGCTGGCGATTAAAGGTCTTGTAGACAAAAAATGAACTATCATTTGAGCAGACCCCTTTGAACATTCGCCTGATGGATATGTCTGATGTTAGTCCTGTCAGCCATATTGAGCAGCAGGTCACTCCACACCCTTGGCGAGAAAGTGAATTTCTTGATAGTTATGCCAAGCATCGCTGTTTGGTTTTAGATGTGGATAACTCAGTTATCGGTTATGCCATTTATCAAATAGTCGCGGGGGAGGCGGAGATACTCAATATCGCCATTGCTCCTGCCTGTCAGGGAAAGGGTTATGGGCGTCAACTACTTGAATATATGGTTGAGCTTGTATCTAAACAAGCAGAACGGTTTTTTTTAGAAGTGAGAGTGAGTAATAGTAGTGCCATCCAACTCTATGAAAGTGTTGGATTTGTAGAAGTCTGCTTACGAAGAAATTATTACCAAACGGCAGATGGGCCAGAAGATGCAATTTTAATGGCCATGGAGCTATAGGACACTTTATTTAAAGTGTTGTGCTGTGTTTTTATTTTCTGTGGTGAAGGGCAGATATCAGCCAGAAATTTTTTAAACATAATAGTTGATAACTAGGGCTTATATTTGCTTTGAAGTTGATAGCAAAACAAGTGTGACAGAGTTGGCAGTTTTGAAAAATTTATGGGAAGTTCTATGCCGCCTGTCGGTATATACGACCACACTGCTTTTTTAATGAGAAAGCTTTTTTAGAATGGTGATATTGAAACAATTTGCTTGAGGCTATATGTAGAAAATGAAAAGGGTGGTGGCGTGACGATAAAAACAGATAGTCGTGATTCAGCCAGACTAAAAATGTCTAAACTGATGCTGTGCCGGCTACCGCTTTGTATTGGTGTTTCTGCAGTTTTTGGGTCAGTTCTGGCCTACGTGTGGCAAGAACTGTTGTCCAGCTGGCTGTTTATCTCATGGTGTATTTATCTGATAGCGGTATCCCTCATCAACTTGGCTTTGGTGAAATATTGCATTTCTGACGATA
Source organism: Porticoccus sp. (assembly GCA_033791605.1). Classification (GTDB taxonomy): domain Bacteria; phylum Pseudomonadota; class Gammaproteobacteria; order Pseudomonadales; family Porticoccaceae; genus Porticoccus. Next base: position 20,296 of record JASJGJ010000104.1, read on the forward strand.
GTGAAGACGAAATATCTGACGCCAAGTCTAAGGATATCGATCGATTAACTATGGTGGTTGCGGTTTCCAGTGGCCTAGCCTGGTTTCTGGCCAGTGTCATTCAATATAATAATCCACTTCCTAATTCTTGGCTTTACCTCTCCATTCTGCTCTGTATTGCCGCGAGTAGTGGTGTTCTTTATTGCTATAACATTAAGGCGGCATTGATAGTCGTGAGCATGACGCTTGTCCCTTGTTTTATGGAAATATTACAAACAGACAGGGAGATGGTGGCTTATTTTGTGGCTTCTGTATTTATTTATTTTTCCACACTTTATGTCGTACTTATTCAACTTCATAACTTGTTGAAAAAGAATCTTGAATTACGGTTTACCTCTGAAATTGCGATTAAGCAGCAGGCAGAAAGTAGTTATCTTTTTGAACAGCATTGGTTAAAAGCGCCATTTGCCGCGATTCAGTGGGATAGAGATCAAAACATCATTGATTGGAATCCTCGGGCCGAAGAGATTTTTGGTTATGCTAAACAAGATGTGTTGGGCAAGCACTCATCTTTTCTTGACCCCAGCCCATCTGATAAAGAAGCCCGAAAAATGTGGTCAGCATTGTATCGTCGGCAAAAGGATGGCTACCACAGTGTTCATGGTGTTAGAAGTAAGGATAATAGTGTCTTGACCTGTGAATGGCATAACACGCCACTCTTAAAAGATGGCAGATTAATTGGTGTTGCATCATTCGTTGAAGACATAACATCTCAAGTCGAAGCTGAAAAAACCATTAAACGTCAGGCCAGTTATGACAACTTAACAGGCTTGCCAAACCGCAGACGAATGATGGAAGAGCTGGAGCGTGCGATTTCCCGTAGTCAGCGTACTCGCCAATATGCCGCCGTATTATTTCTCGATTTAGATCACTTTAAAGATATTAATGATACTCAGGGGCATCATGTAGGCGATTTGGTGCTTAAACATTTTGCCGATATCCTTCGTGACGCTGTTCGGGCTGAAGATGTTGTCGCTCGTTTTGGCGGTGATGAGTTTGTTATTCTTGTCGAAGATTTGGGTTGGCAGGGCGCGGACGCGCGGACCAAGGTACTTTCTGTTGCTGACAAAATTCTCGATATGGGGAATAACGTAGACATCGTCGAGGGTGTTGAGTATGACCTTGAAGTGAGTGGAGGCATCGTGTTGTTTTGCAGTGGAAACGCGTCTTCTCACGATATATTGAAGCAAGCTGATTTGGCCATGTATCGCGTGAAAACTTCGGGTCGAAAGGGCTTTTGTTTTTATGATGACTCTATGTCTATTGATGCGGAATACCGAGTAGCATTGATCAGAGAATTGCGCCAAGGGTTGAAAAAAGCCGAATTTGATTTGCATTTTCAACCTATTGTAGATAGTTCAGGCCATATTTTCAGTGTGGAGTCTTTGCTGCGCTGGAACCGTCCAATGCAACGTGTAGCGGCAGCGGGAGAATTTATTGACTTAATGGCTTCGCTGCCCATGATGCACGAGGTTGGTTATTGGTTGCTTGAAAAAATCTGCCGAAGTATCGTTCTTTGGCGTGAGCACGAAGGTTTTCCTGAAGACCTTGTGATGTTCGTCAATATTAGTCCAAAACAGTTGCAAGATGAACGATTTGCGAGAGAAGTTATAAAGATAGTTAATAGTTTTGGTGTTGCCCCCTCACAGCTAGTCTTTGAGATCACCGAGGAAAGCCTGATTCACAATTTAGAAAAAGTCCAAGGGCAGCTTGATGAGCTCATTGAATATGGAATCGAAATTGCGCTAGATGATTTTGGTACAGGTTATTCTTCTTTGGCCATGCTTCAGGGTTTACCGGTTCAATATGTAAAGTTGGATCGCGAGTTTATTTGTAATTTGGACGTAGACGATGACTCGTATTCAATAGTTGATGCTGTCGTTAAACTTTGTGACGTCTTATCCCTGAAGGTCATTGCTGAGGGTGTTGAAAATGAACAACAGTACCTCACGTTGAAAAAAATGGGTTGTCATTACTTCCAAGGTTATTATTTTAAAAAGCCCATGCCCGAAAATGAATTTGTCGCTATGTTGACTACAGAAGTTGAAGAAAAAAGACCGCGGTTGGTTGTTGTCTGAGTTGTCACTATTGATGGGTTGATGTCAGTTTATTAGGTTATAGTTGGCTAACTCGATACTGAATAGAGAGCATGCCATGGTAGTTATTCCGGTTGGTATCAGCGCCTGTCTGCTGGGTGAAGAAGTTCGTCATAATGGTGGGCATAAACGCGATGCTTATATCACAGGTACTTTAAGCCAGTATTTTGATTTTCTTTCCTTTTGCCCAGAGGTCGGCATAGGCCTTGGCGTACCACGACCGGCCATTCGTCTTATTGCTTCCGATCAGGGTGTTCGTGCTGTCGGTAGCAGAGATAGTAGCTTGGATGTGACGGATAAGCTGGTCGCTTTTAGCCATTCAACCTTTGATCAAATTGAACATTTATCCGGATATATATTGAAGCGGGCCTCCCCTAGTTGTGGCATGGAGCGAGTCAAGGTCTATAACCAGAAAAATATGCCGGATCCTGTGGGCAGCGGCATTTTTGCGGCAGAGATTATGGGCCGTTTCCCGTTGTTACCCATTGAAGAGGAAGGGCGGCTAGGTGACCCGGGCTTGAGAGAAAATTTCATCCAGCGAGTATTTATTTATCATCGCTGGCGTACTGAATATGCAGATAAGCTAACCGTTCAAAGGCTGACAGAATTTCATGCACGGCATAAGCTCATTTTCATGAGCCATGACCAGAATCAAAGTCGATCACTGGGTAAAATTGCTGCATCAGCAACTCAAGATAACTTAGTAGTGGTGGCGAATGAATACATTGCTGTGGCCATGAAAATGTTAAAAGTCATCGCCACCAGAAAAAACCATGTCAATGTTTTACAGCATATTCAAGGCTACTTAAAAAAGCATTTGGATGCTGATGACAAAAAAGAACTGGTTGATGTGATTGGCCGGTATCATCAGGGTGAGTTACCGTTAATTGTGCCGATAACATTACTGTTGCATCATTTTCGAAAGTCGCCCAATGAGTACATTGAGCAGTCCTGGTATATCAAGCCTTATCCAGCAGAATTGAAACTTAGAAATCAGGTGTGATTTTGTAGAGAAAAGGTGACATGAAATTTAGTTTAGGACGGTAATGCCATCATGATGAATAATACGATTAAGTGGCCAAAATTACTCCTTGTACTGGATATACTAGGGGCCATAATAGTCGCGGCAGGTATTATCGAGTATTTAGATACGGGCAGCTTGAGCTCAGCCCTATTCATAGTTGCGGGGTTGTTGCTAATGCTGCCATTGACACTACATATTCTTAGGTTGTTTCCTAGTAAGGATATGAGGAAAAATAAACCAGATGGAGCGCATTAATGGACTTTGAACTCGTATATTGGCACTGGTTCGTGCTAGGTATTTTGTTGATGTTGCTGGAGATTTTTATCCCCAGTTTTACCATTTTTTGGTTTGGTCTGGGGGCTCTGGTTGTGGGCGTGTTATCCATTGCCATCGATCTGAGTTTTACGACTCAAATTTTTATCTGGGCCATTGCATCAGTAATCTTCACCGTTCTTTGGTTTAAGTTTTTAAAACCCAAAATGGCCGGCAAAGCTATGGCAGACCATCCCCGTGAAGCGGTCATTGGTGAATCTGGTCAGGTTATTAAAGTACCTACAGAAGGTAGCCGAGGGGTAGTTCGTTTTATCACACCATTGCTCGGAGATGACGAGTGGGATTTCATTTCAGAAGATGAAGTAGCACTAGGCGATCGAGTGCATATTAAAGATATTTCTGGCAACACATTAATTGTTGTTAAATTAAGTTAACTAGATTCGTGGAGTAGGTTTTATGGAAGGTCCAATACTCGGTATAGCAGTACTGATTTTTTGCTTAATTACATTGGCCAAAGGTGTCCGACAGGTACCACAGGGCTATAAATGGGTAGTACAGAGACTGGGCAAATACCATGGGTCGCTTACCCCAGGCTTGAAGTTTATTATTCCTTATATCGACACAGTAGCTTACAAAGTCACGACTAAAGATATTGTATTGGATATCCCCTCACAGGAAGTGATCACCCTAGATAACGTAGTGATTATCGCCAATGCCGTAGCCTATATTAATATAGTGTCTCCAGAAAAAGCGGTGTATGGCGTTGAAGATTATGAATTAGCTATTCGTACCTTAGTACAAACATCACTGCGCTCTATTATTGGTGAAATGAAGCTGGATGATGCCTTATCCTCCAGAGATCAAATCAAGGCAAGACTTAAAACGTCTATTTCTGATGATATTGCCGATTGGGGGATCACCTTAAAAACAGTAGAGATTCAGGATATTAACCCTTCTGGCACCATGCAAACAGCGATGGAAGAGCAGGCAGCAGCAGAACGGCAGCGCCGTGCAACGGTAACCCGTGCTGATGGCGAGAAAACAGCCGCTATTCTTGAGGCCGATGGCCGTTTAGAAGCCTCCCGTCGCGATGCAGAAGCTAAGGTAGTGCTGGCAACGGCCACCAAAGAAGCTATTGAAAAAGTAACTGAAGGGATACAAGGTAAAGAGCTGCCAGCCGTTTATTTACTGGGTGAAAAATATGTTGAAGCTGTGCGTGAAATGGCTAAATCAGATAATTCTAAGTTAGTCTTTTTGCCGGCAGATCTTCCCGCAGCAGTACGTGGCTTGATGAGTGGCATGAAGTAAACGACGCCTAACGCGCATCTATCTATAAAGCCCCTGAAAAGTGTTTGATCGGGGGCTTTTTTAGTTCCACTGTCAACGTTATTGGCTGGAAAGCGTTAAAGGTTAAAGAGGGATAGGCTGTTAATCATAGCTCGTTAGGCTTATATCCCTATTCCCTGTGTGAACCGGGATAGACTCGTTGAGGATCAGGACATGAACAAAGGCTTGTTACTACTATTTTCGGCGTTAGTAATCTCGGGCTGCTCCAGTCATCAGAACAATGGAGCAAGCAGCGGTATTATTATCGACACCAAAGGTGTCGATATGTATCAATACCGTGAGGATGTAGACGAATGCAGTAGTTATGCTGAGCAGGTTCCTGTAGCGGGAAAGGCGGCCAAAACAGCTGCTGGTGGCGCAGTACTTGGTGGTGTTGTCGGTGCCATCATTGGTGATAGCAGTGCGGTAAAAAAAGGTGCAGGAGTCGGTGCAGTAACCGGTGCGGTTAAGGGCACTAGCTCAGGTTACCGCGAACGTGACAGGGTGGTAAAAAATTGTTTGCGTGGTCGAGGCTATCGAGTTTTAAACTAACTGATAAGAGCGCCAAATTATCATTTATTCTTCTCGTGGGATTTAACCCTACGTTTTCTAACCCTAGGTTTCTGCAATCAGGTTTTATCAGTTAGATTTTCTCTATCCGTTTTCTCAATCAGATAAGTAATATTCAACGGTAGAAACCACTCGGACTTTCTTGATATGTGGGTTGTTCTTGTCTCTGGCACTAATACTAAACTGTCCTTGAGAAGCTCGTTTTATTTTTCCCAAAGAGCTTTGTGAATCAGAGGCAAACTTTTCTGCAACCTCTCTCGCTTTCTTTGTCGCCTCTTCAATCATTTCAGGTTTAACATCGTTTAATCGTGTGAAAATATAATCGGTTTGGGCATCATAATTCCCACCTGTAATCACAATGCCTTGCTTGCCGAGCTGGGATAAAGACCCCATCACGCTTCTTACAACATCAATATTTTTTGAGTACACCGTCACCATTTGAAATGCGGTATAACGAAATTCAGCCCTAGCATTATTGCCGTACTGCTGTGCCGACTTATCCGTTATTGCCGGGGAGGAGAGTGTGATTTCGTCGGTTTTAATACCTTTTTTACCGAGAAAGCTGACAATTTTAGTGGTGTTCAACTCAATGGCGTTATACAGACTCTCCAAGTCATTCCCCGCAGCGGTAAACTGAATGGGCCAAATCACAATATCTGCAGTGTATTCACGTTCAGACAAACCTTTTACCGTTACGCTCCGGTCAAATTGTTTAAATTCAATAGCGGCGTTGCCCAGAAGATACCCCAAGGCAGATAAGCCAAGAAAAACAAAAACACCTAATATCAGTGCGCTGGTTTTATTGATTGCAGACATTTATCGTTCCTTCTGTTGTAGGGTAACTAAAGGGCTTTGATCTTAACTCAATTTTCCGGACAGCACTTCTTCGTTTTATTACCTTTTAGTTGTCAGTTCATTCTTCATGTAACACCAAAGAAACCAATTTATGGACTATTGGAGAAACAAGAATAATCGTTGGGAAGGCAACAATAAATGCAAATCCCCACGCTTTTAGCCATATAGATATAATATTGCTAACTAACCCAACATTAAAAACACTGATGACAAAGGACATAATGCCTGACATAAGTAATGACATGAAAAATGAAAAAACTACTTTATGGTATTTGCGGGAAATCATGAATACGACTCATATTATGTAGAATGTTATGTAGAAATAATGTCAAAACCGGGTTGCAAAACATTTAATATTTGAAGGCCTGAATACAAAGTGTCTTCATATAAAGTTATTTTTCAGAGCTGTTGTGGGCGTTTAAACTTTTCGCGTGCACGCTTAACTTTACTGCGAATAATACAATCTTCTGCATGGTCATTGATAAGTCCCATGGCCTGTAAAAAAGCATATACAGTTGTTGGTCCCACAAATTTCCAGCCCCTTTTTTTCAGGGCTTTTGCCAAAGCAATGGATTCGCTTGATGTGGAAGCAGTTTGTGGTTCCGTGGCGCTATCTGCCTTTGGTTCGTAATTCCAAAAATAGGCTGCTAAAGAACCTTCTTCTTTAATAAGCTCTTGAGCGCGTTGAGCGTTATTTATCACAGCTTCAATTTTTCCGCGATGACGAACAATGCCTGCATCCTTCATTAATCGCTCAATATCTTTTTCTTTGAACTTTGCAATTCTATCAAAATTGAACCCGTGGAATGCTGCTCGAAAATTGTCACGTTTGACAAGAATAGTGCGCCAACTTAAACCCGACTGAAAGCTTTCAAGGCATAGTTTTTCAAAGAGGCGGATATCATCATCTACTGGATAACCCCACTCATGATCGTGATAATCAAGAAATTCCGGAGCAGCTGAACACCAACGACAGCGAGGCTTTCCGTCTATGCCTTCAATGGTTGGACTCATTTTTCCTCCGAAGATTTAGTTTAGAAGAAATTTGGGTTGTTCTTCTATTTTTTTGGGATCAATTTCAAGTAGTTCGGCAGCTACAATATTTTAAATTAAAGGGTTCAGATCCCTTTAATTTTTTTAATTAGGTTAGATGGTTTGTTTTTTAATTTCATGTTTTTCAAACCAATTATTTCCTCTGAGCTATACATGACTTCCTTACCATATTTACATTAACTATTTTTTCACCGGCCGCTTTAGCAGCTTCCGTTGTAACGTTCGGCGGTGCATTCCCAGGCTTCTTGCCGTGGCAGAGATGTTGCCATTATTTTCTGCCAATACTTTCTGAATATGTTCCCATTCCAGCCGGTCGACGGAGGGAGGCGTTTCTTTAATATCGATGTCGGGGTTAGGTGCATCCTTGTTGAAGGCCGCTAAAATATCCTCTACGCCTGCAGGTTTGCATAAATAATTTACAGCCCCCATTTTTATGGCTTCTACGGCGGTGGAGATGCTGGAATAACCCGTGAGAATCAGCATTTTTATGGCGGGGTTTGCTTGTTTTAATTGGGGTAATAGATTTAATCCGGACTCTGTTTCCAGTTTTAAATCAACGACGGCCTGCTGCGGTTGGTGTTGCTGGCATAAGGCTACGGCTGCTGAGGATGTTTCCGCCGTGATTACATTATAGCCCCGACGAGTTAACGCTTTGCTGAGAATGAGAGCGAAGGTTATATCGTCGTCGACGATCAATAGGGTGTTCTGATTGTTTGATGGAAGTGAAGGTTTTTGGTTTGTCATTGTTGTACCAAGGTAACGTCGAGCGGCAACATAACTTGCGTTAATGTTCCTTGGCCATTAGCCGAACTGATGGTGACCTTCCCTCCGTAGCGATTAACGGATGCCTGAGTGAGAAATAGCCCTAAACCCATACCATTGGGTTTATCTGAACTGAAGGGCTGCCCTAAGGTTTCCTGTTGCTCAGGGGTTATGCCTTTGCCGTAATCACGAATGCTGAGATGTACTGCCTCTGTATCCCAAGAAAGGTTTACCTCCACCTCTGTACTGGCATCTGCTGCGTTGTTAAGCAGATTAGTCAGCGACTGGGCAATGGTGGGATGAAAGCGGATAGTGCCTTCGGGTAGGTTGTCAGCATAGTAGATATTGGCTTGTGTTTTTGGCCGCATAACTTGCCAGCGTTCCAGCAGTTTGTCGAAATATTCACGCACAGGTTTAACCTCGAGGCTGTCGGTGGAGGTTTCGGCGGTGGCGACTAACTGTTTTAACGTGGTACGACATTGTTCAATTTGTTGTTGCAGAATAGTAAGTTCTTCCTTGAATTTTAAAGGAGGGTAGTTTGAAGGATGGTGGTCTGAAGGGTTGACGTCAGAAGACTCATGCTGCATTTCATCCACCAGAATTTTCATGGTATTCAGTGGTGTGCCCAATTCGTGGGCGGTACCTGCGGCTAGGGTACCAATACCGATAACCTGCTCATCCCTTAACTGATCTTCACGCTGTTGTGACAGTTTGATTTCTTGTTGTTTGAGGGTGTTGGCCATACGGGTAACAAAATAGGTGATCAGCAGGGCGCTTAAGGTGAAATTACACCACATGCCCATAATATGTAGGTTGTTGCTACTGTCGTGGTGATGGCTGGGTGATAGGGCTGGGATGGGTAAATAGTTAGCCAGTAGCCAGCTATAAGCACCGAGAGATAACAGTGCCACGCTCCAGGTATAGCGAGTGGGCAGGGTGGTTGCTGCAATACTAATCGGTACCAAATAGTAGGAAATAAAGGGGTTGGAGGCACCGCCACTAAAATACAGTAGTGCGGTAAAAAACAGAATGTCCATGAGCAGGTGCCCAAAGAATTCCGGTTCGGTAATGGCGGGTTTTTGAAAAGAGCGCCACCAAGTAGCCACGATAACCAGAGCATAGAAAGCCAGAATGATACTTAATATGGTAACGGGTAAGCCAATATCCTGAAGCTGGCTAAAAAAAAGGAGGGCCAATAATTGACCCCCAAGAGCGATGTTCCTGATGATACTCAGCTGGCGTAGGTTTTGCCTCGCCGCTGAGATTGTTAACTGTTCATTGTGTTGTGCTGCCATAAGGTCATGGTATCAGATCAGCCTAGATTCTTTTTATTGTTAGTTGTTAGTTAAAAGCAAGTTATTGAAAGTAAGGTTTACCAATTGTAGGCAAACGAGACAGAAAGGTTTCTTCCCGCTCCGGGTAAACGATCACCTACACCAATGTCACTGTCACCGTTACGGTTATAGCCAGCTAAATGATCTTGATACTTACGGTCAAACAGGTTTTCTATACCCGCAGAGACATTTAGTTGCTGCGTTAGTTGATGGTTACCTAACAGGTTGATAATGCCGTAGCCGGAGGTTTTTTCTTCATCATTAAATGACGAAACCTTTGATTGTTTGGCATAGAGTACAGACTCAATTTTCAGTTCTGTTGCGTGGTCTGCATAAACCAATGCCAATCGGTTGTTTAATGGTGCAACGCGATAGAGATTGTCATCTTCGTCGTCACGCTTGCCACGTACATAGCTCAATGTACCCTCGATGCTGAAATGGGCAGATAGCTTGTAGCCGTAGCCAAGATCTGCGCCGTACATCTCTGCATCGATGTTATCGAACATCAGTGCTGAATCACCGCTCATCATGGTGCTGACCATATTAGCCGTCATATTGGTGCTGGGAACACCTTGGATGTAATCATCGATATAGCGATAGAACACTTGAGGATTGGCCCAGGCATTTTGAGAGATCCAGTCGATACCGACAGTCACTTCGTAGGCGGTTTCTTTATCTATATCTAGGTTGCCGGTATAGCTGCGACCATCGGCCAAACCACCCGCTGATGGAAGAGGCAACCACAAGTAACGTTCTTGGTAGGAGGGCGCGCGGTTTTTCCGGCCAAGCCCCAAGTTCAACGTGGTGTTAGCGTTGAGCTCGCGACTGGCATTTAGTACCAGATCAACGTTGTGATAATCCTTGTCGAGGTCGCCACTATTAAAGTTGGCTGCCAGAAGGCCGGCATTAACACCCATCATCCCCATCATTCCTGAGGCGGACACATCGTCGCTGTCCATGCTGACCTGGGTGTAGCGAATGCCGGTTTCTACCTTCCAAGCACCGACATTTCCTTCCCATTCGGTAAAAACACCGTAGCTATTACGCTCAACATTTTCGAAGTTTTTTATTTCAAACATAGGAGCATTAGGGTTGCTGATAGTGGAATCATGAACGGTTTCATTGCCGTCAGTTCCCACGGTAAGGAAGCCTTCATATGACCCTATTGCCAGTGGCCATTTTGCTTGTAATGACCAGGCAGTGTTGTGGGCTGTAGCCTTATTTTGACGGAATCCCGTGGGTATGGGGGCGGTGCGCTGGGAAAAGTTATCCATGCCGTGGTCTACGTGGTTATAGGATAGATTTCCTGATACCACGATATCATTAAAAGTTTTACTCAGGTTGATGCCGACCATATCGCTGTCGATATGGTTGATATCCATGGGGAGAGCAGGAGTGCCAGTATCACGAGTGTCCAGTTTCCCTGCGTAGACTTCAACGACGGTGCTGTCATCCTGCCAGCCATAGCTGATGTCATAGCGGCTGCGACGGTACTGCGTACCACCAATTTCGTCGTTGTTATCAAAGTGTGTTTCGTCACCTTCATCATGGCTTGCCAGTACAGATACCTTGTGGTTTTTGTTTGCTAATACAGATTTGATGCCATTACTGAAACCATCGTTAGTGCTATTGAACCGGCTGAACAAACCACCAGAAAATTCTGCCTGATGGCCTTTGGTAAATTCACCTCGATCCAGATTGGCGGTCATATGTCCACCGATACTTTCTTGTGCCACGCTCACAGGAGCAATACCGCGATGTACCGAAAGAGATTTGAGCAGCATGGGCGGGGTATAAGACAGAGGGGTGTCCATGGCATTTGGGCCACCGGTTAATGACGGAGCGTGGTCGATGTGTACACTGACACGATCACCGTATAGTCCCCTGTACTGGGCAATACCGGTTATAGCACCGTTGTTGTTGATGTTGGCTCCAGGGACTTTTTTCAGGAGTGAGGCGGTGTCAATGACAGGCTCACCCTTGGGAGAAATCTCCAGGGATAACGTAGGTTTGGATTGATGCCCCGTGATGTTGATTTCTTCTAAATGGCTATGCTCAGCATAACCATTGGTGGCTAGGGTGCTTAGTAATAGGGATGCAAAGGTGGTGGTCTTGTTATTCACTGTAATAAGTCTCTGTCACGATAGATTTGAATGGCGCAATTCTACTGTGTCAGAACAGATTTGGGGTGTGACAAAATGTCGCACCCTGCAACCTTAGATCCCTGTTTTTTTGGTTAGGTTTTAGGTGTCCTCTTCAGCTTGAAGTCGTGATTTCACCCTGGGTAATTTCTGTGAGATCACCCGCCAGAACTTGCAGCATATTCGTGGTAGAAATAACGCCAGCGATACAGTTTTCTTGGGTAACAAAGACACGGTGAATGCCTTGCTCCAGCATCAGTGCGGCTATTTCTGCGAGAGGGGTGGTGTCTGGCACACTGATGATATGGGGGGCCATAATTTGGTGAACGGTGCAGTGATACTGAGCATTTTTACTCCAGTTTTCTAAGTCGGCAATATTCGGTTCTGTGTTGGTCGCATCGCGATAACAGGTTTGAAGTGCAGACTTTCGTTGCTCTTCGTCCATATTCTCAAAGTGGAATATATCTGAAACGCTAACGACACCGACTAGCTCATGATCAGCAGCAATAACTGGGGCTCCAGAAATTTTGTGTTTCATGAAAAAGTCAGCCAGACGTTGTATAGACCAGCCTTCATACACACTGAGTACGTCTTTGTGCATGATATCCTTTGCTAGGATAGTGCTTGAATGGTTCATAGGCGGGTTGTCTCCAAAATGAATGTGTTTACCAGTGTCATTGATGTCACTTTATAATGCTGCCTGAAGTACGACAATGATCAAGAGTATGGCCGAAATTATTTTCCACAGGCGTACAGGGTTTTTTTCCAGTAATGGGGCGTGTTCACGTTTGCTTACCATGACCTGGTTGGGGGTGCAGAGATCAGTATAGAACTCTGACAGGGCAGAATACCTTCCTGTCGGGTTCGGATTGGTCGCTTTTTCCAGCGACAGGTCTAGCCACAAGGGTAGATCTGGGCGATATTCTTGCGCCGAACGATACCGCCATTCACCAAAATGCTTAGGTGTTCGTCGGTGAGTGTTTGATAGATTAAACGGCTGTTTTCCTGTCAATATTTCATAGACGATGACACCTAATGAAAAGAGATCAGATAGGTAGGTTCCTTTCTGATTCATCAGATATTCGGGTGCTATATAGTCCACGGACCCTACAGGACACTCTTCATGGAGAGGGCTGTTTATTTCATTTAGTCCACTTACTTGCACGGTGCCAAAGTCGATAAGTTTTATCTGTTCATTTTCATCTATGATGATATTTTCGGGTTTAAGATCACGATGAACCATACCTAGCCGTTGAAAGGCTCGCAGTGATTGAATAATGCCCTGGCAAATATCTCTTACTTTTTCTAAGGATGGCTGAGGGTTGTCGTACATCCATTGCCGTAGTGTTTTCCCTTCAGCATATTCACAGAGATGGTAAAGAAACTGACTTTTGTTATCTTTACTTAATATTTTCATCACACCTTTATTGTCAACGCGACGTCCGACCCATTCCTCTCGCATAAAGCCTTCGAGATATTGGGCATCTTCGGCAAAATTAACTGATGGTGCTTTGAGTACAAACCGGTCGATATGATTTGGGTGTGTGACCAGATATAGGTGACTGCGTGTTCCACTATAAATCACCTTTTGGACGGTATAATTATCAATGGTCATCCCAGGCTCCATTACTGGAGGGATGGTTTTCTGGGTTAATTTTCGATGGAGTTCGTTGATATCCTCCATCGGTAACTCTTCAATACGAATCAGCAGGCAGCTCAGGTTATCTTTACTGCCTTGCGAGAGCGCTTGATCGACAATTTCAGCCGCAATTTCTTCCAGATTTTTTTTGGGGGAATGAGAGCTCGGGGCTTGAATTAAGGTGATTAATTCGTTTTTGGTAAGTGTATCGTGCACTCCGTCAGTAGACAGAAGAAATACGTCATTCTGCTCCAACTCTGTTTGGATGTAGTCAACCTCCAAGTGGCTGCCCATCCCTAAAGCACGGGTTAGGTATTCTTGACCCCCTGAGCCGTGATTAGAGTGGTCGGTGGTGAGCTGTTCCAGTGTGCCATCCCTAAGTCGGTAGATCCGGCTGTCTCCGGCATGAAACAGGTGTGCAGTTTGGGACTTGAATATGGCTGCACTGAAAGTAGTGACGGCCCCGTTCTGGGGTTGATAATCTTGGCGGCCATGGTGATATAGCCATGAATTGAGTGATGACAGTACTCTGGCCGCAGATGTTTTGACCGTCCAGCTTTCCGGAGTGCTGTAATAATCGTCCACAAAAAGTGTTACTGCCGTTTGACTTGCTAGCTGTGCATTTTCACTACAGCTGACACCATCAGCGATGCAGGTGGCAATGCCTTTAAGATGATTGACACCTTCGGATGAAGGTAGATACGCAGCAAAAGCATCTTCATTTCTCTTTTTAACCCCGGCAATGGAATGGCCGCCAAACGTCACGCGCAGTTCTGAGTGCGGTGTTTGGTGTTTAGGTTCAACCAGTGCTGAGTCTATAGACATCGGTTCAACAGACATTGCGGCGGAACTCACGGTCAATAAATCTCCGACAGTTGCTCTTTCATCACTTGGTCTTCGGTAATGTTAATATTAGGTTACGCTGATTAGTTCAACGGAACCATCTTCGTGAATTTCCGCCATATTGCCTTTGGGTTCCTCCATCAGAAGAAGAGTGATAAAACCTAATACCGCTGTGCCCGCGATGACCAGAAAGAAGGTTTGGTACTCAACAAGAGAAAGAACGGTCAGGTAAACTACTGCGCCAACATTGCCGTAGGCTCCTGTCATACCGGCAATTTGTCCTGTTAGGCGACGCTTAATCAGCGGTACGGTTGCGAATACGGCACCTTCTCCAGATTGAACAAAGAAGGAGCAAGCCATGGCTGCAACTACTGCGACCCAAACCGGCCATTGACTATCGACCATGGCCATCAATAGGTAGCCCATAGCCAAACCTGCAGTCAAAATTAACAGCGTCGGTTTGCGGCCAAAGCGGTCAGATAGCCAACCGCCACCAGGACGAGACATCAGGTTCATGAAGGCATAGGCGGAAGCCACCATACCCGCCACTACGGGGGTGAGTTCAAAGGTATCGGCAAAAAATAACGGCAGCATCGAAATCACTGCTAGCTCTGAGCCAAAAGTGGCGAAATAGAGTATGTTTAATACTGCAACTTGCTTGAATTTATATTGATGTAGTTCTGGTACGGGTTTGACAAAAACATCTCGATTTACCTTCCACACCATGACGATTTCATAGATATAAAGTAGCACTAAACCTACATAGATGAAGGTGCATACTGTTGCCGTGATGAGGCTCACTCCCGATGGCGACAGCTTCCAACTTAACAGCGCAAGTGCGGCATACATGGGGATTTTCATAGCGAGAAGAAAGAAGAAGTCACCTTTGCTGGTCACTTCCATCGCCCCAATATTTTTGGGCTTAAAGTAGGTGGAACCCTTAGGGGTATCAGACACATTTTTGTAGAACACGATACTGAACAGTAGACTGATCAGGCCGGTTAGACCTACGGCATAGCGCCAGCCATCGTCACCACCAAATCCCAGTGCCAGAGCGGGCAAACAAAATGCTGCAGCGGCAGAACCGAAGTTGCCCCAGCCACCATAGATACCTTCTGCAGTACCTAATTCATTGGCGGGGAACCATTCGCTCACCAGACGGATGCCGACGACAAATCCTGCGCCGATAAAACCGAGTAAGAAACGAGCCAACGCAGCCTGTGTGAAGGTATCCGCCATCGCGAACATAAAACAGGGGATAGAGCAGAGGGCTAGTAGACCGGAATAGACTATCTTTGGTCCAAACCGGTCAGTCATCATGCCAATAATGACCCTGGCAGGAATCGTTAGTGCAACGTTGAGAATGAGTAGTGTTTTAATTTCTGAGCCAGACAGTCCTAGAGAGTGAGCAATGGCCTGCAACATCGGGGCATGGTTAAACCACACAAAAAAGGTAATAAAAAAAGCAATCCAGCTCATATGGAGTGTTTTCATTTTTCCCTTGAAGGAGAAAATATTGAATGGTTCATTTGTCATAATAGTTCCGGTTTCTACTCGGTAGTCAGCAGTGAGTATTTCGTCATTAGGTCGTCAATTAATTTTATTGTCGGGTGCTTTTTTTTAATTGAATTTCGTCATTGACGCGCCGAATTTCATAGGTTTTAACCCGTTGATCTGGATCTTCCAAACATTCACCTGAAATTAGATCAAAATGTTGTTTGTAAAGCGGAGAGGAGACGACTAAGTGGTCACCAATATTTCCCAAAATACCTCGGGATAGCACATTGGCTTTGCCAATGGGGTCATAATTTGAAATGGCATACAAATCCTGATTGTAAGTTGAGCCGGGGTTGATTTTGTAGATGGCGACTTGTTCACCCTCATGTAGGGCGCAAAGCCCGGTATTGGTCAAGAGGTCTTCATCCTGACAAATACGGACCCACTCAGTGCTGATTGCAGTACTCATGAATTACTCCACAATTTCTATAGCAGTGATTTTTTCTTCTTCAGTAGCTGGACGGCGTTGTCCTCGTGTTTTTACAAACGCGAGATTGCTGTCTGGCTCATCGGCATTGATAAAGTGCTGGAAGCGCTTGAGTTTTTCCGGGTCTTTAATCGTGGTTTTCCACTCACATTGATAGGTACCAACAACTTTTGTCATTTCACTTTCGAGTTCGGCGCAGATGCCTAACTTGTCATCAATAATGACTTCTTTCAGGTAGTCGAGCCCTCCCTCAAGGTTTTCCAGCCATACCGAGGTGCGCTGTAGGCGATCTGCGGTGCGGATATAAAACATAAAGAACCGATCGATGTATTTGATTAAGGTTTCGTCATCGAGGTCAGTGGCAAAGAGGTCGGCATGGCGAGGACGCATTCCTCCATTGCCGCAGACATAGAGATTCCAGCCATTTTCTGTGGCAATAATTCCGACGTCTTTACTTTGGGCTTCTGCACATTCTCGGGTACATCCGGAGACTGCCATTTTGGTTTTGTGAGGAGAGCGCAAGCCTTTGTAACGGTCCTCAATGGCGATGGCCATCGAGGTACTGTCCTGAACACCAAAGCGACACCAGCTGGTACCTACACAGGATTTAACCGTACGCAAGGATTTACCATAGGCGTGTCCTGTCTCAAAACCAGCATCAATCAATATTCGCCAGATCTCAGGCAGTTCATGGAGCTGTGCGCCAAATAAGTCAATACGTTGGCCCCCTGTGATTTTTGTGTAGAGGTCGTAAGTGTTTGCGACCTTGCCCAGAGCAATCAGTTTGTCTGGGGTGATTTCACCGCCCGGGACACGAGGCACTACGGAATAAGTACCATCTTTTTGCATATTGCCCAAGTAGACGTCATTGGTATCCTGAAGGCCGATATGTTCTTTTTTCAGAATATATTCGTTGCTATAAGATGCGAGAATGGAGCCAACGGTAGGCTTACAAATTTCGCACCCGAGACCTATGCCGTATTCAGAGAGTAACGTGTCGAAGGTTGTGATGCCTTTTATCCTGATGATGTCGGCCAGCTCTCGGCGGGAATAGGCAAAGTGCTCACAGAGATTGTTATTAACCTCAATGCCCAAGCTGGCAAGCTCGCTGTCCACCACTTGTTTGACCATGGCGGCACAACCACCACAGCCGGTAGCCGCAGAGGTTTCAGCTTTGACCGCACCTACATCCATACAGCCATTTTGTACGGCACCACATATAGCCCCTTTGGATACGTCATAACAGGAGCAAATTTGAGCCGTGTCTGGTAAAGCATCCATCCCCATTACTGGCGCATCCCCGATAGAAGGCGCAATCAGTGCTTCCGGGCTCTCCGGTAGAGCCATGTCATTGAGCTTAAATTGCAGTAATGTGCCGTAGGCTTCTACATCACCGACTAATACGGCGCCTAACAAGCGAGTGCTATCTTCAGAAACCACTAATCGTTTATAGATTTCATTCACTTCATCGGTGTAAACATAGCTCAGTGATCCCGGTGTATTACCGTGTGCATCACCGATACTGGCCACATCAACGCCGAGTAGTTTTAGCTTGGTGCTCATGTCGGCACCGGTGAATTCTAGATCTCCACCAGTCATTTGTGAGACTGCCACCTTGGCCATGGTATAGCCGGGGGCTACCAAGCCAAAAATTCGGCCATCCCAAAGGGCACATTCACCAATGGCATAAATATCTTTATCGGAGGTTTGGCATTGATTGTTAATGACGATACCGCCACGTTCACCCATTTCTAGATCAAATTCACGAGCCAGTTCATCCTGCGGACGAATACCAGCAGAGAACAACACCATATCGGTTTCTAAAAAGGAGCCGTCGGCAAAGTTCATACGGTAACGGCAGTCTTCACCCGGGCCAATGTCTTGGGTATTTTTCTCTGTGTGTACCGTTACACCAAGGCTTTCAATCTTGCGGCGTAACAGTTTGCCTCCACCTTCATCCAGCTGGACGGCCATTAACCTAGGAGCAAACTCGACCACATGGGTTTCCAGACCAAGGTTCTTCAGTGCACTGGCGGCTTCGAGTCCCAGCAGGCCTCCACCCACGACCACACCCACTTTACTGGTTTTGGCTGAGTCGGTGATCGCTTCCAGATCTTCAATGGTGCGGTAAACCAGACAGTGATCTTGTTCTTTCCCGGGAACGGGGGGTACAAATGGGTATGAACCGGTTGCCAGTATCAGTTTGTCGTATTTCTCTTCACGGCCGCTGGCGGTCACCACAAATTTTTCAGATTTGTTAATTCTGACAACTTTGTCGTTCAGGATAAAGTTAACGCCGTGTTCTTGGTAGTAGCCTTCGCTGGTAAGAGCCAGATCGTCAGCAGTGGATCCGGAAAAGTAGGCACTTAACTGTACTCGGTCGTAGGCCAGCCTGGGTTCTTCAGAAAATGTGATGACATCCAGGTTTTCTGCAGCAGGAGAGTTCATCAGGTTTTCAATAAACCGGTGTCCTACCATGCCGTTACCTACAACAATAATGCGTTGTTTACTCATACAGCTTATACCTCTTTATGCGTTCTATCTTTTCAGGCGGATAATTTCTGAACTTCGTTATGGTCCTGTGTTGTCAGTTCTTTATCGGATAACCAGGCCAATTGGTCTGCGAGGTTAACGACGTCACCAACAATGATTAGTGCGGGAGACTGGATATGTTCTTTTTTGGCCAGCAGGGGTAACTCATGTAGCTGACCTCGAATGACGCGTTGGTTTGGGTAGCAGCCATTTTCTATAAAAGCGACGGGTGTGTTTGCGGGCATACCATAAAGTTGAAGCTGGGTACTGATCAGTTCCGATTTGCTCAAGCCCATATAAAACACTAGGGTGTGATCGATTTTCGCTAGGTGTTCCCAGTTTAGGTTCAGTTCTTTTTCACCATGAGCCGTTACCATGGTGCAACCCTGAGAAATACCTCGGTGGGTAAGTGGTATTCCCGCATAGCTGGTACAGCCTGAGGCGGCAGTAATACCGGGAATCAGTTCGACTTCAATGCCCGCGCTTTTTAGTTTCAACATTTCTTCGCCACCCCGTCCAAAAATGAAGGAATCACCTCCTTTTAGACGGCAGATATTCAATCCTTGTTTGGCTTTAGATACCAATAAATCATTTAATTTATCTTGGGGAATACTATGGTGTTTTTTTTCTTTTCCCACGTAGATAGCAGGTGTTTTTCTAGGAAATAATTCCAAAATTTCTTTACTTACTAGGCGGTCATAAAGAATAACATCTGAATTTTGAATGATTTTTAACGCCTTGATGGTCAGTAATTCTGGATCACCTGGTCCAGCACCGACGAGAGCCACTTTGCCAAGTTTTGGTGCGTTAGGGTGCGTAGTTAGTTGTTCTACAGTCATGGTTATTCACTTTTTTAATACGGTCAGCAGTATCTTTTTTGTCGATATTTAAGACTGTATTTTGCAAATACAGTGCCAATAGTTTTGTTGGAAAAATTAACCTTTTGATACATGGGGTTAAGTTTTATTGGGAGATTATTTTTATTAAAAACAAAATATTTTTAAGCACTACTTGAGGGCATGGCACCAATATGGTGCGATCAAAAAAAGGTGCTGGGTATTAAGTTGGTGCAGGCAGGCCTAGCCGGACTACAAAAAATATAAATATAGCGCCGGGATGTTTTTAGTTAATCAATTGTTTTTAATAAAAAATATTATATTTTTGGTGGGATATTAAAAAATGGCTCAGTTTTTGCTGTCGTACTTCTAATAATAAATTGTACTTCTAATAAGTTGTATTTCTAGAAATGATTACTTGGAAGTTTTCATAACAGCCAGAATTTAGGTGTGAATAACCCCCATGTTATTTGGTAGAAAAAAACGCAAGCCGATTGTTATTCCTAAAAAAGAAGTTGCAGAGTGGAAATACTCTACCTGTAATTACTGCTCAACGGGTTGCTCCATTGAGCTTGGTATTAATGATCAGGGGAAGGTGGTCACCAGCCGTGGTCATGCGGGTGCTGATGTGAATAGAGGCAAGCTCTGTATAAAAGGTTT
>JASJGJ010000105.1:0-4898 GCA_033791605.1 Porticoccus sp.
CCGGCGGCAATTCAAGTCAAAAATGCTTTTTTTCAGGCTCACGATAGTCTCAGTACGTCAGTGTTTGTGGCCCATAGCATAACATTTTGGCGTGCTCGCCAATGTACTGCCAATATCTCCGGCAATCGTTTTTGATTCCAAATGAACAAATCGGCAAACTAGGCATCGAAGTTAGTGCATAGTAAAGAAGCGATAAAGAACGGCAAAGCAGACGCCGCTATTAAGAGTTAAGCGTTAAACATCAGATAATCGTGCGTTGAGAGGACGTATTTATGTTGTGCAAAGTAAGCTGGGGCAAGGTATTCGGAACGACGGGGAAGCTGAGTAAGCTGAGTAAGCTGAGGATACTTATATTCGCCGCGCTTATCAGCGCCCTACTGAGTGGCTGCCTGGTCGATAAAAAGAAGGTGGATAAAATCTCCCGCTCCACGGATACCCTGCGCATTTATCAAGCCGGCGATGTTATTGAATACAATATCAACGCTACGACCTCCAATAACGTCACAGGCAACACCACCCAATATGGCACCATGCGCATTGAATGGGCAAACACAGCATCTATAACCGACCCTATCTCCGGCGGCGAAATTTTCCCGGACTTAAAAGAAACCACGACTATTACTTACGATGGCAGCACCCAGCCCGATGCCATCGTCGTTCGCTACATTAGCCAGATAAACACAGCCCCGGCAGTGGGTTCAGACGATCCCGGCATAGGCAGCATTATCTTGCACGCCATCCATGACCAACTCGGCGCAGACTACTGGCCATACATAGACGGAACGGTACCTCCGAATTCACCAGTGATCACCCCTGTCATTTTTGAGTCACCACTGATGGTCGGTAATATTTCGCCACAGGCGTTTTCGATAATGGAATGCGGCACCAGCCAATGCAACAACGAAATCTACCAATTCAGTGATGGTGTTGTTAACACCGTGGGTGATTCAAAAGAAATTGACACAGGCCTCGGCGTTTTCACCAACCCTTTTGAAGTAAGTTACTCCGGTGGAATCATACCAGTCGGAGCACAAGCTCTTTCCTTTTTAGGCGATATTCGTGATGCCTGTGGTACCAGTGCCGATAGAATTACACATAGCGGCACCATGTTTGTGATGCCTGAAATCGGCATTGTACAAATGACCAACCAATGCACCAACCTGGAACCAGGAGGCGACATTATCTTTTATAATATCGAGGCTACCAATACGAGTTTCACTTTTTAGGTTTCACTTTTTTAGAACATCAATAACCAAAAGTGACGAAGATAAAATCATGGGGAGCGCTGGAGAAAACCATCACGCTATTTTCACTACAAAATGTTAATTATAAATAATTAAATAACGACAGATTTTGAATCATCGCAAAGCTCTGCTGAGAGGCCTCTAATATGGCAATCTGTTGTTCTAAGCGACTCACGGCTTCTGCATAATCCAGATCTTCAACGGACGAAAGCGCCTTTTCACCTTGAAAAATAATGTCATCATTCAGTGTGCGATGACTATCAATGGCGTTTAGTCGGGAACCGGTTTGTGTGCGAAAACCACTGAAATGGTTCAGTGCCAAATCCAGGTCAGCTTCAATGTCGGTATTGGGCACACCGGTTTCAAGATCAATCGCAAATTGCTCTATTGTTTCGAAGACATTTTGCGTGCCCCCAGCAGTCACCGGAATATCCATGAACACACTCTGCCCCGGATCACCTGCGGCTATAAAACGTGTTTCGCCAATCTGCACATTCCGCTGGCCTAAATCACCGGTGTAACCATACGTAAATAAGCCGCTACCTACCGGGACTTCGGTAGATGTGAACGGTGCGGTATCAACATTAAAACCTGAAAAAATAAACCCGCTAGTAGCATCAACCGTATTTGCAGTGCTCAAGGTTTCATCAAGCAACTCACGCACTTCTACAGCAATTTTGGAGCGATCCCCCGGTAATAGCGTCGGATTACTTGCCTGTACCGCCAACTCTTTTATCCGCTGCATCACATCAATAGTATGAGTTAACGTGCTTTCTTCCAGAGTTATCTGCGCCTCAACCACATTCGCATTTTCTCCATACTGCACATGCGTATCAATTGATTTATTCAGTGTCAATATCAGCGTGCTGCCGTAAGCATCATCGGACGGTGACAAAATGCGTTTTCCGGTTGCCACCTGCTGCTGTGTCTTACTCACATCGGCTTGATTATCGAGCATAGCGACAACAGCCCGGCCTTGCATTTGTGATGTTGAAATTCGCATTATATTTTTACCTTTTGGCTTTATACCGCACTCGCAGATTTCACACTAACGAGACGTCACGCTTAACAAGGTCTGAAAAATATCATCCGACACACTAATAACCTGTGCCGCCGCCTGATAAGCCTGTTGGAATTTAATAAGATTTGCCGCCTCTTCATCCAGGTTAACGCCGGACACGGACTGCTCTGATTCAATCGCACGGGTTAACAAAGTGCGCTGAGCGTTTGCGCCGGATATCGCCTGACTGGTATCCGCACCCACAGATCCCACCAGCGAGGCATAGGCAGACTGATAAGTCTCCGTTCCACCAGCTAACACTTTTTGCAACTGCAAAGCCGCTAATGCCAAGGCATTACTGTTATCACCTAAAGAGCTACCTGAAGCCGCCGCCGCAACATCAGCACCCGAGCTAATGGCAACGTCAATATCGGCGGCACCGCCGTGCACAGGACGAACCAAAAAACTGTCACCGGCAGCGACACCGCCTGCGAGGCTCAAGACTAGCCCGTCCGACGCGACTGCGCGGGGGAAATCAGCAATCGCAAAACCGCTATCCACCACTGTATTATCACTTAACCTCAGCAACGAAAATGTAGCTCCGTCATAATTCAAGCGATAATCACTCGCTTGCATATTATTCGTATCGCTGATGGCGACACTGACCGTCCCACTGGCAGGATTATTTCCAGAACTGGGAAGCACTTCTGGGCTGGACGTAACAATGGAATTAAAAAATAAGCCACCAGGATTCCCGTTGATGTCATCACCTAACTGGTGCTGCGCATTGACCGTCGCAGCCAAACCAATTGCGATGTGTCCCATAGAATTTTGCGTGGGCTCTAAAATCTGATCTCTAAATTCAAGAAGGCCGCCAAGCTTTCCACCGCTGATTTGTTTGCTGATAGAATAATTGATCGTACTGCTACTAAAGCTAACTTCAACCTGGCTTGGGTCATATTCATTGCGCACGGTACCAATAGTATTCGCGGTACTACCAAGCACTAATGTTTGTCCATTACCAATGAATACATTAAGCGAACCATCATCTGCGGTGACCGTTTGAACGGAAACCAGCTCAGCCAATTGATTCACTAATAAATCGCGTTGATCCAACAAATCATTGGGTGGTTGTCCACCAGACGCACCCGTTTCCAACACAATACTTTTATTTAATCCGACAATGGATTCTGCAATCCCGCTAATTTCATTCGTAACAGCAGTGATTTGATCATTGACGTTTTCTTGTAAATTGGAGAAAACATTATCCATGGATACAAAACGACTGGCGAGCGTATCCGCTTCTGAAATTAATACCTGGCGGGAGGGAGTCGAGGTTGGGTTATTGGCTACATCTTGCATAGCATTAAAGAAACTTTGCAACACCGGATTCAGGCCGCTTTCACTATCTCCGAGAAGGTCATCAACAGCAGAACTAAGTTGTTGCATCGTATCCAATTGATTGAACGTCGAATTGCTCGATGTCACCTGAGCCGACAAAAACTGATCATAAACGCGTTGAATGCTCGCAACATTCACACCCGTACCAATAAAGCCACTCGCCGAAGAAATTGGATTACGCGTGGCAAGCTCAACAGTCTGACGACTGTAGCCTTCGGTGTTTGCAGTGGTAATGTTGTGCCCAGTAGTCGCCAGGTTGCGCTGGAACGCCTGAAGACCTGATACCGCTGTGCTCAACATATCGCCTGTACTGGCCATGAAATACTCCAATCTGTCTTAGGTGAAGACGCCCAAATTATGCGCGACACCTTAATAGGTTTATCGTCTAATCAGCTCAAATCTTTACTAACTTCAATGCCTGCTGAAGTGGATCACCACCCGCTATCTTCATGATTTTACTTGCATAGTTAGGATCGGTTGCGTAACCCGCCTGTGATAATTCTTGCGTAAATGCTGCAGCATCTTCTGCTACATCCAAAGCTGCTTGATAACGCGGACTCTCTTTCATAAATGTCACATAGTCCGAGAAACTGTCCTCGAAGGAATCATAGGCTCTAAAATTTGCCTGCTCGCGAACGGCAATTCCATCGCGATACTCCAGCGTTGAAACAGTGGCATGCTCACCATTCCAACGACTATCAGCCTTAATATTGAATAAGTTATGGCTACTATCACCAGACATGTTGCGGGTAATTTTTTTACCCCATCCGGTTTCTAAAGCGGCTTGGGCCAAAATCACTTCAGGTGCCACACCTAGCTTTTCAGCAGCATCTTTTGCCAGCGGCCATAAATGTTCAACAAAAGCTTGCGGCGTGCCTAATTTTATTTCCTCTTTAACCGACACCTTTTCGATTGCATCTGTTATAGGAATTCCACCCTCATGCATTTCACCTTTGGGGATTTCACCATTTGTGAGTGGTAATGGATGAGTGATAGGATAATTTTTCGTAGCTTTGTCAGCATGAATATTTGTATTCAGAACTGATTCGTCTTTCTTTTCTTGCTGGCCTTGCAATTGCCTTATCAGCATTTCAGCAATACCCACGCCTTTACCAGCCGCTAAATCAATGGATAACTGTTTATCGTACCAATCCTGATAAAACTCGGTTTGCTGACCATCAAACAAACCATCTTCATCACTCTCGCCATGCGCACTCTTCAGCATCATTTGTAAAAATATTGCTTCAAACTGC
>JASJGJ010000106.1:0-3542 GCA_033791605.1 Porticoccus sp.
AGGGAAGTCGTATCGCTGAGAGAGCTCCTGCACAATCTGGCTAACTTCCTGGTCATCGTCATCAGAGGTATTCCAGGTCGAGCTAACAGCAAACAAAGCCATGAGAAACACGGCCAGCGTAACCACCACTACCTCGCTAAACGTGGGTTTAATCCCGTGCGTATAGCGCTTTACCGCCCACACCAAAATGGCAATGGGGCCGACAACATAAACGAGAATAACGAGCAGGGTTGGAATCATCGAAAATAGTGGCCTATATGAGAGCGTTGAGCGTTAGGAGAAACACAGTTTATGCCAGTAACCCATGTGATGGAACCGGACAGGCAGAACGCAACACAAATAACAGGGGCTTTGATGCTTTATTTAACACCGAGCAACCGAGCCATGCCCTGATCCACCCGCAACAAGAGCCCGGCAAAACCGGTTCGCGTCAGCCACCAGCCCAGCAATACACCTAACGTATTCGCCGCCATATCCGCAACATCAAAAAACCGGTGCCCGCTCCAGCCTTGAACAAATTCCAAGCCAACGCCCATCACACAAAAGCAAACGGCCCACAGGAATTGACGACGCGTGGAGGCATAGAGTTGTCCCAGCCAACCCATCAGCACACTGTAGGCAAAGAGATGTTCCAATTGGTCCGAAAAGGCAAAGTTCAGAATTTCAGGTGGACTGGACGTCAGGGAAAGAAAAAGTACCGTGGCGATCAAGGCCCAACCAATCAGCAACCACAATAGAAAAACTGGAATTGATGCCGTTCCACAGACAAGGGCGAGGAGCTATTTTGCGTCAACGGAGGATGCTTCTAGTAGGCGTTTTTATCGGTAAAGCCGGTAAATATGGTTCGTATGATAATTTTAATATCAAACCACAAGGACCAATGTTCGATGTAATAGAGATCATATTCAACGCGCTTTTTCATCTTGTCCAGCGTATCAGTTTCACCTCGAAGGCCATTCACTTGCGCCCAACCAGTGATCCCTGGCTTAACCTTATGCCTCAACATGTAGGCTTCGATTTGATCTTTGTATAATTCATTATGAGACATGGCATGTGGCCTAGGCCCAACAATAGACATGCGCCCCTGAAGAACATTAACAAACTGAGGGAGTTCATCCAAACTGGTACGCCGCAAAAAAGAACCAAATTTAGTAATGCGGTAATCTCTCTTTTGGGCTTGAGATACTTGGCCGTCATCCTCAGAATGCACAATCATAGAACGAAATTTATAAATTTTGATGGGTTTACCATCCCACCCATGACGTTTTTGCTTAAAAAGCACCGGCCCTGAAGAACTAAGCTTTACTCCTATCGCCACCAAAACCAGTATCGGGCTAATTAACAACAATATAACAAGCGCCAATACTCTATCTTCCATCGCCTTTACAGCACGATTAAGGCCGACCATAGGGCTGGTACTTAAATCCATTACTGCCATTCCAGCTACATCCGTTACTGAATGATTAAGTAAGCGAAATGCAAATATTCCTGGAACGAAACGTATTGTTACTGTGTTGTGTCGCAGTTCGTACAAAATTTCCTTAACGCGATCTTCTGCCCGCAATGGCATAGCCAGCCAAACCTCATCCACCTTTTTATCAAGAACAAACTGATTTACTAATTCAGCACTCCCAAGTACTTCTACTCCATTCACCAAACTACCATGAAGAGAAGGATCATCATCCAAAAACCCAACAACTTTAAAGCCCGCCCAGCCCGCATCCTTAATGTTAGCCGCAACACTTTTTCCCAAAGCACCCGCACCAACAATCAAAATTCGTTTATGATTTAATCCTTTCGTACGCATTATTGCCAGGACTTGACTTAGCGAAAATCGAAAAACTAATAACAAAACCCATGCGGTGAGCGCCCAAACCCCCATCCATTCACGAGAAAACGATGCACTGGTTTTTGTCATAAAAGCAATAAGAATAAGCACAAAAACTGTGCTCGCCCAAGACAAAGACATTAGCCTCGCTTGCTGAAGCCAGTCCTGGCCACGCCATGATCTATAAATACCAGATACAGAAAAAAGAATAACTGCAAGAAGCAGTGAGAAAATTACGGCTATTTGATACTGAGCTGGTATATCTAAATGCCCAAAGCGCCAGAAAAAAGCCATAAAACATGCAGCAACAATACAAAATACATCCAAAGCCCTTGCCACTAAAGACAGAACTCCGGAATATTCTCTTAACAGGCCGCGCGGTAACATTATTTATTTCTCATCATCATTGAACATCTATCGTACACCGGCAGGCAGGATTAGATTTTGGTATATAGTGGATATCCGTTCAATCATCCTATCAAGCGAAAATTCACTTTCAGCCCTTTTCTTGCCCCGCAAAGCTTTTACTTTGATTTGTTCAGGATGATCTAAACAAAACAATAGTGCTTGCGTTATTGCATCTACATTTCCAGGTTGTATAAATATACCCGACTCATTGTCAACAACCTCCATCAACCCACCGACACTACTTACAATAACAGGCTTTTCTAAAACCATTGCCTCTATCGCAACATAACCAAACGATTCGAATAAAGAGGGTACCAAGATGACATCCATGCGACTCATATGCATCTCTACATCAGTTACATCCCCATGAAATATGACTCGATCAGACACGCCAATCGATTTTGAGAGACTCACCAGCTTTTCCCTATCCGGCCCATCCCCGTATACATGAAGACAGATTGATTTGTTTTTTTCTTTTAGCTGGGAAACGGCTCGAATTGCGTACTCCTGCCCCTTCTGTGCACGCAACAAACCAAAAACTCCGACATGCAAAGCATCATTAAGACTGAGCCCGTTATCCGGCACAGCAACCTGATTCAACGCAGAACCAACATCCGGAGTGGATACACCATTGTAATTCACCATCCAACACCCAGAGCTACATCCAATTTTTTTATGAAATGCTTGCGCAGTATAATTTGATTCAAATACAAAACAGTCAGTCCACCCGTACAATATTTTTTCAACAAAGGTATATAACATTTCTTCCGCTTTCGAAAACATGCTATGGGCCACCCCGCCATGTGGGGTGTAAACTGATTTTACGCCACAGATTCGACCTACAGTCCGGGCATACAAACCACCCTTAGCACCATGGCCATGAATAATATCGACCTTAGCAGCACGGACATACTTGACCAATATATATAAATTAATCAAATCCCTTAATCCAGGGCGTTTCTTTACAGATAAGGGAATGACGCATTCTAGATGTTGCTTTAGCTGTACAAGATCTCGTTCGAATTTCGCATCAACAGAAGTTATCGAATGCGCGTAACTTTGTACAAACTTAACGCTGTCTACCCCACTCACAATGCTATGTATATGCTTACGTATACCGCCAACAGGGTCTCCCACCACTTGAAGAACGTGAATCTTTCTAGTCTTCTCAGGCACAGGGGACATATGATGCAAGCTCAAAATATTTAGAAAAACATTTTTTTGGTAGATGCAAAAATGTGCAATACATTTTCTGAAAACATTGACGACTCATAATAGCTCGGTGCTAAATCTCGGCTAAAGACGG
>JASJGJ010000107.1:0-2932 GCA_033791605.1 Porticoccus sp.
GCGCGTGATAAAAACAGTTGAACCCCATGATTCGGTAGACCGTTATACAAAACTTGGTGTGGATGTCATCCAGGGTGAGGCAAGAATCACCTCACCCTGGACTGTCGATGTAACAACTAACGGTAGTGTCGAAACGCTCACGACCCGCAATATCGTCATTGCTACCGGTGCCCGCCCTTTTGTGCCGCCAATTCCGGGCCTTGAAGAAATTGATTATCTTACTTCCGACAATATCTGGGAAATACGCGAGCAACCTAAACGACTGTTGGTGTTAGGTGGCGGGCCTATTGGCTGTGAACTGACCCAGACGTTTGCACGCCTTGGTTCAAAAGTGACCCAGGTGGTGAGATCACATCGCATCATGAAACGTGAAGATGAAGATGTTTCTGAAATGGTTACGCAACGTTTTATTAATGAAGGTGTTGATTTACTCACGCAACATGAGGCCAAACGCATCATAATCGAAAATGGAGAAAAGATTCTTATCTGTGAGGATCTGGCCAATGATAATAAAGAAGTGCGTATTTTATTCGACCAGATTCTGCTTGCCGTAGGTCGCGCCGCTAACCTGCAGGGTTATGGTCTTGAGGAACTGGATATTCCTGTGAGTCGGACTATTGAAACCAATGACTACCTGCAAACCAGCTTCCCAAATATCTATGCGGCAGGTGATGTTGCTGGTCCTTACCAGTTCACCCATACGGCTGCCCACCAGGCCTGGTATGTTGCTGTTAATGCGCTGTTCGCACCGTTTAAAAAGTTTCGGGTCGACTATTCGGTCATTCCATGGGCCACTTTTGTTGAACCCGAAGTGGCACGAGTGGGCATCAATGAAATTGAAGCACTAGAGCAGGGCATAAGCTACGAAGTCACTACATACAATATCGACGACCTCGATCGCGCGATTGCCGATGAAGAGGCACACGGCATGATTAAAGTTCTTACCGTCCCCGGTAAAGACAAAATCCTTGGTGTCACCATAGTTGGTGAACACGCAGGAGACCTTATTGCTGAATATGTGATGGCCATGAAACAAAACATTGGCCTTAATAAAATCCTCGGCACTATTCATATCTACCCTACCATGGCTGAAGCTAACAAGTATGTAGCTGGAAACTGGAAGCGTGCGCATACCTCCGAAAAAATACTGCAGTGGCTTGAACGTTTTCATGCTGTGCGGCGGCGAGCCATCAATAAAGATGTAGTACTGATAGCTTCCACAGCAGCAGAAACAAAATAATGAAGCACATCTATACCAATAATTACAATCAACAATACCAATGTAAGGAGTAATGTTTATGTCAAACTTTCCTGTTCACACACGCAAAACGTCCCCTTTGGCGGCTCAGGCAACACTGGATGCTGTCGCTGACATGTTTGGATTTGTGCCCAACTTAATAGGCGTTATGGCCACATCACCAGCACTAGCTGAAGCCTATGTTGCATTATCTGAAATTTTTGAAAAAAGTGGGCTAAATCCAGTAGAAAGACAAGTCGTACTGTTAACCGTGAGCCACTTTCACGAATGCCGTTATTGTATGGCTGCTCACTCCATGATAGCTGAAATGCAGCAAGTACCTGACGATGTTATTGAAGCTATTCGCACAGACATACCGATTGCTGATACAAAACTCGAAGCGCTTCGTCTTTATGTTAAAAGATTGATAAAACAACGTGGCTGGATCAATGAAACTGAAATGAATGAGTTTCTTGCAGCCGGGTATGAGCCATCACACGCATTTGATGTGCTCGTCGGTGTCGGTCAGAAAATACTCAGTAATTTCACAAATCATATTGCTAATACACCAGTGGATACGGCTTTTGAGAAACGCACCTGGTCGCCTGAAAAAAATAGTGTAAGGAATACTCCTTAAATACGACCAATGAGAAACAGAAACAGAAACAGAAGCAGAAACCGCAAGGTAAATGAGGAGTGTTTTATGCGCAGTAATTCCGACAAACAAATTGATGCAAGAGTCAAAGAAATTATATCAAACCTGGGTCATCAATCAGCTACTGTGGCAAGCGAAAAAAACATCGATACACAGAAACAAAAGAGGCAAGAGCAGCACGCACTAAGTGCGATCCCCTCTCATGTGAGATCCACTCACATCGGCCGCGTTGCATGCCCTCTACATATTATTGAGCTCACAAAAAACATAAATAAAATCACTGCATATAGTGGTGCACGTGCGACATATATCGCATGTGGCGCAACCTTAAAGAAATCAAACGCTATCGCGGCAAGTAAAAAAACCACGATTATTTAATTCCATATGGAGTTTTCTTCATGCTTCCAACGTTTGCATTACTTACATATTGAATCGCCCCGAGATTGTTGGAGACTTTTAGCGATCCCTAGAGTCGAGATGACAGGCACAAGAAGTGATTTTCAATTGCTCTAAAAACAACCTATGGACTTTCAGTCCATAGTCGTTGAGTTAGCTAATAATATTTTTTTCATCCGTTGGCTTATTTATTATATTTAGGATTACCCCGACAAACAAAGCAGTCTTGAAGGAATCAGTAAGAATCTCCCGTGACAAAGAATTTTTGACAATAGATAGTTTATCTAAATATTTACTCATTATTGCCCCCAGTCATGTGCAAAAGAGTTTCATTTTTTGGTAATAAATTAATTATTTGATGGTTTATTGTTTCCGTGTAACAAAAAGTTCCTTATCTCCGTTATTCTCAATCATCAATGTTTCGTGGCCCAGGGTATGACATGCTGAGAGTAATTCGGATCCCACAGCATGACTGCCTACAATTATCTTTAATGTTTAAGAAACTTCGATTTGATTTATGTTTTTTGTTAGTTCAAAAAAAAGTAGATGGCATACAACGCGGTCGATGTGAGCGGATCTCCCATGAGAGGGATTTGCACTTAGTATGTGCTGCTGTTGCCTCTTTTGTTTCTGTTTATGGATGT
>JASJGJ010000108.1:0-3562 GCA_033791605.1 Porticoccus sp.
TGGGCGAAAATACCAATATTTCTATAATGCGATAAGTCAGTCATTTGTCATGCTCAATATTATTTATCAGGGCCAAAAAATGCGCGGAATTATACAGGTTTCTGTCGAATAAATGAGCAAAATTTATGCATTAAGTGACGATAAAGTGAAAAAAATGAAAGATGTTCTGTCTGTAGTGGTGGTTTTTGGTCGTAAGTGGAGGAAATAAACTCTTTTGATGTGTATTTGGGAAAGGAATTGTAATCATATGTGCTAAGGGCGTTGACACTGAGAAATTGCAGTATAAGATTGCGCATCTTGAAGATATGCAGAAGTCATGGGTGAGCGTATAGGTGATTGGATTTAAGCGCTTTGTGTGTTGTATGTCGGAGGTGTTTTGTGTTGGCTGGGCTTTTTGTAGGCTGGGTCACTAATCATAGATTTGGAATGATTAACGATATAGATGGAACCTTTAAGTTGAGGTTCCCAGATTATTTTTGAGGGCTAGCGCTGTGGCAAAAGAAAAGTTTGAACGTAACAAGCCCCACGTAAACGTGGGCACGATTGGTCACGTCGACCATGGTAAAACCACCCTGACCGCGGCGCTAACCCGTGTATGTTCAGAAGTGTGGGGCGGAGAAGCTGTTGCCTTTGATGGTATTGATAATGCACCGGAAGAGCGTGAGCGCGGAATTACCATCGCCACCTCTCACGTGGAATACGATTCCCCTAATCGCCACTACGCGCACGTTGACTGTCCAGGACACGCCGATTATGTGAAAAACATGATCACCGGTGCTGCCCAAATGGACGGTGCTATCTTAGTGTGTGGTGCGACGGATGGCCCAATGCCACAAACCCGTGAACACATCCTGTTGTCTCGCCAAGTCGGTGTACCTTACGTCGTGGTATTCCTGAACAAAGCAGACTTGCTGGCAGAAGATTGCGGCGGTGTTGGTTCAGAAGAATATAACGAAATGCTTGAGCTGGTAGAGATGGAGCTGCGTGAGCTGCTCGATACCTACGAATTCCCAGGTGACGATACCCCCATCATCGCAGGTTCTGCATTGATGGCCTTGAATGGCGAAGATGACAATGAGCTGGGTACTACCGCTGTTAAGAAGCTGGTAGAAACTCTGGACTCCTACATCCCAGAGCCAGAGCGCGCTGTTGACGGTGCGTTCTTGATGCCTATCGAAGACGTATTCTCCATCTCTGGTCGCGGTACAGTTGTTACCGGTCGAATAGAGCGTGGCATCGTCAATGTCGGTGAAGAAATCGAAATCATTGGTATTAAAGAAACCACCAAGACCACCTGTACCGGTGTTGAAATGTTCCGCAAGCTGCTCGACGAAGGTCGTGCTGGTGAGAACGTTGGTGTTCTATTGCGTGGTACCAAGCGTGAAGACGTAGAGCGTGGACAAGTATTGGCCAAGCCTGGTTCTATCAATCCGCACACGAAGTTCGAAGCAGAAGTGTACGTGCTGTCTAAAGATGAAGGGGGCCGTCATACGCCTTTCTTTAAAGGCTACCGCCCACAGTTCTACTTCCGCACCACAGACGTCACAGGGGCTTGTGAGCTGCCTGACGGTGTAGAGATGGTGATGCCGGGCGACAACGTACAAATGGTTGTTACCCTGATTGCGCCTATCGCGATGGAAGATGGTCTACGCTTTGCGATTCGTGAAGGTGGTCGTACGGTTGGAGCGGGTGTCGTCGCTAAAATTATTGAGTGATCGATCTTGCTTAGTGCTGATTGCTGCCCTAAGGGATACATGTCCTAAAGGTTAGTCATCAGATAAAAAGGCCGCCCTTAGGGTGGCCTTTTTAGTGCCTGTTTATTTTTAAGCGTGTGATGACAGGGTTCTGCTATTTTTCTTTTCGGAGCATAATGTTGCTATGGAAAGCCATGATCAAGAAAGGAATAGTCCCCCGGTAATGAAGCGAAGTTTTCTGATTGTTGGGTGGGTTGTCGTTATTGGCTTGTTGACGTTGGTGGCGAGTAGATGGGAAGAGCGACAACATAATCCAAATCAACAGCCCGTTACTCAGTTAAATACTGAAGGCTCGTCTGAGGTGGTATTACAGCGTAATCGTTATGGGCACTATGTGACTTCGGGTTTGATTAATGGCCAGAAGGTGACATTGTTGCTGGATACTGGTGCGACTTATGTAGCTGTGCCGGAAAACATGGCGGAAAAGTTAGGGTTGCGAAAAATGGCTCGAGGTCAGTCGAGTACCGCCAATGGTATTGTGGATACATACCTGACGCGTATTGAGCGTTTAAGCATTGGCGGCATCGAGGTTTATGATGTGGCGGCTAGCATTAACCCAGGAATGAATCATGATACGAGTATATTGTTGGGGATGTCGGTACTGAAGAATATCGAGTTCACCCAGCGGGGTGATCAGTTGACGTTAAAGCTGGTACCTTGAGTCTAGCGACCTAAGATTGCTATCTGTTGTGAAATCAATAAACACAAAAAAAGCCCCGACGGTGAAAACCATCGGGGCTTTTTATAAAGGCGGTTGTTAACCCTTATTTTTTCTTTTCATTCTCTTTTCTTTCTTTCGTTTCAGCGATAACGGTTTCTGCAACACTGTTTGGACATGGCATATAGTGAGAGAATTCCATAGAGAATTGGCCGCGACCAGAAGTCATCGTCCGCAAGCTTCCGATATAGCCGAACATTTCAGCCAATGGCACATCTGCCTTCACGCGAACACCAGTAGTTCCTGGCTCTTGGTCTTTAATCATGCCGCGGCGACGGTTCAGATCACCAATAACATCACCTACGTGATCATCGGGAGTGAACACATCAACCTTCATGATAGGCTCGATCAGTTGGGGTCCAGCTTTTGGCATGGACTGACGATAGGCACCTTTTGCGGCAATTTCAAATGCAACGGCTGAGGAGTCAACGGCGTGGAAGCCACCATCGTAGAGTTCGATTTCAACATCCAGTACAGGGTAGCCAGCTAGGGGGCCTTCTTCCATCATGCCCTTGAAGCCTTTTTCAATGGCGGGGAAGAATTCCTTCGGTACGTTGCCACCCACAACCTTGGATGAGAAAACGTAACCAGAACCAGGTTCGCCAGGTTTGATAATGTAATCAATTTTACCAAACTGCCCAGAACCACCCGATTGTTTCTTGTGGGTGTAGCTGTCAT
The DNA here is from genome assembly GCA_033791605.1 of Porticoccus sp. Lineage (GTDB taxonomy): Bacteria > Pseudomonadota > Gammaproteobacteria > Pseudomonadales > Porticoccaceae > Porticoccus. The sequence goes on from JASJGJ010000108.1 coordinate 3,151, forward strand.
CAATTTCTTGGGTGATAGTTTCGCGGTAGGCTACCTGTGGTTGTCCCACTTCAAGTTCAACACCATAGGTGCGCTTGAGAATATCTACTTTAATATCCAAGTGAAGTTCGCCCATGCCTCTAAGAATGGTTTCACCTGAATCTATATCGGTTTCAACGCAGAAGGTAGGATCTTCAGCAACCATTTTGCCGATGGCAACGCCCATTTTTTCCGAACCGCCTTTATCTTTTGGTGATACAGAGATAGAGATAACAGGCTCAGGAAAGACCATAGGCTCTAATGTGCAAGAGTGTTTTGGATCACACAGGGTGTGGCCAGTTTGAACATTTTTCATGCCGACGATAGCAATAATATCGCCCGCTTTAGCTGAGCTGAGCTCGGTGCGCTCATCGGCGTGCATTTCTACCATGCG
>JASJGJ010000109.1:0-3836 GCA_033791605.1 Porticoccus sp.
TTATGCATGAGCATCAAATAACGAATGGCGCACAGATGTATCGATGCCGTGTGTGATGCGAAGGTGGCTGTTTGCTCCTTGAGAAAGCCAAGGTGCTGCTTCGCCTCCTTGAAGTACACCTCAATACCCCAGCGCAATGCGTATACCTCCAGCATTTTACTCATGCTCAGGTGCACATCGGTGGTCAAGAATAACGCCCAGTCTTTCTTGCCAGCATCTGTGTCCGCACGTTCCTTCAAGCTCCGCACAAACAGTAAGCGTACCGCTTGCCACTGGGGTGTCTTTTCGTCATCTTCAGCCAAATCCAGCTCAACATCCAGGGATACGGCCTTCCAGGGCAGACCGCGCACCTTTTTCCATTCCCGCTTTACGACACAGGTATAAAGCTCCTGTGCATTCAATAGCTCTTTCTTACGCCCTTTGATGACGGCGCGATATTTCATCTTGCTCTTCTTCATGCGTAAGATCGCACACATCTCCAGTCCCAATGCCGTACGCATCATCGACTTGGTGCCAAACCAGGCGTCGGCAATAACATAGTCCGCCTCAATCCCGCAGCGTGTCGCTCGCTTTATCATGTTAGCCGCCATTTGTGGCTTGCTCTGCGTGGTAGCCTCACTATAGCGCTTGCCGAGGGCGCTACGACTATCCTTGTGCTCAGCGATTAACTCCCGGGCCTTGACCCCACTGATGTAAATCTGAGAATCCAACGGCAGGAAGGCTTCTTCCGTCGCCAATCCCAGGGTTAATACCTGCTGCCCCATGACGTGACGGCCCGTCACATGGTCAAAGTGGCTGGAGACACCTTCCATTTTCTTGCCACACCGTGTCTTGATGGTGTCATCCAGAACCAAGGCTCTGATGCGACTCTGACCCAATGTGTTTTGTTGATAGACACCCCTGGCTGTCTGCAGATTAAACAGTCGCCAGTTAATATCCTCGCGTTTCAAAAGGTCATACATCACATCTTTTTTCGCCCGCGAGAACATCCCCAGGGCTTTCCTGGAAAACATCGCTATCGACGACACATTGATCCACTTCCAGAGCAGCAATAGAAAAACGGCTTCCGTTATGTCTATTCCGCTTCGCTTGGTGAAACCCGCTCCCTTTATCCGTGCATTAAATTTAAGTTTCTTCCATGTGTCGGCAAAAAGGTTATCAATATAGTGCTTCTGATCCGTAATCACATCGCCGATAAGGGCTGGCAGCGCACCCTCGTTTGTGCCATTCTTCACTTGGGCCTCCGGTGGTATTGGTGTTTGGATTCGAACACAAACATTTTACCATGCAGGAGGCCTTTTTATTTCTACACTCAATCAGTTGTCGATATATATTTGCTGATTTTGAACTCCGAAACTTGAGCTAGTAATTGTATGCTGGGCATGCAGTTTCCCCTGGGCCAGTCTGAGCCCCAGCTCTACACATTCATAAGCAGTATTGTAATCTTGTGCATCGATGGTGAGGATGACAGCAAATACGGAAAACAGGTGCGCGCTGTTCGGTCCATAGCCATGCTGCAAGGAGAGATTGATGCCTTTTATTATCCATAGCCGGTTTGCGACGTGGTTATTAATGGTCATTATGTCGGCCAGGTTTGATATGAGACGCAATGTTTCAATGTGTACAGGGTCGGTCGAAACCGGAAACGCATAGAGACTGGCAATGGGCTTGTTGACAAGTTGCTTAAGAAACCATTGGTACTCTTCGTCGTAGCGACGATTCAGCCCTTCCGTGTCCTGTGGGTCGGGTAAGGCAATGCCGAGCATACCGAGGCAGCTCCATGCAGTATCGATCGCCTTGTCATAAGCCGCTCGTGATCCTAATATGTTAATCAACAGGCTGAAGCATTGTAGCTTTTCAAGGAGCTCCCCGGCTCGGCTTAACATCTCTTCCAGGATAGTTTCTGCCTCATCCAGGCTCCCCAGCATGTACAAACATTCGGCACGCTCCAGGTTTAGATCGAAGACCAGTCGGTAATGTGATGTCCATGGCGCTTCGGGCAGAAAGTCGATACCGGCATCGAGATAAGTAAGGGCATCCTGATAGGCCTGGTTGTTCCTGGCTTTGACGGCACCCTGCAAGTTTAACCGGGCATAGGCGAGCCTTAGCGGCCGCTCGGTCACCAAAAATGCGGATCGATTGAGTTGTCCAAGAACCTCCAGAATCCGTGTATCCAAATCATCATCTTCCTGGCTTTTGGCAAGAAGCAATTGCCCGACCTGAAGATGTATCTGGAAGGCTTGATCGGAGTCGATCTGGGAGTAAGCAGCTTGCTGGACACGGTCATGCACGAATCTGAAACGCTCGCCTAAAGATGAAAGAATGTCTTCCCGGATGGCGGCCTGCAAGTCGCGATGAGTGGCCTGCTCCGATTTTCGATCAATGGCGGCCAGCGTGGCCACGTCGAACGCATAACCGATACAGGCAGCGAGTTGCAATACCTCTTGTGTGCTTTTCGGGAGCTTCCTTATTTTGCTTACCATGAGTTCAACCACATTATCTGAAATATCCATTTCTTGAAGCACTTCAATATCCCAATGCCAACGGTGGGTGGGCATATCGAATGTTAATTGTTTTTCTTCATGCAGTGTGTGAAGTATCTGGTGGGTAAAAAATGCGTTTCCAGCGGTTTTGGAATAAACGAGTTTCGCCAGCGGCAGACTTTCCTGTTGAGAGGTGTGCAGGGTATCTGAACACAACGCATTGACATCGCCTTCTGTCAGGTTTTCCAGTGTTAACTGGTTTAAATTTATTTTCTCCTTTTGTAGCTCTGCCACCCCCATTATCAAAGGGTGGGTTGCGTCTACTTCGTTACTCCGGTAGGCGCCAATAATCAGGAAATAGCTTAGGTCGGGATCGGTCAGTAGAATTTTTATTAAATTCATTGATGCCGCATCGATCCATTGCAAATCGTCCATAAAGACAACCAGCGGATGCTCTTTTCGGGCTATCACCTTTATGAAGTTTTGGACTACGTAATTAAAGCGGTTTTGTGATTCGATTCCGCCCAATTCAGGCACTTCAGGTTGAACGCCAATAACGCGTTCCAGCTTAGGGATAAGATCGGTCAAGACCGAGCCATTGGGTCCTGCAGCCTCTAAAATATCAGCTTTCCATATAGAAAGTTGGGCTTCGCTCTCCATTAAAAGGAGGTCAATCAGCCGACTGAACGCCTGTCCCCAGGCTGAGTAGGGCGTATTACGCTGATACTGGTCGAACTTTCCTTCAATGAAAAAGCCGCGTTTTTCAGTTATAGGTCTTTGGGCTTCATGCACCAGGGCACTTTTGCCCACACCAGAATATCCGGCTACCAGTAAGAGCGACTTTTGACCTGAACTGACCCTGTCAAAGGAATCAAGCAGGGTTTTTATTTCATTATCCCTGCCATAGAGTTTTTGCGGTATTTGAAAAATTCCGCTATGTTCTAATTGCCCTAATTTAAATGTTTTAATCTTGCCGGTTTTGTTTAGTTCTTCAAAACATCTTTCCAAATCATGCCGTAATCCCATTGCTGACTGATAGCGGTCTCCGGTATTTTTTTCCAGCAACCGCATGACAATGGCAGAAACCTGTTCAGGGACTTCGGCCTCAAGTTTATTGGGTGGGATCGGCCTTTTGGCAATGTGGAAATGTATTATTTCCGATGGCTCTTCAGATATACAGGGCGGATTTCCGGTTAGCAATTCATAGAAAACCACACCAAGGGAATAGAAATCAGTGCGGTAATCGACTTTGCGGTTCACACGACCGGTCTGTTCCGGGGATAGATAGGGAAGGCGAGCCCTGTGGTGTAAGGATAATTGTGACTCAGTAAATACGGGTTCAGTGAGTTCGCA
>JASJGJ010000110.1:0-53090 GCA_033791605.1 Porticoccus sp.
AAGCATGATCCAGAATCTGCCCATCAGCAACACTAGCCGACCTATCAAAAGCATCAAGAATAGTATTATTAATACTTATCGTGCTACCCAAAAAGTCCAATGCAGTGTTAATACGATTGTTCTGATTAGGACTATAACTACCATGCTCGCCCATAAATGCTATACGCCCACCACCTAGTAAATAGTTACCCATGGCATTCAATTCTGCCCCGGTGTAATCGTCAGCCGGTTGTGTAGCCCACAACAGATTAGTACTCGATAGATCAACCGTATCAAGTGTCCCTGTCGCAATAGAAGAACTATGGTCAGCCAAATCATCATAAAAGCTATTGACGTTACTGAGACTAAACGACCCACTAATTGTCTCACCCCATACTGTCACAAGCCCAGCCTGTGCATAAGAACTCACTGTAACTGTAACAATCAATCCTAAAAACAATTGTTTAATTTTCATGAAAAAACTCCATTCATAAATAATTTTAAATTCTATTTAAATTAAAAAAATCTCTTTAAGCTATAAACCAACAGAGAACTGTTACAGCCTCAATCTATCACTGAATAATGTAAAGCAAAATTCTTGCCAAAAAATATAGTCATTATATTTCAATAGATTAGATCAACTAATACTTTAGCACTGACTCAAAGTGTAAAATTTTTCGACAGGCTCGAGTAACAGACAATTTTTTTTCGGTCTTGCTGAAGCAGATGGCATCTACTCAATAACGCCGCTGGTAACCCCTTAATACAATGGTAATACGGGGAAACCTACTTTGACGTAGAAAAGGACACTTGAACCCACACAAGGAATCTCAATCTATTGAAAATGAATTAGAAGTTAACAACCACCCTGCTTCGATTAGCACTACATTAATGTTAAATACTCCCACCACTCATTAGAGATAAAAAGTGTTCTAGCAAGTGCTCGCTCAAGTCCTCTCCTAGTTAATCTAGTGATTTCCTTATAACACCTTAGGTAAAGTGCGCTTATACAATTTTCAGCAGTTTTTTCTTGCATCCTTTCCGTGCTGTATTGAAGGCTTTCGTATGCAAATTTTGGCAGACCTAGATCCACTGCTACGCATACACCAATAGAACCAGAAAATTAAGGATAATAAACCCGCTAGAACATATAGGACTTCCGCTGGGATCCTCATGCTTTTACCCTTTATTCTCAAGGCATACATACTGAGGGCTATACCCATAAGAGAACTCTCCCAACCTTTAGTTACGCCCAGCGGTTAGGAATTTTTCTCTCAATGGTTAAATCTTTGCAATTCGCTTCTGAAGCTTCCATGCTTACGGCATCCAATCAATACACCGAAAAAGTTTTTAAGCATAGTGACGAGAACACCTTCAATCTCACCTTACTATTCTATGCTGGGTGGTATAAACAACCCCTCAGTCAACGAGCAGGAAAGACCCTGATGGCATTCACTTTACATACCAAAGAAACCCCGCTCCAAAAACCAGCCAGTTGTGTCTTGCCAAGGCACAGAGGCGTGGCTGACCGGGTCAATGTCACACCTTAAACGACAGACCTCACTAGAAAAGACCATCTGACTTGGATTAACGATGAACACCAATGAACTTTGTCACGTCACAACCACTTCGTTTCACAATACACTGGGGAGCGCAAAGTATCCGTTTGAATCGGGGCGTTACTGGCTGTTTACCTCAAAACTCTGTCCGTTTGCACACCGCACTGAACTTGCACGAAAGCTCACCGGACTGGACCGACACATTGGCCTGACGATTGCCGGCTCTGTACAGACGGAGAAGGGCTGGAATCTAGTTGATATCTATACAGGCGACGGAAATAGTCCTAGCCCTGTTGCACAGATTGGTCGTCTTCCCGGCATCTACGCACTAGCATCGCCTGGTTACACTGGCCGAGCATCCGTCCCCGTACTATTCGACACGAAGACACAAACCATCGTCAATAATGAGTCCGCTGAGATCATTCAGATGTTTGATTCAGTTGCTGTTGAGATTGCTGATCACCACACGCTGTACCCGAAATCGCAGCGCACTGGCATCGATGAGATCATTCGGTCGATGAACGATGACCTTATCAGCCCCATCTACCGCGCTGGTTTTGCCCGCAACCAAGCTGACTACGACACCAACTTTAACAAAGTCTTTACAGCACTGAGCAAGCTTGACTCGTATTTAGCGCACACAGGCCCCTTTATTGCGGGTGAGGCTTTGACGCTTGCCGATGTACATGCATACCCACACCTGTCGCGGTTCGATGCGATTTATCACTCACTGTATCGCCTCAACAAAAACTTTATCTCCGACCACACCAATATTGCCGCCTATTTGAGCCGACTGGGAGCAATATCCATAATTGCTGACACCCTTGATCTCCAAGCATCAAAAAATGGTTATTTCCTCTCTTGGAACCAACCAACGAATGCGAACTTCGTTCCTTCAGGCCCTGTTGTCGACCCACGCTCTGGCGTTGCCGTCGTTGGCGTCAGACTAGCGAGGTGAAACCTCATCACAAGGTTGATCTAGACGCACTTACCTCACAACAATATGATGGAGAGGCAGTTTAATGTAAACACTCTGACGTGGAGAGACTATGTTCTACGTATTCGACAGCACAGGAAGAATATTTGACGGAACATTAGAGACACTGCGCCGCGTCGAAAAAATATCAGCTATACGTTCAGTACGAACGGTAGCTGACTCTTCTGATATTGAAAACCAATCAGGTCGCGCCCTCCAACGTGGCGAGACTCCGGATTATATGGTTTCAAGTAAGAACGCCAAACAGTATGGCGATATGCTTGCACAGCGAGGTAGTCGAGAGGCCGTCTACCACGCCTATCAAATAATGACGCAGCCCGCCCAGTGTATTGCCTCTCACTGGCTTCTAGCGCAGACAATCGAACAGTTTCGTTCTTGCGCCTTTCAAGTCTTCCCCATCGTCGACGACCGCAAGCAACTGGCGGGGCTTCTATCGAGAAGACAATTTTACGAATTTTTACTCAGTGAAGATGCTCGACTCAACACCCCGTCCAGCTCTGTTGCGGAATGCTTTGTCACTCCCCATAGCCGTGTCTACTGTGCCGATCCAGTGACAGATGTTCGACGCATTGCAACCTTACTGGTAGAAAAAAATCTGGATGCCGTCCCAATAGTCGAAGACAATAGCCGCTTGGTGGGAATTGTTTCCAGAACAGATATTCTGAAATGTGCGGTCACCGATCCTCCGCTATCACTATGGTGCTAGAGGTATGCAAGCTACTAGTATGCTGGACATACATGCTTGATTCACTCTGAAGCTATCCTCCTAGAGAGGTATAGTAAAACCCCACTTCACTAAAACATCTGTCCAAAACAGAATGGACAATTATCTGACTTCTGGTTTTTCATTGTTTGTATCTTGAAAAGATACCGCCTGCTGGGAAGAAAGCGGTTGATCCACCGCCATATCCTGCCGGTCCAGTAGCCCCACATCCAATACCGGAGAGGCATCAATGTCTTGGGCATCCATCATATGGGCGATACGCTGCAGCGACGCGATAATCATCGTTTGCTCCCACACCTTCAAGCCTGAGAACTCTCGGGCAAAATGATCCTGCAGCGGGATTGGAGCCTCTTTTAACGTTTCAACCGCCTGATCCGTCAAATACGCATGCACCTTACGCTTATCCTCCTTAGATCGCACTCGAAACACTAAGTCTCGTTTTTCCAGACGATCCAATATGGTCGTAACCGTCGCCTGACTTAAGCTGATTTCGCTTGCCAACTCGCCGATAGTGACCTCTCCCTTGTTGCGAATGGTTTGCAACAATAAAATCTGAGGAGCGGTTAAGCCTGTGGTTTTTACCAGATGCCTAGAGTGTAAGTCCGTTGCTCGAATAACACGGCGCAGGGCAACTAGTACTTCTTCAATGCTATTCAGATAACTCTCCTAACAACCAACTCAGCCGTTTATTCGCTTGAATTATACATACCTGCCGACCACCACCACCCAAAAAAGGTAGGAATAATCGAGGAAACCTTACTGCAGTATCTTGCCAGAATCGGCTGACGAGGTGGATCAATATTAATACTTAGTGTACTATATTTACAAATCTAAACAATTTCAAAGTAAATTACTTAAAAATCGCCTAATTATGGCGATTTATTGTTAATAATAGAGGTTAATACTATAAATATTTAAAATTTTTATAAAATATTAGTTAGTTGTATAAATAATATTTAAGGATGAATGACGTTAAAATGACACAGAAATTCACATTCCACACACCATCTACCGAGGATGGCTTATCCGTTTACAGATTGATAAAGGCCTGCCCTCCCCTTGATAGAAACTCAGCCTATTGCAATCTCCTGCAATGCCATCATTTTGCTGAGACTTCTGTTGCTGCAAAAATGGAGGGCGATTTGGTGGGTTTTGTGAGCGGATATTTGGTCCCGGGCAAACCCAACACATTATTTATATGGCAGGTCGCCGTCGCTGAGCATGCACGGGGATACGGGCTCGCCACACAAATGATTCAAAGAATCATTGATCGCCCCAACAATACCGACATCACCTGGCTGGAAACAACCATAACTGCCGACAACGCAGCTTCATGGGCATTGTTTGAAAGCCTAGCCAGAGCACGCGGCGGCATGGTCAAACGAACCGTTATGTTTGATAAGAAGAAACACTTCAACAACCAACACAACACAGAATATCTGATGAGAATTGGGCCTTTTGGCCCAAAGTAAATGCCACTCACAAATAACTGTATACAGACTACAAGAGATAAATAATGAAAATATTTGATGAAATTGAATCAGAAGTACAAAGTTATGCCCGATCCTTTCCCCGCATATTCAATAAGGCACAGGGTGAATTCCTCTACGATGAAGATGGCAATCAATACCTAGACTTTCTGGCCGGCGCCGGCACCTTGAACTATGGGCATAACAACCCACTGTTTAAAGAAAAACTACTTCAGTACATCCATGATGATGGCATCACTCACGGTCTCGACCTCCACACCAAAGCTAAAGGTCAATTTCTTGAAGCGTTTAATGAGAAAATACTCAAGCCGCGCAATATGGAATACATGGTTCAATTTACCGGGCCAACCGGAACCAATGCTGTCGAAGCTGCCATGAAAATTGCTCGCAATGTGACTGGCCAGCAAAACATTGTCACCTTCACCAATGGCTTCCATGGCGTTAGTCTTGGTGCATTGGCCGCGACTGGTAATTCCCATCACCGAGATGCCGCAGGGGTAAGCCTGAATGGCACCCATCGTATGCCTTTTGATGGCTATCTAGGGGAAGATATTGATACGACGGTTTACCTAGACAAGGTACTGTCTGACTCAAGCAGTGGTATCAATTCACCTGCCGCAGTGATTGTTGAAACTGTGCAAGGTGAAGGCGGTATTAATGTAGCCAGCGCGGAGTGGTTAAGGAATCTCCAGACCGTCTGTAGAAAGCACGGCATTCTGCTTATTGTTGATGATATTCAGGCAGGCTGTGGCCGTACCGGTGATTTTTTCAGTTTTGAAGAGGCCGGCATTGAGCCAGATATTATTACTCTGTCCAAATCCCTAGGAGGTTATGGTCTACCTTTCGCCGTGGTGTTAATGAAACCAGAACTGGATCAATGGAAACCCGGCGAACATAACGGGACTTTTCGCGGTAACAATTTCGCTTTTGTCACAGCAAAAGCCGCCATTGATCAATATTGGTCAGACGATAGCTTTTCCAAAGCCGTTAAACGTAAAGGCAAGTATATCACTGAGCGACTCGACGCCATTGTTGCTCAATATGGTGAAGGTAATTTTACGACCCGAGGCCGCGGGATGTTTCAAGGTATTAACTGCGTTAGCGGTGAGCTGGCCGGAGCGATTACACAAAAAGCGTTTAAAAATGGCTTGATTATTGAAACCAGTGGCGCAGACGATCATGTGGTCAAATTCCTATGCCCCTTAATTATCAACGATGAAAACCTGAAAAAAGGTATTGATATTGTTGAACAGGCGATCAAAGAGGTTTGCGCTAATGAAGAATCAATCCCCGAAGAGGTCTATTACTTCGATGAAAAGCAAGCCGTAGGCGTTTGATTGATCCGACAAATGAAAGTAGTTAGCGAGCAAATGCGCATTTGGCCGGGGGAAAGGCAGTTACTACCCTTGGTGCCCGATGGCCGAAAACTGCTATTGCATTGCATTAGCGGCAAGGCGTATCTAAGAGTTATGAATCAAGCCCATCGACAGCTTTTAAAGGCAGGCGATCAACCTGTCATTGCTGGCGGGGAAGTGGCCACACTGAGTGGCATTGAGACCATGTTATTTGAAATTAAAAATTTAGCTCAAAAGGATGAGATCAGTGATTGTTAGACATTTAGAACAAGCCGAACAAACCGAACGTCGTATTGTCTCTCCCGATGGTAATTGGGAAAGCACGCGATTGTTATTAAAAGACGACAATATGGGCTTTTCCTTCCATATCACCACTATCTACGAAGGTGCCGATTTCCAGATGCATTACCAGAATCACTTGGAATCTGTGTACTGTATTAGCGGTGAGGGGGAAGTCGAAACAATAGAGGATGGCAAAAAACATCCCATCAGTCCGGGCACACTGTATAACCTAGACAAACATGACAAACATATTTTGCGGGCATTTAAGGAAATGAAAATGGCCTGCGTCTTCAACCCGCCCTTAAACGGCAAAGAAGTCCATAATACCGAGGGAGCCTATGAACTTGAAGCAGAAGCTGTCACGTCATAAGGAAGTGACATGAATCTTACCGCAACAAACAAGCCCCTTGCGCAACATGATCGTTACCCCTCGAGGGGTGCGCTTAAAGCCCGGCTTGTTGAACGCAAAGATCCTGTCGTTTATGCACCAAACCATGTAGCCGCCCCCATCGATGAGCAGCTTGTAGAGCAGTATAAAGAACAAGGATTTATTGTTTTAGACAATGTATTTACCAAACAGGAAATCATTGGCTTTCGTCAAGAGCTGGACCGGTTGCGACACGATAATGCTATTAAAGCCTCGGACGAAACCATTACCGAACCTGGCAGCGGCGAAGTTCGGTCGATATTTAGAATTCACGAAGTAAGTACGGTATTTAAAAAGCTATCTGCCGATATTCGGTTGGCAGGATTAGCTCAGTTCTTACTCGATGACCGTGTTTATATTCACCAGTCGCGACTCAACTATAAACCCGGCTTTCGTGGCAAGGAGTTTTTCTGGCATTCCGATTTTGAAACCTGGCACGTAGAAGATGGTATGCCCGCGATGCGCGCATTGAGTATGTCAATCACACTCACCGATAATCATAATAACAACGGCCCGCTGATGCTGACTCCCGGGTCACACCAAAAATATGTGGTGTGCGAAGGCGACACCCCTGATGAACACTTTAAATCGTCCCTTAAAAAACAGGAGTTCGGCGTACCCAGTGATGACCAGCTACGTCAACTAGTAACAGAAGGCGGTATTACCACAGCGACAGGTAAGCCCGGCAGCGTAATTATTTTTGATTGTAATACCCTACATGGCTCCAATGGCAACATTACGCCATTCCCCCGCTCTAACGCATTTTTTGTCTATAACGCAATCAGCAACCAAGTTGGCCAACCTTTCTGTCAGCAGCCACCACGACCTGAATTTATTTGTACGCGACGACAGATACGACCTGTTATGACAGGGAATACTCATGAATAACAGGCAACACGATACACTTAAGTTGCAAATTGAAACACGGATTGAAGCACTAGAAACACTGCTAACTCTGGCAGACAGTGGCAAAAATACCGACGCAAATGCATCCAACGCGGATGCTATGATGATCTCTGCCGTAAACGCACAAATCACCGTAAACGAGAAAAAGGAATTGGTACGACTAAAGCAGAATCTTCCCTGGTTGGAAAGTAGTGAGGCTGGATATTGTCAAAAATGTGGTAATGACATTCCCTTCGCACGATTGCAAGCTGTGCCGATCACCCGGCTTTGCATTAATTGTGCACAATAGAAATTCTTCTGGAAAGAATTGTTCCCGCAAAAAAAATACCCTCAGCTAGATCCAACAGAATCCGTGCTTAAACAATAAGGTAAGCAATGAATTTTACTACAATGAAACAACATAGCGTCGAAAAAATTGGCGGCACCTCGATGACTGACTATAGTGCCGTGCGCGATAATATCATCTTCAAACCATCTAATTCGAAAACACTATACCAGCGTATATTCGTGGTATCCGCTTACGGCGGTGTAACTGACGACATTTTAGAACACAAAAAATCTGGGCAGCCAGGAATTTATGCTCTTTTTGCCGGGGGTGAAAATAATGATGAAAGCTGGCTTGACGCCATGCAATTACTTAAAGAAAAGCTACACGCAATCAACGAAAAACTGTTCATTGATAGCGAGGAGCTAGAGAGTGCCAATAATTTTATCGATGAGCGACTCAACGATGCTCAAACCTGTTTGACCGATTTACAACGACTTTGCCAACATGGCCATTTCTCACTGACCAAACACCTCGACTCTGTGAGAGAAATGTTGGCGAGTATTGGTGAAGTACATAGCGCCTGGGGCACAGCAGCATTATTGAAGCGCGACGGAATCAACGCCTGTTTTGTCGACCTTAGTGGATGGAAGGAAAACAGTGCTCTCTCATTAGATGAGCGTATTGTACAAGCGTTTAAATCCGTTGATTTGTCGACACAACTCCCTATCGTGACCGGTTATGCGCATACCGAAAGCGGTCTTATGGCAAGTTTTAATCGCGGTTATAGTGAGATGACTTTTAGTCGGATTGCGGTACTAACCCAAGCAACCGAAGCCATTATCCACAAGGAATTTCATTTGAGTAGTGCTGATCCCAGACTGGTTGGCGAGCATAATGCCATTCCCATTGGACGCACCAATTACGATGTCGCAGATCAACTGGCTAGTCTAGGCATGGAAGCAATTCATCCAAAGGCCGCTAAGGGCTTGCGGCAAAATTCGATTCCACTCCGAATAAAAAACACCTTTGAGCCAGATCACGAAGGCACCATCATTACTCAAGACTACATCAGTGATTCACCCCGCGTGGAAATCATTGCCGGTAGCAAGGGCATTTATGTATTAGAATTATTCGATCAGGACATGGTGGGACAGATTGATTTATATGAACAACAAATCCTGACGATGTTGCGCCGCTTTAAGGTTAAAATTATCACTAAAGACATTAATGCTAATACCATTGCGCACTATCTTTCGGCCAATTTGAAAACTATGAAACGTCTGTGCAAAGAACTCGAAAGCATTTACCCCGACGCGGAAATCAATCAACGAAAATCTGCTATCGTGTCTGCTATTGGCAGTGATATGCAGGTTCCAGGTATTCTGGCAAAAGCTGTCACAGCATTGTCTGAACAGGGTATCAATGTACAGGCCATGCATCAGTCGATGCGTCAGGTGGATATGCAATTTATTGTCCATGAACGCGATTATGAGCTGGCTGTCCAGAGCCTTCATCATTGCCTTGTTGAAGTCCATGACCACGGTAGAGCAATATGCGCAGCCTAAAATTTATCGTTATTTCAATCTGTTTATTGCTGAGCATTACCAGCATCGCCAGTGAGACCGCAGAGACCAAACCCCCGTTTGGAAAACGCATTGCCGAGTCTCCATTTGTTGAACTTTATGTTCTCGAAGAACTTAAACAATTACGCACCGACATGGCCAGCCAAAAGAATGAATTAATTCAGCAGGTTGTTGATCGAGAGATAAACTCCATTGACCGTGGCGTGCAGTATGCTACCGACACCATCACCTACTTTTTCTATTTAATCGCTGCGGCCAGCTCAGTGCTGGTATTGGTCGGCTGGACATCGATACGCGACATCAAAGAACGGATCCACTCCGTCGCGGACCAAGAGATTGCCAAGCTGATCGAAGTCTATGAGAAGCGATTACACAGTATAGAAAGTCAGCTCAACCACAAAACGGAGTTGATCGAGGAAAACCGCGAAGAAATTGCACTCACACAAGAAATACACTCCCTGTGGTTACGTGCAGGACAGGATGCCAGTCCACACAACAAGATTATTATTTATGACCAAATCCTTAAATTACAGCCCGAGTATATCGAGGCACTGACCTACAAAGCTGATGCGGCATTAGAATTGGAAGAACCTCAATGGGCCGTCAATCTCTGTAATCAGGCATTGGTGATTGACCCCGATAATGCTCATGCCTTTTACCAATTAGCTTGCGCTTATACCGCAATGCATCAGTTTGAAGAAGCCATCAACTATCTGGCCGAAACATTGCAGCGTAGCGAGGCTTATAGAGAAGATCTAGCAACCGATCCAGCGCTACAACCTCTAAAAAACTATGAACCTTTTATCAAACTTTTAGCTAGGTAGGCATCTCGGTAGATTGTTAAGGGTGCCCTCCCTGACCTTTCCCCCAACATTAACACTATGACCTCGGTGGGGTTTCCAGTTAACCTGTAGAGTAAGATCAATATAACCCTACCCCACAGCGCCCATACCTTATGAGCTTCAAGTTTTTATGCTTTATACTGGCTAGCTGGCTTCTTAGCTTTGCGTGCAATGCGCTAGACCTACCAAAGTCACCGTTTTGGGGTAACAAGGCCGATTTTACTATCGAGCTAACGGGCGACAAAACCTCAACCCACAAAACATTATCCACCTTGCTTGAGGAAGAGCTAGTCCAGCAGCGGAAAAATAACCGCCGATTACAACAGTATTCAAAGCGCAGCAAAATTGCCCGTTACGAAAGCCAGCTACTGAATGAGCGGCTACGTGCAGAGGGTTACTATGCTGGCGAAATCAGATCAAACCTACAAAATGACCGAATTGTTTACTGGATTAACCCTGGCCCCCTCTATCATATAAAGCAATTTGTTTTAGAACTTCCCTCAGCCATAGCCCAGCCTGCCTCAAATGCTCTGGGTATTCGGGAAGGCGACCCCCTTCGATCGCAAGCTGTACTTAACGCAAAAAAAGCACTCACTGACTATATTGCCCTAAACTTTTGCTTCTACCGTATAGACGTCGACTACCGCGTGATCGTTTTCCATACAACTCATTCGGCCCAAGTGATTCTGCATGTTGAAGATAGCCAAACCGTTACGCTGGGAAATATTGCATTCACAGGACTGCAATCACTGGATGAAAGCTATCTGCAAGAACGTCTACCCATTAAACAAGGTGATTGCTTTAAACGTAACCGCATTGATACCGCACACCTAAGTTTAATGCAAAGCAACTTACTAGCACGCGCTGATTTCCATATTGGCGAACCCATCAATGGTAGTGTGCCAATATCAATCGATGTCGTCGAGCGCCTTCACCGCACAGTAAGTACCGGGGCAGGCTTTCAGTCCGATGAGGGTTTTGGCCTATCTGCTGGCTGGGAACATCGGAATTTTATGGGGCGCGCGCAAAAGGTATCTGTCGACGCCTACCTAGCACAGAATCTACAAACAGTGTCGTCAAGCCTGACGGTTCCACATTTTCGTCGCAACCATCAATCCATCACGTTTTATACAGAGTTAGAACACGAGGATACTGACGCTTTTGAATCAAAACTGGCCACTGTAGGTATAGAAGTTTCACGGGCATTAGAACACCATTTGCGCGGCACCATCGGTACAGAATTGGAGTTTTCCGAAGTCAAGGAAGATCTCCAAACCGATACTTTCGCCCTGTTTTCTGTCCCCTTAACGCTGGAATATGATAAACGTAATGACCCCTTAGACCCCCGTCATGGCTGGGTAGCCTCTGGCCAAGTACGACCGTACTGGGATACCTATGACACGAATACACAGTTTATTAAATCAACTCTGGCCGCCAGCGCCTATCTGTCCTTTGAAAATTGGACATGGCAACCCACCTTCGCCATTCGTGGCGCACTGGGTACCATCAGCGGTATTGAACGCGATCAGGTGCCCGCCACTGTCCGTTATTACGTCGGCGGTGGGGGTTCAGTCAGAGGCTACCCTTTTCAAAGCTTAGGGCCGTTGACTGATAACGACCCTGACGGCGGCTTATCATTCAATGAAGTTTCGCTGGAAACTCGCCTTCGCTGGGGAAACCATTGGGGGGGAGTTGTGTTTTTGGATGGAGGTTATGCCTACGAAGATGCCTGGCCCGAACTAGGCCAGAATTTACGCTGGGGCGCAGGATTTGGTGTACGTTACTACACCAGTTTCGCACCCATTCGCTTTGATATCGGTGTGCCCCTCAATAAGCGTGATGAAGTAGACGACGACTTTCAACTATATATCAGCATTGGGCAGGCTTTCTGATGCTACGCCGCTCTTTAAACCACCCTCGGCTCCTCACAACACTGCGATTCGCAGGACTTGTGCTGGGTCTGAGCGTCCTCCTGATACTACTCGCCAGTACCCTGCTACTAACATCCGAGACTGCGCGGCTAGGCATAACGCAAGCTCTAATCAACAAAGTAAATACAACCAGCAATATCCATATTGCCATTGATGGTCTGACTACGCCCAACATTGAACAATGGCAAGTGGAAAAATTGATTATCGAACGCGATGGCCAAACATGGTTTGATGGCCGTCATATCAAGTTTCACTGGCAATCCAGCGCACTGCTTGATCAAGTCCTGATCATAAAAACGTTAAGTGCCAGTAACGTTTCGTTTTACAGCCCATTAGACGAGCAGAAAACCAGCGATCGACAAGATAACACTCCTCAAAAAAGATCATTTCCATTAGCCAGTGTTCCACTCCATGCTATCCAGTTTAAAACACTGGCTATCGGCACATTAAGCCTACACGGATTAATTCCCGACGAGCCAGACAAGCAGTCGTATAACTATTCCATTAACGCTGATGCAAAATGGCAAAAAGACGCGCCCTTATCATTAAACATTGAAGTCAGAGCGCTTAATGAAACCTCCGCTAAACTGACTATTCAAAGTCGATCTAATAACTGGAACAGTGTAAGCATTGAGGGGTCACTGCAAGAGGATGCCGGAGGTTTTTTCGGTCAACTATTACAGTTGCCTAAAGAACAGGAAATAGCGGCCAGTTTCGACAGCCTAATTACGGTGGAGGAGAACCGATTCAACGTTAACATCGCAACTTTTGTTCTCCCTCTAGCAAAGCGGAAAGTTAGCCTAAGTTCTCAATTCACATTGATGAAAAATACGCGCGACCTTTATCTGGACAAGGTCGATGTTGCCATTGATGAGACAAAACATACCGCAAGTGGTAGCTGGATTGATGGGCAACTCAATATTGATCTGAATTTAAATCAATTTCCTCTTGATCTGGTAAATCCTTGGGTAACTTCACAATACAGTGGAGACCTAACAGCCCAAATCCTGATTCAGGGAACAATGAGCCACCCAACAATTCAAGGAAAAGTCACCAGTCATGCCCGTTACAACAACATACCTATCACCGTTGACTTCATCGGCTCAGCAAACAAGGATGAGCTTACCTTCGACCGACTGAACGCCTCTTTGGATGAAGCAGAGATCACAGCGGTTGGACGCCTCGACATAAATGGAGACACATCAACGCTTGAACTATCGGCCAAACATGTTGATGTGAATCTACTGAATTTGCTCAATATCACTATTCCAAAAGAGCTACAGGCCACCATCACCACGGCACAAGCAACACTGCACGGCTCAATAAAAAACCCTCAAGGTAAGCTGCAGCTTTCTGCCAACGGTCAATACAAACAGCAACCCTTTGTACTGTCTGGCGACTTAACCAAAACGATGGATACCGTCGTTATAAAAAACTCTTCCCTAACCGTAATGGAGGGGAAGGCCAAGATTAATGGCCAATTTCAAACTGACTCAATGCAAGGAAATCTGAACGTCAGCGCAAACGCTATGCCATTAACCTTACTGGAATTAGCGGGCGTTTCACTTCCCGACACATTAACAGCCACCATCAGTACCCAACTAACGCTTAAAGGCACATTAGCCAAGCCATCCTTCAGAGGAATCGCTTCCATCCAAGGCCACTATCAAGATATTCCTTTCAACACCGATGCAACGGGTAGTTACCAAGATAGCAATCTACAGCTAGAACAATTGACGTTGCATGCGTTGGAGGGTGAAGCCCAGATTCGTGGCGCGTTTCACACCGACACATTGCAAGGAAACCTGAATATTAACGCAAACGCTATGCCATTAACCTTGCTAAAACTAGTGGGTGTTTCGCTTCCCGAAACATTGATGGCCACCGTCAATACCCAACTAAACCTTAAAGGTACATTAGCTAAACCTGCCATCAAAGGAGAGGTTTCTATCCATGGCAAGTATCAGGATATTCCTTTCAATACCGATGTAACCGGTAGTTATCACGAAAGCAATATACAGCTAGAGCGGCTGAGACTACACGCTTTTGATGAAGAAATTTTAATAGCCTCGGGTAGCTATCAGGCACAAAAGTTAGCAGTCAATATGGAGGCCAAACAGCTGCCCCCTAGCCTGTTTTCCACTTTCGGCTGGCAAACACAACAGGGGGATTTCAATGCTAATGTATATGTTCATGGGTCTTTGGAAAAACCACTGATCGATGGCGTTGTCTTTTATAAAACAGTACTTCCTAGTTTAGATGATCAGAGCGAAGAAAAGCCTATTACGTTTAGCTGGGAACTCAACATGAACACGGAGGGAGACTCCCTCAATCTTGCATCTACATTCAAACGAGATAGTAATACTCCAGGTGGCCTGCTACTGAAAATCCCTACAGCAGTTTATACCCACTATTTTTTGCATACTAACGTCTTATCAGACCCAGGCAATATTCCCTTACAAGCAACCATTAATGGAGCATTCGATCTCCAAATTCTGTCTTTTTTACTGGACTCCGATTTGCATCGCCTTCGCGGTGGCATTAATACTGACTTTGCATTGAGCGGCACACTTCGACATCCAAAGATAGAGGGTTCTCTGAAAACCGATAAGGCAAGCTACGAAAATACCATTACTGGAACAACAGTGAACGACATTAACTGTAGTATTACCATGCAACAAACTACTCTCCGTGTTGACACATGCAAGGCAACCGATGGAAGTGACGGTAGCTATGCGATTGATGGTGAAGTTCAACTCCCCCTCAACGACGGTTTTGGCCGAATAATATTAGGATTACAAGCTAGCAGTGCCAATATTTTACGACAACCAAATATTGAAGGTGAGGTAACAGGAAAGATTGATTTGACCGGCAATTTTAAAGCACTTTTAGCCAGCGGAAAAATGGAGGTATCTCCTTTCACCACCCTTCTCGACTCTTCGTTAATAAACGGAACACCACATATAGATGTTGAAGAAGTTTATGGTGAACAAACGGTGAAAGATAAACCACATTCAAAAAAAAGTGGGTTAACTGCAATAGTATTACCCTCAATACAGTTGGATCTACTTGTGACCGCCAGCCGACAAGCCTACCTGCGAGGTCATGGACTTAATACGGAGTTACTAGGCGAAATACTGATCAAAGGCGACCTAAAAAATCCACATTATGAAGGGACATTCGAAACAGTACGTGGAAATTTTGAAATTTTTGGAAAAAAATTCAAACTGGAAAAAGGACAAGTCACTTTCACGAATAATAATATTGCTCTATCCATTCCAGGTGTTTACGAAAAAAATGATATCCAAATTAGAGCAGAAATTACTGGTACTAATGACGATATCACTTTGTCACTATCAGCCATACCAACCATGCAAGAGGATGAAATACTCGCTTTTATTATTTTTGGAAAATCTTTGCAAAAAATCACGCCATTTGAGGCTATACAACTCGCCAATGCAGTGCAAACTCTACGCAGTGGCGGTGGTGGATTTTTTGACCCCATCGGTAAGACTCGAGATCTTTTAGGTGTGGACACATTGTCTGTAGAGGCAGAAAAAACTGACGAAGGAGGCAATGGTGTTAACGTAGGGATTGGCAAATACCTTAATGAAAAAGTCTACCTAGAATTGGAACGCACACCCAACCCATCTCAACCATGGAAAGGCAACCTTGAAATTGAATTGACCCCGAATGTAAATCTGGAAAGCTCAACGGGAGGAGCAACTGGTATAGAGGGAGCGCAAATCAAATGGAAGCGAGATTACTAAATTCCACGTTCGACATACATACGCTATGTTAGTCATAGTACGCTCAAGTAATGATGCAAAGTCGTGAATATTTCATTATTTAATTCAAGCTGGATTCAGGCGCCCGGCAGAACGTACCCGGTGATTTTTCGAGCTAGCCGTTTAAGACCAAAATATCAAAATATTGATGTTAAAAATCTCTACCTGAATAACATTTATTGCTTCACAGGGTAGGGTCGCCAACATCTGATAGAGATACGAAGTTACAAATATGTTTGCGTTTACCCCTCTTCATGAAACACTTACGTTTATCAGCATCTCTTGCTTCTCAAAGGCCAAATAACATGCACAACGATGTAACACACTCATCAACACCATTACCCGTATTGACCTCTTTGGGTTGGCGTGAGTGGGTCAGCTTGCCCAATTTAGGTATTTCACGGATCAAAGCAAAAGTGGATACTGGGGCACGAACTTCTGCTTTACATGCCTACTTTGTAGAACCTTACCATGAGGGTGACAAGCTCCGGATCAGGTTTGGCATCCACCCCAATCAACATAACACCGAAACCGAAACTATCTGTGATGCGGCAGTACTGGAAGAACGTACGATTACCGATTCCGGTGGTCATGCAGAGCGTCGATTTGTCATAGAAACAACGATTGTTATTGGCAGTACAAGCCGAACAATAGAGATAACACTGACCAATCGTGACACCATGAAATTTCGTATGTTACTGGGACGCACCGCATTGAACGACGTGTATTGCGTTAATCCAGCGGCATCCTATCTCTTAGGCCGGCCTTCAATGTGACTTTCTGGAACTTCCACTAGTCCAATAAACTACGTAAGACACGACCCCAATAACTCAGGAGAACCCATGAAAATTGCTATTTTATCAAGGAACCCCAAACTGTATTCTACGAGCCGCTTAGTCACTGCGGCCAAAGAACGCGGTCACGATGTTCGTGTCATTGACCATATTCGCTGCTTTATGGATATGGGCACCGAAACCCCATCCATGCACTTCAAAAATGAAGAATTCAATTCCGGTGACTTTGATGCGATCATCCCTCGCATTGGCGCATCAGTATCGTTTTACGGCACCTCGGTGGTACGTCAATTTGAAATGATGGGGACCTATTGCGTCAATGAATCTGTCGCCATTTCCCGCTCGCGGGACAAACTGCGCTCCATCCAATTGTTATCTCGTAAAGGGGTTGGCATTCCTGTGACCGCTTTCGCCAATTCACCCGATGATGTGGATGGCTTAATTCGTGAAGTCGGTGGAGCACCTCTGGTCATTAAATTATTAGAAGGCACTCAAGGTATTGGCGTAGTACTGGCCGAGACTAAAAAAGCGGCAGAAAGTGTTATCGAAGCCTTTATGGGCGTAAAAAGTAATATCCTTATCCAAGAGTTTATTAAAGAAGCTGGCGGTAGTGATATTCGCTGTTTAGTCGTGGGAGGCAAGGTGATTGCCGCCATGCAAAGAACAGCACCTGAAGGAGAGTTTCGTTCCAACCTTCATCGCGGAGGTTCTGCTCAACTGGTCAAGCTGACCCCTGCCGAACGCGCAACCGCTGTTAAGGCCGCAACCCTCATGGGACTTAATGTCTGTGGCGTAGATTTATTGCGTTCCAGCCGAGGTCCACTGGTGATGGAAGTGAACTCCTCCCCCGGTCTAAAGGGTATTGAAGACGCAACTCACAAGGATGTTGCCGGGATGATTATCGACTTTATAGAAAAAAATGCACAACCGAATAAAACCCGCACTCGGGGCAAAGGATAACCATTATTCCTATGACGAATAAAAACAAACCCGTCACCATTAATGGAATCACGATACAGCCGGGTGAACGGCGTGTGATCGAGCTGCCCATTGGCAAGCTCTATACCCATATTGATGTCAATATTCCGCTGCAAATTATTTGTGGGAAAACCAGCGGCCCAACGTTGTTTATCAGCGCCGCTATTCATGGCGATGAACTCAACGGCGTTGAAATTACACGGCGCTTACTCACAACCAGTGCACTCAAGCGTTTACGCGGTACGCTGATTGTCATTCCTGTGGTGAATATATTTGGCATTATCCAACACTCTCGTTATCTGCCGGATAGGCGAGACCTGAATCGATCTTTTCCAGGATCGAAACGAGGATCCCTAGCCGCAAGGCTGGCCCATATATTTTTACAAGAAGTGGTACAGCAATGTGACTATGGCATTGACCTTCATACCGGCGCGATACATCGCTCGAATTTGCCACAAATTCGAGCCAACTTAGATGACCCTGAGACCAAAGAACTCGCCGACGCTTTTTCAGTTCCCGTGCTACTCAACGCAAACTTGCGCGATGGATCACTGCGTCAATCGGCGGCTGAATATGGCGTGAAGGTGTTGCTTTATGAAGCTGGTGAAGCATTACGTTTTGATGAATTATCCATTCGCGCTGGCGTACGCGGCATTTTATCTGTTATGCGTAAGCTCTCTATGCTGGCACCAACAAAAAGTCAAAGTAAGCGCCATGAACCATTTGTTGCGCGCTCAAGCAGTTGGGAGCGGGCACCGGAGAGTGGTCTATTGAGATCTGTTGCTGCACTTGGCTCAAGGGTGAATAAGGGCGATTTATTAGGCGTGATCTCAGACCCCTCCGACCTGTTTGACCCAACGGAATATCCCGTCACTGCACAATATAGCGGACTGGTAATCGGCAGGACAAACATTCCTCTGGTCAATGAAGGGGACGCACTGTTTCATATTGCCCGCTTTGAGGATATTAAAGAGGCGGCTGCATCCGTTGAAGTCTTTCAAGCTACGGCAGAAAATTCCCCCAACCCTGTCTTCGATGACCATACACTTATTTAAATCATTTTAATTTTAAACACCCTATTTCAAGTACAAGGAGAATACCGGCATGTCGCTGTGGTTTGACACATTACCCCAAGATTTCTGGGTCTGGTTGGGTATTGTATTTTGCTTAACCCAATCTGCAATGTTCTCCGGTTTAAACTTGGCATTTTTCAGCCTGAATCGTCTGCAACTGGAAGTTAAAGCCAGTGACCACGATAAAGCCGCGGCAAAAGTGCTGAAGATGCGCCAGGACTCGAACTTTTTACTCACTACCATTTTGTGGGGCAATGTCGGTATTAATGTTTTATTAACCTTATTATCTGACTCCGTGTTGGCAGGAGTGAGTGCCTTTGCATTCTCAGCTGTTTTTATTACCGTTTTCGGTGAGATTACACCACAGGCCTATTTTTCCCGTCATGCACTCAAAACCGCATCTTTATTAGCGCCAGCATTGCGCTTCTATCAATTTTTATTATTTCCTGTGGCAAAACCCTGCGCTTTAATACTGGATCTGTGGCTGGGCAAAGAAGGTATTACCTATATGCGTGAACGGGATCTTCGCCAGGTGATCAAGAAACACATCGAAGCTGAAGAGACAGAAGTTGATGCCATAGAAGGTATTGGCGCCCTTAACTTCCTGCAAATTGATGATATTCCTGTCGGCCAGGAGGGTGAAGAGGTCGATCCAGCCAGCATCATTATGCTGCCGACCCGTTTAGACTTACCTGCACTGCCAGACTTCAAGGCATCTGCAGATGATCCTTTTCTACAGCAAGTACAAAAGTCCGGGCACAAGTGGATCGTGCTCGTCAACGAACAACAACATCCACTGCTGGTGTTGGATGCCGACGGGTTTTTACGCGCCGCCTTATTTAATCAATCGACTGAGTTTTCGGCCTATGATTTCTGCCATCGTCCCAGCGTAATCACTGATCCGCTAATGCCTTTAGGCGATGTCATCGGACACTTGAAAAGGAATCGAGATCTGCTGTGCGATGATGCGATTGAACACGATATTGTTTTATTGTGGGCAGGCAAACCCCGGGTTATCACCGGTTCGGATATCCTTGGTCGATTATTGAAAGGCATTAACGCCGCCACTTAAACCTTGTTTATTTGAGGGATGTAATGATGACCCATTTACTCCATTCCGTAGAATTTCAAATGAGCGTGCTACTGTTTGTGGCACTCAGCGGTTATTTGCTGGCATCGCTATTACGACAACCTGCGGTAGTAGGACAAATTCTCGCCGGTATATTAATTGGTCCCAGTGTCATAGGCTTGATCACCTATACCGACTTTGTCTCCAGTCTTGGTCATTTAGGCGCAGCTATTTTACTGTTTACAATCGGTCTTGAATTTAACATCAAAGATCTCCTACAACTACGCTATGCGATCATTGGTTTATTTGGCGTATTGGTACCCTGGGTTTGTGGCTTTGGTTTGGCATTGTTATTTGATTTCGAGCCTGGGCGAGCATCACTAATTGGTGTCGCACTGTCCGCAACCAGTATCGCGATTACCGCTGACACATTACGAGAGCTGGGCAAATTGGACAGTACAGCCGCAAAAGCTATTATTGGCGCGGCTGTAATTGATGATGTATTGGCATTGCTGGCATTGTCTATCAGCTTAAAGGCAAGTTCAGACGACTTATCATTACCTGACATTGGGTTTATGTTAGTAAAAGCTATCGTGTTTTTAGCGATAGGTGTTTATTTAAGCCAACGCTATGTTCGTCACTGGGTCACCAAACTCGATGGCACCATCTTCGCCCAGCACTATACTGAGGCCGTATTTATTCTAGCCATGATGCTGGCTTTCGCTTATGCCATTGCCGCCGAAGTAATCGGCTTGTCTGCCATTGTCGGAGCCTTTGTCGCCGGTGTCAGCCTTGAGGGCGTGCACCTTAAACACAGCCGTAATTTTCATGAAGGTGCCGAGTATTTACGCATTGTCTTTGGCGCAATTTTCTTCGTCTCCCTAGGCATCTTGGTTGATATATCAGCTTTCACCTCAGGCATGCTGGTATTTTTACTCGCATTGACGGCAGTCGCCATTGCCAGCAAATTGATCGGCTGTGGTTTGCCCGCGCGATTGATGGGCATGAGCCGTATGGATTCAATAACCATCGGCGTCGGCATGGCACCGCGTGGTGAAATTGCTATGGTGGTAGCTTTATTCGCACTCAATTCCGGCGCTATTGATCAGCCAGCTTATATCGCCATAGTATTAATGAGTTTGTTAACCGCTGTGTTTGCGCCATTGGTCTTACGCAACTGGGTATACCGCGACATTCCGAGTAAAAAAGAAACAGCGACAACCGACAATCACTAGGTAAAAGATCCATGAACCATTTACCCACTTATCTGTTGATTACTGAAATTTTGGCCTATAGCTTTGTACTATTGGCGGAGTTTGCCGTTATTGGGGTACTTTGGCTTCATATCTGCGATAAGTTGCAAACTAAGCAAGCCATCTGCCATAATTTTCCCGTCATAGGTCGACTCCCTTATGTCTTTGAACATTGGGTAACGTTTTTCTTCCAATATTTTATAGTGAAAAAATATGACTTGTAATACGGGGGGAAAAGAATCTCTTGTTAGCGAAAAAACGTCGACCTTACTAAAGCGAAGCCTAGCTGAATTAACCGGTAATAATGTACGGATAGGACTGATTTTATATCGCTTGCGTCGTCGCTCATTTGGCGGTTTATTCGTGCTCTTTGGCGCGCTAAGTTTAATACCCGGCATTTCGATCTTGACGGGGATTGTCATGACTGTGCCTGCACTGCAAATGCTCCTTGGCTTTCGCTCCCCATTGTTTCCAAGAATAATCTCTGGGCGAGAAATTAGTATTGACCGGCTGAAAGTTATTGGCGACAAAGCCATACCCTGGATTGAACGCATAGAACGACTCGTAAAACCAAGGTGGTTGCTATTCACATCCCCCCCCGCTGTCATGTCCCTTGGACTGGTTGTTGTTATGCTCGCTGTCATAATCGCTATGCCGTTACCTTTTAGTAATATCCTACCGGCAATTTCACTGCTATTACTGGCTCTAGGTCTTTTGGAACGAGATGGAATTATGATCGTAG
Source organism: Porticoccus sp. (assembly GCA_033791605.1). Taxonomy (GTDB): domain Bacteria; phylum Pseudomonadota; class Gammaproteobacteria; order Pseudomonadales; family Porticoccaceae; genus Porticoccus. Next base: position 22,041 of record JASJGJ010000110.1, read on the forward strand.
CCGGACTTTTTGTTGCTGTGATCGCACTGCTAATGGGTGGACTAGTCGCCTTACTGGCAATGGAAGTTTTTGAAAATATATTCAAAAGTACAGTGTAAATTTTATGCATCATTCATCGAACTAATTTTTAGTTCAGTGAAAATTCAGGACAAGTAAGTTTATCTAGCATACCGCTTATTTATTAATCACCCACATGTTGGTTAAAGCTGTTCTTTCAGCTTTTTCAATGCACGATAAAAACGCATTTTTGTTGCACTCAGCTTCATCCCCATAACAACAGCTATTTCAACCAGAGACAACTCACTGATAAACCGCAAACTTACAATTTTTTTCTCTTGCTCATTTAAACAACAGACCATTGTTTCAAAATTATCCAGCCACAGGGACTCAGGTGAGTCATCCTGGCCAGTATTCAACTGCTCCAAACTGCTCTCTTCCAGTTTCGTATAACGCTGCCGTCTCTGCTTCAGCTGTTGAAAACGAGTAAAACAAGTATTAGTCACTATTTTTACTAACCAGGTTTTGAACGTCGATCGAGCGTGGAACCGCGGCAACCCATTGAACACCTTAAACAAAATCAGCTGAGTAATATCTTCAGCTTCACTGGGGTCTTTTAATATATGCAGGCAGGTACGATAAATCAGTCGATAGTGACGTCGCACCAATATTTCATAGGCCCACGTCACATAGGGCAGCTCTTCAATGGCTTGCGCCACCAACACAGAATCATCAGCATCAGTGTCTTGCCTATTCCGGTTCACTGTGCGCCCCGTGTCAATAGATTAATGCCGCCTCCTTAAGTGGCTACAGCAAGTAAACTACTTGAATACAACTCAGCGCGTTACGCTGACTTTGGTATCAATAAGAATCGTGTTGGCAACGGAAACAAGGGTTCCGTCATCTTGTTCTATTTGAGCTTTGACCGTACCAATATTCACCAAGGTGCCGTCCACAATATCATCCAATTTTATACGGTCTCCGGCACGATATAAATCGCGCGCGTAGACCCCGGCTAATATCTTCGATGACAGTTCTCGCGAACCAAAACCAAGTGACAGTGCAGCAGCAATGCCAATGGTTGCCATAAAAATAGCGATAACGTTATTTAACAAACCCGTATCAATCTCTAGCTGACCAACCGCAAGAGAGATAATCATGACAAACAAAATGCCATAGACGGCCGAAGACAGTGGTTTTGCGTACTCGACACCAATACCTTCGGCACCGCTGCGAATCAGATCACGAACAAAGTGGGCAACAAACAAGCCGATAATAAGAATTAATGCAGCGGCAATAACTTTTGGCAGATACAAGACAAACTCATCGATCGTTTCCGAGACCCTCGGTAAGCCCAACGTTTCGGTGGCAGTCACCAAAAAGGTCAGCATAATGATCCAAAACCCGAGTTTGCCCACAATATCAGCAGCGCTGAGAGTGATATTGGCTCGCGCCATGGTCGCAGCAACACCCACTTTTTCACTGAGCGTGTTAAATCCTGCCTTGTTCAGCCCTCGAGCCAAAATAAAACCCACCATTCGAGAGATAAAGTAACCAATGACCAACAGTAAAATAGCAGCGAGAAAATTAGGCACAAAACCGGCGAGCTTACCCCAAAGCGTCGTCATTATAGTAAGTACTGTTTCACTCCAAATATTCACTTTTTCCACGATCTGTACCTCCAGGGTAAGGTTGTCATTCAAGCATTAGCTGTTGTTTTGTCAGTATCCATTGAGGCTGTGTGATCAATTATGTATATCCATATTACCGATCGTTTGTCTTTTTTTTCTGGCAACTGAGGCAGCCATCATCGGTGCACACAGCATTAACAGGCAGGCAAAGAACGAAGAAATCCCTAAGACCAACAAATCCCGCCCAGCTGTTTGTATACTGGCTTGCCGAACCGTTGCCACAATCATTTTATCCACCAAGGGCAGCTCCGGAATAGCCTCTCCCTTTAGGAGCTGACAGCGTAATTGCTCTTCTTCATCGGTCATAGCAAATCCTCTCATTGCGATAATAGGCTGGGGTGAAATTCAAAAAGTCACACGCAAAAAGTCGCAGGGCATATAGCTCTATCACTCCCCTTTTCAGAGCTTCAGTGACACTTTCTAGCTGCATGTCTTAACCTAATTCTTTACGGGAGATGAAATCAACTGACCTTTATGATGAAAAGGAAATAGGGCAACATTACCCCTGATTTTCACCGTCCCACTGATTTCATAGGAGGGTGATGCCGGACTGGATAGCGCTGCAAGAATACCCGGCAGATGCTCATCATAAGCCAAAGCCACCGGGACTCTAACTGCACGTGCAGTGTCTGCCAGAAAGTGTTCCTCTTGCTGAATGACACCCTGCTTTACATCGATTTGATTTAACGACAGCCGATAACGAATCGCCTCTACAACAATACTGGTGTGGTTGGGGTTATGGACATCCAGATCAATAATAATATTAGCGACATTAAAATTCATTGACGCAAGCGCTACATTTTTCAGTGTCACCCCAGGAGAGCTAAGTTCATTCGATACAGCGACTAACGGCATTTGTAATAGCAGCAATAAGATTGTCGAAAGCCCCCCTGCACACACCCTAGCAGCACCCACAGCTAGTCTCATGACAACATACCTGACAAGATAGTAGCAATACCTAAAAAGGACATAAAGCCTGCAATATCTGTCACTGTCGTCAGAATAATAGAGGACGACTGAGCCGGGTCTTGTCCCAGTTTTTTTAAACAAATAGGGACCAATGCCCCCGCTATACCAGCAATGGTCATGGAAATAATCATTGCCATCGCGAGAACTAGGGCAAGCCCTACACTGCGGCTCCACAAATAAACGCCCGCGCCACAGGTTAGCGCAATAGCCACGCCATTAATAAAGCCCGCCCCGGCCTCTTTGATCATCACTCTAAACCAGTGGCGGATAGTGATCTCTCGCAAGGTCAAGCCCCGCATAGTGACAGCGAGCGCCTGGGCGCCGGTATTACCTGACTGTCCCGCAGCAACAGGCATCAATACTGCCAACGCAGTAAATTGTGCAATGGTGCTTTCAAACAATCCGACAACCGAAGCCGCCAAAAATCCCGTTAACAAGTTAATTTGCAACCAGGGCTGCCGCTTGCGAACAGCGAAAAAGCTACTCGACAATGCCCTTTCGTCGGCGCTGGCACCCACCATAGTTTGTAAATCCGCTGCAATGTTTTCTTTTAATACTTCAATCGCGTCGGCTCCGCGAATAATGCCCAATAAGCGATGGTGGATATCGACAACCGGAAGAATATCAATGGCATTTTTTTGGAGCTTTTCGGCAACATCTTCTTTAGGGTCCAAGGCCGCCACAAATACGTTAATTGATGTACTTAGTTCTGCCAGTGTTTGCGTTGATTGCGCCGCGACCATGTCCACCAAATCAACCTGTCCGTGTAAACGCAAATTACTGTTCAGAGTATAAATTCGTCGCCGCATAGTGGCGGGGTGTTGTGTTAACTGATCCATCGCTTCAGCAACCGTAATCTCCATGCTAAAGGTAAGCACACCAGTATCCATCATATGGCCAGCACAATTGGCAGGATAATCCAGTAATTCGCGCAACTCGTGGGCTTGTGATTCACTCATTAAGGCCAGATAACGCTCACGCAAACTATCATCAAGGCGACTGATCAGACTAGCGCAGGGACCAGCATCCAATGCAGCCAACAACTCCAAGGCCACAGTATCCGGTGTCAGTGGCAATATTTGGCTTGCTGCTGGTGGAGTGATGTTAACCCAAACACGCTGACGTAGCATTGGGGGCTGTGACGTTAGAATATGAGCTGCATCCTCTGGCATCAGGGACTCTAATTTGCGTGCAGCATCGCGTGGAAAACCACGGAAAAATGCCTGTGTCAAAACCTCTGTGGATTTTGATACTGCCGTCTCTGTCTCTTCGAGTACCTTTGCTTCAGATGTGGTTGCTTCGGTTGTCATTAGCGCTCCCCCAGCATTGAGCTAGGCTCTGACTGCTTGTTGACTAAGCCTAACAGGGCCGTCAGTGTACCCAGATAGGCTTCCCCCATACTGCCCAGAAAATCATCCTGAGGTATCACCCGGGAGATTTCACCGAACTGCTCCAGACTACGACGCAAATCAACATGGCGTAACAAACCCACCAACTGTTTATTACGATTAAGCACTGGCAAAATATCATGCTGCTGCCACCCGTCATGATGGGCTGCCGCCGCTAAGCTCGTTCTGCTTGATAAGGTAGAAGGCGCATCCTGACGCAAATGGGAAATGGATGACTCTCCTTTTGCGCGTAATAAATCCCTTAGGCAAACCAGCCCAGTCAAATTACGGTCATTATCGACTACAGGTAGTCCATCACCGATGATGGAACTGTTCGTACTAGTGAACCGTTGCAAGGCTTCAGCTACCGAACAGTTCGACGGTAACATAACAATGTCGGCGCTCATCCATGCACCCACGGAATCGTCAGAATAACTGAGCAATAAACGACATAATATCGTCGTTTTTTCTGGCAACACCTTGAGCAAGTCATCTCGGTTGGATTTAGGCATACCCCTCAAAATAGCGGCGGCCTGATTGGCATTAAACTCCGATAGCAACCCTGCCGCTGTATCCAGAGACAAATATGCACATAGCCGCGCGGCATAGGGGGGCAGCATATGGGTAACCAACTGACGACCTTGATGCAACGGTAAAGCTTCAATCAGCTCAGCCGTCGTTTCCTGCGCTTGCAACTCTAACTCACGCGCGGCCGCCTCAGGATGCTGCTGTACAAAGGCCAAGACCACATCCAATTCACGCGGATTCATCATGCCCTCCTTTTTTCCTAAAGAAGTTACCTATCATTGAACTGCCACCCTCTGGGGTCTCGGCGATGATCTCACTAATTTGCTCATGAAATAACTTTGCGGGGACTGCGGCCCTACCCTGCTGCGTATCCAATATCACCAGAGTGGGTGTAATTTCTAATAAATACCCTTCTATCCCACCAACCTTGATCAACTGACCCAATTGATAATGCTTACGTGCTGTCTGCACACCGATCACATTGGCAACAAAATGCTTAGCACCGAGTCCAAAAGCCAGTGCTGCGCCGCCAAGTAATACACCCGCAACAACAATCAGTGTGGTGGTAAGAAAAGCAACATTAATACCCAACTGCTCAACACCGATCACCATGGCCGTTAATACCACCGTCACCTGGGCGATACGCGCCAGAAGATCAGCCTGAGCAATCCCCGTGGATTCAGCGGTGCTTGCCACTGCCGAGCGCGCGACACCACTCAAAGCAAAACCGGCCAGAATAATCAGCAAGCCCGTGAGCACACTGGGAAGGTAGGTTAAGAGTCCGTTAGTCACACCAGCAAAAATCTTCCAATCCAACATATTGGCGCTGGCCGCTATAAAAAACAGCAAGACGCTCCAGAATACAATATCGCCACCCAACTGCGCATAGGAACGGGTTGTCGATTGCTGCAACCCCCGTTTTTGAGCAGTACGTAATAACAGTACATCGAGCCCACGAATCAATTTACGCGCTAACAGGCGCAACAACCAAGCGATGACCCAACCCGCAAGAAGTAAAACCAACGCGCCTAGCAACTGCGGCAGATGATCAATCGTCTGACGGGTGAACTCCTGATAAGTTTCAACCAGTGTCCCCTGCCAATCGAAGGCCTGTTTAGTTTCTTCCATAGCAAACCTCTTTTACGTTTAGTGGTTCTTTTCTATTTAACTTTGACTGCCTTGCTGCCATCAAAGTCACATTGCTTGTAGCGGATACCAATACAACCAGGTAAAGATACAGCACTTTCAGGCAGATCATTTATTCAGTGTGACTTTTTTTGGTTTACTATAGTCCATAAGAGCTAATTCCTTTACAGCTATAAGTTTGGCCCATCGACGATTGACCAATGATTTCATCACAGCACCTTGCAATAGAGACCATTAATATGCCCGACAGTAAGCCTTGGTGGGGGGATTTTTCATTTGCGGAGCAACAAAGACGTTATTGGTCTATAGGAGAACGGAAACTGGTCATTCAGCGTCTGTCTTGTGAGTGGAACACTTGGAATATTGACACTGAGACCGAAATTCGGGACCTGATCCTCCATGGGGAATCTTCTCATCACGAGCCACTGGAGGACAAGTTACTAGCTCGACATTTGCAAACAGCCACGATGGAAAATATTCGAGTAATGCCTGCATTAGCTGACCGCTCCGTCGTTGCCCGACCCAATGTCCCCTTGCGACTGTTAGGTGGTGAGAAAACGCGGATTTATGTCAGCACACCACTATGGTTTAAAGCGCAGACATTACCGGGAAAATTGTGTCTGCTTGATGTTCCTTTTTGGCGGCCATCAGACTCCTGGTTCGGGCCATCTACTCGGGAAGGAGAAATGTGTTATGCCAAATATACCGAGGCTCGTTTGCAGTTAGAGCTACTCGAACAACGCCCGCATCGAGCTGTTACACCCGTGTTTATACACAACAAACAAAAAGAAACACTATTGATTGAGCGCCTGAATGTACCGGTACCCCTACTGAGCCTTTATCAACACACCGACAAAGGACTTTGGACCGAGGCTGTCAATGTTACCCGTGAGGAAGATGATGAAAGAGTGGAACTTGTGCTGGAAAAACAAGCACCATCTGAAGTACGCCGCGCCACTTTGGTCGCAGGACCTCGAATAGCCAGCGCAAGGCATACCCTGATTCGCAGCTTGGGCAGTTTGTTCTCCTAGTTTTATCTATTTCACCCCTTAATGGATGACGACATTCCATTAACTAAAGGAAAAATTTGTGGAAGATATCAAACACACCATTGAATTCCTGGAAACGACTCGTTTGCTGCCAATTGGACACGCAGTACTGCTACTGATATTTGGTTATATGGCCGGACGTATCGCCAGTGCCACATTGGTAAAATTTCTCCACAGACAAATGACAGAGCATGGACAACAATTTCTAAAAAGGTCGGTATTTTATGGCATTTTTAGTTTATTCACTCTTTCGGCACTCAAACAATTAGGCTTTGATGTCAGTGTATTGCTTGGAGCCGCGGGCATTTTAACCGTCGCCGTCGGTTTTGCTTCGCAAACCTCTGTCTCTAATTTAATTAGCGGCTTATTTCTGATGATTGAACGGCCTTTTTCCATCTCCGATATCATTCGTATCGGCGAAACAACGGGAGAAGTCATTTCAATTGATCTGTTGTCTGTCAAGTTACGTACGTTTGATAATTTATTTGTACGTATACCCAACGAAACGATGATTAAAACCGAAGTCACAACACTCACAAAATTCCCTATCCGTCGGGCTGACCTTAAGGTTGGTGTCGCCTATAAAGAAGATATTGAACGAGTAAAAACCCTGTTATTAGATATCGCCAGTAAAAATCCGTTATGCCTTGAAGAACCGGCACCGTTGTTTATTTTTAGCGGTTTTGGCAATTCTTCCATTGATATCCAATTTTCTGTGTGGGCACAACGAGAAAATTTTTTAAAGCTGAAGAACAGCATGTATGAAACCATTAAAACGGCATTTGACCGAGAAGACATTGAAATCCCATTCCCACATGTCAGCCTCTACACAGGCTCGGCGACACAACCCATCCCTATCACTGTCGTGAGCGGAGATTCGACAATGACGGGGCCAACCAGGAAATCAACATGAATATTATAAAAAATAGTTTGCGAGCCAGTGTTTTTATACTGCTTTGTACACCCATAGCCTTATACGCCAACGACGAAATCAACACTGATTGGCTTGAAGCAAAAACCGGCAGTAGTGGCGCAACACTGGGCACCGAGGTGATCCAAGTCAAACAAGTTGACGATATCATGAGTATCGATGTTGATATCCCTACAGATAATCTAAAAAACTATGGCACTGTTGAAGTCATTGGTAAAAAATCCAACAAACCCGTCAAGCTGGAAAAACAACCAGAAATACTGAACAACGATAATGGCGAGGCTTATGGCGTTCGCCTTCAAATGAAACGACTACCAGGATTCGAATTTCGCTTACGGTTGTACGACGGTAGCGATGAGCCCAATCAATAGTTTTATCGACCGCTCCAGTCTATTGGTACGAAGAAAAAATGTGGGAGGAGGAAAGAATGAGCAACAACACTCTACTGACATCAACACTTGGTGTTCTACATCCTCGCTCACTCAAACACTTAAGCGATACATTGCTGCATTTAGTGGAAGGACGACTTTGGCTAAAAGTACTGGTTGCCATGTTTGCGGGCATGCTCGTAGGTATGATGCTAGGCCCTTCCGTTGGCTGGGTAGCTCCTGCTACCGGCACTTTGATTGGCAGTTGGTTAGCCTTTCCCGGTCAGTTATTTCTGGCCACGATTCAAATGATCGTTATCCCCCTGGTCTTCGCATCTATCATTCGCGGCCTTGCGGCCAGTGAAAGCCTTGAACAGTTACGTCGCCTAGGATTAGTCGTAGCCGGATATTTCATCGTCACTACGGCGATTGCCGCGATGATAGGTTTAGGTATTGCAAATCTTATCAACCCTGGGGAGTTTCTGAGGCCCGACCTGTTAACAATGCAAGCTGCGGTTGATGGACAGACTGTTGGCACCATGCAAGCTCCGTCTCTAGCCAGTGTTCCCGACCACCTACTGCGCCTACTACCCGGCAACCCTTTGGACTCAATGGTAAAAGGAGAAATGCTGCAAGTCGTGATCTTTGCCGTCATTGTTGGCATTGCACTGATATCAATGGCCGCAGAGCAATCAAAACCGATGCTGGACCTACTGGGCTCATTACAACAAGTTTGTATGACGGTAGTGCAATGGGCCATGCGCTTAGCACCAATAGCTGTTTTTGGATTAATGGCAAGGCTTACCAGCCAGACCGGCATCGAAGCATTACTTGGCGTAGCCGTTTATGTAGCAACTGTGTTAATAGGACTTGCCCTGCTGTTTGCCCTGTATCTGGCATTGGTAAGCCTGTTGACCCCTGAAACACCGATGGGCTTTATTAAAGCGGTGCGTGAAGTCGTACTGCTCGCCTTCTCTACCTCCAGCTCGGCCGCCGTAATGCCTCTATCCATTAAAACAGCTGAAGAAAAATTACACGTACGGCCGTCCATATCACAGTTTGTGATACCTCTCGGCGCGACCATCAATATGAATGGCACCGCGCTCTATCAGGCGGTTGCAGCTGTATTTTTAGCACAAGTCTTTAATATTGATATCGGATTTAGCGGTATGATGCTGGTCGTGGTTATGGCCGTTGGGGCATCCATTGGCTCGCCGGCAACACCGGGAGTCGGTATTGTTATTTTATCCATCACTCTCACCACTATTGGTGTCCCACCAGCAGGTATTGCCCTCATTATGGGTGTAGATCGTATTCTGGATATGAGTCGCACCGCGATTAATGTAACAGGTGATTTGGTTGCCGCTAAGTTGATGGACAAGTGGATAGGTGGCGAGCAAAGCCTAGAATCTGAACAGGCTCAACAAGAACAACATGAAATGATTCGCGACCAAACTGGCGAAGACGTCATTACCAAGCCCTCAACCTAAAAGTCAGAATATTTGCAGGCCCCGTCCCTTTAACCACTGAACGGCTGGAGCCTAACGTAGCGTTGAAACCATCGACTTATTCCCAAGCTTGGCTATGTATTATAACTAGGTGGATTCTAACTATCTTAGCTCTAACCATATGAATTCTAAACATTTGATGGCTATCGGTTATCTCAAGTTAAGTTTCAAGTTCTGTGATATCATCTCTGTACACAGGTACATCATTATTCAGTACAGTAATAACCTATCTTCAGAACTAGCCACACTTATTCCAAGTATTGATTTTTCTAAGTTTGTTATTCAAAATAACTGGGTGACATGGTTCAGTTCTGCACTGAGCTCCATCAAATTTATTCTAAAAGAACCAGATACTGAGCACAAAGATGAAGAAAGCTAAAATAAAAGACCAACCATACACAAACTTATTAATGCCTAAAGGATCTGCCGCAGGCAGAGAAGACCTCGAAAAACAACGAGCACGTATACGCAAGATAAATAGAGAGGCGGCCAAAAAGATTTATGTACCCTTCTCCACAGACATGGAACAACGCAAAGCAGCCTTAGAGCTGAGAGCAAAAGGAAGAAATATTGTACCTGGACTCCCTGGTCAAGAACCAGACTTTGAAGATTTAGAATGCTCACTTCAATTAGTTGAAGTGGATGGCAAATATCAAGTCGTGCCCGTATAAAAACAAGAAAGAACCTTGTTCGGCTTTGATGCCATGCTCACGATCGATATCACCCAGATTAAGTGATACAAAATTTCGGGCATGGCAGAACTTGAGATAATTAAATACAGGAATAATATGACGCATTTCCTGGGTAAAATTTTATCTGAGAGAACGTCTAGCTAATTGAACTTACATTGAACTAATAATAAGGCCCGTGTTTATGCGGGCTTTTTTTTGCACGAAATACACGAAAATAACAACTCAAAAAATTGTTTTAACTTTAAGATATCGGATCATTAAATGATGGATCCGTGCGAAGCTCCTCGACCAGAGAACATCGAAAAAACCAATATATGACTCATCTTTAATTCCCTCTTTTATAACACCAACCGACCCTATTGATATATTTTAAACGGCACAAAAAAAGCCCGGCTCATTACTGAGCTGGGCTTTAAATCACCGATTCACCTGCGGGTTATTAAACAATTTTTTCTGCGAAGGGCTCACCTGTCAGCTCAAGGATTATTTCCTTTTTACAGGTAATAATGTCAACTTTATTTTCACCGGACCAATCCATACTCACGAGATCATCCATTAACTCATCATCCAGAGCATCGCTCTGATTAATCTCGGCATACGAAATAATATCGGGAAAAACGATGCGTAATGATGGCTCTGAGTCTGAAGGATTGTTTAGACATTCGATGAACAGTAAACGTACATCAATATCGTAAACAAGATTATAAATATACGGAGAACAATCTCCCAACAGTTTTGCGGTGAGGGTCATAAATTTTTCCTGTTATTTATTATTTCTACCATGTACTAACAATAAACGCCAAAATGGCGTTCTAACAGTAGAAACTGACTGTCCTGCATTATTACAGTTCTACCTTGTGCTTCGCTACCAACATCGCAGCTATTGAATAGGTGAAAATAATTGAGATAGCTTTGCCAGCAATTTAAACAACAAACTACGCTGAGATAGCTCTTCGCTCAATAATGGGGAACAATGTTCAAAGTCGTCATTGAGCATTGACTCAACTTCCAAAGCAAATTGTCGCCCCCTGACCATCACCGTCACTTCAAAATTCAGATGAAATGAGCGGTTATCAAAATTAGCTGTGCCCACATAGGCCCTATCATTATCCACTAACACCACCTTCTGATGCATAAAGCCATTCTGGTACTGGTATGCCTTGATGTCAGTGTTTCTCAGATCCAAGAGCACCGCATAGGAAGAAAGCTGGACAATACGGCTATCGGTTTTTCCCGGTAACATCAGACGCACATCAACCCCTCTCAACGAGGCCAATTTTAGCGCCTTTAAAATGGCGTCATCAGGCACAAAATAAGGGCTGACAATCCAAAGACGCTCTGTTGCACTATTAATGGCATGAAGAAACATCAACTGGCAGGACTCTAATCTGTCGGCGGGACCAGTGGGCACGACTAACACACGCTGGTCACTACTTACTCCTTCTGGTCTCCAGTTTAAATCCGGCACACTTCCTGTCACCCAATACCAGTCCTCGAGAAATGAAAGTTGAGCACCCTGCACAGAAGGGCCATGCAACTCTATGTGAGTGTCACGCCAGGGGCTTAATCGTCGATCACCATTCAGGTATTCATCTCCGATATTGGCACCACCAATAAATGCTGTAAGTCCATCCACCACTACAATTTTTCGGTGATTACGAAAATTTATTTGAAACCGGCGCCGCTTACCCCAACGCCAAGTTCTAAAAGACTCAATCACAACGCCTGCTTGCCGAAAAGTTTTTATATAGCGGCGGGACAAACTAAAACTGCCAATCCCATCATAAAGAAAATAGATCCTCACGCCTTGCCGTGCTTTTTCTATTAATTTTGACTGAAGTTTTAGGCCTAGCCTATCGTCTCGGAGAATATAAAATTGCAGTAGAATATAATTATCCGCTCGCTCTATTTCCTTAAAAATATGGTTAAACGTTTGCTCCCCATTAATGAGTAGCCCCACCCTATTACCTCGGGTATAAGGCATCAGAGCCAACTTCTCCAACAGCTGAGCACCCTGAGAACTATCTTCTTCAGGACTGAAGTGCTCAGACAATTCTGCCAACAAATTTTTAGCAATGCGCTGGATTTCCAAATCACCCTTTCTTCGGGCATCTATATAGCCATAAAATTTTCGCTGCCCGAACAATAGGTAAACAGGAACAACCAAGGGAGGAAGAAAAACAAGTCCAAGGGACCAAGCAATAGCACCTTGGGACGTTCGTGATTTAAAAATGGATTCTATAGCCAGCAGTACAGCCAAGACCTCCATGACGATATAGAAGGGAAACCAAAACTGGCTGAGAAATCGCCACCCCTGAGAAAAAACATCAATCATCAGGGGCAACCATTCAAACATGATTTATTGCTCCGGCTTTTTTGAGGAGGAGGCCCCGACTTGGCTATCCTCTTTCAGAACAGGCGTTTGTCCATGCATGTTACCCAAACTGGCACCACACCATTTACAGAACACAGCATCCAGATCATGTCCTGCTTTTACACAGTTGGAACAGGGATAGATAGACTTATCCCGCTTCATTTCATTCGCCAGTTCTGCGGTAATAATACCGGTAGGAATGGCAATAATGGAGTAACCCGTTAGCATCGCCAAGGTAGAGACAACCTGCCCCAACACCGTATGTGGCGTGATATCGCCATACCCTACAGTAGTAATTGTCACGATGGTCCAGTAAATACTTTTAGGTATACTACTGAAACCATTATTAGGTCCTTCTACCACGTACATCAAACAACCAAACAATGTACTTAATACCACCACAACAAGAAAAAACACGGATATTTTTCGTCTGGACTGGTAGAGAGCACGAATAAGTACATCAGCCTCAGACAAATACCGAACAAGTTTTAAAACCCGAAAAATTCGGAGTACTCGAACTAATCGAACAATCAATAAATATTGAGCGCCAACAACAATTAACCCCAAATACGATGGCACAATAGAAATTAGGTCCACGATGCCATAAAAACTAAATAAGTATTTACGCCTATTTGGCGAGCAATAAATACGCAGAATATATTCCAGAGTAAATAAACCGGTAAACAGCCATTCGATGAAAAGAAAACCAACGGTAAATCTAGCACTTAGAGTATCCACCGTATCAAGTATGACCGCAAAAATACTGATCAAAATAGCGTAGATCAAAATCAGATCAAAACGCTTACCTGCCGGTGTGTCAGTGCCAAAAATAATACGGAATAACTCTGAACGTAATTGTTGTTTTGTCATAACACGGATTATTTCATTCCTTGTGAACTGCCCCATTATAGGCATAAGTTAGAAACTCCACATTAAGCTTATTTCATCAATATTAACAACGGGTTATATACGGGAAAATAATTTTTTCAGGTAACCCTGTCATCTGACACACCGCACCAGAACATAGCTGTCTAAAATAATGAGGCTCTATATACTCTTCACTAATGAAAGAAAATCCTCCAAGACACAAAATAGAACAGCCTCAACTTCTCAGATCTCTGACCCTGGTTGAAATATGCTTTTATGGTATCGGCACTATTCTCGGTGCAGGTATCTACGTTCTGCTGGGCGAAGTGGTCAATGAGAGTGGTATGGCAACGCCCTCGGCATTCCTGCTGTCAGCATTGATCGTCAGCTTCAGCGCCTACTCCTACGCACAAATGTCTCGTCGGTTTCCCTGTAGTGCTGGCGAAGCGGTCTATATTATGGAGGGGTTAAACTCCAGACACTTATCCGCGCTGGCAGGCTATGCTATATCCCTCGGAGGCATTGTCTCCGCCGCTACTATTGCCCGAGGATTCACTGGCTATTTTGCTTTTTTTTCGGAACTGCCCCCCTGGGCTATCATTATTTTACTGATAACATCACTAACGATACTGGCAGCATGGGGGGTAAAGCAGTCAGTCACTATAGCCGTCATCACCACCTTATTGGAAATTGCGGGGTTATTGTTGGTCTTGATTGTAGGTGGCGACGAACTCCATGGCAGGGACATTCCCTGGCGAGAATTTTTACCTACTCCTGAGCAAACTCTAGCCCCCGTTATCAGCGGAGCTTTCCTCGCATTTTTTGCCTTTATTGGCTTTGAGGATATGGTTAACATGGCAGAAGAGGTAAAAAACCCACGGCGAAATCTACCACTGGGAATTGCCATTGCACTGATAACGTCAACACTGCTCTACGTCGCAGTCGCCATTGTCGCTATTTTAACATTACCACTGTCCGAGCTTGCCAACTCCAATGCACCACTGGCGTTAATCATTGAAAAAAACAGTGCTGTTCCTGTAGAGCTCATGGCAGCCATTAGTGTGGTTGCCATCATTAATGGTGCTCTGATCCAAATTATTATGGTGTCCAGAGTACTGTACGGTATGGCAGAGAGAAACCTTGCACCACTGGCACTAAAATCCATTCACCCAAAAACCCATACACCGCTTAAAGCGACGTTACTCACTGGTTTTATTGTGGTGAGCTTTGCACTTTGGTTGCCCATTAGTACGCTCGCCAAAACGACCAGCTCACTGATTCTTATTGTCTTCACGCTAGTGAACCTATCGTTATTCGTTTTAAACTATCGTGAAAAAACAGCTGGCATCTCTGGTCTATTTATTCCTGCTATAGGCACCTGTTTGTGTGCCAGTTTTCTCGCTTTCCAGCTATGGAATTAAACATGCATTCTCCCTCACAAATGCGTTGTATCGAAATTACAGAACCCGGCAGTCACGAGGTTTTAAAGATTGGACACCGTCCTATACCAAAACCCGGGGCACAGGAAGTACTCATCAAAGTAGCTGCTGCGGGTGTTAACCGGCCCGATGTCTTTCAACGACAGGGACGCTATCCACCACCAGATGGGGCCTCTGATATTCCTGGCTTGGAAGTGGCCGGTGAAATTGTCTCTACAGGCAGTAATAGCAATGGCCTCTGGAAAATAGGACAACCCGTTTGTGCGTTATTAACCGGTGGCGGGTATGCTGAATATGCCCTCGCCCACCAAGCTCTTTGCTTACCCATTCCAGAATCATTAAGCCTAATTCAGGCTGCAGCACTACCAGAAACCTTTTTTACCGTTTGGCATAATCTATTTAACAGGGAGACTATAAAACCTGATGAAACACTGCTGATACACGGTGGTTGCAGTGGTATTGGCTCCACGGCTATTCAGCTGGCCAGCACCCTGGGGCATCGAGTATTTGCCACTGCTGGAAGCGATCAAAAATGTCAGATTTGTCTTAAATTAGGTGCAGAGATCGCCATCAATTATCACTCACAGGATTTTGTCACGGCTATCAAGGAACATACCAATGGTTATGGAGTCGATGTTATTCTGGACATGGTGGGCGGAGACTATGTACAAAAAAATATTAGCGCCGCCGCCTTTCGAGGCAGAATAGTTTCTATCGCTTTTTTGAGGGGATCTAGGGTCGAAATAGATTTGATGCCAATGATGCTCAAGCAACTGATGATGACCGGATCAACACTTCGTTCTCGCCCAATTGAAGAAAAAGCCCAGATAGCTAAGGCTTTAATGGAGAATATCTGGCCGCTATTGGAAAATAGGGCTATAACCCCATTAATAAGCACCACGTTTTCACTAGACAATGCTTCACGTGCCCACCAGCTAATGGAAAGCAACCAACATATGGGGAAAATTGTCTTAACGGTCGATGAGTTAACGACAATAAATAGAATGGTTGATAAAACGGCCAAGCCCTCATAGTCAGATTTATAGCGTCTGAGGTATAGCGCCAACGTCAACCCTGAAATTCCGATGAATCACTTTTTGTCAGCCACTGACTAACGAGCTACCGATCATGAAGAAAGAAACCAGACTGGTTTATTCCACAGAAACTGGCCGCATTAAACCAGACAACAAACCAGAACAACGACCCAGTGGTGACGGCATCATTAGAATTCGTCGGGAAGTCAGTGGTAGAAAAGGAAAAGGGGTTACCACAATTTCGGGCCTAGATTTAGCGGATACCGAGCTGAAAAAACTGGCAAAAGCCCTTAAACAACTATGTGGCACTGGCGGTTCAGTAAAAAATGGCATTATCGAGATTCAGGGGGATCACCGGGAAAAGCTTCGCACAGAGCTGGAACAACAAGGCCACACCGTCAAACTGGCAGGAGGATAACGCATGACTCAGCCACCCCCCATTCAGGTCAAACCCTATGGCAGTTGGGCATCCCCCATCACCCCAGAATTGCTAGCCTCAACCTCACCGACTTATGCATACCCTTGCTGTGATGGTGAAAACCTTTATTGGCTAGAGTCACGCCCGTGGGAAAATGGTCGCTCCGTCGTTGTACAAAGAAATAGTAACGGTCATGTCCGTGACGTTTTACCTGCACCATTAAGTGCACGCAGCAAAGTGCACGAATATGGTGGAACACCCTATATCGTCATCAACCAAGTACTCTATTTTTGCCTTTATGACGACCAAAGAATCTATCAGCTAGATCTAGAAAACTCAGACCCAGAAAATAATAAAGCACTGCCAGTACCCATCACCCCAGCAAACGACTACCGGTATGCAGACTTTTGCTATGACAAATACCGCCACCGGCTGATATGTGTGGCAGAAAGCCACAACAACGCATCTGAACCAGAAAACAGTATTGTGGCTATACCCTTAGACGACTCAATGTCAGTAATTCCACTTTGTCGCGGTGATGACTTCTATGCCTATCCACGACTCGATAACACTGGCAATCAGCTGTGCTGGATCAGCTGGAATCATCCAGACATGCCTTGGGACAACACTGTACTCTGGTTGGCAAATCTGGATAAAAAGGGCAGCACACTCGAATCAGAGACCGTTGCAGGAAATGGTCAAGAAGCTATATTTCAACCCCAATGGTCACCCGACAACCAACTGTATTTTGTCTCCGACAGAGATAATTGGTGGAACATCTATCGATGGCAACCAGAATCTGGCATTGAGTCCATTCACCCAATGGCCGTAGAATTTGCCACCCCACTTTGGGTTCTCGGTATGTCCACCTATGGCTTTTGCCAAGACGGCACTCTCGCATGCTGTTACAGTCAAAACGGTACTTGGCAATTAGCCCTACAAACACACAATACCCCTTTACATGCCATTGAAACGAGCTATACCCATATCTCTGATATCTATTGCCAGGGCAACCAAGTATGGCTCGTGGGTGCCGCATCCAATAACAGTGCAGAACTGGCTGAGCTCAATATCACTAGCGGGCAACTATCTACGGTAGCTCAGGGCAAGCCCCTCCCTTTTGACGAACACTTTCTTTCCATTCCAGTACCTATTCGCTTTCAGACCACCAGTAACGATGCAGAACACCACGCTACAGAAACTACTGCACACGCTTTCCACTATCAACCCCGCAACCTCAACTTCCAGGGTGAAGAGAAGAGTCTCCCACCACTGATTGTTATGTGTCACGGAGGACCAACTGGCGCAACCACAACCGCACTCAATTTGAAAATCCAGTATTGGACCAGTCGTGGTTTTTCCGTGTTAGATGTTAATTACCGAGGGAGTACTGGCTATGGTCGAAACTACCGACAACAGCTTCATGGCCAGTGGGGAATAGTCGATGTAGCCGATGTTGTAGCCGGTGCTCATTACCTGATCAAAAACCAATCTGTAGACCCGAACAAAATAGCCATTCGAGGTAGTAGTGCGGGAGGTTACACCGTTTTGGCCGCTCTCTGCTTCCACGATCTCTTTAAGGCCGGAGCCTGTCTCTATGGTATTGGCAACCTTGAAACCTTAGCCAAAGACACCCATAAATTTGAATCCCGGTATTTGGATACACTCATCGGGCCCTACCCTGCACAGCGTGCTGTTTATCAAGAAAGGTCTCCGATCCACCATATCGACCAATTACGTTGTCCCGTTATTTTCTTTCAGGGGCTAGATGACACAGTGGTGCCACCTGAACAGGCTATCGCTATGACCCAAGCTATCAGAAAAAAACAACTACCTGTTGCCTATATGCCCTTTGCCGGCGAAGGGCACGGCTTTCGAAAAGCCGAAACGATCAAGCAGTCACTGGAAGCTGAATTATATTTTTACAGTAAAATTTTTGACTTTATTCCCTCGGAAGATCTGCCTAAAGTTCATATCGACAACTTGGCCGAATAGCCTAAAAACAATGTACCTGGAGCTCAATAATTAAATGGGTAGATACCGACCCCCAGCACCTAAAAGCGCCCCTTATATCACACCAGAGGGCGCCAAAGCCTTAGAAAAAGAGCTAAAAAATCTCTGGAAAGTAGAGAGGCCAACCATAACTTCCACCGTTCACGAGGCGGCGAAAAATGGCGATCGCTCAGAAAATGGTGATTATATTTACGGTAAAAAAAGATTGCGGGAGATTGACCGTCGAGTCCGCTATCTTAGCAAACGTTTAGACGAAGTCACCATTGTCGACCGTGTTCCAGATGATACGAACAAAGTATATTTTGGTGCCTCAGTAACACTTGAAGACACTCATGGCAAAGAACATAACTTTCGTATTGTCGGTGCCGATGAAATTGACTCCAAGAAACAGAAGATCAGTGTTGACTCACCCCTAGCACGACAGCTAATAGGCAAACATCTGGATGATGAAATTACCGTCTCCATAGAAAATACTAACGGTACAATCAAACACCGTTGGATTATTGTAAAAATAAGCTATTAAACATAGCCCGAAATATGAGCCACCATAACTAGCCATAAAAATGAATAAATAAAAAACTAAGTATTTAAAACATTTAATTACTAATTTTTAAATATCCTTCATATTTTCCATGCCAGATAAAGCTCTTCTTACAGGGTATTGCTCAAGATAAATACCATGGTCACCATCTTTCAATACCTTACGAATCAACCAGTCTTTATCTAAATTTCCGCCCCCGACATTCAGCAAATCCACAATCTCTTCTGGCTGAGGACGTTTTTCCTGATCAAGCACCAGTTTGATTTTTGGTAAATGACGTTTTTTCTCTTCTGAAGACAACACAATACCTACCGCACCATTCATCAATTCCACAATAGTCCCAGGAGGATATGGCCCCATTAATTGGATAAACTCTAAAGCATACTCTTCATCAAAGTGTACTCCACGGTCACCATAAATAATCTTCAAGGCTTCAAGGGTTGATTTCGCTTTCGCGTAACAACGGTCACTTGTCATCGCATCAAAAGCGTCAACAATACTAATAATACGAGAATATTCAGATAGCTCTCGGGCAAACAATCCTCTGGGGTAGCCACTACCATCCATTTTTTCATGATGGTTAAAGGCTACATCTACCGCATAACTTAAACTCCCCTGGGATTTCATTAACAGGCTTCTGCCAATTTCAGGGTGTTGCTTCATAATGGTAAATTCGTCATCTGTAAGCTTTGCCGGCTTATTAAGCACTTCGTCAGGAACCTGCATCTTGCCAACATCATGTAACATTCCCCCTGTTCCTAATCGAACTAGGTCTATTTTATCCATACGCAAATGACGACCAAACGCAATGGCCAAAACACAGACGTTGAGACTATGCTCCATGGTGTAATAATCCACGTGCTTAATTTTTGCCATCCACATAAGCGCACTGGGATTACGCAAAATACTGTCCACGCAGTCAGTCACCACCTCTTTGGCAGAATCTGTATCAAGCGCATTACCCAAACGGGCTTGCTCCAACAGACCGGAAACTGTTTTGTGTGCTGCGCGATACACTCGGTTAGCTACCGGGTGCTCTTCTTCAGCATGCTTTTTAATTGCATGTATTGGCTGATTAAGCCTGACTGCAGAAGTTTCAGCCTGTTTTTTATCCGTAGACCTATATGCTCGGGTGCTTAAACCCTTGTCCTCACTAGTAAGATTACGTTTCTTGACTTTAAAACCTGTATTAAATGGATTTTTTTTACTTCCCCAGTCTTTCCCTCCTTCATCGACATAAACGAATTTACAATATTCTCGAAGCTTCCGGATTTCTGTTGTGGTCTTGATGGAAAACCCCTGTAAAAGAAAAGGCGTTTCCAACCAGGGGCGGTCTAATTCTGCAACAAACATCCCCAGCTTAAGCGCAGAAACCGGCACACGTTTGTAGTGAGATTTATCGACAAACATATTCACAAAAAAAGCCCCCAAGTCACAGCATAATTACCAACACCCAATACAGCAGCTTTAATGACGTTTAGCGCTATAAAAACTAGCAAAGCTGATCTTTAATTTGTTGCTGTAAAAAGGGTATTACTTCACTTTCAAACCAGGGATTATTTTTCAACCATCGTTGATTGCGTGGTGATGGATGGACCAGAGGCAAGTAGCCCTCTGGCAAATAATCTCGCCAATATTTCACCCGCTCTGTGAGCGTTTTATAATTGTCGTTCAGATAGTATGACTGTGCATACTGCCCTATCAACAATGTGAGCGCCACCTTTGGCAATTGCTCTAGAACCTGTCGATGCCATTGTGGTGCACATTCAGACCTGGGAGGTAAATCACCCGACTTGCCTCGCCCGGGATAACAAAATCCCATGGGGACAATGGCAATATCAGCGGCATTGTAGAATTGGTCCTTATTCAACCCCATCCAGGATCGCAATCGATCACCGCTGGGGTCATTCCAGGGGATGCCACTGGCATGTACACGAGTACCGGGAGCCTGACCTATAATCAACACTTTAGCTGAACGTTTTGCACTGATCACTGGGTTAGGACCTAAGGGTAAATCTGTACAAAACTGACAATTTCTAATGTCATCAAGCAAGTCAACAAGGGGGATTTCAGATGGTGCCGTCATGAAACCACCTTACCATTATTCCGGTTCCTCCATGACCCAATAGTTATGAAGTAAAAACCCACCCAGTCCTCCTAAGACCAGCCACAATGACCAACCCCGCTCTGGAAGTGTTAATAACACCCAAGCCACTCCAATCATGACCAACAAAGAAACTTTGGGTAACCGAACTTTGGCATTCATTGAATTGCCCGTATCGTAGGGCCAAAGAACATGGCATAAAGGAGCCAATGCCACCAGAAGCACCCCCAACCAGACGAGATGAAATCCAGTGATGATGTTATACAAGGCTGCAACAAGAGCAATCAACAACCAACTATAGAAAAACACAGAAAATATTTTTTTCATTGATAGATTATCTCTTTCTTCGATAGCCTAAGTAAGTTGCACGCTAACTGCTTATGTTAATCGAGGCCATATCATAAAGAAATCAGAAAACCTTACGAACCATCACTTCGTCAAGGGTAGATCAATAGAGACAAAGGAAACTGCTACTTATCACCCACAACTGGTACAGTTAAGGGCAGCGTACAGTACAAGTTCAACTTCAAGCGATACGATAGGTTTTCATTTAACCTATAAATTCACTTAATGTCTCTTCAGTAGGTCATCTTGAGTAAACTCAAATTCAATAACAGCTTCGCGCAATTGGGCGATTCATTTTTTACACGCCTTCTACCCGCAGGATTACCCAATCCAACCCTCGTCAGCATTAACCCTGCTGCAATGAAGTTGCTCGGCATTACATCGCCTAAATCTTCGGCAACCTCCACACCCACATGGTTGTTACCATGGTGTAGCGGCAACAACCTTCTTGAAGGTAGTGACCCACTGGCCATGGTTTACAGTGGTCACCAATTTGGCGGCTATTCACCACAACTGGGGGATGGCAGAGGGTTATTACTTGGCGAAATAGAAGGCCCTCAGGGCAAATGGGATGTTCATCTTAAGGGCGCAGGAAAGACCCCCTATTCCCGTTTTGGTGATGGCCGAGCTGTTTTACGCTCAACTATTCGAGAGTACTTGTGCAGCGAAGCCATGCATGGGTTAGGTATAGCGTCCAGCCGAGCACTAAGTATTACTTGTGGCGAAGAACCTGTTTATCGTGAGACGACAGAACCTGCCGCCATGTTAGTTCGCCTGGCGCGAAGCCATGTACGATTTGGCTCCTTTGAATATTTCCATCACACGAAAAAACCAGAATGTGTCAAACAGCTGGCCGATTATGTTATCAAGCAACACTTACCAGACTTATCAAAAAACGATGACAGATACCTCAAAATGTTCCGACATTCGGTACACAGTACCGCCAAACTCATTGCTCAGTGGCAGGCCGTAGGTTTTGCCCATGGGGTCATGAATACCGACAATATGTCGATTATTGGTGAAACCATGGACTACGGTCCTTTTGGTTTTTTAGATGCCTATGATCCAGAATTTATTTGCAATCATTCCGACACCGGCGGTCGCTACAGCTTTAAGCGTCAACCGATGATTGGTCTATGGAACTGCAATGCCTTAGCCAATGCACTGTCCAGCCTATTATCCGTAGAGCAACTAACAACGGTATTAGAAGAGTATGAACCCCTATTTTTCGCCACACTACTCGGGCTGCATCAGAAAAAATTAGGACTGTTCTCTCCACAACCCGCTGACCAAGCCCTGATTGATGAATTACTAAACGCCTTGGCTAAAAATCAGGTGGACTACACCATTTTCTTCAGAAATCTTTGCTATTTCGATGAAGATAAAAATAACCCCGCCCTTAGAGATCTCTTTCTCAATCGCGACGAATTTGATCATTGGGCTGAAAAATATCGGCACCGATTGATACTCGACGATCAACATAACACCCTTAAAACTAAGGTTGATCGCCAAGCGCTCATGCTAAGAACCAACCCCAAATATGTATTCCGTAATTACATGGCAGAAATTGCCATTCGCAAAGCTGAGGACGAAAAAGATTACAGTGAAATAGCCCGTATGCTCAACTTATTGCAATCACCCTTTGATGAGCATCCAGAATGTGCAGAATATGCCAAACACCCGCCTGCATGGAGCCAAAAACTTAGCATCAGTTGTTCTTCTTAGAACAAGCTATCAATAGCAACAAACATCCGGTGTTTAGACTCTCATTTCTATAACTTAAAAAAATTAAAGGCCTAAGCTTTGCAATATTCTTGGGGGTTCAAGCAAGAACCCCAAATCGATTGTTGCTACATTTTTTGACAAGGTGTTATCAACGCTTGGCTATATGGGTGTCGAATTATTTTACAGCCATAACGCCAAAACAGGTTCATGCGCTATCACTAAAGACTTATCCTATTGATTTCATTCAGTAATAACAAAATGGAATAAAAATTGCTTGTTAATACTTAAAATAACCACTTAACAAGATAGGATGCTTGATGAAAAAGATAATAAATACAGACACCATACGCGCCATTACCTTCAGTGCAATTGCAGGGTTAGGCATTTTAACCGTCGCAGCACCAGCGAACGCTGGCTTTATTGCCTATGAAATTCGCAATACGCCAACCATTATTAACAACCCCTCTAGCATTGAATTCATCATTGATGGTGGCGGTGATAAAGCGGCACTTGGCTCTAATGATATTAATGGCTCTACCCTAGGTGAGATTACCAACCTACATATTGATCGTCTCGATGACCGTACACGGTTTACCTCTGGATCTGGCCCTTACGTCTCACCTTATTTAAATTTCTGGATAACAGATGGTTTAGGGAATTACGCAGTGGCCGCAAATGAACCTTCTAATGGTGCATTTCAACCTCTCTATAACAACGGCTACGATTTAACGTTTGCTGACTTGAGCGACAAGGTGGCAAAAATCTATGAAAATAGTGATGTATCTTGGCTGCCTAATGGCGGCGTTGGTTTGACCTTTGCAGACTTGGCTAACTTTGAAATAGCCGCTCCGACAATAGCTGAGCTGGGAGCCGGCTGGCTTGGACTGGGTTCAGGAGCACCGAGAGAACTTGGTACTAATGTCGCTTACGGCGTGAACTGGGTTTTTGGTGATACCTTATCCAACTATGTGTCTGGAGACAGTGGATACATCGTTGCTAACGCGAGTGTTGCAGCTGCAACTGCCGCAATCCCTGAACCAGCGACATTAGTGTTGCTGGGTCTAGGCTTGGCAGGACTAGCAGTTAGCCGTCGTAAGACACAAAGCTAAATAGATCTACGCGATAAGCAATAATAAAAAGCCCGATTTATATCGGGCTTTTTATTAACTGGGTTTTCTACGGGCGTAGCAATATGAGTCCGTGTACAGCTATTTGTTATGTAAAAACCTGCTCATTGAATTCAATTTTGTACTCGTTTAGTGAAACCCGAGCCTACAAAATATTGTAGGATATAGTATTACTTTTTATTGCTGACAGAACTCTCATCTTTGATTCTTCAGAGAGTTGATATCCAAAACATACTGACTCAATTGCTTCTTTTGGTACATGATATTAAGACTACCCTTGCCCTAAGTTCTCAATGTAAAGGTAGTCGTAACCTAGCCAAATAAAGATAGAGCACAGAAACAAGGTAATGAGCATTGCCGGAGTGCCTTTTCTAAACCACAGAGCAGGAGTGATAGCGAGCTCAGGGTTACCCGTTTGTTTGGCCAAACGTTCTGAAATGGTGACGATATAAACATTCGCGGTTGAACCAATATGTGAACCATTACCTCCCATCCCCACACCCATTGCCAAGGCCCACCACATAACACTGACATTAACGCCCTGAAGTTGCAAACCAGCCAGTACCGGAATCATTGCGGCAGTAAAGGGTATGTTGTCTATCAATGCAGAAAGAATGGCAGCAACCCACAATAACAGCAAAGCAGCTCCCAACGGATGTTCTAGAATCAATGGTTTAAACTGTTCGCCAATAAGCTCCAATAACCCGCTTTGTTCCACGCCGCCAATCAAAATAAATAACGAAATAAAAAACATGAGCAACGGGGTTTCCAAGTGGCTGGTCACACTATCCAAATCTACCTTTCTTGAGAGGAAAACCAAAATGGTCAATGCTGTAGCGGCCACCATCCAAGGCTCCCAACCCAACTTTTGATGGAAGACAAACAATACAACCATCAAACCCATCACTACCAAGGATTTTTGCCACAGACGTTTATTTTTGTAGCGTGCCACTGACTCAAATTTAAGTGTGTGGTGATTAGATAATTCTTTTGGAAACAAATATTTCATCGCAAACAATATGGCTAACCAAGCAAGAAATACAGGCGGCCCCATATGAATAAAAAAAGTATTGAAATCAATCCCTGCGGCAGAGCCAATCATCAAATTGGGTGGATCTCCAACAAGTGTTGCCACTCCGCCCGTATCCGATAACAATGCGGCAGCTAACAAATAAGGTATCGGCGAAATTTTCATAGCCTGGCAAATAAGGATGATCAACGGTCCAAAAATAATGACCGTGGTCACGTTATCCAATAATAGAGAAATAACGGTGACTGCCGTGCCCATAAAGACAAGCAGCCGGGTGGGCGACCCACCACTTTTCTTGGCCAAGTATTCAGCCATGTGCTCAAAGCCACCCGTACTAATCATAATTGACACGACTATCATCATGATCGCCAGTAGAAAAACCACATTCCAGTCGATGGCATGTAACGCTTGCTCAGGAGAATAAAAACCGTAAATCTGCCCAGCAATAATAACTGCCCCAGCACCAGCCATGGCAAATTTAGCACGGTTATAACCGTGCAGGTGTTCAGTAAAAATGCCAAGGAAAGTCAGGATCAAGATAGCGCCTGAAACTATCATGGGGGTTGTTAATTCAATCATTGAAATATCTCTAAATTTAAATGTGTGGAAAGGGGTTGAGATGACATCAGGCAGAACCTCCACCTGATGCCAACATTCTCAGTGTTTTAACACCTTGAAAACCTCAGCAAAGGTCAAAGGTTTGATAACGGATATGGGCGCGTGCAATCTACGAGCAATATCACTGATAGAAATCAGCCCACGGATATGATGTTTTTCATCGTCGACGACAAGACAGTGCTGCTCTCCATGCTGCTTTAGGACCTCAACAACATCAGCAATACTGGCATTTTCTATTGCCTTTAACTGCAATATCTTGACCTCAGCGCGAGCCAGCATTAACTCGCCAACTAAAATATCAGCTCTACCATTACCCTTCGATATAAGAGGAATAAGATGCTGGTCACTCAACTGAGAAAGATTGATTGTTCCAACTAATTCTCTACTACTGTCTACCACCAGAGCCAACTGAACATGAAACTTACGCATGAGAGACTCAGCCTCTACCGCAGGCATCGAGCTTTCAATCACAGAAGGTGGGTATTTTTTAAAATCAGTAAAAATAGTTAATGCCGGAGAATCTATATCAATATCATTAAATTCTTCAGGGCAGACTAAATGGTCAATAGCATCTGTGGCCATCAATTTCAAAGTATTCACGGTTTTCACCTCACACTGAATATTTGAACAACCCTCACAAACACTAGACGACAGAGGGTCAATCAAATCAATAAACATATCCAACGATTAACGCAGGAAGGGAATTTACAGAAGTTAGTGTCCGTTTAAGCTGGCGGTGCCCGAATGGAGTAAAAAAGAGGAAAGCCATTGGTTTTATCACCAGCGGCAGAAGTGGGGAGAGAAAAAGAGTTGGGGCCAGCTAAAGCAAGCTCACCCGAGAATAGCAGATCAAATACGTCATAATCTTCAACAACATCAAACGTTTCAAGCTGACAGAGCTCAGTATCTACAACATCGCTTAAAAATGGATCAGATAGATGTGTGGCACTTGCCAATGAAATGACAGCGACAAACAGGCAAAGTATCAGTGAACGATTCAACAACAGTATCTCAAAATAAAAGCCATGCGTTTAAGCAAAATCGATGGTAAATCAGTAAAAAGAAGACCTAGCACCAACACTGTGAATTGTAGACCTGATGAGCCTTAAAGCAACAAGATAACGTTGTTCGTTCTCAATTTTTTACTACAAACGTTTTTACTACAAGCGTTTCAGTTTTTTCTTGCCAAGGTGAGACCATCCGCAATCGGAACCATGCTGATAGTCACCCTAATGTCGGACAACAACTGCTGATTAAATGCCCGAATAGCACAGGTATCCACATCTTGATTATCTGAATCTATAACCGCACCATTCCAAAGCACATTATCCACGGCGATCAAGCCACCTGGCCGTAACAGTTCAAAACATAGCTCAAAATATCTGGCATAGTTCTCTTTATCTGCATCGATAAAAGCAAAATCGAAGGTTGAGCTTTTTCCTTCTTCAATCAATTTACTCAAGGTTTCTGTGGCGGGAGCCAAACGCAAATCAATTTTCTCCGAGATTCCAGCTTGCATCCAATAACGTCGTGCAACGGAGGTATATTCGTCACTGATATCACAGGCAATAATCTGTCCGTTATCTGGCAGGGCCATTGCAACAGCTAAAGCACTGTAACCCGTGTAAACACCAACTTCGATGGCATTTTTGGCGCCCATCAGTTGTACTAACAACGCCATAAACTGCCCTTGCTCAGGAGATATCTGCATGTTTGCCGAGGGTAGACTAGCTGTTTCTTCTCGAAGCGCCGTTAAGATGTCCGGCTCACGAAGAGATACATCAAGTAAATATTGATGGAGCTGTTCCGTCAGGTTAAGTGTTTTATTCGACATATCGGTACTTACCCTCCTCTAGCGTCACACACTTAATCACACCTACTGCCCGCGTTCTCCAGCACCCAACATGACACCAATCCAACGGGTATCTTCATCATTTTCCAGAGCAATTTTAACCATAATGGTCAATGGTATTGAAAGTAACATACCCACAGGGCCTAAAATCCACCCCCAGAAAACCAATGATAAAAACACTACCAGCGGTGACAAATTTAACCCCTTTCCCATCACGCGAGGCTCCAAAAAATTGCCAACGACCACATTCACAACCAAATAGCCCAGCCCCACAAACACGGCGGGTAAAGGACCTAATTGAATGAGCGCTAACAAAATCGCAGGTACAGCGGCGATAATAGAACCAACCGTTGGAATAAAATTAAGTAGAAACGCTATCAACCCCCACATCACAGGGTAATCCACACCGAGTATCCACAACCAAATAATGACCAATACGCCTGTCAACAGGCTTAGAAGAGACTTAATCCCTAGGTAGCTATGCACGCTATCAGCAAAGCGAGTTAAACCATCATTGGGCGTTCCGGCATGGTTTCTAGCTGATTGTAATTTTTCACTAAAACCCACTTCTTCAGCCAAAATAAAAATGACCGTTAACAAAATCATAAACGCATTGGTCATGACATTACCAAAAGATGCCAGAGTATTACCCGCCAGCTGCATGACAGCACTGGGATTAAAGCTCTGCTTCATTTGTTCCATATCAAAGGTCATGCCTCGATGGCTCAACCAATCTAACAAACCGCCACTCATCTCCTGCAGGCGTACCTGATATTCTGGAAGATTTTGTCCAAAATCATTAATGGAAGAACCCACTAAAATACCAATCAGCCAGCCCACCAGAATCACCAAACTAATGATCAGGCAAATAGCCAGTCCATTCGGAACCTTCTGTTTTTTAAGCCAAGACAATAGTGGAGAAAATATGAGTGCGATAAAGACTGATAACAAAAAAGGAACTAGTAGCGTTTCCGCTGTTTTAATTCCTGCAGCCACCACTACAAATGCTGCGGCAACGAGGAGCCCTCTTGCCATGGGTGAATATTCCCTACTCATACATCTGCCCCTGTTAATTCAGTTAGTATTTTCTTCACGTCCTCTATTCCCTTGTCCGTCAGCAAATAACCCACGCCACCAATGTACTCAAGCTCACTAATGCCCTGACAACACAACCGAATGCTCTCAAGCTGTTCATTATGTCTGATAGGTACCCCCAGAAACACTTCCCAGTCATTTTCGGTAGCCTTCCCCTCCACCACCAACGTCAGTAACACAATAATATTTTTTGTTTCCAGCCGATAAACTGGCGTTCCAATTCGAACAAAACAAATCACTACAACTAACACAATCAGAAACGTAAAAAAAAGTGTTAATAAGAAGTTCATGATGCCACCACGGACTCAACAAATACCCAGCTATTCACCACTACTGACAGTTAAACATCGAAAGCTTCTGGTTTAACTGTTTAATTAAGGTGCTGTAGGCATCTGACTCAGCAGCAGCCATGGTTTTATTCCCATCTCTCTTAGCCTCCTGCAACTCTAAATCCTGAGCGATTGTTTTTACCCCGTGCAAATGTTCCCGAAGCTCTTCTATACACTGATTAATAGCGACAGCTTCGAGCTTAAACATATCTTTTTTTCGGAGCCGAATGCTGGCGGTCAAATCACCCTCTGCCAGTTTTTCCATCTGCTGAACAATCACATAAATCGGTCCAGCAATTTTGTGGCTAGCCTTCAAGCTGCCCCACCACACACCACCCATCAATATAATCTCAAGGCCTGCTATTAACAGGGTATGTTGTGTACTGAGGAGAAACCCCTGAGAACCCGGCACAACTGCACTAATAATAAGAAATAGGTTAACCAGTAGTACCGAAGATGTAGCGGCCAACAAGGCATATTGATATTGAAACTGACTATTGATAACAATTTTATTTCGTCGATTGTCCATTTTCTGCCCCTCTTTTTTTCACTAATTATTATGCGGCATGAATCTACTGTTGTTGTGCCCATTACAACTCAAAATGGCTTAACTTTGAGTTTCACCAATCATAACTTCTTTGTAGTACCGCTCAGACTATTACAACCTCTGCTCACAGACAATGCGCTCATGATGAATACTTACCACCAGAAAAGGGAACACCAAATGTGTCAGGTAGGGTAGCGGCAAGAGATGACCTCAGCTTGTCTTTCAAAACCGATTTTACTTCAGTATAACTATGGTCAAATATTGATGATAACGGGCTTTCCTCAGAGACTTTCTGTAGTCAGGAATAGCCCCTTAATCAGGTCATTAAAGCTCTCGGGTAGATCTGAATTTAAGATCAGGATAACGTTCTTCTGTCAGTGATAAATTTACTCGGGTGGAAGCCAGATAGGTTAAGTGTCCACCTCCATCCAATGCAACACCATCGGGAACCTTGCGTTTCAATTCTTCAATTTTTCTACTATCGTCAGATTCAACCCAACGTGCTGTATAAACATTCACTGGCTCATAAATAGCCTCAACACCGTATTCATCCTTCAAACGATATGTGACCACTTCAAACTGCAGCTGCCCCACTGCCCCCACAATAATGTCATTGTTATTTAGTGGGAAAAACACCTGGGTGCTGCCCTCTTCTGAAAGCTGTTGTATGCCTTTTTGTAACTGCTTCATTTTGAGTGGATCGAGCAATCGAATACGTCGAAACATTTCAGGAGCAAAGTGCGGAATACCGGTATATTTTAAAGCTTCACCTTCAGTAAATGTATCACCAATTTGAATCGTTCCATGATTATGTAAACCAATAATATCTCCAGCCAGCGCCTCTTCCACCGCTACCCGTTCGCCCGCCTTAAAACCCACAGCATCTGCAATGCGAACCTCCTTACCTTGGCGCACATGTTTCATCTTCATGCCCTTGGTGTACCTACCGGAGCAGATACGCATAAACGCAATTCTATCCCGATGTTTCGGATCCATATTTGCTTGAATTTTGAACACAAAGCCAGAAAACTTTTCTTCTGTTGGTGCTACTTCTCTCTTTGTAGCACCGCGTGGTTGAGGTGCGGGGGCCCATTCTACGAAGTAATCCAGCATCTCTCTAATACCAAAATTAGAGAGCGCCGTGCCAAAGAATACCGGTGTCAGTTGTCCCGCTAGAAACATCTCCATATCAAATTCATTGGTGGCACCACGTACCAACTCAATTTGCTCCCGAATATCATCTACGTAGTAACCCAAAAGTTCTGTCGCTTCATCGGAATCTAAACCCTTAATCTGGATATCTTCAGGAATGGTATGCCCTTGCC
>JASJGJ010000111.1:0-29437 GCA_033791605.1 Porticoccus sp.
CCGGAACAACTTATGCGTTCTCGTTATTCTGCATATGCACTAGGTGGCTATGGTGACTATTTACTGGCGACATGGTTTTCGGCAACCTCTGCTGGGTTAAATGCGAAGGATCTTTCTCAAAAAACTGTGGAATGGGTAAAACTGGACGTTCTCTCTGGCAACCAAACCGGTGATAAAGCCACCGTAGAATTTAATGCGTTCTTTTATGAACCTGATAAGCCAAATGTTCAGATGATGCATGAGATTTCTGTTTTTCAACGTACAACAGGCCGCTGGCTTTATGTCGGGGGAGAAGTCTCCACTGGCACCGAATGAGCACAGTGATTAGAATAACCCCAGATTTTATTACATTGATTTATCAACTAGCCCAGTTCTTTATAACCCGAATAAAAATCAGAACATATCATTATCACTTTCGTTGAGACTCCCTATGTTAAAAATTATTATCATTGTTGTTGCTATTGCATCAGTTGTATTTGTTGTGCAAAGAACCTTGTTCAATAAAAAAACTGCCGCAGAAAATATTAAAAAAGGTACTGAGTTTTTGGAAGAAAACAAATCAAAAGACGGCGTACAAGTCACAACGTCTGGATTGCAGTATCAAGTATTAAATAAAGGGACAGGTTCTAAACACCCAAGTCCTAGCGATCATGTGAAAGTGCATTACCATGGCACATTAATCGACGGCACAATATTTGACAGCTCCGTGGACCGAGGAGAACCAATTGAGTTTGGTTTGCATCAAGTCATTCCCGGTTGGACGGAAGGCCTACAATTAATGGTTGTGGGTGAAAAAACCCGATTTTTTATTCCCGGAAATTTAGCCTATGGCAGCCGCCGTATGGGAATAATTGGTCCTGGGTCTACCTTAATTTTTGATGTCGAACTACTAGATATCAATGAATAAAATAACTTGATAAGAAAAAAGGGCTCATAAAACTGGCCCTTTTTACTATCAACGAGTTCTATTTAATCTTAAAAAAGATTGCCACAGTTTTGGCGCTACTCCCTGATGAATAGCCAATGCTATAAGAATAAAAAATGTCCCCAAGTACATAGACATTGTAATGATTTCACCTGCAAAAAAAACGCCCAATGACATTGCTAACACCGGCGTTATTAATGGTATTAAAGCAACCACATCAACCTCCATATTATTTAAAATATGGTAATACGCAACAAATCCTACCAACGAAGCAAACAATGCTAAATATATTAACGAAAACATGGAGACAGCACTGAAAACAAGAGGTTCATAACCAATAATATAGAACCAGGTAAACAACAAGCCAGGTAATGAAAATGCCATGCCACCCAACGTTTGCTCAATGGGGGGGACTTTTAATCTTTTATTTAATTTTTTAACCCATAAAACACTTGTCGAAAATATAATATTGGAAACCAGCATTAACAATAGTCCTATATATGCTTTATCTGCCATGACGGTATCGTCATAAAATATAAACAATAACCCCGAGCCAGCCAATGCTATTGCTATCAATTTTCTTGGTTCTAATATCTGTTCTCCCATAATAGGCTTAGTTAACATTGCTATGAAAAAGGGTGTTAGGCCAAACATCAAAGAAATTAATCCTGATGAAATATATTCGGCTGCAAAATAGACCAGCGCCATATTGGGGAAAATACCAATTGATCCTGCAAAATATATCAACCCGTTTTTTTTGATATTTAAACCGGCAATACCACCCACGGTACAAACAGCACTTCCCACCAAAAATGCGATAGCCATACGTAAACTAAGGCTTGCCATGGGCGCCAATGTCTCTCCTCCTAACTTTATTGCTAGAGGGGTTGTTGTCCAAATTATAATGACCAACAAGTAGGTCAGCCTGACGGCCATTGCGCTCTCCTCAATAGAAATAGCTGAAACTTTTTTGCCGCCAAAACTAAAAAAGGCCGCAGATGAAATGTCTGCGGCCTTGAAAAATTTTTGTATTTTTTACTATTTTTCAGCCGCAAACCATCGTGCCCAGCGCAATACATATTTGCACTTGGCGACAATTACTAGCATGGCAGAAAAATGATTGTTCACGTGCTTCCTTAAAAAATCTAGGTTTACTATACGTGAAGCCTAGTTGCAAACACAATAGCCCCTGACTTTAATAAAGATGATGTTTTGCTAAATGTCTTCTTGTTCCAGATACTGCATCAGCTCTTGGTAACCACCCACATAATCTTTACCATGGAAAATTTGGGGTACGGTGTTAACGGGTCTACCCACCGTTTCAGCCAAATCTGCAGGACTTATGCCTTCCTCATGTATATTTACATATCGGAATTCTAAATTTTTAGATTCCAGTACTGCTTTTGCTTGGCGGCAGAAACCGCACGCATCATGGCCAAAAATCGTAAAACGTTTCATAGGATAACTCCCTTGTTTAAACTTTACCTATCATTAACAAACACCATAGTACCCAACCTAACGATAGTACTACTTGATAATTTTTATACGGATAATAGCGAGAAGCAATTATAAGATTTAAGCCGATATGGTTACCCAATAGGGGCTATGCAAGCCCTTTCTCTGCAAGCATTCTCCACACCTATCACGCAACAATGGCTGCGAGCAAATGTTTAATTGTGTGGCTGCTGATATTATCCAGCATAAGATGTATAACCTGATCATAATATTCATAGCTTATAGGGTTAGTACATAGAAGGTGGCGACTCAAGAAAGCGCTCTACCGTATAAAACCGAAGATCTCTGTTACCAGCATGCTCTGTCATCTGCCAGTAAATTATACTGTGTCCACTAATAATAACGGAGACAATAATTGTTTCTGTAGGTCCCTCGTTAAATATTCAGAAAGAAGGCATCTCGTTTGCGCCATAAACCCTATGTTCATGGGCAGACGGCCCTTCACCGGTGTTTCATTATTTGGGTTTAAGTGAAACTAAGAAAAAATACCCTAGATCGGTGTCATTGTATAATTATTATGTTTTTCCAGAATTAGTCTAATCATTAAAAATAGAAATTTTTTGACAAAAAATAATTATTTTATACAACGGTGTGGGTAATAATTTTAACTAATATTATTTATTTTATTCATCCACTGACTTATAAAGAATTTTCACCATCAATATGGCGTCTCCGGTGTGGTTTATCATCGGATGTTCAATTATTTTTTCACGCTTAATTTCTTTATAACCAAGATTTTTATATATACCTACCGCATTTTTATTATTTTCAAAAACAACCAAACTTAACTTATTTATTCCCTTCAATATAGCCTGCTGTTTTGCCAGTGCCATAAATTGATGACCAAGACCCCTGCTGCGATATTCTGGATATAATGCGACACCACAAATATAGTAGCTATTCTCTTCTTTCAGCCGGCTGTAGGGTGCAAGAACCGGATCGTCATCTACCTCTTCTGCTGCTGTTCTTTCATTAGGCGAGACAGGAAAAGCCAGCATCATACCGGCAATAACACCATCAACTTCGACTATAGTGCAGTTTGTATAACTGAAAACTGAGTCTTCTCTTTCATAGCGGCGCTCTCCGACATCGAGTATTTCCTCTCCCGGCATCGCAAGTTTGGTCCAGATGTAGTTCGCCACACCTTCAGATGAAATACTGTATAGCTCTGCTATTGTTCGGCAATCGTCTCTTTTTGCTTCACGAAATTCGATCATTGTTCAGGCATCTCCAGGCCATTATAAATTATCCTTATCCACTGATCTGGTTTTAGAAAACCACCGCCCCAGATAGCATCAAGTTCTTTTGTTGGCTTAGCTTTGATAACCTCTTCAACGGATTTTCCTTGAGACTTATAGATACGGAGAGTATCTAGCACCAAAACCAGCATATCCCGGTATTCCATCAATTGAGTCCGAGTACCTACGGGTCCATGACCAGGAATAATGACTGACTTCGCACTGGTCATCGTTATTATGGTTGTAGCTGCTGCAATAACACCCTCTAAACTCCCCCCGTGCTCAACATCAATAAACGGATAGAAGCCATTGAACCAAATATCACCGGCATGGAAAACATTGGCATTTTGAAAATGAACGACACTATCGCCATCGGTATGGGCATGATGGACATGAAATGCGCGTATGGTTTCATTATTGAGGTGAAAACTGGTATCCGTACTAAAAGTGACGACCGGTAATGCCTGTTTTGGTGATGCGGGTATTTCTTTGTTAAATGCCTTTATCGTATTATTCACCGAAAGACGTTTTCTCACATTATCATGTGCAACGATCAGAGTTCCAGCTTTACCCAAATTTTCGTTGCCACCCGTGTGATCAAAATGCCAGTGTGTATTTACCAAAAATTTTGGTTCTTCTCCACCCACTTTTTTTATTTTTTCAAGCATTTTTTCTGTCAAGGGGGCGAATTGATCATCAATTAAAAACGTTCCATCTTCACCAATAAAAACGGCTATATTTCCACCTTCGGCCATCATGACAAAAATATTTTTTTTGACCTCTATAGTTTGATATTTTACATCAGCCCAATGATGATCTGAGAGAACACAAGCACTCACCATTATGGTCGCAAAAAATAAAAAACTTTTTCTTATAACATTCATTTATTATTCCTAAAAATAAAACAATAAAATTTATAGTTTATTTATTCTGAATAATTTTTTAAATTTTCAGACGATTTGTTTTAATTCTGTCTCTAAAATTAAAATAAATCTTCAATTGACAAGTACCTCTCACCAGTATCGTAACTAAACACTAGCACGGTACTACCGTCTGGAATTTCATCTAATTTTTGCTGTACTGCAGCAAGGCTGGCACCTGATGATATTCCCACGAAAATACCTTCCTCCTTCGCACAACGTCGCGTCATTTCAAACGAGTCTTCATCCGTTACCAAGACTGTACCATCAAGAATTTCGGTATTTAAAACGCTAGGAATAAAACCTGCACCGATGCCTTGGAGTCTGTGTAGACCTTTTTCTCCGCCACTAATAACTGGGGATTTGGTTGGCTCTACCGCCAGCACTTTGGTGTTTGGGAATTTTTCCTTGAGCACTTCGGCACAGCCTGTAATATGTCCGCCAGTTCCTACGCCGGTGATGAGATAATCTATTCCCTCGGGAAAATCTGCCAATATTTCCATGGCTGTAGTTTCACGGTGTACCTGAACATTCACTGGATTATTAAATTGTTGAGGCATCCATGCATTATTGTTTTCAGCGAATAGTTGATTAGCTTTTTCGATACAACCACCCATCCCCAACTCTTTCGGCGTTAAAACTAATTCTGCACCTAAGGCTTGTAGATTTCGGCGACGCTCCACGGACATGGACTCTGGCATCGTTAGTATTAAACGATAACCTTTAACCGCACAAACCATGGCTAAACCAATACCCGTATTACCTGAAGTAGGCTCGATGATGAGAGTATCTTTATCGATAAGGCCCTGAGATTCCGCATCTTCGATCATTGCTAAACCAATACGGTCTTTAATGCTCGAACCAGGGTTAAAGCGCTCCACCTTCATCCAGACGTCTATATCCGCCCCAAACAGTTTATTTAAACGAACATGGGGTGTATCACCAATGGTTTCTAAAATATTGTTGTATTTCATGTTCTAACCTTTTAATTATTTTAAGCTACCTAGTTTTTTATTCGATCAATAAACAGGTTCGCTTCATCAATGGATTTTTGCATATTTATAATCAGTTGATTGACGTCGGAGTTAATCGTATTCAATTCGCCTTTTAAGGCAGAAATTGCTCGGGCATTAAGGTTATGTTTTAGATAAAGAACTTGGTCTTGTAACGTTTCCAGTACAGGATGCACCGTCTTTTCTGCTTTGTGCATTGATTTGATCATTTGTTGATATTTAAACCGAGTATCATGAAGCTTGCTTGCGCTATCTTGACGAAGGCTTTTATTTTTAATAAGTGCCAGTTCATCTTCCCACTCGCCAAATAGATCATCGGCAACATCCTCTACACGGCTGATATTTACCGCTATGGCCTCTGCTGCCTGCTTGCTATCTTCATACTCGGCATTAAGTTTGTTATAAAGTTTTTCCAAGTCACCGCCATCAAAATTCACTACCGCGCGATATTGCTCTAAAGCATCCTTGAATTGTTCTTGGGTATCTTCCTGAGCCTCTTGGGTATCTTCAATTCGATCTACCAGAAGGTCGCGCTTATGTACTCCCATCTTTTCCCAAGCGTTATAGTAGGCTGTTTCACAGCCCACCAATATCAGTACCAGAGCAACTAATAAAATCTTTTTCATATTATCCATTTCCTTATAAAACTGAGGTGTAACAATGGTTTAATCATCCCCTAATCCAACCGTAATTTACATACTCTATCAACGTGGCGAGCGGTTTGTTTTGACAATAAATAAACCATATCAAACCCAATAGGCAAATAATACATACCCTAAGATCACAAGGTACCTACTCTGCGCCTTGTCGAATGATTTTATCGACTTTTTTACCTTATGACAGAAAGCCATCAAGAGCGATGAAACCCCTTACTATTCAGGGGATGCAGCCTTATAATTGTCGGCTTTGCATGCTACAGGGGAACCTAGGTGTCACAAACCACACCGGATGTTTCAACATTCCAGGGGCTAATTTTAGCCTTACAACAATATTGGTCTCGTCAAGGCTGCGTTATTTTGCAACCACTGGATATGGAGGTGGGCGCAGGCACGTTTCATCCTGCTACCTTTTTACGTGCCATTGGTCCAGAAACTTGGAACAGTGCCTATGTACAACCTTGCCGCCGTCCCACGGATGGTCGTTATGGCGATAACCCTAACCGACTACAACACTACTACCAATTTCAAGTGGTGCTAAAACCCTCACCGGATAATATTCAAGACTTGTACCTAGATTCACTTCGTGAGCTAGGTATCGACCCAACAGTACACGATATTCGCTTCGTCGAAGACAACTGGGAGTCGCCCACACTGGGTGCCTGGGGTCTTGGCTGGGAAATTTGGTTAAATGGCATGGAAGTAACTCAGTTCACCTATTTTCAGCAAGTCGGTGGCCTTGAATGCTTTCCCGTCACTGGCGAAATCACCTATGGTCTTGAGCGTATCGCTATGTACCTTCAGGGTGTAGACAGTATTTATGACCTCGTCTGGACCGAAGGGCCCGCGGGCAAAGTAACCTATGGTGATGTGTTCCACCAAAATGAAGTGGAAATGTCAGCGTTTAACTTTGAACACGCTGATGTGGACTTTATGTTCCATAGTTTTGACACCTATGAGCGTGAAAGCCAGCGTCTAATCGAACAGGGCCTGCCGCTACCGGCCTACGAAATGGTGATGAAAGCCTCTCATGCCTTTAATCTGCTGGATGCTCGCCATGCCATCTCCGTAACAGAACGGCAACGGTTTATTTTACGGGTACGCACCCTAGCCCGAGCTGTTGCCAAAGCTTATTTTGATTCCAGGCTGTCACTTGGCTTCCCCTTGGCACCCAAAGCTCTCGCATATGACATCATTCAACAGGCCAAGGAGACTGAACAATGAGTACAGATTTTTTAGTCGAAATTGGCACTGAGGAGCTTCCCCCCAAAGCATTACTAACACTCTCCAATGCTTTTCGTGATGAAGTCCTTTCCCAATTAAATACCGAACAGCTAGAATTTGGTGAAGTGCAAACCTTTGCTGCACCACGTCGCCTATCCATCTTCATTAAAGCACTCGATGAACAAACACCCACAAAAGAAATTGTGGCGTGGGGCCCCCCCGTTAAAGTCGCTTTGGATGCTGATGGCAAACCCACTCGTGCTGCTGAAGCCTTTGCTAAGAAAAATGGTATTCCCATTGAAGAGCTAGCCAGCAAAGTCGAGAATGATGGCAAACAGGATAAACTCTGTCATCGTGCCGTCGAACAGGGTCAGGCTACCTCAGACCTTCTTGGTACCATCGTCCAGTCTGCACTTGCCGCTCTACCCATTCCAAAAAGAATGCGCTGGGGCATTAATCGTGAAGAATTTGTTCGTCCAGTTCACTGGGTAGTCATGTTACTGGGTGGCGACGTCATCAAAACTCAAGTAATGGGGCTAACAGCAGGAAATACCAGTCGTGGCCACCGTTTCCATAGCAGCGGTGAAATCGTCATCCACTCGCCGTCCAGCTATCAGGACGATCTTCGATCTGCTTATGTTATCGCTGATTTTTCTGAACGCCGGGAACTCATTCGCATCGGTGTTACCGCCGCTGCTGAAAAATCAGGTGGTGTTGCCGTTATCAGTGATGCTCTGCTCAATGAAGTCACCGCGCTGAATGAATGGCCTGTTCCGTTACTCGGTAATTTTGAAGAGCGTTTTCTCGCTGTTCCCGCTGAAGCACTCATTTCCTCAATGGCTGAGCACCAGAAGTATTTCCACGTAGTGGATAATGACGGTCAATTGCTTCCTATGTTTATTACCGTTGCCAATATCGAGAGCAAAGATCCTGTACAAGTGATCAATGGTAACGAACGAGTAATCCGTCCACGTTTAGCTGATGCTGCTTTCTTTTATGAAACTGACAAAAAAACCACTCTCGAGGCTCGTCGAGAGTCACTGAAAAAAATTGTCTTCCAAGCCAAGCTTGGTTCTGTTTTTGACAAAACAGAACGTGTGGCTAAGTTGGCGGAAATTTTGGCCCCGTTAACCGGTGCTGATCCTTCTCTCTCAAAAAGAGCTGCTGAATTAAGCAAATCCGATTTAGTCAGTGACATGGTCGGTGAGTTTGACGACTTACAAGGAACCATGGGGCGCTACTATGCCTCCAGTGATGGTGAGCACGCCGAAGTGGCTGAAGCTATGTTTGAACAATACTTACCTCGTTTCGCTGGGGACTCCATTCCTGCCACAGCTACTGGTGCCACGCTGGCATTGGCTGATCGATTAGATACCTTAGTAGGTATTTTTGGTATTGGTCAGCCGCCTACCGGCTCCAAGGACCCCTTTGCTCTCCGGCGCGCCAGCCTAGGCGTGTTGAGGATTATTGTTGAACGAGGTATTGATCTCGATCTTT
Organism: Porticoccus sp.; assembly: GCA_033791605.1. Lineage (GTDB taxonomy): Bacteria > Pseudomonadota > Gammaproteobacteria > Pseudomonadales > Porticoccaceae > Porticoccus. The sequence goes on from JASJGJ010000111.1 coordinate 8,989, forward strand.
ATAAAGCGTTGACGGCTGCAACCTCTCAACATCCTGAGTTAAATTCTACTTCTGGTACTATCGAAAATATTTCTAAGCAAGTACTTACTTACATGATAGACCGCTTTAGAGCTTGGTATGAAGATGAAAAAATACCTACGGAGGTTTTTCAGGCCGTAGCTGCCAGGCAACTCAGCAATCCTCTGGATATCCACCAAAGAGTCCAGGCTGTTCATGCTTTTAATCAGCTACCAGAAGCCTCTGCACTAGCTGCGGCCAACAAGCGTGTTTCAAATATTCTTGCTAAGCAAGAAGGCAAAACAATACCAACTGAGGTGGATAATAGACTACTGGCTGATCGTGCTGAGAAGGCCCTGGCTCTATCATTGGCCGAGCTGGCCAACGAGATCGCACCTCTCCAACAAGACCGTGACTATACCGACGTATTAAAACAGCTCGCTAAATTACGGCAACCTGTTGATCAATTCTTCGATGAGGTGATGGTCATGGTAGACGATGAAAAGTTACGTAATAATCGTTTGGCATTGTTACAGCAGCTACGTAATCTGTTCCTGCAAGTGGCTGATATTTCACTGCTAGCGCCCGCAAAATAATACTATCGAAAAGATATTAGCTTTGCTAAAAATAACATTGGGGCCAACCCTTTTTTTAACATCCAAATCAAACAACCATGGGGATAACGACACATTATGACTAAGCTCGTTATCCTTGATCGCGATGGTGTTATCAATCAAGACTCTGACTCCTATGTGAAAACGGCGGAAGAATGGGTCCCGCTTCCGGGTAGTATTGAAGCAATATCCCGGCTCTGCCAAGCAGGTTATACCGTTGTCGTAGCTACCAATCAATCAGGGATTGGCCGTGGTTTGTTTGATCTGGATGATCTAGAAGCAATGCATTCAAAGCTATCTGATCTGCTTTTAGATGCCGGCGCCCAACTCTCCGGAATTTTTTATTGTCCCCATAAACCTGATGATGGCTGTAACTGTAGAAAACCAGCTCCCGGCTTATTAGATGCTATAGCAAAGGAGTGGGATATCTCTCTAGCAGGTGTTCCCATTATCGGTGACAGCCTACGCGACCTGCAGGCAGGCCTAGTCCATCAGTGTATTCCTATTCTGGTTCGCACTGGAAAGGGCGCAAAAACGGAATCGCAACTACCGGAACAACAGGAGCCCGCTTTGCAGCAAGCTCGTGTGTTTGATGATTTATCACAGGTAGTAGATTATCTTTTAGACGCCGCCCCTGTTAACTCAAACTATGAACCTGAAAAACAACATTAAATAATAATGAAAACAATAATCGCCTTTACACGTTCGGTGCTTTTTTACCTAGTTTATGCCGTAGTTATGATCATTTTCGGTACTATATCTTGCACAATAGGCATTTTAATGCCCCATCGAATGCGGCAAAATGTTATTACTTGGGCTAATGCCATTATTATTAAATGGTTAAACATTAGCTGTGGTATAACATTACGTGTCGACGGACTTGAAAACCTCCCTGACACGCCCTGTGTCATCTTGAGCAAACATCAATCAGGCTGGGAAACCTTTTACCTTCAACGCCTTTTTCGCCCCGTCAGTACTATTTTAAAAAAGGAGTTATTTTGGATTCCTTTTTTCGGTTGGGGTTTATATTTTACGCACCCCATCGCCATTGATCGCAGCAATCCTAGAGAAGCGATGAAACAAATTTTATCCCAAGGTAAGCAGCGCTTAGCACAAGGTAATAATGTACTTATTTACCCTGAGGGCACGCGAACGCCTGTTGGAGAAATTGGCCAGTATGGCCGCAGTGGAGCCGCTCTTGCCATAGCCGCTGGCGTGCCAGTCATTCCTGTTTCCCAAAATTCTGGTTACTGCTGGCCTGCCCATACCTTTATAAAATGGCCTGGCAAAATTCATGTCTCTATTGGTAAACCCATAGATACCAGCGATACCGATAGCCGGCAATTGACTGACCAGGTAAAAGACTGGATTGAATCTACACAAACAGATTTAGTACACTAATCAAACTATCTGCTTAATTTGGCGATATTCACTATTATTTCCTACACTTACACTCTACCCAAATGGAATAGAGTGTATGACCAATCAAACTGGAAGCTATCATCACCCAGAACAGCGCAAAGAGGCGCGGCGAAAGTTGGAAGATAGACGGCAAGATATTCGCTTCGAACCTTCAAAAGAAGGGCGTCGAAAAAACAAAGGGCGAAGAAATGGTGATGGTGATGTCTGGGATAAACACGAAGAGTAACCTACCCCTAAAACCAAAAAACCGGCTCTTAGGCCGGTTTTTTATCCTAAAAAATAAATTTAAATATCCAAGTTCGTTACCGCTAGCGCATTTTTCTCAATAAATTCACGACGCGGCTCCACCTGATCACCCATCAGCGTATTAAACATCTGATCAGCAGCAACGGCATCTTCCACCGTAACCTTCAACATACGCCTAGACTCAGGATTCATTGTAGTGTCCCACAACTGTTCTGGATTCATCTCACCCAGCCCTTTATAACGCTGGATGTTATAGCCACGACGTGATTCCGTCATCAACCATTCCAGCGCCTCTCTAAAGCTTCCCACCGGCTTTGTACGCTCTCCGCGCTGGATATACGCATCTTCTTCCATCAAGCCCTGTAATTGCTCACCAAGGGAAACCAGCGCGCCGTATTCACCTGAAGCAAAAAAATCACCATTAAAATTATAACTTGTGGGTACACCATGGGCTGTAATTTCAACTCTTGGGAGGAAGGTCTTGGTTTCAGTATCAGCGGCTACTGTGACTTGATATCGATGGCTGCCAGCAATATTTTCCTGAGCCAATGATTCGGACAATTGCTGACACCAGCCATCAACAAATGATTCGTCTCCAAGGCTGGCCGTATCAAGAGGGGACATGAACACTAATTTTTGTAGTACGGCCTCAGGATAGGCACGAGACATACGCTCAATTATATTCATCACTCGACGATAATCTGACACTAGGGTTTCTAGAGCACCACCACTGATACCCGGAGCCGCCGAATTGACATGAAGACTAGAACTTTCCAGTGCCGACTGAGTTAAAAACTGTGTAAGTGCTTGATCATCCTTAAGATATTGTTCTTGCTTCCCCTTGCTGATTTTATACAAAGGTGGCTGGGCAATATAAATATTGCCTCGCTCTACCAGCTCTCGCATTTGTCTAAAGAAAAATGTCAGCAACAATGTTCGGATATGGGACCCATCCACGTCAGCATCCGTCATAATCAAAATCGTGTGATAACGGAGCTTGTCAGGGTTAAATTCCTCTGTGCCAATACCACAACCCAGGGCGGTAATCAGCGTTCCCACCTCCACACTGGACAACATTTTATCGAATCGAGCTTTCTCAACATTAAGTATTTTACCTTTTAGGGGCAAGATAGCTTGGGTTCGACGGTCTCTGCCTTGTTTTGCTGACCCACCCGCTGAATCACCCTCCACAAGGTACAATTCAGATAACGCAGGGTCTTTCTCCTGGCAATCTGCAAGCTTTCCCGGTAACCCCGCTATATCTAGAGCACCTTTGCGGCGAGTCATTTCCCTGGCCTTACGTGCAGCTTCACGCGCTCGAGCTGCATCTACCATTTTCATCACAACGCTCTTGGCTTCTTGGGGGTTTTCAAGCAAGTAGTCCGTGAAATTACTGCCCATTTCTTGCTCAACAGCTGTTTTTACTTCAGAGCTAACCAATTTATCCTTGGTTTGAGACGAAAACTTGGGATCAGGCACTTTTACAGAAACAATCGCGGTTAAACCCTCTCGGGCATCATCACCGGTGGTATTTACTTTGTTATTTTTACCCAAACCCTCTTTTTCAATGTAAGTATTCAAACTACGAGTCAGAGCTGATCTAAAACCGGCCAAGTGAGCGCCGCCATCTCGCTGCGGAATATTGTTGGTATAACAGAAAATGTTTTCCTGATAACTGTCATTCCATTGCAGCGCCACCTCAACACCAACACCATCATCGCGCTGAACATTGAAATGCATCACTTGGTTAACGGTTGTTTTATTAGTATTCAGATATTCAACAAAGGCTTTCAAGCCACCCTCGTATTGAAAAATGTCCTCTTTCCCAGAACGCTCGTCTTTTAAAGCAATTCGAACACCAGAATTTAGGAAAGAAAGCTCACGAAGCCTTTTTGCCAAGATTTCATAGTGGAAATTAATGTTACTAAACGTGCCTTCTGAAGGTTTGAAGTGTACTTCTGTACCGGACTTTTCTGTTTCTCCAACAATAGCAAGGGGCGCTTGAGGTACACCGTGAATATAGAGCTGTTTGTGAATTTTTCCTTCTCGTTTAACGGTTAACTTCAGCTCTTTTGAGAGCGCATTAACCACGGAAATACCCACACCATGAAGTCCACCAGAGACTTTATAGCTGTTTTCATCAAACTTTCCGCCCGCATGTAGTACTGTCATGATCACTTCGACAGCAGATACCCCTTCTTCATGAATTTCTGTGGGAATACCACGGCCATTATCTGAAACAGAAACGGACTCATCTGGGTGAATAGTAACTCGTATTTCTGAGCAGTGTCCTGCCAAAGCCTCATCGATAGAGTTATCGACAATTTCAAACACCATATGATGCAAGCCAGTGCCATCATCAGTATCGCCAATATACATCCCTGGGCGTTTTCGAACGGCATCAAGCCCTTTAAGTACCTTAATACTCGACGAATCGTAATTTTGCTCTTCACTCATACAAGAAACCTAAATTTCAAAACTTTAGTATTAACAGCTATTCCTCTGTAATACCCCCATGTTCCACGTGGAACATGCTTATTTGTTCACTTTCTTTTGGCCAGGACAACGCTACATCCTCCCTAACCACACCGGTAATAAATGTCTGTGCTCCCAAATGAAGCAGCAACTTGCCCACCTTCTCCCTGTGTTGAATATCCAGCTCAGAAGCAAGGTCGTCCAACAGATACAAACACTGGCACCCTGTCCTCTCACGGAACAAAAAACCTTGTGCAATTTGCATGGCGGTAACAATAATTTTTATTTGACCGCGCGATAGCACATCGCTGGCTGGTTGATTTTTAAATTTAACGCGTAGATCCGCTCGGTGTGGCCCATGAGATGTGGCTTTCACCTGAAAATCCCTTTGCCTATCTGCCAGCAAAACATCTTTCAAGGGTTTTTCTGTATCCCAGCCTTCATGATACTTAAAGTCAAAACCCTTTAAAGGTGACAGCTCTTCTATAACCCATTGAATTTTTGGTATTAACTCAAGTAAATACTGCTCTCGATACTGATTTATTTGTTCAGCCAGCAAAACAAACTCTGTATCCCAAACATCCATTAAGCCGTCGTCCATTCTATCACGCCGGAGCAAGGAATTGCGCTGTTTAAGCACGCGTCGAAACTTTTGCCACAGGATCCGATAATTATGTTCCACGTGGAACACACCCCAATCTACATATTGTCGTCGATACTGGGGGCCACCATCTAGAAGATGGAAGCTTTCTGAGTTTAAAACCAGAAGTGGCATCGCTTCTGCGAGGCTTGATGCACTGCTAATAAGCTCGCCATTAATCTTGAACTGAAAATCACCCTTTCTTGATCGGCTCACACCCATGGGGATGCTTACTCCTTCATCGTACAACAAGCCGAAGACCGTGCAGCTTTCCTCATCTTGATTAATGATTGGATTTAATGTTCGACAACGAAAGGAGCGCCCACGGCCCAAAACATGAAGGGCTTCAAGTAAACTGGTTTTTCCGCTGCCATTTGAACCGTAAAATAGGTTGGCGCCAGGCGATAAAGATAGCTGGATTCGCCGAAGGTTTCTCAACCCATGCACATCCAACTTTTGTAAATGCATATAAGAAAGGCTCTAATACCAAGCCATAAGACAGGAAATCAAAGCCGCATTGGCATGACAACATACACCGCGTTTTCATTAGCAGGATCTTCGATTAATGCACTGCTGTTCGCATCAGAAAGAGTAAAGCGAGCCTCCTCTCCAGAAAGAACATTAAGAACATCAATGACATAGCTTACATTGAAGCCAACTTCCAGCTCTTCTGACGTATAATTAACCGTAACATCCTCTTGCGCCTCTTCCTGCTCAGGGTTGTTTGCCACAAGGGTTAACTGGCCCTCGGATAACAACAGCCTTACACCACGATATTTTTCATTTGAAAGAATCGCCGTTCGACTAAAGGCATGGCGTAACTCTTCACGACTACCCACCATTTGCTTGTCGCCACCTTTCGGTAGAACACGGTCATAATCAGGGTATGCTCCATCGACCAGCTTAGAGGTAAAACGAAAGTCTGCTGTCGCGACTCGTATATGATTATTTCCTAGCACAACGGTGACGTCACCTTCATCAGAAAGAAGACGAGACAATTCAATGACACCTTTGCGAGGAAGAATAGCTTGGGTCAGTTCACCATCAAGACTGGGGACCTGAGCATCCATCATCGCTAAACGGTGGCCATCTGTAGCAACAACGCGCGCCCTATTATTACCCACCTCCAACAACATACCGTTAAGGTAGTAACGAACGTCCTGCTGAGCCATGGCAAAAGAGGTATGGCTAATAAGCTGCTTTAATTCAGACTGCCCAATCACAAACTCTCGTTTTCCTGGACCATCATCAACACTAGGAAATTCATTTGCCGGAAGCGATGAAAGAGTAAATCGACTACGGCCACTGGTCACCAATACTCGCCCACCCTCTTCAGAGAAGGTGATATCAGCACCATCAGGAAGAGAGCGACAGATATCCATCAGCTTACGAGCAGGAACAGTGATATCGCCATCCTCTGCAGGAGCATCTAATTCAAGGTGACCAACAATTTCCACCTCAAGATCCGTACCGGTCAAAGATAATCGACCACCAGCAAGGTTGATTAATACATTCGACAATATCGGTAATGTTTGGCGTCGTTCTACCACGCCAACAACCAGCTGTAACGGCTTCAGAAAATCTTCTCGAGATACGGTGAACTTCATCTGTTAGTTTCTTCCAATTAAGACCTAGTAGTTATAAATATCCATATAATAATCCAAAAGCAGCTAATAATCAGGTGGTTAATGCTCGCAGGAGGTGTTTTACATCTTCACTGATATCTCGACAGCTTTCTTGTAGCTCTTTCACTTTTCTACACGCATGTAAAACCGTCGTATGATCACGGCCACCAAAGGCCTCACCTATCTCGGGTAAGCTGTGATTTGTAAGCTCCTTAGCAAGCGCCATTGCCACCTGTCTCGGCCTAGCGATAGACCGGCTGCGCCGCTTGGATAAAAGCTCTGACATTTTAACTTTATAATATTCTGAGACAACCCGTTGGATATTATCGATAGTCACCAACTTATCCTGCAAGGCCAGCAAATCTTTTAGCGATTCTCGGATCAATTCAATGTTAATCGGACTCCCGGTAAAGTGTGCACTTGCTATCACCCTCTTCAAGGCGCCCTCTAACTCTCTGACATTGGACCGGATTCTTTGAGCAATAAAAAACGCGGCGTCGTTAGGCAAGCTTACCTTTGCCTGATGGGCTTTTTTAATAAGGATCGCCACTCGCGTTTCCAGCTCTGGCGGCTCAACTGCAACGGTTAAGCCCCACCCAAAACGAGACTTTAGGCGCTCCTCAAGACCATCAATTTCCTTGGGATAACGGTCACAGGTTAAGATCATTTGCTGACCACCCTCAAGCAGCGCATTAAACGTGTGGAAGAACTCTTCCTGCGATCGCTCCTTACCAGCAAAAAACTGAATATCATCAATTAACAACGCATCTACCGAACGATAAAACCGCTTGAAATCATTAATAGCATTTAGTTGCAGCGCTTTGACCATATCCGCAACAAAACGCTCCGAATGCAAATAAATAATTTTAGCATTGGGTTTTTGATCTCGAAGCGCATTGCCCACAGCATGCATAAGGTGGGTTTTACCTAAACCAACCCCACCGTAAATAAACAAAGGATTATAGGAGCCACCGGGGTTTTCGGCTATCTGGCGAGAGGCAGCTAACGCCAACTGATTAGATTTTCCCTCTACAAAGGACTCAAATGTAAAGGTTTGGTTAATGTTGCTTTGATGATTCAAACCACCTTCAACATTTGATTTACGTTGCTCTGACTGGGATTGTATACGACCCATTACAGACGGTGCCGAGCGCTCCAATACTCCCGACGGGACGACCAGTTCTCGCTCCTGATACACAGGTTGCAACCCATTGCTCGATTCAACAACTACACCACAGCGTTCACCACAAAGTTGCTGAAAAATCTCTGTTATACGCTCGAGAAACTTATCAGAGACCCAGTCCTTTACAAAGCGATTTGGCGCCAACAATCGTATGTCATTATTTGACTTCGTGGAATTACAAGTATCTAGCTGTAACGGTCTTATCCAGGTATTAAATTGCTGTGTCGGAAGCTCTTCTTGAAGATAGCCCAAACACTGTTCCCATAAGACTTGAGCCAAGTTATACCCCTTTATACATCACGACTTATTGTCACCGCCGAACCCAAGCAATGACTTTATTATTAAGCGTACAGTCTAGCCTACAAAGGAGAGAGTTATCCACACCTTTTATTAAAAAAACAAATCACTTCAAAAATATCTATTCTAAATAAAATCAATGAGTTAACAATAAAACAGGGGCTGTACTTTTGCACAGTATTTCAAGGATTGCTGATCACTATTTAATCTATATCTGTGGATAACCTGTGCATATATTGTTAGTTCGCAGTGGGTTTCCTGTCTAAACTACCATTTATGATTAGAGTTGACGGCAACCTACACCATTGATGACCACCATTAAAAAAACGGTCATTTTCCGATGCAAAAACTACCAAAGATACGGCCAAGTAAATCATCACTGGTAAACTCCCCCGTAATTTCAGATAAACTTTGCTGGGCTAGGCGTAAGTCTTCAGCTAACAGCTCTCCCGCACCCGCCTCTCGAAGCTGGCGTCGGCCCACCAACAAATAATCTTGTGCCTTTTTAAGGGCCTCCATATGTCGCCGCCGTGCGATAAAACTTCCTTCACTGGTTCCGGTATACCCCATGCATTGCTTCAGGTGTTCTTTGAGAATATTGAGACCCAAACCTTGTTTTGCTGACAACGTAATAACCGGGTACGGATCCCCAGAGATTCCCAAGGGCAAAGATGAGAGATCCCCCTTGTTTAATATAAAGCTGATATTACTTCGATCTGGATAACGCTCAAAAAACTCTGGCCAATTGCTGGCGGGGTGCAGCGAATAACTTTCGCTGCTGTCTATAACAAACAAAATACGGTCAGCTCGGTCTATCTCTTGCCAAGCTCTTCTTATACCCTCTCGCTCAACAGCATCTCCCGTTTCCCTAAGACCTGCTGTATCGACCACATGCAAGGGCATGCCTTCAATATGAATCTGCTCTCGAAGCACGTCACGTGTGGTACCTTCTATCGGTGTCACTATGGCACTTTCACGTCCAGAGAGCGCATTCAGTAGGCTCGACTTACCCGCATTGGGTTTTCCCGCAATTACGACCGTCATACCTTCCGACAACAAGGTACCCTGGTGTGCTTGAAGAGTAATCCCTTTTAACTGTTCAATCAGGTTATCTAGGTCCTTGGAAACTTTTCCGTCCGCCAAGAAATCTATTTCTTCTTCGGGAAAGTCGATAGCTGCCTCAACATAAATACGTAATGTCGTAAGAGACTCAACCAATGTATGTATATGCCTAGAAAACTCGCCCTGTAATGAACGAACAGCACACCGAGCGGCCTGCTCTGAAGAGGCATCGATAAGGTCAGAAATAGCCTCCGCCTGAGCAAGATCTATTTTGTCGTTTAAAAAAGCTCGCTCAGAAAACTCTCCGGGCCGAGCTAAACGAGCACCCAAATCCAAAGTGCGACGCAGCAATGTATCCATAATAACCGGTCCACCATGACCCTGAAGCTCAAGGACATGTTCACCAGTAAAGGAATTTGGCGCAGAGAAATAGATGGCGAGACCTTGATCAATAGCCACACCATCGGCATCTAAGAAATCAGTGAATAGTGCCTGTCTGGGTATCGGTTGTTTCGCCAACAATCCAGCAACAAAAGAATCAAGCTGACCACCAGAAATCCTCAGTATACCCACACCACCCCGCCCAGGAGGTGTTGCAATGGCAGCGATGGTATCTTGATCGGTGGTGGTTGGCATATTAACCTCTAGAAAATAACGCAGAAAAAAGGCTCCCAAGGGAGCCTTTTACCATCCTATTTTTTTACCCCGGCCCCTTCAATTTTTCGGGTAATTAGCCATTGCTGAATAATCGACAAGCCATTGTTTACCGTCCAGTAAAGCACCAACCCTGCAGGGAAGAACATAAAGAAGAAAGTAAAAGCAATGGGCATTATCTGCATCACTTTAGCCTGCATCGGGTCGGGAGGCGTAGGGTTCAGGCGTTGTTGAACAAACATACTTACACCCATAATAAGTGGAAGCACGAAAAATGGATCTTTCACAGATAAGTCGCTAATCCATAAAATCCAAGGAGAGTGACGCAACTCAACACTTTCCAATAACACCCAATACAAAGCCATAAACACCGGCATTTGAACCAAAATAGGCAAACAGCCGCCCATCGGATTTACTTTTTCCTTTTTATAAAGACTCATGGTCTCTTGGGACATTTTTTGGCGATCATCTCCATACAAATCTTTTAGACGAGCCATTTCAGGCTGGAGCTTTCGCATATTCGCCATGGATCGGTAACTCGTAGCCGACAACCGAAAAAAAGCTGCTTTAATCATGACGGTGAGAAAAATGATCGACCAACCCCAGTTTCCTAAAACCATATGAAGTTGATAAAGCACCCAAAATAATGGTTTTGCTATCCACCACAACAAGCCGTAATCAACGGTCAGGTCCAGATAGGGTGATATTTTTTCTAGCCTATATTGATCTTTTGGTCCGGCATAAAAAGCCGCTTTCAGCTCTCCGTTTTCTCCAGGCTCCACTGTTACTTGTGGTGAAGTAAACCCCAGCATATATAAATCTTGGCTGCCTAGTTTACGCAGATTAAAGGTATTACTGATACTTTGGTCTGGCACCCATGCACTGATAAAGTAGTGCTGCACCATGGCCACCCAACCACCCGTTACTGTTTCCTTAAAGGTCTCATCCTCAATATCTTCGAAATCTAACTTTTTATAATTTTCATCGTTGCTTGTTAATGCAGCGCCAAGGAATGGCGCCATCCCCATGGAGTTTCCTACCGTGGGGTTATGGCTGTCTCGCTTTATCTGGCCAAACAAACTTGCTTTCCAAGGATTACTGCTTTGATTATCAACGTGATAAGCCAACTCAACCAAATAGTCCGCACGCTTAAAGGTGAACCGCTTGGTAATAAGTACCTCACCCTGCCTAAGGGTCAAGTTAACCGTTAACGAATCCTGACCATCCTGCAATTGATATTGATCAGCATCAACGCTAAAGAGGGGTCTTCCTGCTTTAGTGTCCGTACCATTTGCACCCACCAAACCACTTTGGGCAATATACGTTGTGCTGGACGTTCTGTTGAGCAAGATAAATGGAGTGCTGCCCTCACCAAGCTCTGTCAAATGTTTAGGTAAGTCTACCCGAACAATATCACCACCCTGGGTGTCAATTAACACCGTCAACACATCCGTCGAAACTTTTACTAGGCGAGTATTAACTGCATTCGTAACCTCAGGTACCGGAGAGCTACTCTCGTCGATAATTTCTGGAAGGTCACCGATGTCAGTAACAGCTGAAACGGCCGTTGCTTCTGGTAATTCCGGTATAATGGTTTTCTCAACGGTAGCACTATCCACCACCGGAGCATGTGCCTCCTGAAAAGTATTCCATTCCAGAAATAACATATATACCACCACCAACATGGCACTAATGAGTAATGAGCGCTGCCAATCCATATCTATTTATACTCAGGTTTTTGATCAAGTGGAGGAACCGGGTCATATCCACCGGCATGAAAAGGGTGACATTTTATAAGGCGACGAAGAGTAAAATAACCCCCTCGCACAATGCCATATCTTTCTACAGACTCTATGGCATAACAAGAACAGGTTGGATAAAAACGACATTGGTTTCCAAGAAGAGGGCTAATAAGAAGTTGGTAGCCCTTTATAGGAGCAAGACATAACTGACGTATTTCTTTTCTTATCATGAACCAGCCTGCATTTTTCTATACAAGCGCTGCCAGCTGTTTTGCATTAATTCCGTTTGTTCACTAGGTGAAAGTTTATCCATGCCCTTACGAACAAGAAAAACCACATCAATAGAACTAATCTCATGTTGAGCTAGGCGAAAAGTATCTCTCACAACACGCTTTACCCGGTTGCGGTCAACAGCAAATCGAATATGTTTTTTGGCAACGACCAGCCCCAACCTTGGGTGTGAAAATTGGTTTGGGCGGGCCAACAACAAAAGGTGAGGGTGAGCAACCTTGTAACGGGTATCACTAAAAACAGCCTGGAAAGCCCGGGCTGTCAATAGTCGTTTTTCTCTGCCAAAGGTTACATCAGGCATATTCTATACGGGCGTCCACTGTTAGACACAGTCTTGCCCTTAATCCTACCCTACCGCTTTAGATACTAACCACTTCTTAGCAAGCTAGCAGGGATTGGGATTAAGCTGCCAGGCGCTTACGGCCTTTCGCACGACGACGTTTAATAACCATGCGACCACTTTTGGTGGCCATACGAGAACGAAAACCGTGGGTACGTTTGCGCTTTAATACGCTGGGTTGAAATGTTCTTTTCATGACTAACTTCCGTTAACTAACTAATGCCTTCAAAGGGCGGGCGATTCTAAAGAAAAAACACCACTATATCAACGGTAGAATCAACAATCCGTTTAGCCAACAAACAAATAGCATCACGCCAATCTTATCCACAACATCACCCACAAAGAAAAACCACTTATCCACAGACTGGGATAACCTGTGAATTGTACCCGGGAAAACCCTCTTAGTAAGCTATGAATCTTTTTGTGAATAACTAGACTTTATAAATAACTGTGGGTAACCAGCCTTACTTTCCACAGCTTTAACCGCCTTATAAGACCACCTTATATCGACTTATACAAAGGTTAATTGTGGTATAACATATTGTTTTATATATATATTATATGAATACCCACAGAAATCATCTTCTCTATTTATAACTACATATATAAAATATCTATATATACATACTTATATATAAACTTATATAAAGGTACTTAAACATAAGAAAAACTGGGTTTGTGGAAAAACATAATGTCATGCGCTATTTGCATTATAATGTTCGGCCTTTTTGTCCATATTAGGATTGGTTTGTTGTTATGCGTTACCCAGAAACTTTTGATGTCATCATAATTGGTGGTGGCCATGCTGGTACAGAAGCTAGCCTTGCAGCAGCTCGAATGGGCTGTAAGACGCTGCTATTAACCCATAACATAGAAACTCTGGGACAAATGTCGTGTAACCCAGCTATTGGTGGTATTGGTAAAAGCCACTTAGTAAGAGAGATTGATGCGCTGGGTGGTGCTATGGCCCAAGCTGCAGACAAAAGCGGTATTCAGTTCCGGGTTTTAAATAGCCGGAAAGGCCCTGCTGTACGGGCTACACGTGTCCAAGCAGACCGTGTTCTATATAAAGCCTCTATCCGAGAGATGCTAGAAAACCAAACAAACCTATCCATATTTCAGCAAGCTGTTGATGATCTAATTATGGATGGAACGCGGGTAGTGGGTGTTATTACTCAAATGGGCTTGCGTTTTTCTGGGAAGACGGTGGTTTTAACCGCAGGAACCTTTTTGGGGGGAAAAATTCATATCGGGTTAGAAAATCATTCGGGCGGTCGGGCTGGTGACCCTCCTTCGATTGGACTGGCTAACCGACTTCGAGAGCTACCGTTACGCGTTGATCGTTTGAAAACAGGGACACCGCCACGCATTGATGCACGAAGTGTTAATTTCGACGAACTTCAACCCCAGTGGGGAGATAAACCTGAGCCAGTGATGTCATTTTTAGGTGATGTTTCTGAACACCCAAAACAAGTGTGTTGTTATATCACTCATACCAACAAAAAAACGCATGAAATTATTCACGGCGGAATGGATCGCTCTCCGATGTATACGGGCGTTATTGAGGGGGTGGGTCCACGTTACTGTCCTTCGATAGAAGATAAAGTGGTGCGGTTTGCAGACAAAGATAGTCATCAGATCTTTATTGAACCTGAAGGGTTAACTACGCACGAACTTTATCCCAATGGTATTTCCACCAGCTTACCTTTTGATGTGCAGATGGAGTTGGTCCGCTCCATTAAGGGTTTTGAGAACGCCCATATTACTCGCCCTGGTTATGCGATTGAGTACGACTTTTTTAACCCGCAGGACTTAAAGTACTCTTTAGAAACAAAATGTGTAGAGGGGCTCTTTTTTGCTGGCCAGATTAACGGTACAACAGGTTATGAGGAAGCCGGAGCCCAAGGTTTGTTGGCTGGTACTAATGCAGCCCTGAAGGCAAAGGAAAAAGAGGCTTGGTGTCCAGGCCGCGATGAGGCCTATACCGGCGTTCTTGTTGACGATTTAATTACCATGGGGACTCAAGAGCCCTACAGGATGTTTACCAGTCGCGCAGAATATCGGTTGTTATTACGACAAGATAATGCGGATCTGCGGTTAACTGAAAAAGGTCGAGAGTTGGGTTTGGTGGGTGAGACTCGCTGGCAAGCCTTTTGTCAAAAACGTGAAGCCATTGATCGGGAGCACCAGCGTTTAAAAACTAGCTGGGTGCAGCCTGGTTCGACTCAAGCACTACAATTAAGTGAAAAAACAGGGTCCACTCTAACCAGAGAGTACAGCTTGCTTGATTTGTTAAAGCGCCCAGAGTTGGGATACCGAGATGTTGTCGCGTTGGATGCTGGTAAGAGTGTCTCTGCTGATGTGGCTGAACAGGTGGAAATAAAGGTTAAGTACGCGGGTTACATTGATCGGCAGCAGGGAGAAATTGATAAACTCCGCCGCCAGGAACACACGGTTATACCTGATGACTTTGATTTTAATGTCGTTAAAGGGCTATCCAATGAGGTAAAGCAGAAGCTATCAGAAGCAAGGCCAGAAACCTTAGCTAAGGCATCTCGAATACCTGGGGTAACACCAGCAGCAATTTCCCTGCTATTGATTTACTTAAAGAAAAAGTCGATGACCTCAGAAAAAAAGATTGCTTAAAATATGAGCAAAGAGCTGGAAACTTTTCTTAGGGAGGGGGTTGAACAACTTGCTTTATCGGTAACGGATCAGCAGGTTGTTCTGTTGTTGGAATACCTGGCGTTACTAAAAAAATGGAATGGTGCTTATAACCTCACCGCTATACGTGATCCAGAACAAATGCTTCGGCTCCATGTGCTCGATAGCTTGAGTATTATTCCTTTTATTCAGGGAGATAATATCCTAGATGTGGGGACAGGCCCGGGACTACCGGGAATACCTTTGGCAATATTTTATCCAGAGCGCAAAGTTACCTTGATGGACAGTAACGGCAAAAAAACGCGTTTTCTCTTTCAGGCAAGAAACCAGCTAGGTCTGGGTAATGTTGTCGAGATTCAAAGTCGTGCAGAAACTTACGAACCACAGCAACAGTTTGATGCAATAACCAGCCGTGCCTTTACCAGTTTGGCTGATATGGTGGAAAAAACAGCTCATTTGATCACAACAGATGGTCGGTTTTATGCCATGAAAGGCCAACACCCAGACCAAGAGTTGAGAGTGTTGTCAAAACACTATAATGTCGTTGCCTCGCACCAACTCCAAGTGCCGGGTGTTGATAGTGAACGACACCTTATCGAGATAGCATTATCAAAAGAACATCTCTGAGGAATCCGTTTTGAGTAAGATCTTTACCGTTGCCAACCAAAAAGGTGGTGTGGGGAAAACAACCACCAGCATCAACCTTGCAGCCTCGTTGGCAAGTTATGGGAAACGCATACTCTTGGTGGATATGGATCCCCAAGGAAACGCGACGATGGGAAGTGGGATCAATAAGTCCAATTTAAAAATTACCATATTGGATGTGTTGACGGGCGAGGTAAATACTGAACAGGCGATACTACGGAGTGAGTCGGGTAACTACGATCTATTACCAGCAAATGGTGACCTGACAGCCGCAGAGGTGGGGTTGCTTAAGGTAAAAAGCAAAGAAAGCCGCTTAAGACATGCTCTCGGACGGGTTCGAGATAGTTACGATTATATTATTATCGATTGTCCCCCTTCGTTGAGTATGTTGACCGTCAACTCATTGGTGTCCTGCGATGGTGTGATTGTTCCCATGCAGTGTGAATATTATGCCCTAGAAGGCTTGTCTGCTTTAATGGGGACCATTCAAAAAATTGGCCAATACCTCAATCCAAATTTAAAGGTGGAGGGCATACTTCGTACCATGTATGACCCGCGAAACAGCTTGACCAACGAAGTAACGGCACAATTAAGACAACATTTTGGTGACAAGGTCTATCGTATCGCTATTCCACGTAATGTGCGTTTAGCTGAAGCGCCAAGTTATGGTCAACCAGCGCTTGCTTATGATAAAAATTCAAAAGGTGCACTAGCTTATCTTGGTTTGGCCGGAGAGATTCTTCGGCGGGCAAAAATGGTCAGCAAGCCACAAGTAGAAACGACAGGTTAACTTATGGTGAAGAGAAGAGGTTTGGGTCGAGGTCTTGATGCCCTACTTGGTGCAGGAGATGAAGCCGACACCGAAGAGGGTGGAGCGCGATCAGAGCAGGACCTTCTGAAAATATTACCTGTGGAGTTCATGACGCGCGGAAAATACCAACCCCGCCGTGATATGCACCCAGAAGCATTGGAAGAGTTGGCGAATTCAATCCGTTCGCAGGGGGTTATGCAGCCAATTATTGTTCGACCAATAGGTGTCGATCGTTACGAAATTATCGCAGGTGAGCGGCGCTGGCGTGCCGCCCAACAAGCAGGTTTGGATTCAATACCCGCATTAATTAAAGATGTGCCCGATGAATCCGCCATCGCCATGTCGTTGATAGAAAATATACAGCGTGAAGATCTAAATGCTATCGAGGAGGCGCAAGCGTTGATTCGTTTGCAGCAAGAGTTTGAGCTCACTCAACAACAGGTAGCAGATGCTGTTGGGAAATCCCGTACCACGGTAACCAACCTAATGCGGCTTATGACACTTGAACAAGAAGTGCAAAAATTTCTAGAACACGGTGATCTCGAAATGGGTCATGCGAGAGCATTGTTGGGGCTCAGCGGTCATTTACAGTTAGAGGCGGCTAGGACAACTGTCGCTAAGGGTATGACTGTCCGCCAAACCGAAGCGTTCGTTCGTCACTTGCAGGTTGAACAAGAGCAACCGAAAACGACGGGTACTAATCGAATAGACCCGGATATCAAGAATCTGCAAGATAAGCTCTCAGGCCAACTGGGTGCTGAGGTCTTAATTAAACACAATGCTAAAGGAAAGGGTTATTTAACCCTAAAATATAATAGTCTGGATGAACTTGAAGGTATTTTGGATCATATTAAGTAACCGGACACTATCACTGAAACAAATTATCAGTATCATTCATTTTCTACTGAATGCACCAGCTTAGGTCAAAGATGTGTTGAATCTGCTGTTGGTACTCCCTATAATTGCCGCCGGTTTGAGCATGCATTTAATACATACTCAAACATGTTGTGCGGAAAGGGGTAGCAAATGAAGGCTACCATAGGAACACCACCGGTTGGTCGCATTGCATTTACGCAGATAGCAGTATTGTTAGTGAGTGTTGTTGCGCTGATGCCGGTGAATGTAATTATAGCCTATTCCATGTTGGTTGGCGGAATGATACAAATAGTGCCCCAGGCCTATTTTACTCGGCTAGCTTTTCGGTATAGGGGGGCAAGACAGGCCCCAGAAATACTTCGCGCTATACACAAAGGCGAAACGGGCAAGTTGTTGCTCACGGCAGTATTGTTTGCATTGGCTTTTAGTTTTATTAAGCCGCTTCATTTGCCGGGAATGTTTCTTAGTTATAGTGCCATGATAATTGTGCAGTGGTTTTGTGCCTCAAGAGTACTTAGCCACAGAAAAATTTGACTTGCTGGTTTGAGAGAAAAAGAATGGCAGGCGATACCCCGCAAACGGGAACAGAATATATACAACACCATTTGACTAATCTTACGTTTGGTCATACAGATCATGGTTGGGGCTTTGCGCATAATGCGCAAGAAGCTGCAGAAATGGGCTTTATGTCAGTCAATGTGGATAGTCTCGGTTGGTCCATTGGTTTGGGTCTTGTCTTTTCGTTGTTATTTCGTTGGGCGGCTAAGCGGGCGACCAGTGGTGTACCAACAGGCATGCAAAACTTTGTTGAGATGATGGTTGAGTTTGTGGATGGCACTGTGAAGGATAGCTTCCATGGCCGGAATCCTTGGATTGCCCCGATGGCTTTGACCATCTTTGTTTGGGTGTTCCTGATGAACCTGATGGACTTGATTCCTGTAGATGTTGTGCCCTACCTGATGGGTTTGGCTGGCGTGCATTTCCAGAAAATCGTACCTTCCACGGATCCAAATATCACGCTGGGGATGGCGCTGGCCGTATTCGGTATGATTCTTTACTACAGTATTAAGGTGAAAGGTATTGGTGGTTTTGTCGGCGAGTTGACCTTGCAGCCTTTTGGCGCTAAAAACCCGATTGTTCAAGCAATATTTATCCCAATTAATCTCGCTCTAGAGTTGGTGGGTCTTTTGGCTAAACCGTTCTCTCTAGGCTTGAGGTTGTTTGGAAATATGTATGCAGGGGAAATGATCTTTATTCTGATAGCCATGATGTATGGTGGGGGGTTGATCTTAGGTGCCTTTGGTGGAGCGTTGCAGTTAGGTTGGGCGATCTTCCACATTCTAATTATTACTTTGCAAGCGTTTATCTTTATGGTCTTGACTGTTGTGTACCTGAGTATGGCGCACGAGGATCACTAGTTAGTTTTTAAACATCTTTACTTTATTAAATATAATTACTTACTTTCGTTATTAGGAGAAAAAAATGGAACTTATCATGATCGCAGCTGCAATTATGGTTGGGTTTGGTGCACTGGGTGCTGCCGTTGGTATGGGCCTGTTGGGCGGAAAATTGCTGGAAGGCACTGCTCGTCAACCAGAGTTGGGACCAATGCTGCAGGGTAAAATGTTCCTGTTGGCTGGTTTGATCGATGCGATTCCAATGATCGGTGTTGGTATCGGTATGTACCTGATCTTTGCTGTTGCCCCAGGTGTTGCAGCTTAATTTTGGCATCCCGATTCTTAACTATTAACTCCAAGAACGAGGTGTTGGCGTGAATATTAACCTGACCTTATTCGGACAGCTGATTTCTTTCCTGTTCTTTATCTGGTTCTGCAAAAAATTTGTGTGGACTGCCATCATTCATTCGATGGAAGAACGGCAGAAAAAGATTGCCGATGGTCTAGATGCCGCAGATAGAGCTTCTCGTGACCTTGAGCTGGCGCAGAAAAAAGCGACAGATCAACTTAAAGGCGCAAAGCAAGAAGCAGCAGCAATTATTGAGCAGGCAAATAAGCGTGCTAACCAGATTGTTGATGAAGCTAAAGAGCAAGCAAAAACTGAAGGCGATCGCCTGAAAGTGGCTGCTCAGGCAGAAATCGAACAGGATATGAACCGTGCTAAAGAAGAGTTGCGCAATAAAGTGGCAACACTGGCTTTGGCGGGAGCGGAGAAAATTCTGAAAGCAAACATCAATGAAAGTGCAAACCGCGCTTTGGTTGATGATCTGGCAGCACAGCTGTAACCGAGGTTTAACATGGCGGAATTGAGCACACTGGCTCGGCCTTACGCAAAAGCAGCGTTTGAATATGCTGCCGATGCCAACAATTTACAGGGTTGGTCAGACAGCCTTGCCGTTGTTGCAGCCGTTGCCCAGCAGCACGTAGTTGTAAAACTGCTGAGTTCACCCAGTTACACAGCAGCTCAGCAGGCAGAAAAGACTATAGATGTTTGTGGTGATGAAATTGATGACAAGGTTCGTGGCTTTATGCGAGTCTTGGCAGAAAATCATCGTTTGACATTACTTCCACAAATATCTCAGCAGTTCGAAGTACTAAAAGCAAATCGCGAAAAAACCGTAGACGTTTGTGTGATTTCAGCGAGCGAAATTAGTGCAGAACAACAAAACAAGCTGGCAAGTGCGCTCAGCGCGAAGCTCGAACGTGAAGTCAATATGCAGGTGTCAATAGATGACAGCCTTATTGGTGGAGCCGTTATTCGAGCTGGAGATACCGTTATTGACGGCTCCATTCGTGGCCGATTGTCAAAACTCGCCGAAGCATTAAATTCCTAGGATTGAGGACCAGAGCAAATGCAGCAACTGAATCCATCCGAAATCAGTGAAATCATCAAGCAGCGTATTGATAG
>JASJGJ010000112.1:0-34227 GCA_033791605.1 Porticoccus sp.
TCTACTGAGGTAGCTTGTTGGTTTTGTAAGTCAGAATGCCATCAATTTCGATTATATCGTCGTCACTAGGTGTTTCTTACATAGAGATTTCTATTTTGAGGTTACATTCCCTGCATAACTAACACGGTAGCATTTTACCGCGTCGGTATCTTTCTTGATGGTGATGTCAGGCCATTATGAGGTGGTGGCAGTTCGAGCTTGCGCTATTACCTATTTTTATGCTTTTAACTTCAAGCCAACAGACTCAATATTAACGCCTTTAATTTCCCTTACAATAAGTTTTACCGGCCCCAGCTTGGCATAATCCCCAACAACCGGCTTGCCATGAAACTTTTTGGCAAGATAATTTTTGACGGTCAACTCTGCATTGTGAGCATCCACACCGAAACCATAGGCCTGGGCAATTTCTGACAGCTTGGTCTCTGGATGCAACACAAACTCACCAAAAAAGCTGCCGCCCTCAGGGAAAGATGGGTGTGCGAGCGAAGCGAATACGCGGCCCAATGAGGCTCTAGCGCTACTGGTCGCCAGAATGATGACCTGGTCGTCGCAGATAAGCTTCCGTTTGTCTATGTCGTGCAGGAGTATTCCTCGGTGAATGACGCCGACTATCTGGCTCCCCTCTGTTACTGGCAAGCGCTTAACACTTATACCGGCTGCACGGCTACCCATTAACACCGGATATACCAACAACTCTTTATCTTGCTCGTGCTTAATTGTTAGATGCAAACATTCAGCTGCCTTTGCTGTTGGCGGCAGATCTATACCCAGCCATCTGGCCATAGGCGCGATTGTCCACCCTTGTAGTACCAGTGATATCAGCACCACAAAAAACACTAGGTCAAAATACCTCTGGGTGTGTTCTAGCCCCGCTAACGAAGGGAACAATGCTAAAATAATCGGTACCGCTCCACGTAGTCCACACCAACCAATAAATACTTGTTCACGCCATGGGAAGTGAAAGGGCAACAAAGAAACCAATACCGCCAATGGCCTTGATATAAAAATAAGTACAAAGGCTATAGAGACTGCAGGGACGATAATAGGCAAAAGATTACTGGGCGTCACAAGTAAACCTAGCATCAAAAACATGCCAATCTGGCTTAGCCAGGATATGCCATCATGAAATCGGTGAATATCGTTGCTGTAAGGTAATGGCGTATTGCCAATCATGACGCCGACAATAAAGATAGCCAGAAACCCGCTACCATCCCACATGTTTGTTAAACCGAAAAGACTAATAGAACCCGCTAAAGCCAGCAGCGGATACGATGAAGAAGCCAGTGATAATTTTTTTAATAGCTGAACAAGTAGGTAGCCACCCGTAAAACCGATAGCCAAACCTAGGCCCATCTGCTGAAGAAGCTCACTAAAAATAGTCCAGCCCTTATTGCCATCGCCCTGAACTTGTAACACCTGCACGAGAGTAATTGTAAGGAAAATAGCCATGGGGTCATTCGACCCCGACTCAATCTCAAGGGTTGCGCCAGTGCGTTCCTTTAACTCAAAACCTGCATTTCTAAGTAGCCCAAAAACCGCAGCAGCATCAGTAGAGCCGACAATAGCGCCGATCAAAAGCGCCTCTTGCCAAGGTAGCCCAAGCACCCAATAGGCAGCGTAGCCAGTAATGCCGGCAGTGATCAGCACCCCAATAGTGGCAAGAGATAGGGCAGGTTTTAGGCTGACGCGAAAAGTATCTTTTTGTGTTCCCAATCCACCATCAAAAATGATTATAGCCAGGGCTATATTGCCCAGTAGGAAGGCCAAACTAAAATCATCAAACTTAAATCCCCCCGGGCCTTCTTCGCCTACCAGCATTCCCACAACTAAAAATACCAATAGAATAGGGGCCCCAATACGACGTGTTAACACACTAGCAACGACGCAAAGCAAAGCTAGGCTAGCTGCGCCAAAAATGTATTGGTACGTTAGTTCTATTGTCATAATTTTTCCTAAAAAACTGAAAGCTGCACAATCAGGTTGCAGGTCAGCCAACCCTAGAATGGTGGATGATTATACTAAGCCATCCTCGCCAATAAAATATCAAGATATTGATAAAAAAGGATTTATTGTAAGCTGTTGGCCGGCTTAATAGCGCAAAATCTCTAGACCAATAGATCAAGTTACCCTGCTAAATATAGGCACTAAGCGCTCAGTAACACTAGCCTGGGCGATGTAGCGGGCTGTATGTTATTTGATCAGAAAGCCCAATTGAGGCAATGCTGCGTAAAGCACCAATGTTACGCAATACCTGACATCTCAGGGAAGTGAATAAGGGGGAAACAAAGAGAGGGAATCTACTCTGTATCAAGTGCTAGGTAAATCTTCTTTTAGGTGATTGAAGATCTATCAAACTTCCCAAAACCGACAAGCCTTTTCCCATCTGACTATCCTCGAGCACCTGATATATAAGCGGCCGTTAATGCGTGTATCGGTGCTTCGAATAAATGCTGGCATTGACCGAACTCGATCAACTTGCCGACCCGCTCAGTCATCCAGAAAAAACCTGCATAATTGGCCACGCGTCGGGCTTGGGCCAAATTGTGGGTAACGATGACCACAGTATAACGCCCGCGCAAGCGCAGAATTAATTCTTCTACCACCGCAGAAGCAATAGGGTCGAGGGCACTGCAGGGCTCGTCCATCAACAGAATTTCCGGCTCCAGCACCAATGCGCGGGCAATGCATAGTCGCTGTTGCTGGCCACCAGACAAAGCCATGGCGGATGTTTGCAAGCGATCGGACACTTCATCCCAGAGGCCTACGTCTTTTAGTGCTTGTTCTATTTTTCGTTGTCGCTCATGACGGTCGCACACACCGTGCTCTTTTAGCGGTAGCTCCAGATTGCGCCAAATAGATAACGGAAACGGATTGGGCTTTTGAAAAATCATGCCGATCCGACGCCTGAGTTTGAGGGTATTTACGGGATCGTGCAGCAGGTCCTGGCCGTCGAAAAAAATCTTGCCGCTGACGTGGGCATTCGGATGATGGTCGGTGAGCCGGTTCAGAGTTGAAAGAAAGCTGGTCTTGCCGCAACCGGACGGGCCAATTAATGCGGTGATACAGCCCTTGTAAATATCAAGGGATACTTGCGAGAGCACGGTCTTTGCCCCGTAACTCACCGTAAGGTCCTGTATCTGTAAATGGGGTTCGGGCACACAACAGGGTGCGCCTTGTTCGATTTCCCCCAAAGTATAGATGCTTTCTTTTGGTCTATTCATGCTATTTTCAGCCTCCGTTTAAACCAGTGGTCCACTAGGCTTTGCGCCAAGGTGTTGAGCACAATAATCAACGTTACCAGTACTAACGCCGAGGCGTAGGCTGCGCCGTCGCCGCCGGTGACATTCATCGATAAATCATAGATATGCACCGCCAGTGCCCGGCCCGAATCCAGTAACGATCCAGGCATGCGGTCAACATAACCACTGGTGAACAAAAGCGCCGCCGTTTCGGCTGTGGCTCGGCCAATACTAAGAATCAGGCCGGCGACAATGGCGGGGCGTGCGGCTGGCAGCACTATGTGCCAAATGGCGGTGCTGCGCGTCATCCCCAAAGCTAATGCACCCCGTCGCCAATCGTCATTAACTGCGCGTAAACCAGCTTCGCAGGTGCGTACAAATACTGGCAGTATCATGCAGGCTAGGGTTAAACCACCGGACAATAGTGAAAAGCCTAAGCCTAAGTAAATGCTAAAAAAAGCGTTGCCAAATAGACCGTAAACAATAGAGGGCACGCCAGCCAAAATATCCAGTGTGATGCCGGTACTGCTGGCAAATCGGCTATTGCCGTGAGCAAATTCCGATAGCCATATGGCGACGCCCAGCCCCAAGGGCAAGGCGACGATGAGTGCAATCAGCAATAGCCATAGTGTAGAAACCAATATCGGGCCGATGCCACCGGCACGACCAGCATCTATTGGTGCGGCAAACAGAAACTGCCAACTAAAATGGGCAGTGCCTTGCAGCACCACATCGCTCAGTACCCACAGCAGTGCGGACACCACCAGAAGGGCGCAAGCTAATAGCAACCAGGTAAATACGCGGTCAGCCATGCTGCCGCTCCTGTTTGTTAGCACGGCTCACATGATGCGCGAACCAAGAGAGCAGCCAGACCAGAACCGTCAGCAATAATCCGGACGCAAACAGGCTGGCGCGATGATCTCCCATAGCATAGGCCATCTCCAACGCAATATTGGCCGTTAGCACGCGTACGGGTTCAAACAAGCCGGACGGGTTTTGTACTACATTGCCGGCCACCATCAGCACCGCTAAGGTTTCACCCAGTGCGCGCGCTGTGGCAAGCAGCACGCCGCTGCTAATCCCCGCTCGGGCAGCGGGTAGGATGATATACAGAATTTGGGTGTTGCGGCGCAGCCCCAGTGCCGTGCTGCCAGCCAGCAGTTCCCTAGGCACGCTGGCTAAGGAGGAAGCGCTGGTCAGGGCAATGGTTGGTAAAATCATTAACGTCAACACCACTATTGCCGCCAGCATTGAAGCCCCAGGCGGTTGCCAGCTGGTAATTAGCGGCACCAAGCGCGTTAAGCCCCATAAACCGAATACCACTGAGGGTATACCCGCCAACACATTTAATAGCAGACGAAAGCTTTGTGCCGATCGAGGCGATGCATAAAATTGCAGGAAAATGGCACTACCCAAACCCAGCGGCAAGGCTAAAGCAACTGCGCCCACCGTCACCGCCAGCGACGACAATATCATGGGGGCCATGCCAAACTGGCCTTCCAGGGGATACCAGTTTTGGCTGTAGAACAACTGCAGCCATGAGCCATCCATCCAGCGGTTGGCAAAAAAGGACCAAGCCTCGCTCAGCAAAAACAGCATAATTAGCGCCAGCAACAGGGCTGTTGCGCCGGCCATACCCAACAGCAGGATAGTGAGGCGGCGATCAACCCGGCTGCCATTACTATGCATAGCTTCGGTTACCTAGCAGGCTATTCAACTTTGCTATCCATTTTTGATTCCATATTTAAAGGCGCCACAAAAAATTGTGCGTCGATGAGATCCCTCACCTCGGTTGATTGCGCAAAGGCAATAAACTTCTTAAGCAATCCAACCGGCTTAGTTTTAACCACTAGATTCAGTTGGCGTGACAAGGGGTAATAACCTTTGGCAACCGACTCAACCGTGGCTACCTCACCAGCCATAGGCAGTAATTTTATGGGCGTACCTAAGGCTTGCTCATATTCGGCGGCACCTATGGATACATAGCCAATGGCACCGGGATTGCCAGCGACAGTTTTAATACCCTGTTGATTTTCACCAATCACTACCTGCGCTTTAATTTGGCTGTTTTTCAGGGAAAAATGTTGTAGGAACAGCTCCAATGTTGAGCGCCCTTCAGCTTTGTTGACCACCGTGATCTGCCGGTCGTCAGCACCCAGTTGTTGCCAATTGTTTATTTTTCCCGTGTAAATATCGATTATCTGAACGTTGCTGAGTGTGCTCATGGCATTGCTCTCATGGAGGATGATGCCGATACCATCCATGGCAATCAGGAAGGGCGTGAGATCCTGCTCAGTGGGCTTCAACGCCCGCGATACCATGCCAATGTCTGTCAATCCCATCCGAACATCATTAATGCCTCGCGAAGATCCGCCCATTTGCACATCGATACGCACGTCGGGATGTAGTGACTCGTAGCGTTTGGCGATTTCCAGTGCCAGTGGCGCAACTGTACTTGACCCCGTTAACGTTAGCTGCCTGTTATCGGCTTGGACCACTGATAGGCTTAACACTGTGCTTAGCAACACAAGCACATTTGTTAGTGATTTAATCATGACAACTCCCTCATGACTTTGGCGATGACTGCGCTATTACCGGTTTTACCGAATGAGGATTTCGTCCTTCAGCTAGCAGCAAGGATTGCTCTCTATGGTTAATGTTGTGGAATCAAAAGGCATCGTCGAGCCGCAGCCTTCGAACAAGCCAAAATGCTGACTGAAATCGCCGATAAAACTAAAGTGCTCGGCAAAGCGTGTGTTCTTCAACATACGCCAAGTATTACCACAAACCGGGAATACCCGACCGGTTGCAATGGCATGATGTTTATCCAGCACGAAACTGTGTGGGCTGTTTGGAATCGTGCCCTGGTAAATGACCGCTTGGCCGTAATCCTCACAGGCACTCTCAAGCCCATTGAGTTTGAATAGGCGATAGCTGGCAGAGAAAAACCGTAGATTACCGGTCTGCTGAGCTAGTTTGCTATCGGTCACTGCTAGGGGCTGATCTTCCACGAGGCGTGCATCGTTGAAACCTGCGGCATTGGATAGGTGTAGAAAATCATTCCAGTACAATGCTCCACCCAAGCATTCACCGTACAACACGGAGTCCTCACGCACAGCATCTGGTACACGACGATCGCAATACACATCGGAAAAATAGAATTCACCACCGGGTTTCAGCAGTCGGTGAATACCTTTGAGAACGGCGGCTTTGTCTGGTGATAGGTTGACCACACAATTAGACACGATGACATCAAAAGAATTGGGTTGTAGATCCAGCTCGTCGAGTTTTTCGATGTAGCCTTTAATAAATCGCACGTTAGCATAACCGAGGGACTTGGCATGCCAATCTTGATGTGCGCAAGCCACAGCCAATTGTTCATCGGTCATATCTACTCCCACCACTTCACCTTCTGGACCTACCAGTTGCGCTAAGGCATAGACATCACGCCCCGAACCGCAGCCCAAATCCAACACCCGACAACCGGATAGCAGCGGCGGGCAAACCAAACCACAACCGTAGTAACGCGACAGCACTTCGGGATGAATACGAGCGAGCAAGGGCTTAAGCCACTCCGGCATATTGCTAACGTCGCAGCAGGCGGTTGTTTTCAGATCGGATGAACTTTGCAACTGCTTGCCGTAATAGTCTTGAACGACGTCGTACATAATGAATGACTCCAAATAAGATAATATTTTTTCTAAATTAGGTTTCCCAATATCAGGCGCTGAGTCGTTCTCCTGACCAGCTAAAAAACAGGGAAACTGGAAAACTGCATGTGAGTGATTAATGAAGGCTAGCTGCAAATAATCCTGGCTTGGCCGGGCGTGGTTTAGGATTAGCCTTATTACGACACTCTAATTGCGATTGTCTATTAGTCGCAGCACAGCCCTGATTTCTTACACTGAATATAAATTAATCGAGGGTGTAGTAGTGATTTTCTGATGGCTTCCACTCGTTTATGTTCTAAGCTTTATAGCCTTGGTGTTAATGTTTAATATCCGGTCTCCAACCCATGCCGGACTCTTCCATTAGCCGCTCGTAAACACCTTCTATATTTAGTGGTAGCCACTCATCGAATTGTTTAAGGTCACTGTATTCGCTTAACTTTATACTTTGCTTCATCTCGGTCAGGGTTTTCCCAGAATGTATGCCGTCGATAACAGCATTATAAAGAGCCTGAAGGTAGCCGAGGTATCGCTGAACATCAGCTTTACTGCCAATGTCTGCATGGCCACCAACGAATATATCAAAGTCCAGTTCGAGCACTTGTGTGGTGGAGTTAATCATGCCTTGGATGTCATAACTCCAGAGTTTCTGCCAAGGCATTCGACCCAGTACAATCCAATCGACAACAAAAAGCAGTTTTTCCGGTTGAAAAAGCATACTAATAGAACCACGGCCATCATTGGGGCCGTGGTAGCTCAACTCCACGGTATGGCCGCCCAAAGAAATAACCATATCCTTTTTGAAGGTGACGTCGGGTAAAACGGTATCGGCCTTGGTTATTCGAATATCTTGCTCTGCCAACTCATGAGCAATAAAGATGGTGTCGGGGTCATCAAATACCTCTGCACCGTAAATATGGTCACTGTGATTGTGGCTATAGACAACATATTTTATGGGTACATTAAAACGTTTTTTTAACTCTATTTTTAGCCAATTGGCCGCAGGTGTATTTAATGGGTCTGTAAGTATTATTCCTTCATTAGTCACTAAAAAAACCGATCGATGTCTGTCGTCTATAAACCGATAAACATCGCCACGTACATTCTCTATTTTATATTCGTTAGCTGACGCCATCGGGCTGCCGAAGGCAATAGTAACCATGACCAGTAGGAGGGCGATGGCTGAAGCCTTGTTTTCCATAAAAACCCCTTAGTAAAAAATATTTTTTAACAACGTATTGGCTAACAAGAGAGCCGTAACAGGAAGCATCGTTCCCGATTAGACTCCAGCTTGCATTCAAATATTGGTCGTTTTATTTTGTTAATTTGGGCGGATGCTACCGACTTATCGAAATCATTAAATACAATGCAATCTCACCTTTAGCACATTATCTCGTCACCTTGGAAGGAATGACGCACAAGGTATCCCAATCTCTCAACCAGTACAGTGTTAAGCAAGCCGCCAGCATAGGCCATGCTGCAAAGAACAGCAGGTTGTCAAAGGGAGTCAGGTACATTTTGTAGGATGAAAAGGTTGAGATGGCATGGAGCAATAGCACTGCACCGTAGGTCCAGCGGCGCCAAAGGCCTGCAACAAACGCTAGTACCAGTAACAGTTCGATAGCGCCAACGACATAAGAAACGTTTTGACTCAACCAATCGATACCATAGAAACCAGAAAATACCTTACCGCTATGGGCCGGATTAACAAACTTGTCGAGAGTCCACATCAACATCACCACAAAAACGCCTAGCCGTAGCATGAGTAATGAGCGGGACAAAGGAATTTGCAGGGAATCTGTAGTCGAGCTATTTGAATTCATTGGTTGTTTTCCTATGTGAAGTAATTTATGTATCAGTACCACAGCCGATGGCACTGAAATGCGGCAGCCAACTTTTAGGTAAGTGCCGTAAATCCTGTGGTTCATCAATATCATGCAAAGGCGTAAATGATTTGAGCGTCCAGCGTTCCGCCAATATCCGTTGCCGCGTAAGCAGAGCTACCGAAGCAGTGCTCCAAGGCATGTCAGCGAATACCGGAGCCAGGTGACGATTCAAGCCCAACAATGCATACCCACCATCGCTCACCGGCACCATACAAGTATCGTAGTGATCTAACGCCAATGCAGCCTTACGGAGTTTTTCAGCTGTAAGGCTTGGGCAATCGCTACCGATTAACAAAATGGATTCGCCACTAGCAGTTACTCGCTGAGATGTTCTAGCTAAACGTTCGCCTAAGTCGCCTTCTCCTTGCTCGGACCATGCGAGTGCAGGGGGTAAAGCTAATTCCTTCCAGACCGGATGTAGCGTCGTCGGTGATACACAAAGTTCCACCGGCCCGATATTGGCCATGAAAGCTTGCTCAACGGTATGGCTCAGCAATCTTCTGGCTAATTGTGCTGAGCTATCCAAACCTAACGCAGGTATTAATCGTGTTTTCGCCATACCAGGTAAAGGCGCTTTGGCGAATATCACAATTCGTACAGCCATTAAAAATATTCCTTTGCCAGTTTTTCTACCGAAACACCACGCCAATATGCCCAACGTAATCGCCACATCAGCAATACGGTATGCCACAGACCGTGTGTTAGCCAACGGCGTCCGGAGGTTGTAACCTTGGTGCAGAGACATGCGGGATGATTAACTTTTCGTAGCTGCTTGGATAATTCAATATCTTCCATTAAGAGCTGCTCAGTAAAACCACCTGCTTTTTCAAATAGTTCTCTTTGCACAAAAATAGCTTGGTCTCCTGTAGCAATACCTGTGAGCCGCGAGCGCATATTCATAAAGAAGGCAATCACAGTAAGCATGAGTGCATCTCCGCTGATACGAATATCAAAGCGGCCCCAAAGATGGCCCTTTAAAGCACTAGAAATCTGTTCGAGACCATCATTTGGCATGCGTGTATCGGCGTGTAGGAATAACAAAGCTGTGCCTTTGGCCTGTGCCGCACCCGCATTCATTTGCGAGGCGCGACCCTGAACTGAACGTATCACCTTAAAGCCAATGGCTTCAGCCACATCTGCGGAGCCATCATCGCTGCCGCCGTCAACCAGTAAAATTTCACAACCTCGTCGCTGCCAATACTGTAAATGAGTCATCAGTTCGGGTAGCAATTCAATTTCATTGAGAATTGGCACGATGATAGAGAGCGCTGGACGGAGCTGATGTATAGGATTCTGATTATTTTCCATTAAGCCGCCAGTCATAATCCAAAAACTCAATATTGGCACTACCTTTTTTTAGTTTTTCTACGAACGATGTTGAAATGCCTACCACCTCCGCATGAGCTAGTAAAAAATCTTCTAAGCGGTTGAAGCCTTTCCAGCCCTTCTCAAAATCTTCACGATACCACTTGAAAATCGACGATAGTTTAATGGTCGTATCTTCAGCGTAATTACGGCTTCGATCACTGAGGAATAAAGCCGTTTGTTGGCTCAACTGTTGGTCAAGTTTAGTACCAACATAGGCTTCCGATCGCAATGATGGACAGCCGATGCTGGCGCAGTTGACGGCAAAGTGAATACGGGGGTCGTTATAACGCCCAGAGCCACGAATCAAATCGTGCTCGATATCATCCAGTGAACGAGTCTTACTCAGTAAGGAAATAAACTCTTTATTCCAGGGTGAGCTAAGCCAGCTTCCCAGCTCTTTGATCGACTGTATTTCCGGCCACGCTGTCAGAATTAACTCTACGGTCCAAGCATTGTAGGCGTTGATCAAAAAAGCCAACTGGTCTTGTTTCGACCACTGGTTAAATTGCTGCTCTGAGACAGCAGCAAGCGAATCCAAATACTGCTTGAGAGTTTGGCGATCCCGCATCATGGCTTGGTAATCGACCACTGTGGATTTGCCACCTTCCTGCAGCTGCACATGACTCTTCAGTAGGGAGTCCCAAAGTGCATGATCGAAACTGGCGGGTTTAGCCGGTTCAGCCCACATTGTCTGTGCTGCCAAAAAGCTTAGTATTACGATCGTTAATATCTTTTTTATCACCATGACCTCGTCTCCAGGAATGATATTTTTCTAACCATACCAGCACGCGCTGTGGCGCATGCGCTCGCTTCCACTCGCCAGCGGCATATTTGTTGGCCTCGGCCCATGTGGGATATGCGTGAATGGTACTCAGGATCTTGTTCAGACCTAAGCCATGCTTCATTGCCAACACGAATTCCGCCATCAAATCACCGCCGTGCTCACCTACAATCGTGACGCCAAGAATGCGGTCCTTGCCCGGCGCTGTTAGCACCTTCACAAATCCATGAGCGGCACCATCGGTAATAGCGCGATCTAAGTCGTCCAGTTCGTAGCGAGTCACCTCAACAGCAATACCTTTTTCCTTGGCTTCCTGCTCGTTAAGCCCCACCCGAGCCACTTCAGGGTCGATAAAGGTGGTCCATGGGATTACACGGTAATCAACCTTGAATTTTTTGAATTGTCCGAATAAGGCATTAACGGCTGCATACCAGGCTTGATGGGCTGCTGTATGGGTAAATTGGTAAGGGCCAGCCACATCCCCCGCAGCAAAAATATTGGGATACAGGGTTTCCAGATAGTCGTTGGTCACGATGGTACGGTTGGTTTCGATGCCCAGCTCTTCAAGGCCATAGCCTTGCAGTCTCGCCACACGACCGACCGCGCAGAGCAAGGCATCGAATTCGATGATTTTTTCCTGGCCATTGTGTTCCACAACAATAAACTTGCCTTTGCTGTTCTGTTCACAGCGCAACGCCTTGTGATCAGTCAGCACGGTGACACCATCACTTTCCATTGACGCGGTAGCTAGCGCTGAAACGTCTTCATCTTCACGCATCATGATGCGTGGAGCCATCTCTACCTGAACAACCTCGGAACCTAAGCGCGAAAAACTCTGGGCTAGCTCGCAACCAATAGGGCCTCCGCCCAACACCACTAATCGTTTTGGCGCTTGCTCCAGTTTGGCAAATTCATCCCACAGCGTATCGCTGGTGACATAACCCACCTCTTCAATACCCGGTAGCGGTGGTACAAATGGCTTTGCGCCGGTAGCTAACACGATGGCTCGGCTGGTGAGGTGTTGAACACTTCCATCGTGATGCTTGATTTCTACGGTCCAAGGGTCGATCAGTTTGGCATAGGCTTGGATCACCTCGACACCTAAATCTTCATAACGCTCGACACTGTCGTGCGGTTCGACCTTGGCAATGACTTCGTGAACGCGTTGCATCACTTTTCTAAAGGTGAATTTTGGATTGGCATCCTCTAAGCCGTAATGGCTTGCATTACGCATTTGCTGCGCCAGCTTTGCGCTTTTAATAAGCGCCTTGCTGGGCACGCAGCCATAGTTAAGGCAGTCACCACCCATTTTATGGGCTTCTATAAGCGTAACTTTTGCTTTAACCGCAGCGGCAATATAGGCCGTAACCAAACCTCCCGCACCGGCACCAATCACGATCAGGTTGCGGTCAAAGTGCTTAGGTTTTTGATATCGAGCATAAACACGGCGCGCTTTAATAACAGCCAACAATTTTTTTGCAATGAAGGGAAAGAGTCCCAGCAAGGCAAATGACAGCAGCAACGATGGCGACAAAATCCCCGACAAACTATCCAGTTGTGCCAGTTGTGTACCTGCGTTTACGAAAACAAGTGTGCCCGCTAACATACCAATCTGACTAACCCAATAAAACGTGGCTGCGCGGATGGGGGTAAGACCCAGCAACAGGTTGATTAAAAAGAAGGGGAATATAGGCACTAACCGTAACGTGAAAAGATAGAATGCCCCGTCTTTTTCAATACCTTCGTTAATGGGTTTTAGACGATCACCAAAACGTTTTTGCACGGCTTCGCTTAATAAATATCGCGAGACTAGGAAGGCAAGGGTAGCGCCTAGTGAGCTGGCAAAGGACACAATTACCGTCCCCCACATCAGACCAAACAAGGCGCCGGCCGCCAAGGTCATAACGGCGGCACCGGGAAGCGATAGGGCGGTAACCACAACGTACAGTAATAGGAAGGCACCGCCGACGATTAAGGGGCGTGCTTGACGCCAAGATTCGAATTGTGCCAGCCCGCTTTTCAACCCGTCTAATGTAAGCAAGTGATCGAGATCAAAATAAAAAAAGCCAGCAACCATCGCGGCTATCACAGTTAATAATATTACCTTCTTCATTAAAATTACCTCGTCATTTGAACTTGTTGGCGGATCGGCATCATGTTTTTTTGCTTGCTATAATTTACCGCCACAGCTGCTGCCTTGGCCGGCAGTACAACCGAAACAGTGCTCTGCCACACAAATCGATGTGCCCTCCAGATCATTTTCCAACACATCACGCAAATGTTGACGTTTACCTCCGCCTAAAGACAAATCCAATTGTTGATTGAAATCGCAATCGTATAAATAGCCTTGCCAATCTACGCTTAACAGCGATCGACACATGACTTGATCAAGATTTTCTTCTATGAAGTTATCTTTTAGTAGCTTCAAATAGCCGTTAAATTGGCCTTTAGATATTAAGGTAGAACCAAAACGCTTAATGGGCATGTTGGCCAATGCGTACAGATTATTGAATTCAATACCAAAATGAATGCGTAGTTCTCGCTTGAAATCGCTTTCCAGCGTCTGCTGGTTGGGGGGCAGTGTCGCCCCCTGAGGGTTGTAAACAAGATTAAGACGCAATTTGCTGTCCACGCCACCATAACCAAGCGCATTAAGCTTTTGTAACGCGGCAATGCTTTTATCAAAGACACCTTCGCCGCGTTGCTTATCAACGTTCTCGAGTGAATAACAGGGTAGTGATGCGACAACCTCCACGTGGTTTTCCGCTAGGAATTCCGCCAGGCCGTTTTGGCCGGGTTCAAATAAAATAGTGAGGTTGCAACGGTCGATAACGTGCACGTCAGCAGCACGGGCTGCGGCTACCAAATAACGAAAATCATCGTGCAATTCAGGTGCGCCGCCGGTCAGATCCAGAGTTTTAATACCGCGAGCCTTAATGGTCGGGACGATCAACTCCAGCGTATCTCTATCCATCATCTCTGTGCGATGAGGCCCTGCATTGACATGGCAGTGCAGGCAACGTTGATTGCATTTGTAACCAAGGTTGACTTGTAGGGTCTCTAGGCTTTGGCGCTGGATGGGCGGAAAATCAGTCACTTCCAAAAGGGATAAGGTTGCGTGCATCGGGCACTCCAATGTTTGAGGGCAAAAAGTCAGTGTTTGCAGATTAGTCGGGGTTGACCCACAATTTCTTACAGATAAATTGATGATGGTTGAAAGTTTGTATGTAAACCTAGGTAGTTTGTGCAATTAAAATCGAGTCAGGGCCATAAGGTGGCAATCGCAAAAAATCATTTGCCAGACTAACAGCTACCAACGCTACCCGGACTCTCGCCAAAAGTGGAAAAGGTAGAATAATAAATTCAATTAACAGGAGTAAATTCAGTGCCGTTCTCTGCACCGGAGCCCCTCATCAATAGATAAATGATGAAAAGACCTAGGCTATATACACCTGTTTGAACGTGATTCGCCAGCGTTCGGGGGGTCCAAAGACTGATGTGACTAGCTAGGGCAATGGCGCTTGCTGAGACTATTTATAGCAAAGCATTAAAATGGGCTGCTTGCTCGTTACTTGAGGTTGAAGCAAGCGCTCAATGAGTTAATCTCGACGATCATCATCGTTATCAGCTGTGCCCTCATGGTTTTTTTCCCCTTGGGTACCCTTTGCATATTCATGCGTAAGTTTGCGTAATGTGCTCATTTGCTTGCCAAAATTACGGCAGCCAGAGCACATCATGGTGTGGACTTTGAGTGCTGCGCGCTCTTTTAAAGACAATTGACGCTCTTGAGCATCAGAAAGTAGACGGGTGACTTGTTGGCAGTTCATCATGGTTTTTCACCTTCACTAAACCAGTGGTTTTCCAAGCATTCACGTAAGCGCAAACGGGCACGGTATAGCATGACATGCAGGTTGCTGGTGGTAATACTAAGCTTTTCACAGATTTCGGCACTATCCAATTCGATAAACTCCCGCATCATAAATAAACGCGACTGGTTTTCTGGTAGGCCACTTAAGCAGGTTTCGAATACTCGCCAAAAATGATCGTTCTTGACGGATTCCATCGGCTGGGACCAAGCAGCGGGGCGTTCATCCACTTGCCAAAACCCCTTGCTATTAAACAGCTCATCAAGATTTTCTCCATCTTCATTATCGCGCAACAAGTGACTGGCTTCGACGGTTCGTTGTCGCTTGCGCAGCACGTCGGCGATTTTATTTTTGAGAATAGCAAACACCCAAGTTTTCATTGCAGAGTGCCGGTTAAAAGAACCAGCATTTTTCAATGCGCCAATCAACGCTTCTTGCACGGCATCCTCTGCCAATGCTTCATCTCTTAGTTGCTGGGTGGCAAACTTCAGCATCAGAACGCGTAACTCTTTGAGGTACACAGGATCCGTTAAATTTATATTATTGGAATCCTCTGTTTCGGTGTCCGAGGTTTGCTCAATATCCATCATTACTCCTTGCGGTTTGGTTTTTTTCTATTCTATAGAACGCCACAGCGTGAGGTGCCATAAAGTTTAATAATGCCTGCTCCCAAACAACCTCTAGACCGTTGAGAAAGTGACGGCCCTGATGGATCATGTTCAATAAAGTGCCCACCATTAGGGAGTCTCGCAAAGCATTGATCGCGATACGACCCTTTATCAGAATTTTGCCAAAACGTCTCATGGTAAAGAGCCATTGGAGTCTGTCGGCTTTCGGCTTCAGTCCGGTGGTAGTGCCCGTCGAGTTACACAATTTTGAATTGGCTGGGTTACTTTTTTCTTCTATCGTTGACGTTTTTTTATGTTATTAGTTGCTGTCATTTTTAATATATCCTCAACAGGCTAGTGGTCGAATATCTCTAACTTGGGGAGGCCCTTTCCTCCCCTAATCCGTCTGTTATATTGATTTTTTCCAAGTGAATTTTTTGAAAGGCGCATCTACGGGTGTGTTCGCTAAGTGATTAGTGTAGTTAGACATTACCTTCTGAGAAACACCAAGAATGACTTCGAGGATATGGCGGCGAGTAAAACCGGCATTGAGAAATACTTGAACCGTGTCGTTATCCACATTACCTCGGTCGCGAACCACGCTTAGAGTAAATGTACGCAGAGCCTCTAGTCGGCTATCAGCTAATGGTGTTTCGTTGCGCAGTGCTTCCGATATGTCATCGCTTACATTCATGGATTTAGCTATCGCTGTGTGAGCGGGAACGCAGTAGTGGCAGGCGTGTTCAATATTGATTGTCTGCCAGACCACGGTGAGCTCCTCATTGTCAAAACTGGAGTTAACGAAGAGCTCATGAACGCGCTGATAAGCTTCGAGCACTTCTGGTGCCTCAGCCATTACTGCGTGCAAGCCGGGAATCATGCCAAAGGCTTTTTGCGATTGGGCTAGAAGTGGTTTGCTGGCTTCCGGGGCACTATCTTCGGTGTGTAGGGTGAATTCAGTCATAGTGTTCTCTAGTTCGTCAATTATAAATTTTTTGTACCAGTTGGTTCATGTTAGTATTGTTTGGATCGATCGGTCAATACTGGTGTTTTATTTTCTTCTTATACCGTAGGAAAGTAAGGCATATATAATTCCTATATGCTTTGTTTTAATTCAACAATTTTACATAAATAATGGAAGAGTAATTTGTTTATATCGTTTGGTATAAATATGCTATAAAGATACAGTCATGTCATAGGAGTTGGTAAAACATGCCTTGGAAAAAATCATTTGATGAGGACGCTGTGCTAGAAAAGGCCATGCAGGTCTTTTGGAGTAAAGGTTTCGACTCCGCGTCTATGGCTAATCTTATCGAGGAAACCGGGATCAATCGGGGGAGCCTTTACAATGCTTTTGGCGGTAAGCAAGCTCTGTTTGTAAAGACACTTCTTAAATACGACCGCGAAAACCGAAAAGCCACTTTGGCGAGGCTTGAAGCACTAGACGAACCTTGTCAGGCCATTAACGATTTTTTTGATAGCATCGTTGCCAGTACCGTGGCGGATACCGAGCGTAAGGGCTGCTTTCTGTTCAATACTGTCTTGGAGTGTGGCTCGCACGATGAGGAGGTTAATGCAATTGTTGTCAACGGCCTGCGGGAAATTGAGGGTTTCTTTCGGCGCTGTATTGAGGTTGGGCAAGCACGCGGCGAGATTAGGCAAGATATTGAGCCAGAGTCAAAGGCTAAAGCTTTGCTGGCGCTGGCTCTATCTATTCGTGTTCTCGGGCGTGGTGCTTATACCAAGTCGGCTCTTTACAGTATTGCCGCTGAGGCTAAACAACTTATTAAGTGAGGTGTTTTTATTGTGAGTGGAATATTAAGTCTCTTAATGAGTGGAGAAAAATTATATCGATTTCGTTTTGCGTTTTCCCTGTTGATGGTGGCACTTAGTGCGCTGTCGACCTTAACTTTTGCCGAGGAGATTGATGTGCTGCGAACGCCCAAAGTGATTATTTTTGATGTTAATGAAACGTTACTTGATCTTGCTCCTTTGCGACGATCTGTATCACAGGCGCTGCCGGGCGGCGAAGAGCTTCTGCCTTTGTGGTTTTCGACAATGTTGCATTACTCGCTGGTCGAGACATTGATCGGTGACTATCACGATTTTGGTCAGATCGGCACGGCGGCGTTGATGATGGTTGCAAGCAGTAAGGGTGTCGAGCTCGACTTCGCTGTGGCAAGTAAAGCTATTACCGGAACCATGACCCAGTTGCCCGCCTACCCAGATGTGGTGCCATCATTGCAGGCGCTGACGGCGGCAGGCTTTCGCGTAGTGAGTTTGACAAATTCTTCTAATGCGGGAGTTGCAGCGCAGTTTGAGTATGCTGGTTTAACCAAATACTTTGATCGGCGTTTTAGTGTCGAAGACGTTCGAGCTTACAAGCCTGACCCTCGTCCTTATCGCTGGGTGTTGGAACAGCTTGAGATTCAACCAGAAGATGCATTGATGGTTGCAGCCCATGCTTGGGATTTGGCGGGCGCAAAAGCGGTTGGGCTGCAAACTGCATTTATTCAGCGTCCAGGTGTGGTAGCTTATCCGCTTACCGAACGTCCGGATTATGTGGTTGAAAATTTGCGTGAGCTCGTTGCTTTACTCGGTGGTGAGTAAAGGGTTAAAAGCCGAACTATTATTTAACCGAGTTCATCGAAATAGTTGCTAGGATCGGTTTGCAGAAGCTTTGGTTTCAACGAGGGTCTTTCAATACAGTATTGGTTTTTCAAGCCTGAAGAGGTAAGTCTGTTGGGTAATAAAAAAAGCCCGCAGATATCGGGCTTTTAATAAAATTTTTTTAGAGCTGGCAAGGAAGGATTTTGTTAGGTTTAAGTGCTTTTTTTGTTGTCAGGTTAGTCGTTATAGGCAACGACTAAGATTCAAGTACAGCGCTTTGGTTTCGACCCTGAGATTTTGCATTGTAGAGGGCTTCATCTGCCAAGGCGACCAGCTCTGTTGGAGTGCCTTCAGCTGAGGGGGTTAGGCAGACGACACCGTCACTCATTGTGACAAAATCAGATATACGGCTAGTTTTATGGAGAATTGCCATTCTTTCCATCGCTGAACGAATGCGCTTAGTAACCTCTAAGGCACCATTAATAGTTGTGTTCGGTAACAATAGGCAAAACTCTTCACCACCGTAACGGGTAGCAACATCGCTACTTCGTAATAGGCTGTGTCGTAAAATGCGAGCCACGGACTGCAAGCATTTATCACCTGACAGATGGCCGTATGTATCATTGTATTGTTTGAAGTAATCGATATCTAAGAGAACTAAAGCAAGGGGTTCGTTACTGCGAAGGCCTCTTGACCATTCTAGGTGTAGCTGTTCGTTAAAAAAACGTCGATTGTGTAGACCGGTCAATTCGTCGGTAATCGATAATTCTTCAAGGGCAGACTGGGCTTTTTTATAATCGGTGCTGTCACGCATGGTTTGTACTGCCGCGATTAACTGACCTTGTTCATCATAAATGGGCCCGGCGTCAGCAGTTAAATAGAGGCGGGATCTGGTGCGGGGCATGACACACCAGCTTTCAACCTTGTAGCCGTTCCCGTGAATAGAGGGGTGGGCATGAACCGCATAAAATTCCGCTAATTCATCAATTCGTCCTTGAACAATAATATCTGCGAGACACATACGGTGTCTTAAATAAAACGCTCGCCAGTGATCTCGGGTGCCGATGACTTCCTTGGCAGAAAGACCTGTTAATTTTTCACAAGCACGATTCCATATGACGACGACACCATCTTGATCCAGAACAAATGTTGCAGTGACTAGATGTTCTATTAAGTTAGCAGAAAAAATTTTGTGTGCAGGTTTGTCCATTAACCAGATTCCTTGTGTTACTAATTGTTCGCCTTGAACATTTGTGGCTAGAATGAAAAATTTATATCAATAAATGTTTTTCTATCATTGTTTTTTTAAATTAAAAAAATTGAATGATTTTTAACAATAGATCATGGGGCGATAGTTAACTGACTAATAATCCTAGGAATATATAGCATGATATGAAAATAATTGACACCCTGGCGTCTTTTTCCTCATGAGAAAGCTTGATACAAAGCGAGTGCGGCGAGTAATAAAAATACGATCCCGCTCATTTTATGGATTAGCCTCAGAGGCAGGTGTTTTAGTAATCGTTGACCTGCGATGACGCCTAGGACTGTGGTGGCCAGAAGCGCTAAGGTTGAGCCTAACCATACCGGGAGACTGTGAAAAGTTGAAGCCAGTCCTGCAACGGCTAGTTGGGTTTTATCGCCAAACTCTGCAACAAAAATCATCAGTAATGCTGTGATGAACAGGCTATGACTACTGCGGAGTCCTGTGTCTTCATCTTCCTCATCGCCATCATCAAAGAGTAAAGACTGAACCCCAAAAAAACCAAATAATCCAGCTACGATCAAGGCTAGCCAAAACTGAGGGATCCAGGCAGAGACTACAGACCCAAACAGGACTGCCAGCAGATTGAGAATAGCGAAGGCTGTGACTGCACCTAGGAGAACGGGCCATGGGCGGTGTTTTGCTGCTAGCGTCATACAAACTAATTGGCTTTTGTCGCCAAATTCAGCTAGAAAAATCAGGATAAACGATGCTCCTGAAATGGATAGGAATTCAGTTAATAAAGGGAGTTGCAGCGTCATTAATCACACTCTATAAAAACAGGGATGATACTTACCTTTCTCGTTAATGAGTGGAAAGAAAGGATGTCAAAATTAATGCAGTATGCCTTTGTTATGAAGGGCAGTTCTTATGAATATTTTAAACAAAATTCATTCTTAGGTGTTCATGGATAAAAACTTAATCAATCCGACCTCATCAACGGGCCTGCTGAAGAAGTAACCTTGGGCCATATCACATTGGATCTGACGAATAAACTCTACTTGCTCTTCTGTCTCGACCCCTTCGGCTATGACCGTCAGTCCAAGCTTGTGACCCATACTGACAATCACCTCGGTGATGACTGAGTTGTCAGTACTTTTGTTGATATCTTTAATGAATTCACGGTCTATTTTCAGCGTGTCTGCCGGTAGATTTTTTAACTGGCTGAGCGAGGAGTAGCCAGTACCAAAATCATCTATGGCAATCTGAATGCCTAAGGATTTAATTTGTTTGAGTGTCGTAATTGCATTTGCCATATTTTTCATTAAAGCAGTTTCTGTAATTTCTAATTCTAATTGATGCCCCTTCAGCCCACTGTTACTGAGGGCTTTTTTGATGGTGTCTAATAAGTTGGGGGCAGCAAATTGTCTCGGCGACAAGTTCACTGATACCGTGAGCTCCGGTAAGTTTAATTTTTTTAATTGTAGGCACGCTTGCTCGAGCACCCAAGTGCCTATAGGAATGATAAGTCGGCTGTCTTCAGCAAATTGAATAAATTCGCCTGGTGGTAGAAAGCCTTTACTGGGATGTTGCCATCTTACTAACGCTTCTATTCCTTTTATTTTTCGGGTAAGTAGGCATACCTGAGGTTGGTAATGGAGAATAAGTTCGTTGTTTTCCACAGCTTGGCTG
Organism: Porticoccus sp.; assembly: GCA_033791605.1. Lineage (GTDB taxonomy): Bacteria > Pseudomonadota > Gammaproteobacteria > Pseudomonadales > Porticoccaceae > Porticoccus. The sequence continues at coordinate 20,923 of JASJGJ010000112.1, forward strand.
AGTTCTCTTTCGAGTATCAAGCGTGCCAGAGCATCGGTGTTAAGTTTATTCTCAAAAAATTGATAGTTGTTACGACTGTTTTCCTTGGCACTGTACATGGCCAGGTCGGCATTTTTGAGTAATTGTGCAGCATTGACGCCGTCGAGGGGTGCTAGGGTGATCCCAATACTGGGGGTGACTCTTACAGAGTGGGTCCCTAATTTAATGGGCAGCCCTATGGCGTGCAGTACTTTTTCTGCAATATCCGCAGCTTTTAAGGGGCTCTGAATGTTAGGGAGCAGTATGCAAAATTCATCGCCTCCAATACGGGCAGTGATATCAGATTTGCGGACAGCGGCAGTGATTCTCTTGCCAATAACTTTCAGCAATTGGTCCCCGCTCTCATGGCCGAGAGAGTCATTAACACGCTTAAAGTCGTCTAAGTCCAAATAAAGCAAAGCCATCTGAGTTCCGTTGCGCTCTGTGGTGGCGATCATACGAGTGAGCAGGTCGTTAAAGAGTCGACGGTTACAGAGTTTGGTTAACGGGTCATAGAAGGCTAGTTTGTGTAATGCCTCCGTTTTTTCATCCACGAGTTGCTGGAGTTGTATGGGGCGCCGCAGTAGTGCATAGGTGATGTAAGTCATCAGTGCGCTCAGGCAAACGGCCAGAAATATTTGTAGGGTTAGGGTTATATAGTGCCATGGCCGAGGTTCGCGGCCCATACTCAGAATCCAGGTGCCATTGGGTATTTCGATAGTTTTTTTAATGATGGTTTTAGCCGAGTTCATATCCGTATGGCTCTTGGCAAAAATATATTCAGTATCGCTCCTGACCTTTGATAATTGGTAATAGTATCCTTTGGTTTTTAGTGTATCCAAATCAGTGTCGGAGAGAAGGTCATCTAAGTAGATTAAGACCGAGACGAACCCCCAGAATGATTTCTTGCCCCCAGCATTATTCAAAAATATTGGGTTGCGGCCAACAACAGCATTGCCTCCTTGGACGAGTTCAAAAGGACCCGATAGAACGAGTTCTTCGTGAGAGATCGCCCAAGCCGCATCATCACGACTATTGTCAAGTTTGAGTATGTTGAGGCCAATGGCTTTCTCATGCCCCTCTAGGGGGTAAATTTTCTGAATAATACCTCCTGGCGCTAATTGTAAATTAGTAATGCCGCCCAAAGAGTCGGATATATTTTTAGCGTAAGTCTCAAAATTTTTGATGTTACTTTGATCTACCTCAATCAAGGATTTGAGAATATAAGTGGAAGACAGTGAACGAGAAAGATGACGTTGAATAGTACCTCCTTGTGAGGAGACAACTTCAGACATGAGTATTGATTGTTCTTTTTGCCATAACCTGTGTTGGTTGTGGATGATAAATAGCCCGACAAGCAAGGTCGTCATAAAGGCTATGAGCGGTAGAACACGCAGGCGAACAGCGTTAGCGTTTGGAGTCTTTGTCATTACGTGTAAATCACCCACAACATGATGTGTTAAAGGAGAGGTTCCTTGGGCCCCACACCTAACCATAGGCGAATATTAAAAGGCTTGTAGGAGATTTTGACATACACTGTAGGCGATGTGTTTGATAATGTGGCTGAGTTGTATAGTTTTTGTAAAATATACCGTTTTTGTTGTGGTGGATGCAGTAACGCTAGCGGCTAATGTGGGGAAAATAGCACTTTGAAACGAAGAAAGTATGAAACAAAAGCCCGGTATGCAAAACCCAAGCGAAAACAGGTTGAACGTTTATTGGGGTTTAAGGTAGAGAGCATGGACTCCTTGGGGCAGGGTGTTGCAAAAATTGATAACAAACCCTGCTTTATTCCTAAAACATTGCCGGGCGACCAGGGCACTGCAACGTTAACTAAAGCCAGTAAAGATGTGATGTTTGCCCGGTTGAGTACCCTGGACATTACGGCAGATAATCGCGAGGAGCCTCAGTGTAAGCATTTCGAAAGCTGCCCAGGATGCCATTATTTACACACGGATTATCAAAGTGAGTTACTGTATAAGCAGCAGGCGTTGCAGCATCATTTGAATCGGTTGGAAGTGGCTATTCCAGACATTCATATTAGCCCGGCGGAAGAACGGCTAGGGTATCGTAATCGGATACAGCTGCACTACCGGCATAAATACATTGGCATGATGGATGGCGTTACAAATAATGTTGTAGAAATACCAGAATGTCAGGCAATAGATGATCGTTTGAGAGCAACATTTGACGAACTATATAATGACAAAAGCTGGACTGAGGACCATGGTGAGCAAGGACATTGTGAGCTTTACTTGACCCCAGAAGGTGTCAGTGTGAAATGGAATGAACCCTATGCACATGGCGGTTTTAGCCAAGTTAACCAAGCAATGAATGCCGTATTAAAAACGGCTGTGTATGAAGAAATAAAAAATGATGACGTTGCTTCATTGCTGGATCTGTTCTCAGGGGAGGGAAATCTTTCCGATAGCCTTGTCGAAAACAATGCTGCAATGGCTCGGGTAATGGTGGACTATGCCCCAGATCGAGTAAGCCAAGAGTCTTTGAGCTTTGTACATTTGGACCTGTTTTCAGATTCGGCGCTGAGAACATTTAAAGCTCGGTCTGAGTATCAACAGTTTGATGTGTTGTTGGTTGACCCGCCTAGAAAAGGGTTTCCAGGTTTGGCTGATTGGGTGAAGACTTTTAAGCCTAAGAAGCTGATATATGTGAGTTGTAATGCGCCAACCATGGTGAGAGATCTTCAGCAGTTAGCGGGCAAGCATACAGTTGAACATATTGGGTTGATTGATTTGTTTCCCGGAACCTACCATTACGAAACACTGGTGACGGTTTCGTTTAATTAGCATCTAATTGATAAAATAATATATGACCATGAAATAGGGCATTGTGATGAAGGGTAACTCTGCAATACTTGCTGTTCAGCTGGGCGAAAAACTGTTGTCCCGGCGACTGACAGTTACCTGTGCTGAGTCATGTACGGGTGGTGGGGTTGCCTGTGCTATTACTGATGTGCCCGGTAGTTCACAGTGGTTTCATGCTGGTTTCGTTACCTATGCCAATCAATCAAAGCAACAGTTGTTAGGTGTGCCTACAGATGTGCTGTTGTCTGAAGGTGCGGTCAGTAAGTCCGTAGTGGAACTGATGGCTCTCGGTGCATTGAAATCATCTGATGCAGATGTTGCCGTTGCAGTCAGTGGGGTGGCGGGACCTAGTGGGGGCACAAAGGAAAAGCCAGTCGGTCTGGTGTGGTTTTGCTGGGCAAAACGCAGTGGTGGGGCTGTTAGGGTGATGGAAACTCAGTCGTTCCAGTTTAAGGGAGAGCGCTCTACCGTTAGAGGAGCAGCGATAGAGCAGGCATTAAAGGGCCTGATCAATATCCTAGAAAAATAGAGTACTGTATGACTATACAGTATAAAAAATTTGGGGTAAGCTACTGGAAATTCAAGTGTTCGGGTATCAAAAGTTGAACACTTAGGAAATAAAAGTCATTTAAGTATTAAGAGTCAATTAAGAATAAAGAGGCAGTGATCATGGACCCTAATAAAGAAAAGGCGCTTAAAGCGGCACTGGATCAAATCGAACGTCAGTTCGGCAAAGGGACAGTTATGCGTATGGGCGACAGAGAACATGTGGTTATGCCATCTATCTCTACTGGCTCATTAGGTCTGGACATTGCATTGGGTATCGGTGGTTTGCCTAAGGGGCGAGTTGTGGAGATCTATGGGCCAGAGTCTTCGGGTAAAACAACGCTGACTTTGCAAGTGATTGCTGAGGCTCAAAAGCAAGGTGGTACCTGTGCTTTTGTCGATGCAGAACATGCATTGGATCCTATTTATGCAGAAAAACTGGGTGTTAATGTCGATGACTTGTTGGTGTCTCAGCCGGATACCGGTGAGCAAGCACTGGAAGTGACTGATATGTTGGTGCGTTCCGGTACCGTAGATGTGTTGGTTGTGGATTCCGTGGCTGCCTTAACCCCGCGGGCTGAAATCGAAGGAGAAATGGGTGACCACCACGTGGGCCTACAGGCTCGTTTGATGTCACAGGCACTGCGTAAACTGACAGGCAATATCAAACATGCCAATTGTTTGGTCATTTTCATTAACCAAATTCGTATGAAAATCGGTGTGATGTTCGGTAACCCTGAAACGACGACCGGTGGTAATGCATTAAAATTCTACTCATCGGTTCGCTTGGATATTCGGCGCATCGGTGCAGTGAAAGATGGCGATGAGGTGGTGGGTAATGAGACTCGAGTGAAGGTGGTGAAAAATAAAGTATCCCCACCCTTCAAACAATGTGAGTTTCAGATTCTCTATGGCGAAGGTATTAACCACTTGGGTGAAATAGTTGATCTCGGGGTGAAATGTGGTCTAGTTGATAAGGCTGGCGCTTGGTACGCCTACAATGGCAACAAAATAGGCCAAGGAAAGGCAAATGCATGTGAATATTTGCGTGAAAATCCAGAAATTGCTAATGAAATCGAACAGAAAATTCGTACTGAATTAATGCCTGTCGTGAAAAAGAAAAATTCTACGGAAGATGAGTTGATTAAAAAAGGGTCAGCGACTCCAGAGGAAGCTGAGGTCAAAGCTTAATCTCCGTACCAAAATTTTCATGTAAGTAAGAAAAAGCCGTGCTTCCTCTGAAAGTGCGGCTTTTTTGTAGGTGGGTTTCTATGTGCATGCTAAAAATAGCGGGCAATATAGTAGCAACGTATTTTCCTGATACAGGATATGGATAACTTAATAATAGTTGAGAGGCATCGATGCCAGAGCTGATTGTTTATAAAAGTATTATTGTGGCTAGTCTGCTGCTGGGCTTGTTTGTGGCAGAACGTTACTTTCCCTTAGCAGTAGTGCCTAAGACAATTGAGTCGAAAAAGCGTATAGCTCGTAATCTGTCCTTATGGTTATGCAACAGTTTAGCGTCCCCCTTTATTGTATTACCTATAACTTTTATGGCCGTAGGTTGGGGCATTAATTGGCGCAGTGGCTTGTTAGCCGAAGGGTGGGCCGGGTTATTGCTAGACATTTTGATTTTGGATCTTTGGATCTACTGGTGGCACAGGGCTAATCATCGTGTATTTTTGCTTTGGCGCTTTCATCAGGTACATCACCTGGATGAGTGGCTAGATGTCAGCTCAGCGGTACGATTTCATTTTGGTGAAGTTGTTTTTTCTGCGTTGGTGCGTTCGCTTGTCATTGTTTTCTTAGGTATGCCTCTGCTATCCGTCATAATTTTTGAGGCAGTAGTACTGATCAATGCAGGTTTTCACCATTCCAATATACGTTTGCCTGGAAAGTTGGAGCGAATACTTTCACGGGTCATTATTACCCCTTCTATCCATTGGGTTCACCACCACGCGATACAACAGGATACCGATAGCAATTACGGTACGATATTTAGCTTTTGGGACCGTTTGTTTGGAAGCAGCTCTAAGCATCATCGACAAACAGATATGAAAATAGGGATTGAACATAGGCGTGATGAGGGCCTAGTTCAGTTGATGTTGGAACCGTTCAAGCGTATTAGGTAGAAAATACGCCTGTTTACGATTACATGTCTGTAAAAGAAACGATTATAAATAGAAAACGCTGACTCAGTAGGCTAACTGTGTGACTGTAGGTTGAAATTTAGCTCAAAGAGCGGACCAAAGAACAACGCTGAAGAAATCTCAGGTGAGCATTAGCAAAGGTGAAGGCACTTTGATGTGATGGGTGCGGCCGACTAAAATAGTCTAGACATTATTGAAAATTGACGTATTAGGTGTATCGCTCAATTAAAAGCTCCCGGAAAAAATGGTCAGGTAATCAATGACTCAAACAGATCAATCTAGTTCTCAACAAGTGAGAGAACAGCAAGAAAATCCCAAGTCTATTGTGCGGGTGCGTGCGATGAACTTATTGGCGCGCAGGGAGCATTCCTGTTTTGAATTACAGCGGAAGCTGGGTGATAAATTCCCTGATTATTCTGAAATAATAGGCCAGGTTGTCCTTGGATTGCAGAAGGAAAATCTTCAGTCTGATGAGAGATTTGCAGAAGCATTTTTATCCTCTCGGATAAGGAGGGGACAGGGGCCTAACCGTATCAGTATGGAATTACAACAACGGGGTGTTGATCAAGACCTTATAGGACATATTTTAGAGAAAAGTGGTATTGATTGGTATGAATTGGCCAGAGCTGTGCTAAATAAAAAGTATGGGACAAAATTCTGTGAGGATTTCAAGGAGAGAGCTAGGCGCAGTAGTTTTCTTCATTATCGCGGGTTCAATTCGGATCAAATTGCTAAATGTTTCAACTCTTCCTGCCCCGATAATGACTAAGTCTCTCTGACCGGGGTGGTGAAAATTTTTTCACGACAACACTCATTAAATATCTTTCTCCTTTTGAGGAACGGACTGGCAGGCCATCAATCTAAGCTTTGACTTAATTTATAGCGAGCTTTTGTGTTGCATCTATTCATTCCTTTGGTCATGGTTGTATTTCTCTCCTGTGTTCTTGGGCAACCTGTGTTTTTATCAGAAGACGAAGCAAGAGATGGGGTAAGTGGGGTCAGACCATCGATAGTTGATGTCGACCTAGAAGATTGGGGGATTTACAATGGCTGTCTAAGTAGTCATCGTATTCAGAAAGTAAGACTTTTGGATGAAAATTCTGCAATACTTCAGTTGGTAGATGGCAAACAAGTAAAAATGCATTTTATGGAGTCCTGTAAAGACGTTATGCAAAATGGTTTTGTGTATACCTCCCGAAACAATCTGTTTTGTACTCATAGCTATTCAATAAGAGTTCTACACACGGGAAAGCATTGTCAGGTGGATTCTTTGGAGCCCTATTTTGAGAGGGAAGCACCGGTAGTTCGAGATGCAAAAGATAAGAAAGCGTTTGAATGAATTAACAAAAAGCAAAGGGATGGAAATTGAAAGTGATTCAGCTATGAAACTCTGCATATCCGTGCCCCGATGTCTTATCGTTCTGGTTGTCACATTGATGGGGTCAGCTGTATCAGCGCTTGAGTTGACGGGTGCTCTGTCTCAAGGGTCGTTGTTGATTGGTCGTGTGGCGCCGGGTTCCACAGTGGAGCTGATGAACCATCAGGTAAGAGTTGAAGAAGACGGTTTATTTGTCTTTGGACTAGGGCGAGATGCACCATCAAAAATAACGCTGCGGACTGTGGATGGGCGTGAGGGCAATCAAGAGATCCATGAGTTTTCGGTGACCCAGCGTGAATATCGAGAACAACGTGTTAACGGTGTTCCCCAAAAAACAGTCACGCCCCCTAATGAGGTGTTGGAAAGAATTCGTCAGGAAGCTATTTTGGTTAAACAGGCTAGATCTGGAGATGGGCATTCTCGGGACTTTTTGCGAGGGTTTCATAAACCGTTAGAAGGCCCCATTACCGGTGTTTATGGCAGCCGCAGAGTTTATAACGGTAAGCCCGGAAGCCCGCATTATGGATTGGATATTGCTGCACCCAAAGGTACAGATGTTTTTGCTCCCGCTGCCGGTATTGTGACGTTGGTGCATCGAGATATGTTTTATTCGGGGGGGACGTTGATCATCGATCATGGCCATGGCGTTAGCTCAACGTTTATACATCTTAGTGACGTGGTGGCAGAGAATGGTCAGAGAGTCGAGGCGGGTGATCTAATTGCTCGTGTTGGTGCAACAGGTCGGGCCACCGGGCCACATTTGGACTGGCGAATCAATTGGTTTAACGTGCGCCTAGATCCTGAGTTGGTGCTGAAGTACTTTCCGGCTAGAGCTGAATAGTTTCAATGCCACCGGTTATTACTTAAGGCTATTAATTCCTTTCGTTCGATTTTTGAGTAAAGTCCGCTAGACGTGGTCTTAACTGCATCTTTCCCTTAAACTTGCCCCCGTACTATATCCACAACCTGGGGGCATGATGATCGACAAGAAATTGCTAAGTATTTTGGTGTGTCCGGTGAGTAAGGCACCCCTGGAATATGACAAAGAAAAAGATGAACTTATCTGCCGTGCCAGTGGTTTGGCTTACCCCATTCGTGATGGCATTCCTGTGATGCTGGAAAGCGAAGCACGACAGTTGAGTGTTGATGAGAAGCTCGGTTCTAACCACTCATAGCGTTAACATAGGCGCCAAGGTTAAAGTAGTACGAGGGGTTGAAATAGAACATGTCAGAAGAAACACTTTTTACCAAAATTATGAATGGCGATATCCCAGCTGATATTGTCTATGAGGATGAGTACTGTATTGCCATTAAGGATATTGCTCCCAAAGCGCCGACACATTTGTTAGTCATCCCTAGGAAGCCCATACCGCGGTTGGTTGATGCTTCTTTGGAAGATAAGGCACTGCTTGGGCATTTGATGTTAGCTGTGGGAGACATCGCCAAAAAAGCGGGTGTCGATGAAGCTTTTCGTGTCGTGATAAACAATGGTGCCGGTGTTGGTCAAACCGTGTTTCACCTGCATTTACATATTCTTGGCAATAAGACGTTCTCTGAAGACAACTTGGGCTTCTGATAGCCAGAACACTATTTTATCCAGAACTGTATTGTATAAAGAGGCCTGAAAGCAGGCCGCGGATGTTGATTATTTATGAAAAGTGCTGAAATTCGTAACGCCTTTTTAAAGTATTTTGAGCGCCAGAACCATGAAGTGGTCGCAAGTAGTAGCTTGGTTCCCGGTAATGACCCGACGCTGTTGTTTACCAACGCCGGTATGGTGCAGTTTAAGGATGTTTTTCTAGGAGGTGAAAAGCGCAGTTATTCTCGCGCTACCTCATCACAGCGTTGTGTGCGGGCAGGTGGTAAGCACAATGATCTGGAAAATGTAGGGTATACCGCTCGCCATCACACCTTTTTCGAGATGCTGGGTAATTTCAGCTTTGGTGATTACTTCAAGCGTGAGGCGATTAGGTTTGCTTGGCAGTTTTTGACAGAGGAGCTAGGTCTTCCTGAAGAACGTTTGTGGGTAACAGTTCATGTATCCGATGATGAGGCAGCAGATATTTGGCTGAAAGAGCTGGGTGTCAGTGCAGAGCGGTTCTCCCGACTAGATGAAGATAATTTTTGGCAAATGGGTGATACTGGCCCTTGTGGTCCTTGTTCTGAAATTTTTTATGATCACGGTGAAGGTGTGCCCGGTGGGCCACCTGGAAGCGAAAATGACGATCTCGATCGCTATATTGAAATTTGGAATCTGGTATTTATGCAGTACCAGCGCAGTGCTGATGGCACCATGGAGTCTTTGCCAAAGCCTTCGATCGATACAGGTATGGGACTTGAGCGTATTGCTGCAGTGATGCAGGGTGTTCATAGCAACTATGAAATTGACCTGTTTCAGTCGCTGCTTAAAGCTGCGGCAAAAGCAACGGGGTCCAGCGACTTGGAAAATAAGTCACTGCGAGTGATCGCTGACCACATTCGTTCATGCAGCTTCCTAATTGTGGATGGTGTCGTACCGTCTAACGAAGGTCGAGGCTATGTGTTGCGTCGTATTATCCGTCGAGCAATTCGCCACGGAAATCAACTCGGTCAAACCCAAGCTTTTTTTCACACTCTGGTGGCAGCGTTAGTAGAGGAAATGGGTGAGGCCTATCCGGAGCTGGCTGACGCACAGGCACAAGTTGAAAAAGTGTTGCTCAAAGAAGAACGGCAGTTTGAAAAAACCCTGGACAAGGGTATGACCGTTCTTGATTCAACACTGGCCGAGTTAAAAGGTGATGTTATCCCTGGCGATGTGATTTTTACGCTTTATGATACGTACGGTTTTCCTGTTGATTTGACCAATGATATTGCTCGGGAAAGAGGTTTGTCATTGGATATGCTTGGCTATGAAGATGCCATGGGTGCTCAACGACAGCGAGCCCGCGCAGCGGGGTCTTTCAAGGTGGATTATGCCCAGCAGTTAAAGCTAGACGGTCAAACAGAATTTACGGGTTATGACTCTACCCGTGGCACTGGTGCCGTGGTGGCTTTGATGAAAGATGGTGATGCTGTGGAGGCGGTCTCTGAAGGTGATGAAGCTGTAGTCATACTAGATAACACTTCTTTCTATGCTGAGTCAGGTGGCCAGGCAGGCGATCAAGGGTGCCTGCGTACAGTAGGTGTTGAGTTTGATGTGCATGATTGCCAGAAGCAGGGGAGTCACTATTTACATATCGGTGTTGTGACTTCAGGTTCTATCAATATTGGTCAGCAGCTTGAGACTGAAGTCAATCCGGGTGTTCGTTTAGCAACAGCCCTTAATCATTCTGCCACCCATTTGTTACATGCGGCATTGAGAGAGGTTTTGGGTGATCACGTGGCTCAGAAGGGATCATTGGTTGATAGTAAACGTCTGCGTTTTGACTTTAGTCATTCTGAAGCCGTATCCCCGGAGCAGTTAAAAGCCGTTGAGCGTCGAGTTAATGGGGAGATTCGTCGTAACACCGCAGTAGAAACAGACCTTTGTGATATGGACGCCGCTCAGCAAAAAGGTGCCATGGCATTGTTTGGCGAAAAATATGGTGATGAAGTCCGAGTGTTGACCATGGGCGAAGGTTTTTCTGTGGAGCTTTGTGGCGGCACCCATGTTTCTAGAACGGGTGATATTGGTTTGATACGAATGACCAGTGAAACGGGTATTGCTGCGGGTGTTCGCCGTATAGAGGCAGTTACCGGTGAGCAGGCGTTGTGCTATTTAGATACATTAGAAAAACAGTTGGATGCTGTGGGCCGTACCCTGAAAACCAACCGTGATAATGTCGCTCAAAAAGTGGTTGCGTTGTACGCTGAATCAAAAGAGCTAGAGAAGCAAAATACCCTGCTGAAAAGTAAGTTAGCCAGTTCTGCAGGTAGTGATCTGACCAGTCAGGCTAGGGACATAAAGGGCGTTAAAGTACTGTCAGCAAGCTTAGACGGTATTGACCCCAAAGCTCTTCGTGATACTGTCGACCAGCTAAAAAATAAGCTGGGAACAGGTGTGGTTATACTGGCTGCAACGGGTGGTGATAAAGTTGCCTTGGTGGCAGGTGTTACTCAGGACATTACTGGCAAGGTTAAAGCGGGTGAGCTGATGCAGTATGTGGCTGCTCAGTTGGGTGGCAAGGGCGGCGGTCGCCCTGATATGGCTCAGGGTGGCGGTACTGATATAGCCGCGTTGCCTGTGGCTATTGATTCTGTGTTTGGGTGGGTAGAGCAAAAGTTAGGTGGTTAATCGTTAAGATGGGGATTTGTTTGCCAACAGTTCTTTTGTCGGACCTGATAACCTGTGTCCCTCCTTTCGCCCTTAACTTTGATCTTGGTTTGGTGTTTAATTGCCGACCTTTTTTGCAAGTTCATTTCAGCTGGTAATATAGTTAGCAGGTAGCCTTTAGGTAGGAGCTTTAACGGGTTGAATAGACCTGCAATAACATTTTTGAGTTAAAAGAGTTCATGAGTTTAATTGTTCAAAAATACGGTGGTACTTCGGTTGGAACCACTGATCGAATCGAGGCCGTAGCCGAAAAAATCGCTGGTTTTCGTCATCGCGGTGATGACGTGGTGGTCGTCGTTTCTGCCATGAGCGGCGAAACCAATCGCTTGATTGCCCTAGCCAGAGATATTCACGAAGAGCCCAGCCCTCGGGAAATGGATGTATTGGTCTCCACTGGAGAGCAGGTCACTATCGCGTTGTTGAGCATGGCCTTACATAAGCGTGGTTTTGATGCAAAATCCTACACTGGTAGCCAGGTCCGAATTCTCACAGATAATTCTCATTCCAAGGCGCGTATTCAGGATATTGATGTGCACCGTATGGAACAGGATTTGGCCCAAGGTAAGGTGGTTGTGGTTGCAGGCTTTCAGGGTGCTGATGATGAGGGCAACATAACCACCTTGGGACGAGGTGGTTCCGATACGACCGCTGTGGCATTGGCTGCGGCACTAAAAGCGGATGAGTGCCAGATTTATACTGATGTGGATGGCGTCTATACCACCGACCCTCGTGTGGTGGAAGGAGCTCGTCGTCTGGATAAAATTACCTTTGAAGAAATGCTGGAAATGGCCAGCCAAGGATCCAAAGTATTGCAAATTCGTGCAGTAGAATTTGCTGGTAAATACAAGGTCCCATTGCGTGTGTTGTCGAGTTTTGAAGATGGCGCGGGTACGTTGATTACACTTGAGGATGATGACGATATGGAAAAACCCGTTGTTTCTGGAATCGCATTTAATCGCGATGAGGCTAAACTTACTATTCGTGGTATTCCAGATGTGCCCGGCATCGCTGCTCGCGTTATGGGTGCTGTGGGCCGGGCTAATATTGAAGTTGATGTTATTGTACAGAACGTCGCCCAAGACAATACGGCTTCTCTGACATTTACTGTTCATCGAAATGAGATGAATAAAGCAGAGGACGTTTTAAATGCAGTGGCAAAAGAGCTTGGTGCTACAACGGTTGAGAGCGATTCGAATATCGCCAAGGTTGCGCTGGTCGGAGTGGGAATGCGTTCACATGCCGGTGTAGCTGCAACGATGTTTGAAGCGTTAGCAAAAGAGAATATTAATATTCAGATGATCAGTACATCAGAAATTAAAATTACGGTTGTTATTGATGAGCGTTACCTAGAGCTGGCCGTGAGAGGTTTGCACAGTGCTTTTGATCTGGGGTCAGAGGATAAGAGATAGAAATCGTGCAAACTGTTTACCCTGATATGGAATGATTGGTATAGTCTGTTAGTTGATTCGGTGTTGTGATTTTATCGGAACAAGCTTGCTTGGTTACACTAAAACAATAAAAGCCAGGGAAAAACAGGACGTTCAGCGTTTTTGCTGAATTTTGGCAGTAAATAGGAGTTCTATCATGTTAATCCTCACTCGACGTGTTGGTGAAACTTTAATTATTGGTGATGATGTTAGTGTCACCGTGCTTGGAGTTAAGGGAAATCAGGTTCGTTTGGGCGTAAATGCTCCGAAAGATGTCTCAGTTCATCGGGAAGAAATCTACCAGCGAATCCAGCAGGAGAAAGAAGGGCAGGAATAGCCCAATCCGCTTTGATTTTTTAGATGGTATTGTTATTATGCCGCCTCGATTTTAGGTGGTGGATGTATTTGTCTTAAACATTTAAGTAAATTAAAGAATTGGTGAGGTGGCCGAGCGGCTGAAGGCGCTCCCCTGCTAAGGGAGTAAGGGTTTAAAAAGCCCTTCGAGGGTTCGAATCCCTCCCTCTCCGCCAATATATGCCATAAGGAATTGATAAATAAGATCTATTAATTTATGGCTTTTTTATTTACATATATTGTTACATACATAAAAAAGTGCGGGTTGCAATTTATGTGCTGTGAATGAGAGCTTGTTGGAACTGCCAGGACGTGT
>JASJGJ010000113.1:0-3351 GCA_033791605.1 Porticoccus sp.
CCTGTTTGTGAGTTTTTTATACGCTTCCTTATGTTGGGTGTCCTGTTTGTGAGTTTTTTATACGCTTCCTTATGTTGGGTGTCCTGTTTGTGTACGTCCTTATGTTGGGTGTCCTGTTTGTGCTGTTTGTGTAATCGGCAGCTTACTACGTCTTAGCGGTCGTTCGAGGCGTCCGAACTGGTTCTGCCAAATAGTCTCTGATCGACACTTCTCAGCCGTTCGGGGTGATTCGGATGAACGGCAGCTATCGGAATAGCTGACATTAAGCGAAGATGGGGTCGACTGCCGCAGTCGACCCTTAGGATTTGTTTGAGGTGTTTCAATCAAATCTGACCCTATAGATTTTCTATATATTACGAAAAATGACCTGAACTTAAGGTTGCAGGTCATTTTTTATTTTGTCATCAGAGAAACTTGTTATTACCTATCGGTATTAAAATACCCCTCGGCAGTTTCCTTTCAGGGAAATGTTCAAGCGTTCCACTTCCACCGCCGAGGCAGGGATTTCTTCAGGCTCTAAACCAGGGTAGGAAAGCTGGTCTTTCCAGGTCTGGATTGTGGAACTAAAGAATTCACTGGCGACCGCATCTGTTTCATAAACGATGAGTTCATATTTTTCATCCAAATCGCCACCAAATCGGGTGATAACCTGCCATTTGCCATTTCTTCTATAAGAGACGTTGGTATGGTCAGATTGCGGATAGTATTTCTTGTCGGTGGGTTTCAACAGCACCCAAATATCTTTGTCCAGGCCTTCTGGATAAACCCCCATAGTCAAAATACGGCATTCAACCTTGTCACCCTCAATGGGGGAGACTACCTGGGTTTTCTGAACAGGGTATTCAATTTTGAGTTGATTACCGACGTTTATATGCTCTAACTGCCCTAAAGGCGTGATGGCACCAGAGTAATAGCCTGCAAAGATGATGATGAACATACCCACTACACCAAGTGGAATCCTCACTCTGGCTTTGACCAACTCAGTGTGCTCAGCGCCTCGCTTGAGGCCACCAACAATACCGATAAGAATCAACAATGCACCGACAAGAATCAGCATCATTTGTATGGACATATATAGGCTCCCCCTGCTTGGCGCATTTCAGTTTATTATAGGAGCATAGTATCGCTTATGCCAGTCGAGCACTTTTGTACCTGTTTTCCTCTGCGCAGTTAACCGATCTAAATGAAGTTAATCACATCATTTATTGTACAGATAAAAAAGAATGTTTCTCACCATCCTCTCTGCGTCGTCGTTGAAAAGGCTCAGGTTAACGTATTTTTTGACAATTCTGTAACTTTGTTCACACTAAATTTGTAATAAAGTACAATGATTCGATACCTGGAGGGGGACAATAACAAATATGGCGCACTATGAAACTGCATTAAAAGACAAGGTTCCGGTAGTAGAAAAAGCTGCTTATGGGACTGGCACACTGGTTCTCAATATGCTGCCGGGGGCGTTGGGTGTCTTTGCCTTCTTCCTTATTACGGCATTTGGTGTGGATCCATTGTTGGCTGGCCTTTTAAGTGGTTTGCCAAGATTGTTGGATGCCCTGACTGATCCGATAATGGGCTTCGTTACTGATAATACTCGCTCCCGCTGGGGCAGACGCAGGCCATATATTGTGATTGGTGCTATCTTGAGTGGTGTATTATTTGGGCTTATGTGGCAGTTGGATCCTGAATGGTCACAAGATCAACTGTTCTGGTATTTCCTACTGTTCTCACTGGCCTTCACTATTGGCAATACAATGTTTGCCACGCCTTTTGTGGGTCTGGGTTACGAACTTACATCAGATTATAAAGAACGTACTCGACTTATGGCATTTTCCCAGGTGTTGGGGCAAGTGGCCTGGATGATAGTTCCCTGGTTCTGGGTATTGATCGCGGATCCAGACTTGTTTGAAACCCAGGCAGAAGGAGTGCGAACCCTGGCCTTGTATGTAGCGGGCGGCTGTATTGTGTTGGGAATCGTTCCAGGATTATTCTGTAAGGGTATCGATAGCAAGAACATTGACAACCTTGCAGAACTGTCCCTGAAGAACATGTTCAGCAATTTGGTGGAAGTTGCAATAAACATCATCCAGGCCTTCAAAAACATAGAATTCGTCAAACTCTGTGGCTCCACCTTCCTGGTATTCAACGGCTTCCAGTTAGTGGCATCCTTTAGCTTTTTTATCATCGTATTCCATATGTTTGACGGCAATTACGGTGCGGCAGGAACCTGGCCCGCCTGGTTCGCTACGGTCAGCGCTTTGGTCACCGCATTTATGGTGATCCCAGTTGTTACCTCGATGGCCACCAGGTGGGGTAAACGCAATGCCTTTATTATCTCAACGGCTATTTCCATTGTGGGATACGGACTAAAATGGTTCGCCTTCAACCCAGAAAACCCCTGGATGATTTTCATGCCTATCCCACTCATGGCTTTCGGTATCGGCGGTTTATTCACCCTGATGATGAGTATGACCGCAGATGTTTGTGACCTTGATGAGCTTAGAAACGGTATGCCCAGGAAAGAAGGCACCTTTGGCGCCATTTATTGGTTGATGGTAAAACTGGGACAGGCTTTGGCATTAATACTGGGTGGCGCGGTACTTAAATTTGTTGGCTTCGATGCAGGTGCGGCATCCCAATCTGTGGAAACCATGACCAACCTGCGCCTTGCCGACATCATAATACCGGCAGGTACTGCACTCGCTGCCATCCTTGTCATGTGGAAATACGACCTCTCTGAAGATCGAGCCCATGAAATCACAGCAGAGTTGGTCAAGCTCCGCGGCGAGCTTTAATTTTGCCGTGGCAGTATAAAATTTGCTGTGGAAGTAGAGGGAGAATAAAACCAATGCACACAGCATGACAAGCGCGAAGTGCGGCCAAATAATCTGTTCTTTGAGCCAGAGATCAACGGATTGCTATCCAGCTTGTTCCTTAGCCATGGATAACCAGTTATTGGATTCATAGCAATTTAGATCAACAAGAAGCGAACGTCAGCTATGTCAACTCTTTAGGAACTTTCAAGTACCTACACGACTTTCGTTACGAGGGTGGAGCCCCCATAAACAGTGGCTCTCAGATTCCACTGGTATATGATAAAAAGGAATGTGGCCCAAGCCAGCAAGCTAGGACCAGCTGACTCAACTGGTACAGGTTGACCAATCAGCGCTGAAACCCGCGTAATACGCAGCTTTTCACTATCACTAGGAAAATATTGTTATGGAGTCGGCAACGCCGAGAAGGGGAATAAATGGTGGGCCTGGAAGGACTCGAACCTTCGACCTGCCGATTATAGGATGTAAATCAATCGAGACCGTTGATTATGATGCAAAAATTCTGGCGTTATTTTAAGTG
>JASJGJ010000114.1:0-4277 GCA_033791605.1 Porticoccus sp.
CGAAGCATTGGCGGTACAGTGACGAAGGAAGGCGAAAAGATTACCGCAATCGTCACATTGCCAGACGGCTCCAAAGACACAGTGGAATTATACGATAATGGTCGTGATGCCGGCGGCCATGGTGATGACATGGCAGGTGATGGAATATTCACGGGTGTTTATACGAGCACAGCGCAAAAAGGCGCCTATGGATTCCATTTCAAGGTCAATGTCGATCAATGGCAACCAGGGGAAGAAGGACACAACCGTGACGTAAACCAGAAGAGCCCTCGATTTATGCGAGAGGTTCGCATATCAGCGGGAGTAAGCGATCCCAACGATATAGTCACAGAACCTGAAGACGAGCATAAAATAACACCAACGGATGATGATCAAGATAAAGACATTCAACGGATTAAATGGTTAGTCATTATTATTCTTATTATCTTGTTTGTGGTTTTATTACTCATCTTGCGCTGTTGCTGCTCTAGAAAGATGACGCTTATGAGCAAAGAATAATGGCAGATAGAAATCGCCTTTAACAATGCTATTCAGCCGGCCTCAAAACCAAGAGTAAGCGTATCAACCGATGGGTTTTTGAGGCCGGCTGATGACTGCATGTTGAATGTCACCCCTGTCGACAACATAACATTCAACGCTAAAATGCGCTAAGACACTAAAATCCGAAAACACTGAAAAACGTAAATTCTGTTATTTTTTCTCAAGTACCGTCTGACTCATCAGTTTCGTAATAACAGTTAATTAAAAGCGATACAAAAAAATACATTTTATGCGTATCGCGTCATGTTTAACCAACACCACTAAGCCTAAACACCAGACTCAGGTTATAATTGAATGATCCGTGTACTCAGCGCAACACAGCATCAACTCCCAACCTTAAACATGAAAATAATTACCATACTCATGCATCCGAACTATATGGATCATCTATACTTATGAGTAGTGACTTTACAAATAAACATAGGATTTCAATAAGCTACAGATACAACTTCATGGAGAGAGTTGGTTAGTGAAGAATACCAAACTGATTGCTGGGGTATTGATGCTTTTTGTCAGTTTTTCGACATACGGTGCGGCGTTGGGTCAACCAAAAAGAACATCAATGCTCGGATACGGCATTGGTGCCGCGCTTGTTTCCGTGGATGATTCGGCGGGTAGTACTGAAGCTACCTGGGCGCTACAACCCATCACGCTGGTTTATACCGCTCGGGTGTGGAGCAGCAGCCTTCGATATTGGTCTGAGCTTTATTATTACAAAACCATGCTGGACGCCTCTTCGACTAAAATTGGTCAGGATGTCGAACGCTATGGTGTGCGTTTGTCTTTTCAGAAAAACCTCAAAATCCTTCCAAAATTTTCTGCCTGGTTTGGCGCAGGTCTCGATATTTCTCAAGAAAAATTTACGGCTCGCCACACGGTTGATGGCGATGGCTTCCTGATCAAGGCCTACCCGGATCGGGAAGGGGCAAACGTGGCCGGCCTCATTAATGTTGTTAGCGAGTGGTCCTTACCACGCAACTGGATTATTGCCGCTAAACTGGAGCAATCCATTCCATCCGATGGCCACATCACAGAATCTCTGGCCGCGGTAACCTTGCTTTACCGGTATTAAAAAGTCTCGACTCAGTACATTGCAAACAAGGCTTGTTGCAAAGGATGAGAAAATGACCATCTACAAAACTTTGTATTTTCTGCTGGCGATTGCCCTTTTATGGGGGTGCGCCCCTGACAGCTCAACAGAACTCCCCGATGAGCGACCGTTTGGGACGGTAAATGGCAATGCTGTCGATGGCCTTATCACTGGGGCACAGGTCAGCATTTATAGTTTAAAAAATGGTATTCGCGGTTTAAAACTGGGGGAAACCACTACCGACGCCACCGGTGCGTACTCTGTTGATATTCAGAGCCCAAACCAACCCATTCTCATTGAGGTGAGTGGCGGAAGTTATATTGAAGAAGCGACCGGCACACCCGTTTTATTAAAAGATGGCCAAACCCTTGTCGCCGTAGGCATGTACAAATCAGGCCAAACTCACCACTTTATGGTAACGCCATTAACACATCTGGTAACTGGACTGGCAGAGTACAAAACGGCCATGGGCATGTCCGTCGAGAATGCCATTGAAGAGGCCAGAATTACGGTTAACCAATTTTTTTCATTGGATGTTGTAGACATAATCCCCATCGATATCACCGACGAGAACAGCGGGGTCAGTGTATTTGGAGATGATGTATTGTATGGTTTTTATTTGGCAGGCCTCTCTGACTGGACTTTATGGGCGAGTAATGAAAACCAGGAGAATCAACCCCACACGATCTACAATTCGATCGCGCTGAGTCAGATTTTTTACCACGACCTTCTCTCAGACGGGCTGCTGGATGGCATTGGCTTTAACCAGGCGGGCACCGAACTGGAGCCCCTCGGTTTTGGCATAGTGCCACTCAACGCGGATACGTATCGACTCATTTTTTCTTTGCACATGCTTGCCATCGCCAACAGTGCAGAAAATAAAACCAGCTTCGTTGCCAATGATCTTTTGGATGCGGCTAACAGCATCGCCGCACAAACCACCCTGTTGGTTGGCGCGTCCAATCCCGTCGATATCGATAATCAAGCGCCCACCTTCAACAACACGGGAACACACAGTCAGGCGCGCTTCTCCAATAGCGATGGAAGCTACACCGAGGCCGCCCTGCAAGACATCAACGATTCCGTGCCCCTGTATTTTGAAACGGATAACGTTGATATCGGTAGCGTGTTAATCAGCCGTGCAACACTGGACAGCAATGCCATACCCTACTTCGCTTTTGGCGTGAGCGACGAAATGGGCCCCGGACTTTCGACAGACCCGCAAGACATAACCGTGCGCGTGCAGTATCGACGAAATAATCTTGTACTCAATCCCTGGCGCACTCTGGCACCTGTTAATGACGAATACATGATTCCACTCGCCGCTGAAACGCTCTCAGCAGACTGGCATCAATCAACACCGTCGGACGAACACCTGATTGAGGTTGAGGTCACCGATATCGTCGGCAATCAAACGATTCGCAATTTTAGTTTTAGGGCAGATTTTTATGTGCCTGTACTGACTATCGACACCAGTAACATCACTGACCTGGGCGCTGACATTTTCTCTACCACAGCCTTCATTGACCGGGATAATCTTAACGCCATGCAATTCGCGAGCACCGCCTATTCCTTTACCAACACGACGGGAAAATCGTTCTATATGAATCTTTCTGACAGTTCTGCCCACACAACAACTCAGGCGGTGGAACAACTGGTGCGGGAGCATCTCGTCAATATTAAGACCACCACCGAGTGGCGGCTCGGCCTGATGACACCAACAGACAACTGTCCCGAAATGACCAGTTGGACTACTACTTCCTCGGTATGGAACTGGAACGGAAGCGGCTGGGTGGAAGAGCAAGCACCACTACCGAACTTCGGCGCTGAAGAAAACATATTTGAGGACGCACTGCCTACCAACCCCACTCCATCAGTGTGGAGTGATGTGTCCGACTTTGATCAAACATTCTGGATTGAAAATATCACCAATATTTTCAATTTTTGGACATACGGTTATGATTACATACTTGATCCCAATGACTTAACCCCGACTGCCGCTTCCATCGCTGTCTGGTCACTTCGAGATCGCAACACAGGTATCACGACAGAATGTGACTCAAAACACTACTTCCAACAGAGGGAAGTCTATAGCTATGAATCCGTGAGCGGGTATCCTGCACCGGTTCTGTCGACAGTAACGCTTTCGAACACACCGGATTTTTCAACGATCAGCTACGCGGTTATGGATAATGACACTGGCCTGGAAATCGTCCCCGTTAATAACTGGTATCAAATCCCCGTCGGTCATTCCATCACCATCCAGAAATGGGTAGCCACCCCGAATCTCAAGCTACACAATGATGACATCTCCAACGTGAGCAGCTTTCCTAGTTACTCGCCTAACCTGTACGACAAAACCATTACCTGGTCCGTTGCTCGCAACCTCAGTATGTCCCTTGCCCATGATTCTGGTGAAGGAAATATCCCACTAATGCCAGCAAGAAACATAACCGTTGGTGAAGGCGCAATGGATTACCTGATTAGCCGATAGTGTAAAATCAGCAAGCGTTACGTGCAGGATTTATTATCGGGATTATTTGGCAGCCTTTAACGAGGCCGCATTTAGGTTCACTATTCCTTATGGACGGCATCAGCTTACTTTTTGTCATTTGCATTTTTATTGCTATTTACGGCGGCCTTCATT
>JASJGJ010000115.1:0-14548 GCA_033791605.1 Porticoccus sp.
CCCAATTTAGCTGGGGCTCCAAGTTTATTAAACACGTACTTCGTATCTGGCGAAATCAACAGACGCAAGCCACAAAACTAGGTCAACAAAAACCCATGTCTGCTGACTGGCACCCATCCCAAGATGCAATGGATATTCTGGTACGACAAGCGGGAATCAATCATAACTTCATCGAAGATGCTATCCCCGAATTCATGCTGTACTGGGTGGAGCGTGGAGAGGCCTCCAATACGTGGAACAGCCGGTTTATCATGCACGTTAAACGCCAGTGGGCACGATTTACCGCCACTATGGAACATGATTCTGAGCCAAGATTAATACCTCAGGATTGGAAGCCCAGCGAAGAACTTTTTGAAGTTTTAATACTAGACAATATTTCTCGTGATTTTGCTGAAAGACTCGCGCCAGAATTTGTTCTTTATTGGCGAGACAGCGGCCAAGCTCATAATTCTTGGAACACCAAGTTTCTACAACAGGTTAAGCGAGAGTGGTCTCGACAACAATCGGCTACCCCTCAGGTAATAAGCAATGGACAACAACGACCTCATCGATCAAACAGTACAAGAAATAACAACCTCATCGACGAACTCAGTGACCGCAGCTGGGCCAGCACCTGAGCTAACGGCAAAAAACACTGCCCACCTCATTGATGCAATTAATCAAGTATTTGCATTGTTCCGACTCAATTATCACAACCAGTTTTATAGTGCTTACAGCGATACTGAACTACTAAATCAGGCCAAACGGTTATGGTTGGAAGCGTTAGCACACTTTTCTGAAAAGCAGATACTAACGGGTGCGAAGAATGTTATAGAAACCTCAGACTACCTGCCTACGCTGAATCGAATGATTCAAAACTGTGAAGGACAAAGCAACGAGCTTGGACTACCATGTCCACACGATGCTTATCTGGAAGCCTGTAATGCTCCATCACCAAAAACTCACGCTAAATGGTCTCACTTGGCTGTATATTACGCGGGAGCAGAAACTGGTTGGTACCGGTTAACCCATGAAGCAGAATCCAGTAGCTATCCTGCCTATCAACAGCACTACCGTCGAATATGCCGTGATGTGGCCCAAGGTAAAAAGCTAACCCTGCCATCAGAACCCATGCTGGAAGCCAAAGAGAAACCCCCACTTAGCAAGCAAGAATCTCTCAAGCAACTGGCACATTTAAAAGAACAGTTAGGGCTTAATTAATACCAAAATTTTGTAGAAAAAATGCAGCACTTGGGCCACGTTCTATCAATGCTTGATGTAGACAGCTCCGTTCATTCAGAATGTCGTCATCAGTACCATAGTTATTTTTTAACCATTCGGTAAATAATAAGCAGCACTAAGGCTCCAACTGTCGCAGTAGCTATACTGCCCAAGCTAAAGCTCCCAGTAGAGCCCAACCCCAAAAAAGAACCGACCCACCCGCCAACGAAAGCACCGGCAACACCCAACAACGCGGTAACAATAAAACCCCCGCCATCTTTTCCAGGCATAAACATTTTAGCCAAGATACCAGCAATCAGTCCCAACACTATCCAAGATAAAATACCCATCTCTTCTCTCTCTTATTTGAAGCAAGAACAAAAGACAAAAATAAAAAACCCCGCATTTAGCGGGGCTTAAGTTTACGAATCGTTACTGGCAACCTGATGCATATGTACATCTGACTGAGGGAATGGAATAGAGATACCTTCCTGATCAAAGCGTTTCTTAACAGCCTCTGTTAGACCAAAGTAAACACCCCAATAATCTGCCTTATTCACCCAGGGGCGAACCACAAAGTTAACACTGCTATCCGCCAGTTCAACCACGGCAATAGTTGGAGCTGGATCCTTAAGGATGCGATCATCTGCAGCGACGATATCTTCTAGAACCTTCTTCGCCTTATCGATATCATCGCCATAACCAATACCCATGACCAGATCTACTCGACGTGTATCATTGGTAGAATAATTGGTGATAGTGCCGCCCATTGCTTGGCCATTAGGAATAATAATTCGCTTATTGTCACCAGTGTTCAATTCTGTTGTAAAAACCAAAACACTCGTTACTGTTCCCGCAACACCAGCGATCTCAACAAAATCACCAACACGATAGGGCTTAAAGATAAGTATCAGCACACCCGCAGCAAAGTTGGCGAGAGAACCCTGAAGAGCCAAACCAACTGCAAGACCTGCAGCACCAATGACGGCGACAAACGATGCCGTATGAATACCTAGCTGGCCAAGCGCCGCAATCACAACAAAAGTAATCAATGCATAGTACACAAGCGCTGACACAAAGTGCTGGATAGCCACATCCATTTCTTTTTTCTGTAAGAGCGTTGAAACTACTCCACGTAGCCATTTAGCAATGGCCTTACCAATAATAAAAATAGCCAGTGCTATCAATACTTTTAAACCATAAAAAAGAATGAAATCACCTACATTATCCACAATATTCTCCATTAATTTACTCCATAAAAATCAGCTGAACCAGCGCTTACTCTCTAACCTGCAACCATTTGAAAAGACATATCGGTTATAACTAACTTATCGTTACCAACAACCCTTTACTTCAATGAGATCCAAAGTGCATGAATAATTCCAGGCACCCAGAAAAACAGGCATAACACGACATTAATAATCAAATCCTTTCCCGCACCGACTTTAAGAAAAACAGCCAGAGGAGGAAGCAACAACGACGCGATAATTAGCAAAATTTTATTGTCCACTTAATAAAGTCCTCGCTTAAATACTATTGTTTTATACTTCAAGCCTAATCAGATCACAATATAGTGAAAGCAAGCTTTACCGTAAACAATTTACCACATGAACACCGAGATTTTCATACTACTCAGTCGGGGCAATTTCTACCTTATCCACTTTCTGAAATCCCCGTGGTAACTTATTTCCACGACGGCCGCGCTCTCCACGGTAGTGTTCCAAGTCTGACAGCTTGAGGTTTAAATGGCGCTTCCCTGAATAAACTAAAAGTTGCTGCTCCGGCGTAATAACGGCCACAGCAACTACAAATTCTTCCCGAGACTGCAATCGAGAGGACGGTATATTAATCAACTTATTGCCTTTCCCTCGCGCGAGTTGGGGTAAATCTGCAAGCGGAAAAGCGAGCATGCGGCCTTCATTACTGACCGCCACTACCAAACTGTGCTCAATATCAGAAACTGGGGTCGGTGACAGCACTCTGCCACCCTTTGGAATAGAAATAGCGGCCTTACCGGAGCGATTTTTAGTCTGAAGATCGTCCAGTTTTGCCACGAACCCGTACCCAGCATCCGTAGCCATGAGTAAATACTGGTTATCTTCACCCATAATGACGGCATTAAACGTTACACCTGATGGTGCATTCAGGCGCCCTGTGATCGGATCACCTTGACCCCGAGCCGACGGCAGCGAATGAGCAGCAATAGAATAAGTGCGCCCGGTAGAATCCAGTAATATCACATTTTGATTACTTCGCCCCTTTGTCGCACAAAGGAACTGATCACCCGATTTATAACTGAGCGACAGGGGGTCAATGTCATGGCCTTTTGCTGACCGAATCCAACCTTTATCGGACAATACAACAGTCACCGGCTCAGAAGTAAGAAGATCAGTTTCACTAAATGCCTTTACCTCACCTCTCACTATCAACGGAGACTTTCGTTCATCACCAAACTCTTCTGCTACAGCTAACAACTCTTTTCGTACTAGGGTTTTTAACCGTTGCTTAGAACCAAGAATTTTCTCCAGCTCATCTTTTTCCTTTGCCAACACATCCTGCTCAGCCCTAATTTTCACCTCTTCCAGACGAGCCAATTGCCGTAACTTAGTATCCAGAACGTAGTCAGCCTGCACATCACTAAGGCCGAATCGTTCGATCAATGCAGGCTTGGGCTCATCTTCGGTACGAATAATATGAATCACTTCATCAATATTCAGAAAGGCAATCAACAAACCATCTAATAGGTGAAGTCGCTTTTCCACTTTATCAAGTCGGTAGCTAAGCCGGCGATGAACAGTGTCTAATCTGAAACTCAACCATTCAGATAAAATTTTATTCAGTGGTTTAACTTCAGGACGGCCATCAATGCCGATCATATTCATGTTGACGCGATAGCTTTTTTCAAGATCAGTAGAAACAAACAAATGCCCCATCAAACTTTCCATATCCACCCGATTTGATCGTGGAATAATGACAAGTCGTGTTGGGTTTTCATGATCTGACTCATCACGTAAATCCGCCACCATGGGCAATTTTTTAGCGTTCATCTGGGCGGCTATCTGCTCCAAAACCTTTGAACCAGAGGCTTGGTGGGGTAGCGCTGTCACCACAATGTCGCCATTCTCCTTATGCCACACCGCCCGCATCTTTAAGCTGCCTCGACCGGTTTCATAGGTTTTTAGAATATCCTCGCGGGGCGTGATAATCTCCGCCTCGGTCGGATAATCCGGCCCCTGAATGTGCTGACAAAGATCTCTCAGGGTCGCCTTTGGCTCTTCTAGCAAATGAATACAGGCGCTGACAACTTCTCTTAAATTATGAGGTGGAATGTCCGTTGCCATACCTACGGCAATACCCGTGGTGCCATTCAGCAATACATGAGGTGCTCGTGCGGGCAGAATTTCCGGCTCATCCATAGTGCCATCAAAGTTAGGCTTCCAGTTCGCCGTTCCCTGCCCCAACTCAGACAACAAAATATCCGCAAACTTAGCCAGTTTTGATTCGGTATAACGCATGGCAGCAAAAGATTTGGGGTCATCCGGAGCACCCCAGTTTCCCTGACCATCCACCAGTGGATAACGGTAAGAAAATGGCTGAGCCATTAACACCATTGACTCATAAGCCGCACTGTCGCCATGGGGGTGAAATTTGCCGATAACATCACCCACGGTTCGGGCAGATTTTTTATACTTAGCCGTAGACTTCAGTCCCAGTTCACTCATGGCATAAATAATGCGCCGCTGAACAGGCTTAAGGCCATCGCCAATATTCGGTAGTGCCCGGTCGAGAATCACATACATGGAATAGTCCAGATAGGCCTTTTCGGTATAACCCCGAAGTGGCATCTGTTCTATGGCATCACTAATCATTGTTGTTTCTGTCATATTAAAATCGTCAGTCCTTGTTTTTAATTCGTTGAGGACGGTTACTTAGAGGGCAATATGCATCTGGGGTGGCATTTGATTGGTTTGATCAAAGCCCCCCTCACACAGAATAATCTGACCCGATTGAACACCTTCGTTTACCAAGTACTCTTTTACCGCGTCACTGCGCTGATTTGCCAACAATTTCAGTGACACGATTTGCACCTTCGTCACTTCTGGCACCTCTTTTTCTGGCGACACAGAATGTCCTAATGAACCTGATGACGTCTCTACCCCAACGTCCGTTAGCTTTTCGTCAGATAAAAGTACCTGTGGAGCAAACTTTGCTGACCAGTCCTGCCATGTAGAAGGAGCACAAAAAGACAAATGTAGCTGTTCACGGCTCTTTAGCATAGATGACAGCTTATCCAGATTCGCTATGGCCTCTGAATCCAACACGATGTCACCAGGAGAAAACCCTATGGACTCAAAGCTCAAATTAGACAGGGTATCTTGCATAGTGGCCGCCACAATCAAGCCAAAAGGCAAATAGTAGTTCACAATGGTTTCACTAATGACCTTAAGCATCACCTTGCCAATAATATGTCTCAGTGAAAAATCCGGTGAATGGATATCTCCGGTAACCGGAAGTTTTAGCTCTATCATGCCATTTTTATCGCGCAATAAACCCAGAGCAAATTCCAGTGGCACACCCAGAGCCTCACTGCCTTCTGGTAGCTCATCGCCTCTCAGTGGCAACACCTCTAATTTACGGAATCGTGTGGTGATCGCAGCATCAATATCATTCTGGTGCACATCAAAATTAATATCCGCTTCGGCAACCCCTTGAGCTAAGCTATACCCGATATATTGACCAGCATAGGCAGAAAGTGGGCGCAGGTCTAAATCACGAAGCTCGCCACTAATATTCGTATTCAGTTTCTCACTAAAAGGCGTGAGATCACCCACCAACTTCAGACGCCCAAATTTATCGATTCCAACATCAAATGACAGTGTCGTCTTTGTATCAGGAGATGAGCTATCAACATGATCAACTATTAAATTGAGGTCTTTATATTCCTGCCGAAAAACGGGAGAAACACTTTCATCAAAAACCACTACCTGCCCTTCCGGGCCAATCTTTATAGCACCAACAACAAACGTTAAAGGTGACCCAGAATCAGATAAATCAGGTTCACTTGATTGGGATGTGGCTCCCAACATACTGTTGATGTCGGAAAGGAGTTGCAATTCACCCTTGGCATTTCTATAAATATAGGCCTTGGGATCTTCCACCAGAATATCTGCTATGTTTAATTGTTTATCCTCTTTAGTAACACCGGCCAACATGACTTTAGGGCTAGAAAAATAATGACGACCTTCTACGTCGTGAGCAGCCTCCAGTTCGAGTAGCTGTAAATCAAACAACTGAAATTGATCAAACGATAGATCATCCCCTTTTGTTTTTAGCCCCATCAAATCAACATGGCGCATTAAAAACAAATCTCTGTTGTTGGTTACATCCAAAACCACAACATCATCCAGCGCGAGACGGGCCAAAGAAAAAACCGTGTTAGTCCCAGTATTTTGTTTGTCTAGCTCTTCCGCTAATGCTGTAACACTACCCTCTATATTTTCATTTTCTTCACTTGCAGCCTGGCTGCCTGTCTGACGAAAACGTTCCAATAATTTCGGAGCAAACGCTAACTGCCCATCATCGGTAGCACTCAAACCAATCTGGATACTTTTTAGGGAAACGTCGTCAAGCTGGTTAACATTGCCTAGAGCTAAACCTGAAACAGACAGGGTGCCGAGGTGTAAATCACCAGAAAGAGGTGTGTCTTCTGATGAAGAAGGTAAAAGAGTTAAGCCTGACAGCTGCAACAGATCCAACCCAATATCACCACCTCGAACACTCAACCGTTGTAAATCGAGATCGTGAAGGGATAATAAACGCAGGTCTTCCGCGGCATCGTAAACAGATACCCTCGTTACAGACAATGTACCCAGAAAGAAAGTCGTGTCATTTTCTGGTTCGTCAGCAAGCTTTTGCTCTTCTGATAAAGGAAGCAACTGATCAACCCTACGGATCAGCTCAGGAACGAGAGCAAACCCTATATTTTCATCAGCCTGCAACTTTACTTCCACGTCAGACAGGACAGCCAAACCTATTTTATTCTCTTCGCCAAAAATCAAATCAGAGAGCATCAGTGTTTTCAACTGAATATCACCTGCGGTCATTTCATCATGAACCTTAGCAGGCAACACTCTCACGTCATCTACAGCAATAGTGGCAACCTTCCACTGTTGCATATTCTCACTACCAACATCTGAAATATTTAATAATCCTAGCGACAGCAACTCAGCAGTTTCTTTTTGATCAGACCAACGGAGTCCTTTTAACTGAAGACCAGGCATCATGACAGAGGCCTGCTCACCCAGACGAACATCAAGATCATCGATAAGAGAAAGTTGGTCAAAGGACATACATTGCCGAAGGTTAACAACATCGTCCTTACCCAGTCGTGAATAACATAGGCGAACGTTTTTGAGTTCAAACTTTTCCAGCAGGATACGGCTAAGAACCGCCTCCGTAGCGTGCTCCTGTGGCTCAGAACTTGAGTCAGATTCCGCCTCTTGATTGGGTAATGATATGCCGCCAATACGCATGCCACTTTCAGATGTCACAATATCTATGGACAGACCATCAAGAATTACATGTTCTATATAGAGCCGACGATCCAATAGTGGCATCCAATCAATATTCAATTGCAGTTCATCGATTATTAATTGTTCAGTTTCGCTCGCCTGGACACGTACATCATTAATCTGAACTGAGCCTAAAATAGGTCGAATATTGATGTACCCTATTTCTGCATCCAGCCCCTGTTGCTCCAACCAATGAACAGCCTGCCACCTCACCACAAATGGCAATAGAGAAACAACAATCACAACAACGACGGCTACAGTGATCAGGGACGCTTTAACAGCTTTCCAAAAAAAAGCACCAAGCGTCCGATAGAACGCTGTAGAAGTACCTGTTTGTCTTGTCATATCCAGACCACTTACTAGGAGGAAATCACCCTAATTTATGCGGTAATAACCGCCGATTATTTACACTTCTGCCAAGTTGCCCCGCTCTTCTAGCCAAGTTTTCCTGTCACCAGCGCGTTTTTTTGACAACAACATATCCAGTATTTGGTCAGTATTATCCCCTGCTTCTATAGTCAACTGTACCAACCGCCTAGTATCAGGGTTCATCGTGGTATCACGTAACTGCATGGGATTCATTTCACCCAAGCCCTTAAAACGCTGCACGTTGATTTTTCCGCTCTTTTTCTCTGCAGCAATACGATCCAGCACCCCCTGCTTCTCTCTTTCATCCAAGGCGTAAAATACCTCTTTACCCACATCGATTCGATAGAGTGGCGGCATAGCAACATAGACATGTCCTGCTTGCACCATGGCACGAAAATGCCGAACAAACAGAGCACAAAGCAATGTGGCAATGTGTAATCCATCGGAATCAGCATCCGCCAAAATACACACTTTGTGATATCGAAGAGCACTTAGATCTTCTGTAGCAGGGTCAATCCCCAGCGCAACTGAAATATCATGTACCTCCTGTGATGCCAAAATTTCCTGGCTATCCACCTCCCAAGTATTAAGAATTTTTCCTCGCAACGGCATAATTGCTTGAAATTCACGACTGCGAGCTTGCTTGGCAGAGCCTCCCGCAGAGTCTCCTTCCACTAAAAAAATTTCACAGAGCTCTGGGCTCCCTGAGGAACAATCTGCCAGTTTTCCCGGTAATGCCGGACCTGCAGTGATACGTTTTCGCGCTACTTTTTTACTGGCTTTAAGTCGACGCTGGGCATTACTGATAAAGAGTTCTGCCAGTCGTTCGGCATCTTCCGTATGCTGATTCACCCAAAGGCTGAAAGCGTCTTTCACAATACCAGAAACAAATGCTGCCGCTTCCCGAGAAGACAACCGCTCTTTAGTCTGCCCGGAAAACTGAGGGTCTGCTAATTTCGAAGACAGCACAAAAGCGCACTTATCCCAGACATCATCTGGTGTCAGCTTTATACCCCGAGGCAATAAATTACGGAACTCACAAAATTCACGCATGGCATCTAACAGGCCCGTTCGAAAGCCATTCACATGGGTTCCGCCTTGGGGCGTCGGGATCAAGTTAACATAGCTTTCTTGCGTTAACTCCCCCCCCTCCGGCAACCATTGTACGGCCCAATCCACTGCTTCCGATTTCGCGGCGAAACTACCCACAAATGGTTCAACCGGAACAACCTCCCATCCCTTTGTGGCACCCAAAAGGTAATCTTGAAGACCATCCTCATAACACCAGTTGTCTGTTTCTCCACTACTTTCATCCGTAAAACTAACTTCAAGCCCAGCACATAACACGGCTTTTGCTCTCAACACATGCCGAAGCCGGGAAACAGAGTATTTCACCGAATCAAAATACTTGGGATCTGGCTGAAAACGGACAAGGGTCCCGGTATTACGCTTACCGCAGTGATCCACGACCGAGAGGTCAGAAACTTTTTCTCCCCCGGCAAAGCCCATACGGTAAACATTGCCATCACGTTTTATCGTCACTTCAAGCTTGAATGACAGCGCATTAACAACAGAGACGCCCACACCATGCAGTCCACCCGAAAACTGATAGGTATTGTTGGAAAATTTACCCCCCGCATGGAGCGTTGACATAATCACTTCAACACCGGGCAAGCCTTGCTCTGGATGGATATCTACCGGCATTCCACGACCATCATCTGACACAGACAATGAACCATCTTTATATAACACCACATCCACCTTTCTGGCATGACCGGCTAGTGCTTCATCAACACTGTTATCAATAATCTCCTGAGCCAAATGATTGGGACGTGTCGTATCCGTGTACATTCCCGGACGCTTTCTTACCGGATCTAGGCCCGTAAGAACTTCAATATCTTCTGCGTTGTAATTGCTCATAAAACGGTCGGTTATTGTTGGGTGGATTAAGGTTGTAAAAAATCAATAATGGCAGGCAAGTGCCGTTCGTAATGCTGAAAGCTATGATCGCCACCCTGTTCGATGGTCAACCTGCATTGGGCATACTTAACTTTGGCTTGACGATAGTCCAGCACTTCATCACCTGTTTGCAATAGCACCCAGATATTTTCAGGTTTTTTTATGGAATCAACGTCCAGTGTCCGAACTACATCCACGTGACACTGCTTAAGGATATAACGCTCCCCTGTGTGGTAGTTAGCATTTTCACCCAAATACTCCATCATAAAATCATAGGGACGAACAGCCGGGTTTATCAGCACAGACCTCAAACCATATTTCTCACCGAGCCAAGTGGCGTAATACCCTCCCATGGAGCTTCCTATTAACCCAACGGGCTCATTCAATTTTTCAATGAGCAGCTGTAATTGAGCAATGGCTTTATCTGGCTCACTACTGAGCGAAGGACATAAAAAGGAATGGCACAATGGCTCGGACTTAGTTTCGAGCCAAGCTTGCGTTTGCCTAGCCTTTAAAGATACGGGGGAACTATTAAACCCATGAATATAAATTAACGCCATGATTCACCATAATGCCTTTGTGCGCAGACATTATAGCGGGATTAATAACGTCGGGAGAACCGCGAGAGAGCCCCATGAACACGGGATGACAAAGGGAGCAACTGATCAGTAACCAATACAGCTACGATCTACATGCTGCTCACCACAGGCTATATGTTCAATACCTGTTTTCAGGGTGCCATCCGGGTAGAGTTCCATCCAGCGATATCCCGGAGGCTGACTACCACTAATATTAAATGTGTCACTGCGACGGGTGAATTGAAAACAGGTCGACGGTGTACTGTAGACGGGAATACCGCACCAATCCGTTACGCTCTCTTGATGCACGTGCCCAGTAAAGATAGCTTTAACGTTGCCATGCCGTACAATCAACTCATTCAGCTTTTCACTGTTCGATATACGTTGTTCATCCAGCCACTTACAGTGGATAGCAACGGGGGGATGGTGTACAAACAGCAAAACAAATTGATGCTGGTGCTGTTTTAATAAATCGCTCAGCTCCTGTAATTCAATATCAGAAAGCTCTCCATTAGCACGGCCAGTCACCGCACTTACCAAAGAGATCGCCACCCAAGCATGTAATTTTTGAGCTTTCACAAAAGGCTGGGGAATTATTTTTTTCATTTGTTCAAAGTCATCATGATTTCCAGGAAGCCAGCGATAGTTGAGCTGACTAGCGGTCATCATTTCGGAAAACAACTGATAGGAGGCCTCTGCGCCCTCACAGGCAATATCCCCAGTAATCAATGCTAATGAAGAAGCTCTGCTTGCCGTCACATTAGAGAGAACATGAGAAAAGGTTTCATAGGTATTAATACCGGCAAGGCTGAAGGCCTTCTCCGGTCCCAAATGGCAATCAGTTAACTGGACCAAGTGAACAACATCGTCGCTCAACCCTGGCTCACCAAAATCCTTGTTCATCAACGTACTCATTTAACCCATTCCATGTATCTATCAATTACCCATATTAAAATGATGACGTCCCACAAGAGGGCTCAATTATGTCATAACCATGCTCAAGACAATGAGACAACCATTCTGTCAAAAACTGGTTCCACTGGGCCTTTTCATCCTGTTGGTACATCCTCTTATTTGGGTACTCATAACGAGGATACGCACGTCTGCTACCTTCACACACCACCACTTCTGCGACCCTAGCATCGTGATATAAACGCAAGGTGAAGACCGGAAGCCTAATCCATGTACTTGAATCATCAAGGTCGCCCTCCTGGCTTAATTGCACCAATGTAGTATAGGGCGTTTGCTCTAACACACTGAGCCGCGCTACACCGTCTTGCCCATGACGAAGACCAATCATTCTCTCATCATCCTGAATCATTTCAGGAAACAACTTCATCAACCGTACATAATTGGCATCACAATCTGCCATGTACCGGCCAAGGTCTACTTTGTAACGCATTTTTAGTCGATTAATCACGGCACCTGTTCACATTTTTTGCGCTTGATAGGACATACCGCACTTCAATGTGCTGATTCAGCGAGATGTTCACAATTTGCTCTCAGCCACATCAAACAAATAGTTGTTGCTGCATTGTTACAGCGCCCCTGATCCAACCATGAAAATGCTTCCGTCTGGGGCAACACATGGAGCAAAATATCTTCAGATTCATGATCCAAGCCGAAAACACCACCACAACCAGTCAAATCTGTGAGTGCACAGTAAAGGTACATTCGCTCACTACTGCCGCCCGGCGTGACCCAGTAGTCACAAATCGGCTGCAACTTGAGGTTATCGATACCCGCTTCTTCTGCCACCTCCCTGCAAGCCACAACCTCTAAGGACTCACCAGGATCCACCATTCCTGCCACCACCTCAAACAGCCAGGGTCCATCTTTTTGTTCGAGCGCTCCGATTCGAAACTGCTCAACCAACCCCACAAGTTTATGGACGGGGTCGTATAGCAATACGCCTACACAATTTCCACGCTCAAGTAATTCCCGTTGAAATGGTTTACTCCAAGCCCCAGAAAAAAGCTTGTGGCGAAGACTAAAACGAATCATTTTAAAAAAACCACCGTAGACCTCTTCACGCTTTTGAATCTCAACATCATCAGAAGCATATTTTTTAGCATGTGATGTCATGACACGAACTCCGCAATTGATTACCCGCTACTTTTTATGAAAACCCATGAAATCCACACTACACAGCCACCTCGACACTGTCCAGCCTAGACAAATCTGATAGACTTCCTGCAGCACAAAAACCGGACGGATTCTATATGCGCCATCATCTCGTTATTGCGGTAGCCAGCCTGATACTCAGCCTGACAACATCTACGACCTGGGCCGCGAACACGCTAACAGGTATTTATGAGCTGGCGTTACAAAATGACCCTCAATTAAGGGCTGCAAGAGCAGAGTTTCTTGCTGGGGCCGAAACCCAAAACATCAGTCGCGCCAGACTATTGCCACAAATCAACGCCGTTGGCCAATACTCAGAGGACGAATATGAGGGGTCATCCACACAAGTGCTCGGTCAAGGTGCCGTATTTGGACGCAAGGGACAAACCGATAGCGATGCCAAAAATTATTCCATTACGCTATCACAACCCATTTTCGATCTTCCTGCCTGGTTTTCATTTCAGCAGGGAAAAGAACTCAGTCAACAGGCAAAGCTTCAATTTTCTGCAGACCAACAATCGCTCATTTTAAGAAGTGCCGACAGTTATTTTGAAGTGCTCCGGGCCAGAGAAAATATGGAAACTGCTCTGGCGGAAGAAAAAGCCATTAAGCGCCAACTGGAACAAACCCGAGAACGCTTTGAAGTTGGTCTACTACCTATTACCGATGTACATGAAGCACGGGCCGCCTACGACAATGCTACCGTGAATACCTTGGAGGCCAAAGGCGCACTGGATATCGCCTTCGAAGGGCTTACCGTATTAACCGGACAACCTCACAATGAACTGGCAGGCCTTATGCCAGATTTCCCCGTCACGAACCCAGAACCTCTTAACCGTGAAGAGTGGGTTCAGTTTGCATTACAAAATAATTTTTCACTACAAGCCGCGAAACATGCACGAGATGCTGCCGACGAGAATGCAAAATCGAAAAAATATGAATACACGCCCAAGTTAACCGGGTCCATGTCCTATTACGACAATCGCTCCTCAAGTGAGTTCAGGGGCACAGACTTGAACACAAACCAACCCTTTTCCAGCCCATCAGATACTAATCAGGATGGCCACTCCATTGGCATAGAGTTAAGCGTCCCCATTTTTACTGGTGGGCTCGTAAGTGCTGAAAAACGACAGGCTTTTCAACAATTTATACAATTAAAAGAAAGCCATATTGGCGCCCAACGAAACACCGTACAACAAGCCCGATCACAACACTTACAAGTTCTCACCAATAGAGCAAGAGTGAATGCTCGCAATCAAGCTATCACCTCAGCCAAAAGTGCACTTGAGGCCACCCAGGCAGGGTATGAAGCCGGCACCCGCAATATTGTCGATGTTTTAATTGCACAGCGTGGGTTGTATCAGGCCAAACGAGATTACGCCAATGCTCGATATGACTACATTGGCAGTTTATTACGACTTAAGGAGGTGGCCGGTCAATTAAGTCCTGATGACATCCACCAATTGAACGCTTGGCTAGACCCTGCCATCAGGGTAACAAAAGCTGGCGTTCAATAATGCCAAGTAATCGCTCCAAAGCGCCCCGATTATTCTCAGCCACAGACTTTGCTGCATCCCCCATACGCATAGCCGCTTGGGGGTCTTGCAATAGGGAAACAACTAGCTCGGCCATCACTTCCGCATTTTCACAAATAGCCATACCCTGAGCCTCTCGCAACAACCGTGAAGCCTCGGAGAAATTAAACAGGTGTGGGCCACTGAGCACAGGGATAGACCATATGGCAGG
>JASJGJ010000116.1:0-22016 GCA_033791605.1 Porticoccus sp.
ATGTAATTCAACTAAATTAGCATCGGCACTATCTTCACCGGCAAATGATTCACCCTGCCAAACATCTGTTTGGTGTTGAAGGGTCGCGGCTAATTCTAGGCCTGGCATCCCTGTGTACTTAATACGTGCAGTGTATGCGAGATCATCACCTTCAGCTTCGCTGACTTTCTGACGGCCATCACGAATTTTTGATTTTCCGTCGTTAGCTTTTGATGGGTCTGGATCTGGATTGATGAATAATCCTGAGTGTATTCCTGCGTCATAGCTGAAACCTTCGGCAATTTCACCGCTGAACATAGCACCACCTTCCCACCAAGTAGCAGGAATAATATCTTTCTCAATAGGGTTGCGTTCTACGCCATAAAAGGTTTCTGGTTCATGTGTTTCATTAATAATACCTACAGGTATTAAGAAGACACCCGCTTTGGCTCGGTGGTTTTCAGCATAATCCCACTCGATATAGGCTTGTTCTATTTCTACTTCACCATTTTTTCCATCACCTGCAACATTATGCTCGACTTCGAGTTCAGAGAAGAGCCTCAAATCATCGTTAAATTGATGTCCAAAGAAGACAACAAAACGGTGAAGGTCAAATTCTTCTTTCGATTCACTTGAGTTGTCAGACGTCAGGTTGTTGTAGTGCATTTCACCGTAACCACCGATAGTGGTTTTCTCTGCCCATTCAGCCAGTTTGGCGACAGGGCCAGCAGAGACTTCTTCTACAGCGGCAAAAGTGGCTTCTGTCTTCACTTCTGTTTCGGCAACACGCTTTTCGGTGGTTTCAAGTTGAGATTTCAGTTGAGATATTTCAGCTTGTTGTTGCTGTATCAGCTCCCACATTTCTTCCAAGCTTGGCGCTGCTTGCACAGAGGCCACAGCACTTAGACTGATGGCTGCTGTCAAAATTTTCTTGTACATGGTGCGTTTATCTCCACTGATTTAGCTGAATAGCTATTGTTTGAATCGTTAGGGGCGCAACTATAATGACTCCTAAATGCAAATGCAAACACGTCTCATTTAGATTTGTCGTTTATCATGTTGAGTGGCGACTCTGGATTTCTAGGAATGATTTTTTTAGTGAAATGGTTTTAGAAGTCGACGTATAGGGGTAGAATAGTTGACTGTTATAGTCGACTATTCTTTATTTTTTTGATTAGAGGTCTGAATTGATGGATATTATGGAAACCATTCGTGGGCAGGTTGAAGGCAACCCGGTAATTCTTTATATGAAGGGTTCACCAAATCAGCCGCAGTGCGGTTTTTCTGCACGCACTATTGAAGCACTTACTGCTTGTGGTGAACGTTTTGCCTATGTGGATATATTGTCCAATCCAGAGATTCGTGCAAACTTGCCCAAATACGCTAATTGGCCAACATTTCCCCAGTTATGGATTAATGGTGAGCTTATTGGTGGTTGTGACATTGTGACTGAAATGCATGCTAAAGGTGAGCTGGCCCAGCTAGTGAAAGACGCTGTACAGAGTGCAGCTGAATAGCTTATTGAGCTTTAAAGTATTAGATGTCATTTATTACTACAATAGCTAATTACAATGAGACAGTACTGTTTCATTGTGTAACATTAGTTTTCCGGATTTAAGAAGGTGGGGTATGTTTGATGTCCCAGACCCGTATTAAAAAATACTATTGAAAACTGACAAATTAAGGAGTTATACCATGGGAGTATTAGTAGGTAAGCCAGCGCCGGACTTCACTTCTGGTGCAGTGTTGGGTAACGGCGAGATTGTTGATGAGTTCAACCTTTCTGCAACGATTAAAGGCAAGAAAGCTGTTGTGTTCTTTTATCCACTGGATTTCACCTTTGTGTGTCCTTCAGAGTTGATTGCATTTGATCACCGTATTGAAGAGTTTAAGAAGCGTGGTGTTGAAGTGATTGGTGTTTCCATTGATTCTGTCTTTACCCATAACGCATGGCGTAATACAGCAGTGAATGATGGCGGTATTGGTGCCGTTAGATACCCTCTCGTGGCTGATATGAAGCATGAAATTTGTAAGGCATATGACGTTGAGTTTGATGCGGCTGGTGTGGCGTTCCGTGGCTCATTCCTAATTGATGAAGATGGTATTGTTCGTCATCAGGTAGTGAATGACCTGCCGTTGGGACGTGATATTGATGAAATGCTACGTATTATTGATGCACTTAGCTTTCACCAGGAGCATGGAGAAGTATGTCCGGCCGGCTGGAAACAAGGCGATAAAGGTATGTCTGCTTCACCTGATGGCGTGGCTTCTTACTTGGCAGAGAATGCCGGCTCTTTGTAGCCATATCTTTGCAGTAGAATTTAGCGTTACTTAAGTACTCTACTGGCAGTACGATAAAAACCGCAGAAGAATGCCTTCTGCGGTTTTTTCTTTTGTAGGGTAACTCGTCAGCTTTCTTTTTAATTTGGTGTTTGGGGGTTGGAGGTCGCAGTGGATACAGAGCGTTTGATTGAATTGGAAACTAAGATGGCGTATCAAGAGGATACTATTCAGCAGTTGAATGATGTGGTTTGTCGGCAGCAGAATCAAATTGATGAGCTTTTGGAAAAATGTAATTTTTTACTTTCACGGACAAAAGAGTTGTCTGACAAGCAACCTGATGGTGCGGCTAACATTGAAAAACCACCGCACTACTAATTCAAAGGACATTTTGATTCAATAGTTTGGTGTGTCAGAAAGAAGAGCAGCTTTATTTATCAACTAAGTATCAAAAAAACGCGGCTAATGCCGCGTTTTTAGTCATTACTGAGTTCTTGTTACTTCGTTATTCCGCTTTGTCTCGTTCAGCCTTTGACAGAATGTCTGCACCAATCATTGCGGTAGTATTAAGTATCCCTCGACCTGAAACAGAAGGGATCAAAATATGTGCAGGTTTTTCTAGGCCATTTAGGAAAGGGCCAACCAGTCGGGCATTGGTTATCGAACGGATTAAGCCAAGAGCAATACTGGCGGCATCCATGTTTGGCATGATGAGTACATTGGCTCGACCCTTGATATTGGCATTTTGATAAATACTTTCGCGCAAGGCTTCATTCAGTGCTGACATTGCATGCATTTCTCCATCAATTTGAACCTCAGGTAGATCGTTGCGCAGCTGTTCAGCAGCACGTTTCATTTTATGCGCCGAATCATCATCGTAGGTGCCAAAATTGGAGTGTGAAAGGAGCGCTACTTTGGGGGTGATACCAAAGTTTTTCACAAAAGCGATAGCATCTTTGCTGATGGTGACGATTTGTTCTTCCGTCGGATCTACATTAACAAAGGGGTCGGCTAAAAATAGTGGGCCATCTTCCAATAGCAAAACACAGATAGAAGAAATATGGCTGGAGTCGCTGCATGGAGAAATAATGCTTTCAATGTTATTTAGGTGTTGGTCGTAACGGCCTGCTTTACCACAAATCAGCCCGTCGGCATCACCGAGTGCAACCATGATGGCGGCAAGTACGGTATTGTTGGTATGTACGGTGTTTCTGGCAGTTTCTACCGAAATACCAGAACGTCCCACACAGTTGTGATAGTGCTTCCAGTAATTTTCGTGGTAATCGCCTTCTTCCGGATTAAAGATTTCTAGGTCAAGGCCAGGCTGGATACGCAGTCTCATTTCTTCGATTTTGCGTTTGATTACGGTGGGCCGGCCAATCAAAATGGGTTTGGCAATTTTTTCATCTACTACGCCCTGCATGGCCCGAAGGACATCGTCATTTTCACCTTCAGCATAGACAATGCGGGGTGGATTTGTGCGTGCCAGTTCTATCATAGGCTGCATGAATAAACGGCTGCGGCTGACGTAACTGTGAAGTTTGGTACGGTAGGCTTCTAAATCTTCTATAGGTCGTGTCGCTACACCACTTTCCATGGCGGCTTTAACAACGGCCATAGGAACCTCTTCAATCAAGCGAGGGTCAAAAGGTTTGGGGATCAGGTAATCAGGCCCAAATTTCAGCTCTTCATCAGCATAGGCTTCTGCAACGACGGCTGATGCTTCACGATGGGCGAGGTCAGCAATGGCTTTTACGCAGGCCTGTTTCATTGCATCGTTAATAACGGTAGCACCACAGTCCAGCGCGCCACGGAAAATAAATGGGAAACAGAGGACGTTGTTGACCTGGTTGGGGTAGTCAGAGCGCCCCGTGGCTATAATTGCATCAGGTCTGGCGGCCTTGGCGAGCTCTGGCATAATTTCTGGTGTTGGGTTAGACATGGCCAAAATAAGAGGATTGACTGCCATCTTCTTAACCATCTCAGCCTTAAGGATTCCAGGGCCAGATAACCCAAGGAATAGATCGGCGTTATCAATGGCATCGTCCAAAGTCCGATCAGAGGTTTCAGCGGCGTAACTTTCTTTCCATTGGTTCATGCCGACTTCTCGGCCTTTGTATATAACCCCGTTGCGGTCGATCATCCGAACGTTTTTCTTCTGTAGCCCCATGCTAACCAAGAGATCTACACAGGCAATACTGGCTGCACCTGCACCAGTGACCACCAGTTTTATGTCTTCAATGTTTTTTTCTACAACACGCAATCCGTTATAGATGGCGGCGGCGGAAACGATGGCTGTTCCGTGTTGGTCGTCGTGGAATACGGGGATGTTCATGCGTTCGCGCAACTTCTGCTCAACGAGAAAGCATTCGGGGGCTTTAATGTCTTCTAAATTGATGCCGCCAAAGGTTGGCTCAAGGGAGGCGATGATGTCGACAAGTTTGTCCACATCGGTTTCGTTGAGCTCAATATCGAACACATCAATATTGGCAAACTTTTTAAATAATACGGCCTTTCCTTCCATGACAGGCTTGGATGCCAAGGGGCCTATGTTTCCAAGGCCTAGTACGGCGGTACCGTTGGTGATCACTCCGACGAGGTTTCCTCGGGCAGTCACGCGGGCTACATCCGTTGGATTTTTGACAATCATTCCGCAGGCGTAGGCTACGCCAGGAGAGTAGGCCTCGGATAGGTCCCTTGCATTAGCAAGGGGTTTGGTGGGGCGGATTTCCAGTTTTCCTGGCACGGGCTCCATATGATAACGAAGAGCGCTTTCTTTAAACGAATCAACCATTATTGCTTCTCATAGCTAGCTTGTCAGTGTGGTTTGAGGTCTATGCAGAAGGGCCTCTGAAGGGCATGCATTCTAACGCGATTTTTGGTGTAAATACCATGCCAAGCTTTGTAGTTTTTCTACATTTTATACCTAGTGATTGAATATTTCTTTTTATGGATATTAAAATATATTGATAATATAGATTAAGTTTATTTAATAATAGATTGTTATTTATATAATATATTAATTTTTGTTGTTGATGTCTTGTAGATAGTTTTATTACATTAAATTGTCATTATGATCAAAAATTTTGCTTTCTTGTTTGAGTGGGCAATGATGGTCGTATTTCAGATAATGCTCAGTAATGGAGTTTGTCCCTATTTCCAATGGGTGAGGACAGGGTATGGCGCAAAGAGTTGTGATTGTTGGTGCTGGGCATGCGGCTGCACAGTTGTCCCTCAGTCTTCGTCAGTATGGTTGGGAGGGTGAGGTGCTCATCATAGGAGAGGAATCCTATGAGCCTTATCAGCGTCCGACACTGTCTAAAGAATTCTTGTCTGGAGATAAAAGCGAGAGTGATATTTTAATACGTGCTGCATCGGTGTATGAAAAGCATGGTATTGAATTGATGAAAGGCCATGTTGTTGTTGCGATTAACCGACAGGATAAAACCCTTGTTCTTGGTAATGGTGAGGTGCTTTCCTACCATAAGCTGGCCTTGTGTACGGGTGCCAGGGCAAGAAGGATACCCTGGCCGGGTTCTGGTTTAGAGGGCGTACATTATCTAAGAAGTCTTGATGATGTAAAAAGCATTAAGCGACGTATCGCTGTTGGTAAGAAGGTCGTTATCATTGGTGGTGGGTATGTTGGGTTGGAAGCCGCTGCGGCACTGAATAAGATGGGTGTTGATGTCCGGGTGTTAGAAATGCAAGAGCGTGTATTGGCTCGAGTAACCGCGCCGGAGGTCTCTGATTTTTATGCTCGGGTACATATTGAAGAAGGTGTTTCTATTCAGACCGGTGTGTCTGTAAGTGCTATTGAAGGTGAGGGTGAGGTCAAATCGGTTTGTTGTGATGGCGGCCAGCGCTATAGGGCCGATTTAGTGATTATTGGTGTTGGGGTTGTTCCCAATGTGGAGTTGGCTGAATCCTGCGGGTTGATGGTGAATAACGGTGTTGTTGTCAATGAGTTTGCGTGTACAGGGGATGTTGACATTGTCTCAGCCGGAGATTGCACTCATCATCCTAATAACTTGCTCGGTTATCGATTGCGGTTGGAGTCTGTACCTAATGCTTTAGAGCAGGCTAAAACAGCTGCTGCTAGTATTTGTGGGCTAGAAAAAGAGTATGCTGCCTATCCTTGGTTTTGGTCAGATCAATATGATGTAAAGTTGCAGATAGCAGGGCTAAGTCAAGGGTTTGATCGGGTGGTCATCCGAGGAGATCGATATCATGGTCGAAGTTTTGTGGCTTGGTATCTTAAGCGGGGTAAGTTGTTGGCGGCTGATTGTATCAATCGACCTAAGGAGTTTATGGTGGCAAAACAGTTGCTGGTTAAAGGTCTTCAAGTGGACCCACTAAAATTGGCTGATGAATCAATTGATGTTAAAGAATTGATTTTAAACTATTGATTTAAATACGTGATCCGAACAATTTGACGTCTAAGTATTTTTGATTTGATATCGCGCCCATCATCATACCGCTATTTGGCAAAATAGTTGGAACCTGTTAAAAACAGCATGAGTAAAACCGTTTCGTAAATAACTGTGAGGAAAAACACTATGCCACTGATACATTATATTGAAGCTGATGGCGCAGAATATGAAGCCGATGTTGCTGTGGGTAGTTCGGTTATGCAGGGGGCGGTAGATAATATGATTGATGGTATTTTGGCTGAGTGTGGCGGAGCTTGTAGTTGTGCGACCTGTCATTGCTATGTGGATGAAGCTTGGTTTGATCGAGTGGGTGAGCCTGAGGGTGCAGAAAAAGTGATGCTGGAAATGGCTGTTGACCCCCAGCCAACCAGCCGGCTGAGTTGTCAAATTGAAGTCACCGAAGCATTAGATGGGTTAGTCGTTCGACTGCCACGGAGTCAGTATTAAGCGAAGTTAGCGCTAGAAGGTTTTAGTGTTGTCTAAGTGATTTGTTGAGAGCGATATTACAGCCCTTTAAACCACTCTTGGAAGTACTGACCAATCACCGGTGTTTCATCTTTTTTGTCGCTAATGGCGCTGATCAGACTCATTATCCATGCGACCAGCATAAGAATACCCCATGCCCATGTTGCTGTGACACTGACGATACTGATGATGCTAACCATGCTGAGTAAAAGGTTACCCAGCAAGCCGCTAATCATAATGCCGAGATATTGACGTATATAGAATGAGGCGAACTCATCTCTATCCTTCATGTTTAGAATGAGGGCAATGACCCAGCCAATGATGGTGATATGTGCCAGTATTGCTTTTTCTTTGCCATTCACTATTTCGATCCTTTTGGTACAGGGTTCTTTTTAATTATTATTCGTTATAAATAAAGCTTAACGAGAAGAGCTTGTAGAAACAAGATTAATGAGCATAGGTGGGGCACCTACCGCATCTCATTTCGGTCAGTTTTAATCCCAGTTAATTCCAACCTCCAAGTTCCTTCCAGTGGTTTACGATGCCGCAGAATAACTCAGCGGTTTTTTCTGCATCGTAGGCAGCTGAATGTGCTTTACCATTGTTGAAGTCTATTTCTGCTGCCTCACATGCTTTTGCCAAAACCGTTTGGCCGTATGCAAGCCCGGCAAGGGTTGCTGTATCAAAACAGGAAAAAGGGTGAAATGGGTTTCGTTTAATATTGTTTCTGGTGACGGCTGTGTTGACGAAGCCGAGATCAAAATGTGCATTATGGGCAACCATGACGGCCCGACTGCAATGGGCTTCTTTGATGGCGTCGCGGATGGACTGGAATAGGGATTTGAGTACTTCCTCTTCGTCCAGAGCCATTCGGTAGGGGTCATCGGGATCAATGCCAGTAATATCCAGTGCAGCCTGTTCGATATTGGAGCCTTCAAAGGGAATAACGGAATGACAGAGGATTTCATCCGGCATCAGGATGCCGTCATCATCCATGGCTAGTGTTACGGCTGCAATTTCTAGGAGCGCATCTGTCTCTGAGTTGAAGCCTCCTGTTTCTACGTCGACAACGATGGGTAAAAATCCCCTGAACCGGTCAGAAATGGGTGGGTGCATAATTAGATCACTTGGTTGGGTTGTTTTTAAGGCGTTAGCTCACTTGCCATTGTCGCATTTCTCCTGCCCCTAATGGGGTGAGAGTCTCATTGCCAAAAGGTATTGCTTCAGGGTTTTTCCAGGCAATTTTAGTGAGCGTGATGGTATCGTGGTTGCGCGGAAGATTATAAAAATCTGGACCATGGTGGCTGGCGAAACCTTCCAGTTTGTCGAGGGAGTCAGCTAGATCAAAGGCTTCGGTGTAGAGCTCAATGGCGGCATGATTCGAGTAGCAGCCCGCACAACCACAAGCATTTTCTTTTTTGTGGGTGGCATGGGGAGCAGAGTCTGTTCCCAGAAAAAATTTTGGGCTGCCGCTGGTGGCCGCAGAAATTAATGCTTTTTGATGCACATCCCGTTTGAGGATAGGCAGGCAGTAATAGTGAGGTTTGATTCCACCCGCCAGCATTTGGTTTCGGTTGTATAGAAGATGCTGTGGAGTAATGGTAGCTGCGACGCAGCTAGAGGATTCTGTTACAAATTGAACCCCCTCACGTGTAGTAATATGCTCCAGTACTATATTTAACTTAGGAAAATGGTGTGTGAGTTTTTGTAGATGCTGTTCAATAAAAACGGCCTCACGATCAAAAATATCAATACTGCTGTCGGTGACTTCGCCGTGAAGCAGTAATGGTATGCCTTCTTTTTCCATTTGAGCCAAGACTGGATAGATGTTGTCTAATTTTGTTACACCCGAATCCGAATTTGTTGTCGCCCCAGCGGGATAATATTTA
The DNA here is from genome assembly GCA_033791605.1 of Porticoccus sp. Classification (GTDB taxonomy): domain Bacteria; phylum Pseudomonadota; class Gammaproteobacteria; order Pseudomonadales; family Porticoccaceae; genus Porticoccus. The sequence continues at coordinate 9,044 of JASJGJ010000116.1, forward strand.
CATGCGAATATTTGATCGGAGGCCTTAGCTCGTATCATTTCTTCTGGCTTGGTGTTGTCGGTGAGATACAGCACCATCAGGGGTTCCCAGCGTGAGTCGCCAGGGCGGTGATTTAAAATACGTTCGCGATAAGCCATAGCCTGATCAGTGTTGAGTACTGGTGGCATTAGGTTCGGCATAATAATGGATCGACCGAAGTAACGTGCAGCATCAGGTACGGTATACATTAACGCTTCGTTGTCTCGTAAATGGACGTGCCAGTCATCGGGGCGGGTAATGATTAGTTGGGGCTGATCTGTCATGGTCATTTGTTTTAAGTTTGCCGCTGGGTTCATTTTCTAGAATGAATGCTACCGGAATACAGACATCCTTTATAGCTGATAACGTGTGATTATACCTTGCTATGGAAGAGCCCGGTTGTTTTATGGGGTTATTGTCTTATGTGTGCTGTGAAACTGGGCTCTGTCATATTAGAATGACGGCCACTTTCTTTTCCCAAAATTATCGAATCAGGAGTTGTGTCGTGTCCGACATTAAAAAAGTCGTATTAGCTTATTCTGGGGGCCTTGATACCTCAGTTATTGTTAAATGGTTGCAAGAAACGTATCAGTGTGAGGTGGTGACGTTTACTGCTGATATTGGTCAGGGCGAAGAGGTAGAGCCTGCACGAGCCAAAGCTGAAGCTTTGGGCGTAAAAGATATTTATATTGACGACCTGCGTGAAGAGTTTGTCCGCGATTATGTGTTTCCAATGTTTCGTGCAAATACCATCTATGAGGGCGAATACCTATTGGGCACTTCCATTGCTCGCCCCTTAATTGCCAAACGATTAATTGAAATCGCTAACGAAACGGGTGCAGATGCGATATCTCATGGTGCAACGGGGAAAGGGAATGATCAGGTCCGTTTTGAACTGGGAGCCTATGCACTGAAACCTGGCATTCAAGTGATTGCGCCTTGGCGTGAGTGGGATTTGAATTCCCGAGAAAAGCTGATGGACTATTGTGATACCCATAATATCCCTGTCGACTTTTCGGGTAATAAGAAAAAATCACCCTTCTCTATGGATGCCAACTTGCTGCATATTTCTTATGAAGGTGGCAATTTGGAAGACCCTTGGTCGGAGGCCGAAGATGATATGTGGCGTTGGAGTGTTTCTCCTGAAAAGGCTCCTGATGCACCGACCTATATAGAACTGACCTATGAAAAGGGCGACATCGTTGCTATCGATGATAAGCCCATGTCTCCCGCTACGGTATTGGAGTATTTGAATAAAGTGGGTGGCGACAATGGTATTGGGCGGCTGGATATGGTCGAAAACCGCTATGTCGGTATGAAGGCCCGAGGCTGTTATGAAACACCGGGTGGCACCATTATGTTGAAAGCTCACAGAGCTATTGAATCCTTGACCCTGGACCGGGAATCGGCACATTTGAAAGACAGTTTGATGCCTAAATATGCGGAAATCATATACAACGGTTATTGGTGGTCACCAGAACGGAAAATGCTTCAAGGTTTGATTGATGGCACCCAAGATGTGGTGAATGGAAAGGTGCGCTTGAAGCTTTATAAAGGCAATGTTTTTGTGGCTGGTCGTCAGTCAGAAGATAGTCTTTTTGATGAGAAAATGGCTACTTTTGAAGATGATGCTGGAGCCTACAATCAAAAAGATGCCGAAGGTTTTATCAAGCTGAATGCTTTGCGTTTAAGAATTGCGGCAAGTAAGGGACGAAATCAGGGTTGATTTACGTGTATGGCGATGTCGAACTTGACGTAAATCAATATCTGTATCGAGCGGTTAAGGAATAATACCGACGGGGTAGAGCAGGGGGATATCGTTACCTACCCCTTAAGGATGTTTTCATGACCGGACTAACTACGAGAAAATCAAAATGAGTAGCAATGTCACGACTGCTGGTGATATGCCAGTTTATAACACCAAGATAGTAAAGCAGTTTGCCATCATGACTGTGGTTTGGGGAATTGTCGGTATGCTGATCGGCGTTATTATTGCCGCCGAACTGATTTGGCCGGACCTTAATATGCAGTTGCCATGGTTTCACTTTGGTCGCTTGCGCCCATTGCATACCAATGCTGTCATTTTTGCTTTTGGGGGGTGTGCTTTATTCACCTCGGTTTATCATGTGGTGCAGCGAACCTGTCAAGCGTCATTGTTTAGTAATGGGCTCGCAGCTTTTACCTTTTGGGGTTGGCAGGCCATTATTGTTTCAGCTGCAATAACCCTTCCTCTAGGAATGACTAGCACAAAGGAATATGCAGAGCTGGAATGGCCTATTGATATTGCTATTGCGATAGTCTGGGTATCGTTTGCTGTAGTGTTCTTTGGCACTATCATGAAACGTAAGACCAAGCATATTTACGTGGCAAACTGGTTTTTTGGTGCCTTCATCATTGCGGTCGCAGTCTTGCATTTGGGGAATAGTGCCGCCATTCCTGTGACGGCGACGAAATCTTATTCAGCTTACGGTGGAACTATCGATGCGATGGTTCAATGGTGGTGGGGACATAATGCGGTAGGTTTTTACCTGACCGCTGGTTTCCTTGGCATGATGTACTATTTTGTGCCGAAACAAGCAGGCCGTCCCGTTTATTCCTATCGTCTTTCAATTGTGCACTTCTGGGCACTGATTACAGTGTATATATGGGCTGGACCGCACCACCTACATTATTCAGCACTGCCAGACTGGGTTCAAAGTCTTGGCATGGTGATGTCTTTAATTTTGTTAGCACCATCGTGGGGCGGCATGATTAACGGCATGATGACGTTGTCCGGTGCTTGGCACAAATTGAGAGATGACCCAACATTGCGTTTCTTGGTGGTTTCCCTTTCCTTCTACGGAATGTCTACCTTTGAAGGGCCAATGATGGCGATAAAGACGGTCAATGCGTTATCTCATAATACTGATTGGACCATTGGTCACGTGCATTCTGGTGCGTTGGGTTGGGTTGCAATGGTCTCTATCGGCATGTTGTATCACCTAATTCCCGTGCTCTATAAGCGCAGCCAAATGTACAGCATCCAGTTGATTAACCTCCATTTTTGGCTTTCAACCATTGGTACTGTTCTCTACATTGCCTCCATGTGGGTCAATGGTATTGCACAAGGCTTGATGTGGCGTGCTTTTAATACTGATGGCACGTTGACCTATAGCTTTGCCGAGTCTATTGAGGCGAGTTACCCGGGTTATTATGTGAGGCTTATTGGTGGTGTGATTTTCTTGTCAGGTATGTTGATCATGGCATACAACATATGGCGTACCATTCGTAGTGACGAGCATGTACAAGCTGTCACTGCAGAAGTTCAGGCTGCTTAAAAGGAGAACAATAGTGAAACACGATATTGTTGAAAAGAATATTGGCCTGATGATTGTTCTTATTGTTGTAGCGATCAGTTTTGGTGGTTTGGCACAGATTATTCCATTATTTTGGCAAACAGAAACAACCGAGCCGATGAAAGGATTGATGCCTTTAGGTTCAATAGCGTTAGAAGGCCGTGATATCTATATTCGAGAAGGTTGTCATGTTTGCCATACGCAAATGGTTCGGCCGCTTCGTGCCGAAACCGAACGCTATGGTCATTATTCCGTGGCAGGTGAGCTTGTTTATAATCATCCATTCCTCTGGGGGTCTAAACGCACAGGCCCAGACTTGGCCCGAGTGGGCGGTCGTTACAGTGACGACTGGCACCTAGCTCATCTCTATAATCCCCGTGATGTAGTTCCTGAATCAAATATGCCGGCTTTTCCTTGGTTGTTTGAAAACACTCTGACAGGTAAAGATACAGCTGCAAAAATGTCTGCTTTGAGGATAGTGGGTGTTCCATATACCGATGAAGACATTGCCAATGCCGCGAAGCCCTTTGCTAGTGGTGAGGTGAAAGAGATAGATGCGCTTGTTGTCTACCTTCAACAGCTCGGCATATTACTGACACGGAAACGCTAATGGATCAAGGAACGTTACAAGGTATTGGTACCATTCTGGCTATTGTCGCCTTTTTAGGTGTGTGTTGGTGGGCATTCAGTAGTCACAAGAAAAAAGATTTTGAAGAGGCAGCGCAGCTGCCGTTTAGCGACGAGCAAGAGTCGCCCCAGAACGAAGATAAGAGGTAGGCCCCATTATGAGTATCTTCTGGAATATCTGGATTATCGCTATCACGGCGATAACTATAGCTGGTTGTACTTGGCTGTTATTTGCTAACCGTAAAATTGAGGTTTCCTCAAAAGATACGGAAGATGGCGAAGCACCAAAAACAGGTCATGTCTATGATGGTATTGAAGAGTACGATAATCCGCTGCCAGGTTGGTGGTTTAATATGTTTGTCGGCACTGTTATTTTTGCTGTAATTTATTTGGTGCTATACCCCGGATTGGGTAGCTACGCTGGTGTTTTGGGTTGGACTCAAACAGGCCAGTGGCAAGAAGAGGTTGATGAGGCTGAAGCTAAGTACGCACCTGTCTATGCGCAATACGCAAAAATGTCCGCTGAAGAATTGATCGCTAATCCTGATGCTATAAAAATGGGAAGACGATTGTTTAATAACAACTGTTCCGTATGCCACGGTTCAGATGGTCGAGGTAGTTACGGGTTTCCTAATTTGGCTGATAACGATTGGTTGTATGGTGGTAGTGCTGAAGAAATAGAGGCTTCTATTACCTCTGGTCGGAAAGGTGCCATGCCTGCATGGGGTGCCATTATTGGTGAAAAGGGTGTAGATAACGTTGCTGAATATGTATTCAAAATCAGTGGCCGTGAGCACGACACCGATAAGGCTGTCGAAGGAGCTAAGGTTTTTGGAACTTACTGTGCTTCCTGCCATACCCCTGCGGGTACCGGAATGGCTGCTCTTGGTGCGCCAAACCTCACTGATGGTATATGGTTATACGGCGGTTCTCCCTCTCTGGTACGCCATTCCATTCGTAATGGGCGGAATGGCAATATGCCAGCTCAGCACGAGAAGCTAAAAGCTGAGAAAATTCATTTAATTGCAGGTTATGTTTATTACCTGTCAAAAAATCAGTAGGGAAGCTAAGACATAGAGACAGGAACCTGAATCGTAATATTGGACGTCTTATATGAATGAAGAGAAAACTCCTCTAAACCCGCAGGATGATGTGCATGAAGAGGTTATTCAGGTATTAGATCTCTATCAAACCAGAGAAAGGATACAGACAAGAAAACTGCCAGGTTTTTTTCGAGACTTAAGGAGCTGGACATGGATACCCATACTCAGTGCCTACTTTCTCCTGCCTTGGCTTAATATTGCCGGTCGTCAGGCGATTTGGTTTGATCTCCCGGCAAGAAAATTCCACATCTTTTGGATTACTTTTTGGCCACAAGATTTCATGCTGTTGGCGTGGGCCCTGATTATATCGGCGTTTGCACTGTTTACGGCCACTGTTCTTATAGGTCGAGTCTGGTGTGGTTTTTCATGCCCACAAACCGTATGGACCATGTTATTTATGTCCATAGAAGATTGGTGTGAAGGTGATCGCAACCAACGGATTAAACTCGATAAATCCCCTTGGGACATAAATAAGCTAAAAAAACGTGGCAGCAAATTTTTTCTTTGGGGATTGCTGGCCTTTGTTACATCACTCACTTTTGTGGGTTACTACAACCCCATTCGGGAATTAGTACCTGAACTGTTCAGTTTTTCAGCACATCCAGCTGCGGTATTCTGGATCTTTTTCTTTAGCGTCATGACGTTTATGAATGCCGGATTTCTTCGAGAGCAGGTGTGCTTGTATATGTGTCCCTATGCTCGTTTCCAATCGGTTATGTTCGATAAGGATACGTTGATTGTCTCCTATAATGCAGAGCGAGGAGAGCCACGCGGAGCACGTAAGAGGTCAGTTGATCATGAGGCAGAAGGAAAGGGCGATTGTGTTGACTGTTCTCTGTGTGTACAGGTGTGTCCTACGGGCATAGATATTCGTGACGGTTTGCAATACGAATGTATTGATTGTGGTTTGTGTATCGATGCCTGTAATACCGTGATGGAAAAAATGGATTATGAGCCGGGGTTGATTCAGTTTACTACTGAACATGCCATGAAGCATGGAGAAACACATATTCTCAGGCCACGTTTTATCGGTTATGTCATAGCACTGAGCATTATGGTGAGTGCTTTTGGGTATAACATATATAACCGCATGCCCCTTGAAGTAGATATTATTCGTGATCGCAATGTGCTATTTCGTGAAACCTCGATGGGGTTGGTCGAGAACATCTATACCTTGAAAATTAATAATATGGATACTAAAGATCACCGTTATCGTATTCATATTGAGGGTGTTTACCCATTTAGCTACACCGGTGCTGACGAGGTTGTTGTGGTGGAAGGTGAGGTTATGACAATGCCTGTCAGTGTCGCATTGGATCCAGGCGTAATGAAAAGCCCGAATGCTGATGTGATTTTTGTCGTAGAATCATTAGATGATCCGGCTATTCATGACAGGGAAGAAAACCGTTTTATTGGTCCAAGGGTACATCGCTAACGATTGATGTCGGTGTTGGTTTTGTGTAGATCTGATATAGATTTTTTGAGGAATTTTGTTTGAAATTAGAGAAGGGCATGGATATTAAGCCTTGGTATCGTCAGTTCTGGCCTTGGTTTTTAATTGCACTGCCAGGCAGTGTGGTGATTGCAGGTTTGACGACGGTGTACATTGCCTTTAATGGTGCTGATAGTCTGGTCAGTGACAATTATTATCGTGATGGTTTAGCTATTAACCAGCGGCTTGAACAAGATCATCTCGCCATGGAAATGGGCCTATCTGCAGATATTCGTCTGGATAGTGAAAGTGGTGAACTGTTTGTCACTCTGCATGGTTCAGAGATCAGTGCCCCCACCTTATGTTTACAGCTTATTCACCCTGTTGACGATAAACGTGACAGAGAATTGATTTTGTCCCTTATGGCACCGAACTATTATCGTGCTGATTTGGACTCCCAGCTTAGCTATCGCTACTACTTGAGATTGCTTCCTGAACCTGAACGCGAATGGCGCTTAAATGGCGAAATGAATTTTTCTGAGACCCCTCAGGTTACTTTGTTAGCTCAATGAGCTGCAAAAGTTGTTATCACTGCGGGCTTCCCGTACCGGCCCATACCGATTTCTCTGTAGAGATAAAAGGCGAAAGTCAGCCTATGTGTTGTCCAGGCTGTCAGGCCGTAGCGACAGCTATTTGTGATGGTGGGTTATCCCGATTTTATCAATATCGAGCAGCAAGTGCCTCTCGTCCCAATGTGTCAAAACAGTCTGTACTGGTAGCTTATGATCTCCCTGAAATTCAAGCTGATTATGTTGAGCAGCTAGTTTCTGGTGAGTATGCCCATCAACGCATTCAGTTGCTGGTGGGAGGGATTACCTGCGCAGCCTGTGCCTGGTTGATCGAAAAACACCTAGAAAAAATTCCAGGAATTATTTCCGTCAACGTGAATGTAACAACCCATCGAGCGATGGTGGATTGGGATATATCCCAGTTAAAGTTGAGTGAATTGCTCGGTGCTTTCTTGACTATAGGCTACGATGCCCGCCCCGCCAGTGATGAAGCGGCTCGATTACTTCGAGATAAGGAAAACCGTCGTTTTCTTCAACGCTTGGGTGTCGCAGGTCTTGGCATGATGCAAGCCGGGATGATTGCTATTGGTCTCTATGCTGGTGCATTTCAGGGGATAGCTCCTGAAATGCAAAATTATTTACGTTGGGTTAGTTTGTTCATTGCTTTACCCGTTGTGTTGTTCTCGGCTTTTCCCTTTTTTCAGGCGGCATTCCGCAATTTACGCATGGGGCATTTGACCATGGATGTGCCGGTATCGCTTGCCATAGGTTTAGCATTCGTTGCCAGTTGTTGGGCAACGATGACTCAAACGGGTGAGGTGTACTTCGATTCCGTGGCTATGTTCACTTTTTTTCTTTTACTGGGTCGTTACCTGGAAATGCGTGTCAGGCATCGCAATGATACTCATGCAGAAGGGTTGGGCCAGTTATTGCCTCCTACAACGGTCAGATTGACTGGTCAGGGTGAAGAGTCGATACCGGTTAAATCCTTACAATTAGGTGATCTGATTCGGGTTGCAGCGGGAGATACCATCCCTTGTGATGGAGACATTCAAGAGGGGGTCAGTAGTGTCGTCGAGGCGGTATTGACGGGCGAACAGCTGCCGGTATTTAAACAGCCTGGCGATACGGTAAGCGCGGGTACAATCAATAGTGAAAGCCCATTACTGATTATCGTTTCTGCAGTGGGAAAACAAACTAGGCTATCGGCCATTTTAAGTTTGGTTGAGCAGGCAAAGACAGAAAAACCCATTCAGGTTGCCTTGGCCGATCGTGTCGCAGGGCACTTTGTTTTGGCTGTTTTATTGGTTGCCGCAGGTGTGGCACTTTGGTGGTGGCAACACCAACCTCAGGAAGCATTATGGGTAGTGTTGTCCGTATTAGTTGTTACCTGTCCTTGTGCGCTTTCTTTAGCGACGCCTGCAGCGATGGCCGTGGCCACCGGGACGTTGCGACAGCGAGGTTTTTTGGTTCGTCGAGGCCATGCACTAGAAGTGTTGTCTTCGGCAGATCACATTATTTTTGATAAAACGGGAACATTAACATTGGGAAATATGTCGGTTTCTCAAGTAATCAAATTAGCTGATATGTCGGAACAGAAATTGTTGCAGTTAGCGGCTGGATTGGAGGGCGGTTCGCTTCACCCAATCTCCCGAGCATTTTCTGAGATAACGGACAAATCCGTTGTGAGTAATATTGAACAAAAAATTGGCGCTGGTATTTCAGGGCAGTTGATTTGTGCTGGGACGACTTTCAAGAATGCTACTTCTGGATCTGATGATGGGTATATTCGTGTCGCCATTGGTCGCTCCGGCTATATCGCAGAATTGTTTGGTTTTGATCAGCCAGAATTGCCGCCTGTGGGTTTTGGAGAGCTGCCACTGTTGTTGGCAAATGAACGACAGCTTTTGGGTTGGGTTTTATTAAAAGATCAATTACGTCCCAGTGCTGCTCAGGCTATTAGCCAGTTGAAAGAACAGGGCTTAGACGTCTCATTATTCAGTGGTGACCGTCAAAATTCTGTATCTGAAATGGCTGCTACGCTTGGCATTAATTCTTGGTGCGGTGAAATGTCACCAGGGCAAAAACTGGCTGCAGCCAACAAATTACAACAGCTCGGGCATCGAGTAGTGATGGTTGGAGACGGTATTAATGATGTTCCTGTATTAAGTGGTGCTGATGTGTCGGTGGCCATGGGTGATGCAACAGATTTTGCCCGTATTCATGCGGATAGCATCATGTTATCGAGTGATTTAGATGGACTGCCAAAGGCGATCGCTATTGCCAGAGCAACCCGACGGGTTATTCGTCAAAATCTTACCTGGGCGTTACTTTATAATCTGGCGGCGCTACCTCTAGCTGCTGCTGGAATGATACCACCTTGGGCCGCGGCTATTGGTATGTCTGCCAGTTCGCTATTGGTTGTGCTTAATGCTTTACGGCTTAACAGGTTTCGTCTTGATACTTCAGGTTTTGAAAAAAAAGGGGTGTAAAAAATGAGTAAGTACAAAGCCGTTTAGTTTGAGTCTAAAGTGGCGCGTAGTAGTGTTGAAGTTCAGTGCCTTTTTCTTATTAAATTTGTGTGGTATAAAAAATTAATGGCTAGTTTATATCTGCTAATTCCGGTTTCTTTGATCTTTTGTACTTTAGCCGTGGCCATTTTTTTCTGGGCGGTGAATAGTGGTCAATACGATGATCTTGATGGAGAAGGCGAGCGGTTACTTTTTTCCGATGATGTTTTAGATAGTCCTGATTGTGGTGATGACCACGATGAGGTTAGTGCTAGGGCAGAAAGTAGCAATAATCAAAAAATCGAAGAAACTCTTGGGGAGGAAAGCGTTGATGCGGGAAACTCCTGCGACGAAACGGCTATAGACAAAGGGAGTAGTACAGATGGCTGAGTCTGATGTTATATCGGTTGCCTCTATGTTTTTGATTGGTCTTTTAGGTGCTGGACACTGTGCGGGGATGTGTGGGGGCATAGTCGCTGCGTTGGGTTTTTCTGTAGACCAGAAGCAGTCACGTTGGCGTATTATTACTAGTTATAATTTAGGGCGAATCACCTCCTATGGATTGATGGGGGTATTGGTTGGATTCCTTGGGTATTTTGGCGAAAATGCCCTGTCTCTGGGGCCCTGGTTGCGCGGAGCAGCAGGTATTCTCTTGATCCTTATGGGGTTTTATATTGCAGGGTGGTGGAGAATTTTAGCTTCGTTAGAAAAAGCGGGGCAGCTGGTCTGGCGGCGATTACAGCCCGTTGCCAATGGTTTATTTAAAGTGCGATCGGTGGGAAAAAGTTTTTTCTTTGGTATGTTGTGGGGGTGGCTTCCCTGTGGTTTGGTGTATTCTGCATTGGCTTTTGCGGGTGCGTCGGCAACCCCTGTTACCGGTGGGCTAGCTATGATAGCTTTTGGTCTTGGCACATTACCGGCTATGTTGGCAGGTGGCATATTTTCGACACAGTTACGCAGCCTATTACAAGGTCGATTATTACGTATAGTGATGGCTTTGATATTGATTGTATTTGGTTTTTGGACTTTGTGGACAGGGATGATGCATAACCACTCTGCTAGTACGGGAGACGAATCACACAGTGCTCATGAACACATGCATCATTGAAGCTTTTTAGAGGCAGTATCTGAGTTCATCTTGGTTGATATTGATCAATGTCATAAGGTTAGTTTCAGGGGTATAAAAGTTACCACCAAGGGGTTATTCATTTACACTGTTGAAAAACGTTGGCGGTTAATAAATATAATTAAAGATTGCGGGGATTTTATGATAGGCCACATGTTTGGATTACTACACAACCCACAGGCTGAATGGAAAAAAATAGCAGCGCTTTCTGATACAGCTCTAAAGAAAATGAGTGTTTATTTTATCTTTCTAGCCATGATGCCGGCTATTGGATTTTATATCGGCACCACTCAATTTGGTTGGTCAATTGCTGACGGTGATCCTGTCCGTATCACTGAAAGTAGTGCTATTCCTTTGGTTGTGTTGTTTTATTTCGCATTGATGGGTGCACTGATCTTTATTGGCTTGATGATCCATTGGATGTCAAAAACCTACTCTGCCAACCTTCATGCCTATAAAGGTTTTGTCTTTATAGGACTGTGTTGTACACCCGTATTCTTGGCGGGAGCACTCGCGGCCTATCCTGTTTGGTGGCTCGATGTGATCATTGCTATAGCGGCATGCAGTTATGCTATCAGGCTTATGTATTTGGGTGTTCCTGAGGTCATGAAAGTGCCAGAAGATCTAGGTTTTCTCTATGCCAGTGCTGTTTTTGCCGTTGCTCTGGTTTATGTGGTGGCAGTTTTGGTTGCGACCATATTACTTTGGGAATACGTAGCTGCTCCTGTCTTTACAGACTAACTATTATTTTTTCGCCATAAATAAAGTCGGGTTAATTCCCGACTTTTTTATGTGACATATTTATGTTTTCCGGAGATTAATAATGCGTTTATTGCACACCATGCTGAGAGTGGGTGATCTTGAAAAATCTATTGAGTTCTATACAGACATTCTTGCGATGCAGTTATTGCGGCGTAAGGACTTCCCCGATGGAAAATTTACCCTGGCTTTTCTGGGCTATGGGGACGAATCCGTGAATACTGTGCTGGAACTGACCCACAACTGGGAAACCAGCGAATACGATCTTGGCGATGGCTATGGCCACATCGCCATCAGTGTCGAAGATGTCTATGCTGCCTGTGATCAGGTCAAGCAATCCGGTGGTGAAGTGGTAAGGGAAGCCGGCCCAATGAAGCACGGAACAACCGTGATAGCCTTTGTAAAAGATCCTGATGGTTACTTAATCGAGCTGTTGCAAGAAAAAAGTTAATCATTAACGTTGAGATGTTAAGGTTAAGCTCACAGTATCATCGCCAATGAACTTATTGCCCTTGTGTAATTTTGGCCCAATTTGATTGTTATCTGGGGTATTGTCGGGATTGTTGTCAAAATAAATGTTCACTCCCGCACCTGATATATTTAAAAACAATAGATAAATCAACCTATTATAGAAATATAGAAGGGGGGTAATAGGATTCCCTTGCTTTGTTTTGAAAGGGTTCAAAACCCGTTGCAAAGGCATTAGCACTCATATGACCGAATACATCAGTCCTCAAGAAAACCATATGTCAGGCGGCCACCGCCCAAATATGGAAAATGCAAAGCTTGAGCTTCATCGCTTAGTCGCCATATTTCTCGCAAGTAAAAACTTCTCAGAACTGGTCGAAGATCCTACAGGAGAACATTACGATCCAATTTTGGATATCCAAGAATCGGAATCAAATGAGATAACTCGCATACTTCTGTATTTATCTACATTAGCAAGAGTGATAGATGATAGAGAGCACCGTTTTCTTGACGCCTTAGCCACAAATTGTGGGTATTTATATTGGGAAGAAGGTTATTCGAGAAGAGAAGATCTCACCCTTAGAGATGCATGTAATAAGATAATTCATGCAACAAAAATACGAGGTGATATCGATGAAGTAAGTTATCCTCCTCACTTAAATCCCACCATGTATTTTTACGGTACTACCTTGGCAGACAAGCCCTGGAAAGCTGAGCTTAATATTATTGAGTTTGCAAAGAAATATGTATCCATTGCGTGTAAGTTCTAACAAGACGCATCACAAATGCACCGTTTCACGGAGCTGGACTCACTGCTGCGTAGTACACCCGTTTGCGCAGCGTTAAAACAGTCGCACAACAATAGCATAAGGAATTTTATGGCTAAGCTCAGGCAGTGGATAAACCGGCTGCTAGGGGATGTGGGGACTGTCTTCTATCTATCAATACTGTTCATTGGTGGCTTTCTGATTGCGACGGTAGTTGATCCTCAGACAGTGCAGAAGTTGGCGCAAAAAATTCTGGATG
>JASJGJ010000117.1:0-3363 GCA_033791605.1 Porticoccus sp.
TCACCAAACTATCGTTGCGTAACGTATTATTTTTAGCTATACATTTAACCAGAATGGTGCCGATATATGCTCTTACGATGCCAAGCATCCAAAAATTTCAAAGTATTCACCAAAGGGTTGAAATAAGCATGATGAACTTCACACACCGCATTACCTACGCCATTCTTTTCCTAGGCCTCGTGGTTCTTTTAGCGGGCTGCTCAGGTATGAAAAAGTTAGAAACCGAAAATGCCGAGCTTAAAAAACAAGTTGGCGAACTTGAGCAGGTCAAAAAAGACTACAGCGACAAACTCGCCTCTTCTGAGCAACAATCAAAACAGGAACAAGCCCGTCTCCAGGAAGAGATGGAACAAATGCGAATAGATTTAAATAACAAACTCGAAAAACAAATCAATGAGAATAATGCGCTAATACAAAAGGTCGATGATCTCACCATCATCACTCTCGGTGAAAGTGCCATGTTTGGCTCAGGCCTAGCTGACTTAACGACATCGGGCAGTGACACCATCAGCAAAATTGCCGCAACCCTCTCAGACTACCCGGGCTACCACATACGCATAGAAGGCCACACCGATGATCGCCCCGTTGGGAAAAGCCTCAAAAGTAAATTTGCATCCAACTGGGAATTATCAACCGCCCGAGCAACTGCGGTGATTCGTTATATGATTTATGGTCTAAAAATTGATCCGCAACGACTTTCCGCAACAGGCTTTGCCCAATATCGCCCCGCCAGTGAAAATGATACAAAAGAAGGCCGCGCCATGAACAGACGCATTCGGGCAGTTATCTTTAAAGAAATAGAATAGTATTTACAAACTAAAATACGGAACACATAAAGGGGCTACTCAGCCCCTTTTCTATTTTATCACCACATAGACAACCCACTACAGAATCAAGCAGTGATAAATCTCTATTGCAATATGAAGCGAGCTCACTTTTCTCCCACGAAAATCTAAGGTATGTTAGACAAACTATTATAAATTCAAAAACTTACATCGATATCTCGAAATGCACGAAAGTGACAAAACGAGCTGGGACGATATACAACTGTTAGGTGCAATAAGTTGAACTTGAAATATTTGGGAATTATCTTGTTGGTTTTAAGTTTAAGCGGCTGTTGCACATTCGTTCCATGCCATCCCGCAACAAGGTCGGTAGGTTATGTAACTGATTTAAATGGTCAACCAATTAAAGGAGCTACAGTCACACTATATGGCTATAAACAAATAACCAACGCCAATGGTTGCTTCCATTTTAACGTTGCGGATGCTTTGCCATTTACACTGTCAGCAAATGCAACCAACTTCAAATCAGTAGAAGTGCCCAGTAAAGCGGGTCATTACACAATTGGTGTAAAGTTAGCCCCAGCAGATTCAAGCGCTTCTAGTGAAGTTTCATGGAGAGAGATAAGCAGTGAAAATTATCGCAGTGCTAAACCATGCACCTAACCAGGCGCTCAAGTTCGTGCTTCGCACGGGACCGCGCTAATCGCGCGGCCCTTTAGCTTTAACGTTAACCTCTTCAAATTTAATCTAATCTCAGGAGAGAAATATGAAAGTTGCAACCCTGCTATCACTCTTAATTTTATTAACATCTGTTTGTTATGCTGCCGACCCTTTAGAGCAGTTCCAACAACAAAACCCAGGCTATGTCGTTGGATCCCATGATCATGGAGGCCCTGACCCTTGGGGGTTATCTGAATACGTATCTGTGAGAAGTTCTAATTCACGTACAGGTAGCATATCTAATTCGGAGCGGCGTTTAACGAATTCTCAGGCAGTATTCTATAAACAATTAGGTTTGATTGATGACAAAGGTGATATTACTGGAATGGGTGCTGGCGTCGTTGAACACCGCCCTTTACCCAAACCTCAAGCTATTGCAACTCAAACGGGAACTGTTGCGTCAAACCATCCAGATTCTAAAGGAACTGTCACTGTACGACCTACTGCTCCCCATCCCACAGTTGCTCCCGGCGCTTCGCAAGCTGAGGTTGATGCTATGCACCGCGATGTTGCCATGATGTTGCCATGATGCAAAATAATATTGCACATATTGAGCGGCAAGTCGCTAAAGCGTTGGACCTATCCTTAAGTGCTTATGCAGTTGCAGAATTACCCCAAGCTACGGAAGAACGCTCAAGTGTTAATGTTGGCTTAGCGTCAGCAGATGGCAAAACTGGCGCAGCGGTTGGCTACTCGAATAACTTTGGCGCCAACCATGAATACACTATTAAAATAAATATGTCGCATGCTGGCCATCAAAATGCGGGTGGTGCTGGTTTTGGCTATCAGTGGTAATAAGGTTAACCAGCTTAGGCAAGGGACGCACTAAAATGCGCCCCTGCTAAGGGCGTTAGGCACCGCTAGTGACTGAGCTATTTCCGCTGCAAATGGAGTAGATATGACAAAAACTTCTGCACTCGCAACAATTATACTTCTAATTGGCACGTTGCCTGCCATGGCATCAGATAGATTTATAAAAAAATTAACACTTCCTTCTGGCCAAACAATTGTAATTTCAGAGGGGGAATTCGAGGCTAGATCCATAGGCAGTTTCAGTATTCGACTGTACCAAACTGCTCCAGCCGGTGATGAAACGACTTTTTTCATTAGTGGGCTTATCAATGCTCGAGATGGATTCATAGAGAAGGCAATACTTATTGATATAGATAGTGACAAGAAACCAGAGGTCATTGTGGTCATTCGATCTGCAGGGACTGGTGGCTACCTTTCTGCTTATGCATTCGCAATAAGCAATGACCAGAAGATGAACTTAATCTCTAAAGTTGAGGATCTTCAAGCAGAAGCAAACCCTATCTCGGCTCTAAAGAAACCAAGGTCCAGATAAATGCCTAACAAATCACTTAACCGGACGTTGAACATCCCCCGATAAAGTAGACACCTAAATCTAACAAACTAGATGAAGTGTGAAATGCCAAAATATACAAACCCACGTAAGACCTGGCACTACTTAAATGAATTTAAAGTAAAAGCAGTACAACTTAGCTTGCTTGATGGTGTACAAGTTAAAGAAGTCGCTGAAACACTGGATATCCATCCGTTCATGCTTTCCCGCTGGCGAAAGGAATACCGAGAAGGATTGCTTGTGGCAGATAAGCGAAAAAAGATTATCAATATCCCGAAAGAGAAAAATGAGATGGATCGTGTTAAACGATTAGAAAAAGAGAATGCCCGCTTAAGACAGGAGAACAACCTGCTAAAAAAGTGGCAACGGTTTCTCACGGAGGAACATCAGAACGATTTGGATTCATCAAAAGGCACGCACAAGACCTCGGGGTGAGTTATCTCTGTGACTGGCTCAATGTTTCACGCAGCGGATACTATGCGTGGCTAAACCGTG
>JASJGJ010000118.1:0-2679 GCA_033791605.1 Porticoccus sp.
CAGAAAATGCAGGAGCTATTTTCTGTCACAATCAACATCGATCAATTCACCTAAACCACTCGTGGTCTGTAGCCAGCGATGGGTGGCTAATTCACTGGCGGGGCTGCCCCATGCGACCGATTATATTGCCGAGTGCCACGGTAATCTGGCGCTGGTTAAAGCCCAGGGTCTGCAGTTTGTCATCCAGCTTGAGCTGCTTCACCGGGTGTAAGGCCAATTGTTCAATGCCCACACGGCGCCGGACGAACCATCTCTACACTGCTGATATCCGCAGCCTCAAATTGGACAGGTTTATCGGTGGTAGTGCTGCGCAAAGTAATGATTTGAGCCGCATAGCGTTGTGCCATCGCTTAAGAGGCTTCAAGTTAAATATTTTATGGGGTTAAAAATGGAGGTTATTTTACGCTTTTTTGGAGAAATGGCCGAAAGATGGGGTAAGCATCAAGGCGAAACTGTTCTAGCAACCTTTTTTAAACAAATCATCTAGTTAGTTTAAATTCTGGACATTAATTAAAGTTTGAGGTATAAAGTCTCTCGTTACTATCAAATCGAGAAGAGTCCTGAACCTTCAAGAAATTATCCTGCAACCCGTAGAGCAAACTGAGCAAGTGCGTTTTCAGTCGCTACTGGATGAGCATCACTACCTGGGTGCATTGCCAAAGATTGGGCATACGCTGTGGTATGTCGCCAGTTTCCGTGGCGAATGGCTGGCATTATTGAGTTTTTCAGCCGCTGCCCGCAAATGCGCAGTTCGTGACAACTGGATTGGCTGGAGTTTCCGCTATCAGTATGACCGCTTACATTTGATTGCTAATAATAGCCGTTTTCTGATTCTACCTGAACATCATTATAGCAATCTTGCTTCACGCATTCTTTCCCTGTGTGAACATCGTATCTCCAGAGACTGGGTGGAGCACTTTGGCTATCCGCTCTTGTTATTGGAAACCTTTGTAGACCCACGTTATTTTCGTGGCACGATTTATCTTGCCGCTAACTGGATAGCGCTGGGTGAGACTCGCGGATTTCGTCGTACACGCGAAGGCTATAGCGCAACGCCCCAACATCCGAAGCACGTCTTTGTTCGCCCTTTAAAACCACATTGTCAGGATGATTTATCTCGATCAATACTTGCCACTCAATATCAACACGGAGCGCCTAAAATTATGCTGGCTGCGGATCACATGCGTGCTTTACCCTCATTTTTTGATCAAATTCCTGATCCTCGTCGTCGACAGGGACGACGGCATTCGTTATCCACGGTGCTGGCTATTTCGGTAGGGGCTGTATTGTGTGGAATGGAAGGTTATAAGTCTATCAGTGGTTGGGCAAATGATCTGGGGCAAAAAGCCCGGGAACGATTGGGTTGCCGCCATCGTAACCGCCACTATTCGGTGCCCAGTCGGACTACGATTCGAGAAGTGCTCACACGAGTTGATCCCGATCAGCTCAATCTGGCTTTGCAGCGCTGGAGCGAACAGTTTGGTCAGACTGATGAAGGCCTGGCCATTGACGGTAAGACCATGCGTAATGCATTTGATGAAGAGGGTCGGCAAACGCATATCCTCGGAGTCGTCGACCATCAGTCAAAGCAATGCCTCACCCAAAAAAAGTCGGCTCCCTGCCGGTAAAGGGTAGTGACGAACTCAAGCAAACTAATGAAATCGGTATGTTTATACCGGTGCTTGATGCCATCGACATCACCGGTAAAACTATAACGGGTGATGCGCTACTGACTCAGCGAAAACTGGCACACTATGTCGTTGAAGAACGCTCAGCACACTATGTATTTACCGTTAAAGATAACCAGCCCACGCTACGGGAAGCAATTTCGCTTCTTTTTGATAAACGAGGAAAGCCGGATTATCAGGAACCTTTCTGCCTGGCTCATGGCCGCATCGAATCCCGCTCTATCTGGACATCCAGTAAACTGAACGAGTATGTTGACTTTCCCTTTGGCGAACAGGTCTTCGTCATTCAGCGCAACACTATCAATAAAAAAACGGACAAACAATCGGATGAGGTAGTTTATGGCATTAGCAGTCACACACCAGATACCGCGAATGCTGAGAAATTACTTCAGTATAACCGGCTTCACTGGGGCGTAGAAAGCCACCACTACATCCTAGATTGGAACTGGAACGAAGATCGTTGCACAATATCCAAAGAGTACGGACCAGAAAACATCACTCGCCTTCGCCGTTTTGCCACAGGCCTGATTCAGACAAAGAGCAAAGACAGTGTCGCATCAACTATTGAAAAGCTTGCTCGTAGTGTCAGACTGGTGTTTGATTATATGCGGATGACTAAAAATTCTTTAATTTTAGTAAAACCATGACATTTTAAGCCGATTTAGAACAGATTCGCCGTGTTGATCAGCTAGTGAGCATGCTGAGTAAGTACCAGTTTAAATAAATCTCAACGTATAGGAAATATAAAAACCCTGCTCATAGAAGTCAACATTGGGAATCTGAGCGATTTAGAAAACATGATTTTGAACATTTCATCTTGAGTATATTAGATCGTTAATGTCTCCAATCGCCACAGACTTGCCTGTCAGATTGCTTGGCATGATAGGCTGGTTTGGGTCGAAACCAGAGATAGAGAAGATTGAATCGATTGACCGCTTATTTGACAAACCAGACCTACACCTAGGAAAGTTGAAAGGCTCCTGTGGGTCGT
>JASJGJ010000119.1:0-4481 GCA_033791605.1 Porticoccus sp.
TCTAGCAAAAAATGACAGTGAAAAATATGCTGCATTTTGGAAAGAGTTTGGCTTAGTCATGAAAGAAGGGCCGGGCGAAGATTTTTCCAATCAAGAGCGCATTGCTAAATTGTTACGTTTCTCTAGTACACACACCGACAATGAGACTCAGAATGTGTCGTTGGCCGACTATCTAAGCCGAATAAAACCTGAGCAGGAGGCAATCTATTACGTTACCGCGGAAAGTTTTGCGGCGGCAAAGAATAGTCCGCATCTTGAAATATTCCGTAAGAAAGGCATTGAGGTTTTGTTGTTAACAGACAGGGTGGATGAATGGTTGGTGAGTTCCCTGACTGAATTTGATGGTAAGCCGTTGAAATCAGTTGCCCAAGGTGAGCTGAATCTTGGCGGACTTGAGGATGAGGCAGAAAAGTCTGAACAGGAAAAAATAGGAAAGGATTTTGAAGAGATTATTACACAGGTCAAAGCGGCATTGGGTGATGCAGTAAGTGATGTGCGAATCACGCATCGTCTGACGACATCTCCGGCGTGTTTAGTGACAAGTGAAAATGATATGAGTGCCAACCTGGAGCGAATTCTTAAATCGGCAGGTCAACAAATACCTGAGAGTAAACCGGTTTTTGAAATTAATCCGGAACATCTCTTAGTGCTGAAATTAAAAGACGAAAGTGATGAGGCTCAATTCTCTGGGTTGACGCAGGTGTTGTTCGACCAGGCCTTGTTGGCAGAAGGTGGCCAGTTGGACGACCCGGCTAGTTTTGTGAAACGTATTAATGAATTACTGTTATCAATGACAAAATAGTCATGGTTGGTAGTAGATTGTTTGGTAGCTGGTAACAGAAGGCCCAGTCATAGCTGGGCCTTTTTTGATCTATGGCATTATGGCGCAAACTTCGCCTTAATTATCTCTGCTCGAATAATGCTGTTTGCAGTGGGTAAGGCAAACTCGGTATCAACTACCAAAGATTCTCCAGCTTTTATGTCTTCGGGCACAGTATATATAAAGTTGGAGACGATCCGCGCTGAAAAGCGCATACGCAAACCCACAAGAATGTTGTCTACCTTATGAGCTGAATGGTTGTCGATGCGTAGCGAGACGGTTCCGTGTTGATTAAGAAACGCTTTCAGTACGAGGTGTTTTGCTTCGCCAATACCGCTTTCTTGTTGTTCCGAAACCTGGGATAGCTCGCTGTTACTTGTAGTGGGGTTAACAGCGCAGGCATTGAGCAGGCAGAGAGCGAATAAGATTAAAATAAAGCGAGGAAGTACCATATGTCTATCTACCTGTGTGGAAAAGTCTTGTTGCTAGAAAATTCATGCGAGCACTGTAAATTATCGGCCGTAGACGAGTAAAATATAGAGTTTCCACTTAGCATCTATTTATTAATATGTATTTCTCTGATTCTCTGCTTGAAGGTCGTCTCATAAAACGTTACAAGCGTTTTCTCGCCGACGTGGAGCTGGCTAATGGTGAAGTGTTGACCGCTCACACATCCAATACCGGTGCGATGGCTGGCTGCAGTACGCCGGGAGGTCGCGTATGGCTGAGCCGCTCGGATAATCCCAAACGAAAGTACCCCCATACCTGGGAAGTTGTTGAAGTCGCGCCCGACGTGTTGTGTGGCATTAATACGCTACGCAGCAACCATTTAGTGGCAGAGGCAATTGAAACAAGTGTGATAACTGAGTTGTTGGGTTATTCCACTATTCGACGGGAAGTGAATTATGGCGAGGAGCGTAGTCGTATTGATTTGTTATTGGAGGCGGGGGCCTCTGGCAATAAGCCACCGTGTTATGTCGAAGTTAAAAACGTCACTTTAGTGGAACAGGGTGTCGCATATTTTCCCGATGCGGTGACCGTACGGGGCACAAAACATCTACGTGAATTAATGGCAGTGGTTAATGCGGGTATGCGCGCCGTGATTTTCTTTTGTGTGCAACGCGATGATTGTTCTGAGGTTCGCCCGGCCGATGACATAGATAGTGAATATGGTCGTGTGCTGCGCGAGGCGATAGCCATAGGGGTTGAGGCCGTGGCTTATCAAGCCAAAGTGGGGCCCGAAGAAATCCGACTGGTGAACCGTATTCCCGTAGTTACATAAACGATGTAAGTTATTTAAACGATGTGAGCTATGTGAGCTATGTGAGCTATGTGAATTGTAAAAAAAGCGTGCCTAACGGCTCTGTTGTTGAAGGACCGTTGGAGTAACTACGGCTTTATCGCCGTTATTCTCGGCCTGGTTGGATGCTAACAGTGGTGTGAGTTCCGCTGCCGGCATGGGTCTGGCGAAGTGGTAGCCTTGGATGAATTCACAGCCTATCTTTAATAGTTCGTCTTGTGTGGCTTGATCCTCGACGCCTTCTGCGACAACTTCCAAACCGGGGTCGTGCGCAAGGCTGACAGTGGCGCGAACGATGGAGGCATCGCTCTCGTCACTGGACATATTTAATACAAAGGATTTGTCGACTTTCAGTTCATCAACCGGCAGCTGTTTTAAATAAGCCAGTGATGAATAGCCTGTTCCAAAATCATCAATGGATATTCTTACCCCCAGATTGTCCAAGCCGTCTAACAATGTTCTTGCATGTTCCGGATTTGTCATCATTGAGGTTTCTGTGATTTCAAGGCACAACTGACTCGGTTTTATTCCCCAGTAATTAAGCAAATTGGAAACTTGGGTGCCTAAGGTTTCGTCGTGTAAATTTCGTGCGGATAGGTTTACCGATACGGCGACCTCTATGCCTATTTTAAGCCAGTTTGAACATTGCTCGATGGCAGTTCGCATTACCCAATCTGTTAAGGATTGGATCAGGCCGGCCTGCTCGGCGATTTCGATAAAAATATCCGGTGGAATGAAACCCTGCTCAGGATGTATCCAGCGAGCCAAAGCTTCCACGCTGATGATTCTACCAGTACGAATATCAAGTTGTGGTTGGTAGTAAAGTTTGAGTTCTTCATTGTGAATAGCGTTGCGCAAGTCATGAGTCAGTTTCAATCGTTCAGCGTTATTTTTGTCGAGGCTGACATCGTATATGGCGAAATCAAGAGCTATCTTCCTTGCTTTATAAAGAGCGGTTTCTGCCTTTTGAATGAGTACTTGGCTATTGTCGGCATGAATCGGGAAGATCGAGATACCTAAAATTGCGCGCACATACAGCTTGTGTGTGTCTATTTCAAAAACGGTTTCAAAATTCTCAAGCAGTTTGTTGCAAAGGCTTTCAATATTATTTGTTTGTGTATGGCTGAGAATAACGGCGAACTTGTTACCGCCAAATCGACCGATGTGATCTGTGGCACGCAGCGATCCTTTTAGCCGTTGGCTTATTTGATTCAACAGGATGTCGCCATTTTCATGTCCAAGGGAATCGTTGATATCTTTCAATCCCTCAATGTCGATGAGGCAAAAGATTATTTCCCCATCCGCAGCCTTGGCGGACTCGATAGCGTGTTGCGTAACGCGAGAAAGGGCATCACGATTCGGCAGTTGTGTCAGGGAATCATGGTGAGCCTGAAATTGTAGCTGTGAATTTGTGTCGTCAATTTTTTTGAATAAATTGGTAAGGATGGCAGAGGCCCACAACGCTATCCACATGCCGATGAATAATGTGATCGCCAATGGTGTGCCAATGTATTTCAGAAATGTTTGAATATTGTTTTCGGTGTGGCGATAGGTGCTAACCAGTTTGTACGGGGTGTTGGGAATGGAGTTGCTTGCCCATAAATATTCTTCACCGTTGAAGCTGATGACGCCATCGTTTTTGTTCGTTTCTGAATCAACGCTCAGGGTCGACGCCTTTGTTTCTGAGTGAAGGCTGTGGGCTATTTTTTGTTGAAGTTGAATGGCGTTGGCATTCTTCCCTGTACTGGCGAGCTCGCCGGTTTGCGTGTCGATGAGAATGTACAATTGGTCAGCATTTTTGCCGGAAGGAAATAGCTGCTGAATTTGTTCAAGGCTTGGTGGTTGCGGGCCAAGCTGACTGATAAGGCGCAGATTTTCTTTGTGGACAAGAATCTGTCCGTTGTACTGCGTGTAATCACGGGCGCTGGTGTAGGCCACGGCACTAAATATCAGCAAGATCATTAGAATGACCGTGATAAATGACAGAATTAGCTTGGAGCGAAACGTCATAAAATTTCTAGGCTGTGCAGGCGGAGTTAGTGGCGAAAAGTGCTGATGCCGGCAAGCGCGTAAATGGGGCAAGAGCGCAGCGCAGCGGAAATAATATTAATCACACCATATATTCCCAGTAACCATCTCACCACATCGTTACTGATGTAATCGACGTCAATAAAACAGATGTACACCAAGGCTACGCCGATTATGAAGCGTACGGTGATATCAATGCTGTGAAGATTGCGTTTTATGGCCATGTGATGCTTCCCCTGCGGACTCCTTTATTTGTGTAACAGCTTGATTTAGTAGAAAAATAGGGGCCCGCATACGTTTTGCATACGAGCCCGATTCATCCAATGATTCGAA
>JASJGJ010000120.1:0-15868 GCA_033791605.1 Porticoccus sp.
AAACGCCACCATTTCTCCGCCCCACACTTCTGCACATACACGAGTCAGTGCCGCTGTCAGCGTCGTTTTACCATGGTCAACGTGACCAATTGTGCCCACATTTACGTGGGGCTTGTTTCGTTCAAATTTTGCCTTTGCCATTGCTATACCCTCTCAAACTTAAGACTTAAATTTTTAAATTAAAATTGATTTTTGGCCATCACTTCGTCGGCAACGTTGCGAGGCGCTTCGGAATACTTCTCAAACTCCATGGTAAATGTTGCACGCCCTTGCGTCGCAGAACGGAGATCAGTGGCATAGCCAAACATCTCGGCCAACGGCACTTCAGCACTAATAACTTTCCCCATGGAGGTGTCATCCATACCTTGAATGACACCTCTGCGGCGATTTAAATCACCCACTACATCACCCATATTTGTCTCAGGTGTCACCACCTCAACCTTCATTGTTGGCTCAAGCAATACTGCTCCACCATGCTCGGCAAGCTTTTTGGTCGCCAAGGAACCCGCTATTTTAAAAGCCATTTCATTGGAATCCACGTCATGGAATGAACCATCAAACAATGTGGCTTTTAATCCAAGCAGGGGGTACCCCGCTAGCACGCCATTTTGCATTTGCTCTGAAATACCTTTTTCAATGGCGGGAATATATTCCCTAGGCACCGTGCCACCAACAATTTCATTAACGAATTCCAAACCTTCTGCACTCGGATCTTCTGCTGGTTCAAACTTAATCCAAACATGTCCATATTGACCACGACCACCAGATTGCCGAATAAACTTACCTTCTATATCGCAGGTATTGCGAATCGCTTCACGATAAGCTACCTGAGGCTTACCTATGTTTGCTTCAACACTGAACTCACGACGCATCCGCTCGACCAGAATATCTAGGTGTAATTCACCCATACCAGAAATAATGGTCTGCCCGGTTTCTTCATCCGTTTTTACCCGAAAAGAAGGATCTTCTTGAGCAAGCTTACCCAAAGCAACGCCCATTTTCTCTTGATCGGCTTGCGACCTAGGTTCTACCGCCACAGAGATAACCGGTTCTGGAAACTCCATCCGCTCAAGAATAATTTTGCCTTGTTCTGCACAAAGCGTATCACCAGTAGTCACATCTTTTAGGCCAATGGCAGCTGCAATGTCTCCCGCCAGCACTTCTTTTATATCTTCACGGCTGTTGGCGTGCATCTGCACCATCCGACCAACACGCTCTCTCTTCATTTTTACCGAATTGTAAACCGCAGTACCACTTTCCAACTTGCCGGAATAAACACGGAAAAAAGTAAGCGTACCCACAAATGGGTCTGTAGCAATTTTGAAGGCCAAAGCAGAAAAAGGTGCATCATCATCTGCTGCTCGCGTCGCGAGCGTCTCTCCATCCTCAAGTGTACCTTCAATAGCTTTAACTTCTGTCGGTGAGGGTAAATACTCAACTACCGCATCCAATACCGCTTGCACGCCTTTGTTCTTGAAAGCTGAACCACCCAGCACAGGAATAATTTCATTGGCTAGCGTACGCTGACGGATACCCAACTTAATTTCTTCTTCTGACAGGTCACCACCATCGAGGTATTTTTCCATCAACTCATCGTTTGCTTCCGCTGCTGCTTCGACCAAAAACTCTCGCATTCCTTTACACTCTGCAACGAGCTCTTCAGGAATCTCTTCATAAATAAACGTCATACCTTGGTCTGCTTCGTTCCAGAGAATTGCCTTCATTTTTATCAGGTCGACAACACCTTTGAAATTTTCCTCAGAACCAATGGTCATTTGCAGTGGCACCGCATTAGCTCCCAATCGCTTCTTAAGCTGATCAACAACCATCATAAAGTCCGCGCCAGTGCGGTCCATTTTGTTAACAAATACCAGCCGGGGGACTTCATACTTATTGGCTTGACGCCACACGGTTTCTGTTTGAGGCTGCACGCCGGAAGATCCGCAAAGCACCACAACGGCACCATCCAAAA
The DNA here is from genome assembly GCA_033791605.1 of Porticoccus sp. GTDB lineage: Bacteria > Pseudomonadota > Gammaproteobacteria > Pseudomonadales > Porticoccaceae > Porticoccus. Next base: position 1,973 of record JASJGJ010000120.1, read on the forward strand.
CACGCAGTGAACGCTCAACTTCAATGGTAAAATCAACATGCCCAGGGGTATCAATAATATTGATTCGATGCTGATCAAATTGCTGCTGCATACCAGACCAGAAACAGGTGGTAGCTGCCGAAGTGATCGTAATCCCTCGCTCTTGCTCCTGCTCCATCCAATCCATGGTCGCGGCGCCATCATGAACCTCACCAATCTTATGCGACAGGCCGGTATAGAACAGCACTCGCTCAGTGGTAGTCGTCTTACCAGCATCTACGTGAGCGCAGATACCAATATTGCGATAGCGGGCAATGGGAGTCTTACGAGACACTATATTTCCCCAACACGATTAATTGATTACCATTAAAACTAAAACCATTCGTCTTAAAAACCACAAAAGGTAGCTGACAACAGCTACCCTTTGATGAAGACTCAACTTACCGATATAACAATTAGAACCGGAAGTGAGAGAACGCCTTGTTGGCTTCAGCCATACGGTGAACATCTTCACGCTTCTTAACTGCTCCACCTTTACTCTGATGGGCATCAATAATTTCACCCGCCAAACGCTGGGCCATAGATTTTTCGCCACGCTTACGGGCATAGTCCACCATCCAACGCATAGCCAATGCAATACGACGAGACGGGCGAACTTCAATAGGTACTTGATAAGTAGCACCACCAACACGGCGAGACTTAACCTCCACAGAAGGAGCTATATTATCCAAGGCTGTTTCAAAAACTGCGATAGGGTCTTCTTTAAGACGGCTCTCTACCAAATCGAGAGCTCCATAAATAATACTTTCGGCAACTGCTTTCTTGCCGCTGACCATTACATGGTTCATAAATTTGGCTAAGGTAATATTTCCGAATTTTGGATCCGGGAGTATTTCACGCTTAGCGACTACTCTTCTTCTAGGCATAATCTTGCTCTTCTCTTCAGGGTTTTCCGGGATGAACTGATAGGTTCCTCACCCGGCCTTACTCGGTTCTTACCGACACAAAGTAACATCCTTACTTAGGACGTTTGGTACCATATTTTGAGCGACGTTGCTTACGGTTATTCACCCCAGCAGTATCAAGACTTCCTCGAACGGTGTGATAACGCACACCAGGAAGATCTTTAACACGGCCACCGCGAATTAAAACAACACTGTGCTCTTGCAGGTTGTGTCCTTCACCACCGATATACGAAGTCACTTCGTAACCGTTGGTTAATCGAACACGACAGACCTTACGCAAGGCAGAGTTTGGCTTTTTAGGTGTAGTGGTATACACCCGGGTACATACACCACGACGCTGAGGACAAGCTTGCAGCGCTGGCACATCGCTTTTAACGACTTTGCGTTTTCTCGGCTTACGAACCAACTGGTTGATCGTTGCCATTCAATTAACTCCAGATAAAAACGTCTTCCATTGGAAGACTTTAAAAATAAGCCTGCAATACAGACCCCTATTCAGGGAGGCGGCATTCTAAAGACACCGCACCCTTGAGTCAAGCGGCTCCAAACTGGGGCCGCCCTTATTCATTCTCTCAGCTTTCGCCAGAACTCAAAGCTTCACTTAATGCTGCTTCAATATCAATGGCACTGACAGAAGTTTCACTCACTTCTTCGCGAGCTTCACGAGCTTCACGGCGTTGACGATGATAGGTCAATCCCGTGCCAGCCGGAATCAAGCGGCCCACAACTACGTTTTCTTTCAAACCACGCAATGGATCCGATTTCCCGGTCACTGATGCCTCGGTAAGAACACGCGTTGTTTCCTGGAACGAGGCTGCAGAAATGAAGCTTTCTGTAGCAAGCGATGCTTTGGTAATACCCAGCAATAGACGCTCATACTTAGCTGGGAATTTCCCATCAGCCACCAGTTTTTCGTTTTCTTCAAGTACTCGGTTAAATTCTACTTGCTCGCCTTTCACAAAGGAGGAATCACCCATTTCAGTAATTTCGACTTTGCGAAGCATTTGACGACAGATAACCTCGATATGCTTATCGTTAATTTTTACACCTTGTAAGCGGTAAACCTCCTGAATTTCATTCACGATATATTTCGCAAGAGAATCAACACCCTGCAAACGTAGAATATCGTGAGAGTTCTCGGGGCCATCCGCTATAGTCTCTCCCTTCGCAACGAATTCACCTTCGTAGACACCCAGCTGACGCCACTTCGGTATCAACGCTTCATAGTGATCACTGCCATCAGGAAGTAATTCACCATGAGGAGGAGTAATGACTAAGCGACGCTTGCCCTTGGTTTCCTTACCAAAGGTAACTGTACCGGTAATCTCAGCCAAGATAGCCGGATCTTTTGGCTTCCGCGCTTCAAATAGGTCGGCAACTCTCGGCAGACCACCAGTAATATCTCGGGTCTTGGAGCCTTCTTGCGGGATACGAGCAATAATGTCACCAATGCCCACATGACTCGCATCACGGATACTGAGAATGGCATTCGGCGGCAACATATAGTGTGCAGGTACAGTTGAGTTAGCAAAAGTTAACTCATTACCCTCATCATCGAGCAAAGTCACCATCGGCTTCAGATCTTTACCCGCCGATGGGCGCTCGTTAGGATCAATCACAGCAATACTAGAAAGGCCCGTCATTTCATCCGTTTGACTACGGATACTTAAGCCCTCCTCCATACCAGAGAATACGGTCTTACCAGCGACCTCAGTAATAATTGAGTGAGTATGGGGATCCCAGTTAGCCACGACATCACCAGCCGCAACAGTAGCGCCTTCTTTCACTTTAATCACGGCACCATAAGGCAACTTATAACGCTCGCGTTCACGGCCATTTTCATCAGCCAGCGCCAGCTCACCGGAGCGGGATACCGCGACCAATTCACCATTTTCGCGCTCGACCACTTTAATGTTAACTAGGCGAACAGTTCCGCTCATTTTGACCTGAATACTGTCAACAGCAGAGGCTCGGGAAGCTGCACCACCAATATGGAACGTACGCATGGTCAGCTGAGTTCCAGGCTCACCGATAGACTGAGCTGCAACAACACCAATGGCCTCGCCAGAGTTGACACGATGCCCCCGGGCCAAATCTCGACCGTAACATTCAGAGCAAATACCATAACGAGTTTCACAAGTGATCGGAGAGCGAACCTGCAACTCATCAATCCCCATCAACTCAATCCGCTCAACCCATTTTTCATCAATCATGGTACCGGCTTCGACAATAATTTCGTTCGTGCCAGGCTTCACCACATCCAACGAGACAACACGTCCAAGAATACGATCACCCAATGACTCGATGATATCGCCACCTTCAATCACAGGCGTCATCAGCAGACCTTCGGTCGTACCACAATCTTCTTCAACAACAACCAAATCTTGAGAGACATCCACCAAACGGCGAGTCAGGTACCCAGAGTTTGCTGTTTTCAGTGCAGTATCAGCCAAACCTTTACGAGCACCGTGAGTAGAAATAAAGTACTGAAGAACACTCAAACCTTCGCGGAAGTTTGCAGTAATAGGTGTCTCAATAATGGAGCCATCAGGACGCGCCATCAAACCACGCATACCCGCCAACTGACGAATCTGTGCGGGCGAACCACGCGCACCTGAGTCAGCCATAATAAAGACGGAATTGAACGAAGCCTGCTCTTCCGTTTCACCATCTTTATTCATCACAGGTTCGGTACTGATCACTTCCATCATGGACTTAGCAACGTGATCGTTCGCACGAGACCAAATATCAATAACCTTGTTGTACTTCTCACCTTGAGTAACCAAACCAGAGGCAAACTGACTTTCAATTTCTTTCACTTCATCTTCTGCGCGAGAGATAATTTCTCCCTTTGCATCAGGAATCGTAAAGTCATTCACGCCAATAGAACAACCAGATTTAGTGGAAAAGTCAAACCCGGTGTACATAAGCTGATCGGCAAAAATAACCGTCGCCTTCAATCCGACATCACGGTAGCAACGGTTAATAATTCTTGAAATTGCCTTCTTTGTCATGGGCTGGTTAACCAGATCAAAACCTAGCCCAGCAGGGACGATATCCCATAACAACGCACGACCTACCGTAGTATCTACAATATATGTTCTTTTTTGTTCTTCACCTTCTTCGCTGAAAGTCATTTCATCAATACGTACTTTCACCCGAGCCTGAAGATGGGCCTGCTTACTATAATAAGCGCGCGACACTTCTTTCAGGTTGGCATAAACACTGCCTTCTCCCAGAGCATTTACACGCTCACGAGTCATCCAATACAGACCCAATACAACATCCTGGGATGGAACAATAATGGGCTCACCACTAGCAGGTGACAAAATATTGTTGGTGGACATCATCAGTGCCCGAGACTCCAACTGTGCTTCCAATGTCAGCGGCACATGAACCGCCATCTGGTCACCATCGAAATCCGCGTTATAAGCAGCACAAACCAAAGGGTGCAGCTGAATCGCTTTACCTTCAATCAGCACGGGCTCAAACGCCTGAATACCGAGACGGTGAAGTGTTGGTGCACGGTTAAGTAACACGGGATGCTCACGAATCACATCATCGAGGATATCCCAAACAACGGGTTCTTCACGCTCAACCATTTTCTTAGCAGCTTTGATCGTCGTAGCTAAACCACGAAGCTCAAGTTTAGAGAAGATAAAGGGCTTGAACAGTTCCAGCGCCATACGCTTTGGCAGGCCACATTGGTGCAAACGTAAAGTAGGCCCAACAACGATGACCGAACGGCCAGAGTAATCAACCCGCTTACCTAACAAGTTCTGACGGAAGCGACCCTGCTTACCTTTAATCATGTCAGCAAGGGACTTCAACGGACGTTTGTTAGAACCTGTTATGGCACGACCACGACGACCATTATCCAACAACGCATCAACCGACTCTTGCAGCATACGTTTTTCATTGCGTACGATGATGTCAGGAGCATTAAGCTCTAACAGACGCTTCAAACGGTTGTTACGATTGATTACGCGGCGGTAAAGATCATTCAGATCAGATGTGGCAAAACGCCCACCATCCAAAGGAACCAACGGCCTCAGGTCTGGCGGCAATACAGGCAACGCCTCTAGCACCATCCACTCTGGTTTATTACCAGAACCGAGAAATGCTTCCAACAACTTCAGTCGTTTGGAGAACTTTTTAATTTTAGTTTCTGAGCGGGTGTTAGGAATCTCTTCACGAATCGTCGCAATTTCCTGCGCCAAATCAAGATCCTTCATCAATGTCTGGATGCCTTCGGCACCCATCATCGCTTCAAAGTCATCACCAAACTCTTCCATGGACTGGAAGTATTCTTCATCGGTGAGCAGCTGACCACGCTCGAGTGTTGTCATACCCGGATCAGTCACAACAAATGACTCAAAATACAATACCCTTTCAATTTCACGAAGGGTCATATCTAGCATTAAACCAATACGAGATGGCAGTGATTTAAGGAACCAGATATGTGCTACGGGACAAGCCAACTCAATGTGAGCCATTCTGTCACGTCGTACTTTTGCCAAGGTGACTTCGACGCCACACTTTTCACACACAATACCGCGGTGCTTCATGCGCTTGTACTTGCCGCAGAGGCACTCATAGTCTTTTACTGGGCCAAAAATTTTGGCACAAAACAAACCTTCACGTTCCGGTTTGAATGTACGGTAATTGATAGTTTCCGGCTTTTTAACTTCTCCGTAGGACCACGACCGAATCATATCCGGTGATGCCAGACCGATGCGGATTGCATCAAATTCGCCTGTTTGATCCTGTGACTTGAGCAGATTCAGTAAGTCTTTCAACGCCTTTCTCCAGAGTGGGTGCTATCTTTGCGTAGTGGGCACATGGCCCACTCCCAACTTATCTTTTACTACAGAACTCTTAAGTACAATTACTCGCTTTCCAGCTCGATATTGATACCCAACGAGCGGATTTCCTTCACCAACACATTGAAGGACTCCGGCATACCTGGCTCCATACGATGATCACCGTCCACAATGTTTTTATACATTTTGGTACGACCATTAACATCATCAGATTTCACCGTCAGCATTTCCTGCAAAGTGTAGGAAGCACCATAAGCTTCTAATGCCCAGACCTCCATTTCACCAAAGCGCTGACCACCAAATTGTGCTTTACCACCCAATGGTTGCTGTGTAACCAAACTGTAGGAACCGGTAGAACGTGCATGCATTTTATCGTCCACCAAGTGGTTCAACTTCAACATATACATGTAACCAACGGTGACAGGACGCTCAAACTGATCGCCGGTACGGCCATCATAAAGTGTCATCTGTCCACTTTCAGGCAAGTCTGCCAACTTCAGCAGTTGCTTAATTTCAACCTCATTCGCGCCATCAAATACAGGAGTCGCTATCGGCACACCGCCACGAAGGTTTTCTGTCAGCTCGTCAAACTCTTCGCTTGATAATTTATCAAGTTCAACTCGCTGAGTATCGATGCCAACGTCATAAACTTCCTGAAGGAACTTGCGAACCTCAGCAGTCTTTTTCTGCTCCTGAAGCATGCGGTCAATTTTTTCACCCAAGGTTTTTGCGGCCAAACCCATATGAGTTTCAAGAATCTGCCCCACGTTCATCCGAGACGGCACACCCAGCGGATTCAATACCACATCAACGGGGACACCATTTTCGTCATAAGGCATATCTTCAACTGGCATGATGACCGAAATAACACCCTTGTTACCGTGACGACCAGCCATCTTGTCACCAGGTTGAACACGGCGCTTAACAGCCAGATAAACTTTAACCGTTTTTAATACGCCAGGGGCAAGGTCATCACCACTTTGAAGCTTGCCTTTTTTATCAGCAAAACGCTCATCCAGAATATTGCGTCGCTCTTTAAGCAATTCTTCAGCACGAGCTACCTGCTCATTAAGAGCCTCGTCATTCATACGAATGTTAAACCATTCGTCACTGGTATAATTAGCTGCAATTTCAGCTGTCAGCTTGTCGCCTTTTTTCAACTCAGAGGCTTTAACAACTTCGCTTCCCGTTAACGCTGCACTGAGACGCTCAAAAGTGGCATTTTCCATGATGCGATATTCATCATTGAGATCCAACCTGAACTGATCCAATGCTGCTTTCTCAATTTCCAACGAACGCTGGTCTTTCTCCAAGCCCTCGCGGGTAAATACCTGCACGTCAATCACTGTTCCTTTGGTACCGGAAGGCACACGCAGGGAGGTATCTTTTACGTCCGAGGCTTTTTCACCAAAAATAGCGCGCAGTAGCTTTTCTTCTGGCGTCAGCTGGGTTTCACCTTTTGGCGTTACCTTGCCCACCAAAATATCGCCCGCAACAACCTCGGCGCCGATGTAAACAATACCGGATTCATCTAGACGAGACAGCGCAGCTTCACCTACGTTCGGGATATCCGAAGTAATTTCTTCTGAACCCAATTTAGTATCGCGAGCAGTACAGGTTAGCTCCTGAATGTGGATGGTAGTAAAGCGATCTTCCTGAACTACACGCTCAGAGATGAGAATGGAATCCTCAAAGTTGTAACCATTCCAAGGCATAAATGCAATACGCATGTTTTGCCCCAGAGCCAACTCACCCATATCAATGGAAGGACCATCAGCAAGGATATCACCACGAGCGATCGTGTGTCCCTGACGAACAATGGGGCGTTGATTGATACAAGTGTTTTGGTTTGACCGAGTATATTTGGTCAAATTATAGATATCGACACCCGCATCACCGGCTTCTACTTCTGCATCGTTAACCCGAACCACAATTCGGCTAGCATCAACACTTTCAATCTCACCGCCACGACGTGCGACCACACAAACACCGGAGTCCGCAGCCACAAATTTCTCAAAACCAGTACCCACTAACGGCTTTTCAGCTTTCAGTGTGGGCACCGCTTGGCGTTGCATGTTTGAACCCATCAAAGCCCGGTTCGCATCATCGTGCTCCAAAAATGGAATCAACGATGCCGCCACAGAAACAACCTGCTGCGGAGAAACATCCATATAATGAACTTCTTCCGGCGCCTTAAGAGCAAACTCGCCTTGGTGGCGAACGCTCACAAGCTCCTCAGACAACAATCCCTTCTTATCTACTGCAGCTGAAGCCTGGGCAATAATGTAGCTGGCCTCATTAATAGCAGACAGATATTCGATCTCATCGGTCACCTTACAATCCACAACCTTACGGTAAGGAGACTCAAGGAAACCATAATCATTGGTACGCGCATAGGCGGCCAATGAGTTAATCAAGCCAATGTTTGGACCTTCAGGTGTCTCAATAGGACACACACGACCATAGTGAGTGGGGTGAACATCTCGCACCTCAAACCCAGCACGCTCACGAGTCAAACCGCCTGGCCCAAGAGCCGATACGCGACGCTTGTGAGTCACTTCTGACAAAGGGTTATTCTGATCCATGAACTGGGACAATTGGCTTGAACCAAAAAATTCTTTCATGGCTGCAGCAACAGGCTTGGCATTGACCAAGTCCTGAGGCATCAGGCCATCAGATTCAGCAACCGACAGACGCTCTTTCACCGCACGCTCTACACGAACAAGACCGATACGGAATTGGTTTTCAGCCATTTCGCCCACTGAACGGATACGGCGGTTACCAAGGTGGTCGATATCATCAACCACACCTTTACCATCACGAATACCTATCAGTACTTTCAAGACATCAACAATATCTTCGCGACACAGGATGCCTTCGCCTGTTTCTTCTTCACGCCCGAGACGACGGTTAAACTTCATCCGTCCTACAGAAGACAAATCATAGCGCTCAAGACTAAAAAACAAGTTATTAAACAGATTTTCAGCAGACTCTTTGGTCGGCGGCTCACCCGGACGCATCATGCGGTAAATTTCTACCAGCGACTCTAACTGGGTACGAGTACTGTCGGCCCGCAAGGTGTCTGAGATAAAAGGACCGCAATCCAAATCATTGGTATAAATGGTTTCGACTGACTTCAATCCAGCTGCACGTAATTGCTCCAAGACTTCTTCAGTAATCTCAGTGTTACATTCCAGCAATACCTCACCGGTCTCTGGGTTAATAATATCTTTGGCTAACGGACGACCATAAAGATATTCTGCAGGAACCGTCAATTTGGTGATATTTTGTTTTTCCAGCTCACGAACATGACGAGCAGTGACACGACGCCCGTCCTCGACAATCACTTTGTTACCCTTGCCTTTAATATCAAAATTCGCCATATCACCGCGCAATCTTGAAGGCACAAGGTCCAATGTGTAGGTGTCGTCTTTGCCCAGATTAAACGTACTGGTTTCAAAGAAAATCGCTAGCATTTCTTCTGAGCTATAGCCCAGAGCGCGCAGTAAAATTGACGCTGGTAATTTACGACGACGGTCAATACGTACAAATACTAAATCTTTTGGGTCGAACTCAAAATCGAGCCAAGATCCACGGTAAGGAATGACTCGCGCAGAGTACAACAGCTTACCAGATGAGTGCGTCTTACCCTTATCATGGTCAAAGAAGACCCCAGGGGAGCGGTGGAGCTGGGAAACAATTACCCGCTCTGTACCATTGATAATAAAAGTGCCGTTATTCGTCATCAGTGGGATTTCTCCCATGTAGACTTCCTGCTCTTTAATATCCTTAATGGTTTTATAAGAAGAGTCTTTATCGTAGATCATTAAACGGACGCGCACTCTCAGCGGCACCGCATAAGTTACACTACGAAGCTTACACTCTTCCTCATCAAAAACTGGTTTACCCAGTTTATAGTCGACATATTCAAGTCCCGCATTTCCCGAATAACTAACAATCGGGAATACGGAATTAAAAGCCGCATGCAAACCGGCGTCCATCCTATCTTCGATGGTCACACCCATTTGCGTAAAATTTCGATAGGAGTCGAGCTGAATCGCAAGCAAATAAGGCAATTCCATAACCTGTGGCAGCTTGCCAAAATCCTTACGGATGCGTTTTTTCTCAGTGTACGAGTAAGCCATCATATTCCCCAGCACGTTCACTTGGCCCGAAGACCGTATCAGCATTTCCCAGCCTTTCGGCTGTCGACCTTTTTTACAAAAAAGGATTTTTTTAGATCCCGCTAACAGTCGCTCGACCACAAACAGGAAAAGGCCGGCGGGTATTTACCCACCAGCCCATGTCCAATAAACTATCGGACAACCAGCATACCAAGCTTATTTAAGCTCAGCAGCAGCGCCAGCTTCTTCCAACTGCTTCTTAGCTTCTTCAGCCTCATCCTTGGAAACACCTTCTTTAATTGCAGAAGGAGCACCATCAACAAGCTCTTTAGCTTCTTTCAGACCCAGGCCAGTGATAGCGCGAACAGCTTTAATCGCGTTTACTTTCTTCTCACCAGCTGAAGTCAGAATTACATCAAATTCAGTTTGCTCTTCAGCACCACCAGCGTCTCCGCCAGCAGCTGGAGCTGCAGCAACAGCAACAGCTGCTTGTGCAGAAACACCAAATTTTTCTTCCATTGCTTCAACAAGCTCAACAACTTCCATTACGCTCATTTCAGCAATTGCATTCAAAATGTCATCTTTGGACAGAGCCATGACTCAATCTCCTGATATTAAATAAATTTAAATAAACGATGTCGTGAATTAAGCAGCTTCCTGCTTTTGATCACGAACGGCCGCTACAACACGTGTTATTTTGGTAGGCACTTCATTGAAAGTACGAACCAACTTGGTAACTGGAGCAAGTGTCACACTTGCCAACAGACCCAGAGCTTGCTCCATGGTCGGTAAGTTGGCGAGCACATCGATTTGCGCCTTGTCTAACAATTGACCACTGACGGAAAGCGCTTTTACTTCAAATTTATCATTTGCTTTCGCAAAATCTTTGAATAAACGCGCTGCGGCACCTGGGTCCTCCATAGAGAATCCAAACAGCGACGGACCAGCTAGCACATCGGCCACACACTCGAACTCCGTACCCTCAAACGCACGTTTCGCTAATGTATTGCGAACTACACGAAGATCGATATTTTGTTCACGTGCTTGTGCACGAAGCGCTGTCATGTCTGTCACAGTGACACCACGAGCGTCAGCAATTACCAGTGACAACGCATTGCCAGCAGTCTCGTTAACTTCAGCAACAATCGCTTTTTTGTCTTCGAGATTCAATGCCACGAGATTATCTCCTGGATTTTATTGATCACCCCGCAAGGAGCTTTCAACTGGTTAAACACCAACCTAAATACAGTCGGTGCAGTTTCGGCGATCAAATCCAGTTAAAAAATACTGAACTGGGTCACACCATCTGCGTAGGCGTTTTTCCAACTACAACCCAACTAAGCAGGCTTGGAATCCGCATTAAACCCTTAAAGGCACCTACGGTCTTTGACAGCCCGAGTGATGTACTACACAAACACCACTCAGACCCCAAAGTTAGGTTTAAGCCTCCCCTGTACACAACAGCAGAAACTTAGGCGTCTTAGGCTTCCAGAGACGCCTGATCAATAATCAAGCCAGGACCCATCGTTGTTGAGAGGGTCACTTTCTTGAGGAAAACACCTTTGGCTGAAGCAGGCTTAGCCTTTTTCAAATCCACAATAAGTGCTTCCAAATTTTCTTTCAGCGCGCCAGCTTCAAAAGTAATGCTACCAATAGCACCGTGAATGATACCGTTTTTATCCACGCGGTAACGCACCTGCCCAGCCTTAGCATTTTTAACAGCAGTCACCACATCAGGAGTCACTGTGCCGGTTTTAGGATTTGGCATCAAACCGCGAGGGCCAAGCACTTGGCCTAACTGACCAACGACACGCATGGCCGCAGGATCAGCGATAACCACATCAAAATCCATTTTCCCAGCTTTAATTTCTTCTGCTAAATCTTCCATGCCAACCAAATCTGCACCAGCAGCTTTAGCAGCTTCAGCGGCTTCACCCTGAGTGAACACGGCTACTCGTACAGTTTTACCGGTACCATTTGGCAGAGTGGTAGCGCCACGAACGGCCTGATCAGATTTACGGGGATCAATACCCAAATTAACTGCCACATCAACCGCTTCAGGAAATTTGACTGTAGAAAGCTCTTTCAGCAAAGCAACTGCTTCATCTATTGAATACTGCTTACCGATTTCAACTTTTTCACGGATAGCGCGAAAACGCTTAGATAGCTTAGCCATTTACACACCCTCCACGTCAAGGCCCATAGAACGGGCAGAACCAGCAATAGTACGAACAGCCGCATCCATATCAGCAGCCGTTAGGTCAGCTTGTTTTGCGGTAGCAATTTCTTCCAATTGCGCGCGAGTCACTTTGCCAACTTTTACTGTATTAGGGCGACCACTACCACTTTTGATACCTGCTGCTTTTTTAAGCAGAAAAGATGCGGGTGACGTTTTCATGGTAAAGGTAAAGCTGCGATCACCGTATACACTGATCACAACAGGAACGGGAGAACCCGCCTCTACACCTTGAGTTTGCGCATTAAAGGCCTTGCAAAACTCCATGATGTTAACACCGTGCTGACCCAACGCAGGACCTACGGGCGGACTCGGATTGGCCTGGCCAGCAGGCACTTGAAGCTTGATATACGCTTCTACTTTCTTAGCCATTTTACTTTCTCCTAAATGGGTCTAACGCCTCAGAGTTATCCTGCGTACAGCACAACTCGTCTCCGGCTCCCCTACTGCCGCCCACCATGGGCACCAGCGTTAAAAACTTTGTCAGGCTTTTTCTACCTGGGTAAATTCAAGCTCTACCGGTGTAGATCGCCCAAAGATAGAGACAGACACACGTACACGGCTCTTCTCATAATTGACCTCTTCAACAACACCGTTGAAGTCATTAAAGGGACCGTCAATAACCCGCACAACCTCACCAGCCTCGAAAATAGTCTTGGGCCGTGGCTTGTCTTCCGAATCCTGAACTCTTTGCAGGATTGCGCTCGCCTCTTTGTCTGTAATAGGCGCAGGCTCTTCAGCCTTACCACCAATAAAGCCCATCACTCTTGGGGTCTCTTTCACCAAATGCCAGGTATCATCATTCAGCTCCATCTGAACCAACACATAGCCCGGAAAGAATTTACGCTCACTTTTGCGCTTCTGGCCACCCCTGATCTCTACTACTTCTTCTGTAGGAACAAGAATGTCGCCAAAACTACCTTCCATACCATAAAGCGCCACACGGTCTTGTAACGCTGCAGCAACTTTCTTTTCATAGCCTGAATAGGCGTGTACTACATACCAGCGCATCTGAACCCCTTAAACCTAGAATCTTTAACCGATAACCATGGAAGCGAGCCAACCGAACAACGAGTCTAGCCCCCAAAGGATCAAAGACATCACCAACACCACAACCACAACCATCAACGTGGTCTGATTGCGCTCCTGGCGAGTAGGCCAAACTACACGACGAGCTTCAGTGTAAGCTCCGCGCAGCAACGCCATAAAACCATTGCCTTTCTGTGTATTGATCGCAATAAAGGCAACAGTAACAGCAACAACAACCAAGGCCACCACTCGATAAAGCAGTGACTCCTCAGAAAAATAGTAGTTACCATAAACAGCGCCAGCAATTAACAACGCAACAGCGAACCACTTCAGGCCATCCAGCTGATACTGCTTTTCTTCAGTCGTCGCACTCATTTTCGCACTGCGCCCTTCTTGCCAAACTCAGCCAACCACACTAAGCATTTAGATGTAAGACTGGCAGGCCAGGAGGGACTCGAACCCCCAACACCCGGTTTTGGAGACCGGTGCTCTACCAATTGAACTACTGGCCTGTCGTGAAAACCTTAAAATAAAAAATCTTAACAACTAAACCGAGGCATCCAAAGAAGCCTCGGCTCAGAATCAATACAAGCTGTAAAAATTATTCAATAATTTTAGCCACAACACCTGCACCAACGGTACGACCACCTTCACGGATCGCAAAGCGCAGTCCGTCTTCCATCGCAATCGGAGCAATCAACGTAACAACCATTTGAATGTTGTCACCTGGCATCACCATC
>JASJGJ010000121.1:0-56434 GCA_033791605.1 Porticoccus sp.
TTTGAAAGCCGCCAATCATCGACTCACAAATAGAGAACGAAACACATGGTTCCTCTACGGTGCATTTGCGGTTGTAATGGGTGCATTACTGACGTTAATTATTCCTCGAATAAGACGTCGAAAACGTTTTTCCGAATGGGGCTAATATTATTGAATAGTTCAGAGAAGAGGTAGAACACTTTTGATTTTTAGTTACTCATACTTTTTAGTAAACGCTGGTTGATGCTCAAGAAGGAAAATTCGATGTTAAAAAAATTATTGACTGTTTTGTGTTTAACAATTGCCTTATCGCCTTGCTACGCAAGTGACAACACCGTTCAAGTCATGCTCACCACGAATATGGGACAAATCCAGCTAGAGCTTTATCCAGACAAGTCCCCCGAGACTGTCAAAAACTTTTTGAGCTATGTGGAAGAAAAATATTACGATGGGTTAATTTTTCACCGTGTAATCAACCGCTTTATGATTCAGGCAGGAGGTTTTAATGAAGATATGACCGCTATAGAGCCGACGAGAGAAGCCATTAAAAATGAATCAGCTAACGGGCTAAAAAATAAAAAGGGGACCATTGCTATGGCAAGGCAACAAAATCCAGATAGCGCCAAAGCCCAGTTCTATATTAATGTGGTAGACAACTGGAGCCTCGACGCAAACACTCATAAACTTGGCTATACCGTATTTGGAAAAGTTATCAGCGGAATGAATGTGGCAGAAAAAATCTCCAAGCTTCCCACTCAACGTGTCGGTGGGTTTTCTGATGTCCCCACAGCGACCGTTCAAATTCTAAAAGCCAGAATGATAAGTGAAAAATAACACCTTGAAGAAAGCTCTGAGTGTTAACTTAAATAAAATTGCTCTATTACGTAATTCACGTGAGGGCAATTACCCTGATGTTGTGGCACATGCAAAGGTCTGTGTCGATAACGGCGCAGACGGTATCACCATACACCCCAGACCAGACCAAAGACATATCAGACCTCAAGATGCACAAGACCTGCAGACGTTTCTTACTGAGATCAACGACACCAAATTAACGCCCATCGAACTCAACATAGAGGGAAACCCCTTTGCTGAACCGAGAGGAAGCTATCCCGGATTTATTGAATTAGTGGAAGTAACCCGCCCCGACCAATGTACTCTGGTGCCTGACAGCGACAGCCAACTTACCTCGGATCACGGTTTTGATCTCAATCAAACTGGTGACAAACTGCAACCCATTATCAAACGGCTCAAATCTCAAGGCATCCGTGTTAGTTTGTTCATGGACCCTGAACCTACCCAGATAGAGCTTGCCGCACAAATAGGTGCAGATCGTATCGAGCTATACACTGGCCCTTATGCTGCCGCATGGGGAACAGATCACCTGGAAGAAATTTTTGAACAACACTACAAAGCTGCTGAGTTAGCCAAAAAATTGGGCTTAGGGCTAAATGCCGGACACGACTTAAACCTAGAAAATTTGGCCAAATTTGCCACAATACTAGGACTTCAAGAAGTCTCTATTGGCCATGCCCTAACGGTAGATGCTATTGCTATGGGTTTGGCAAAAGCTGTTCAATCTTACAAAAATATTTTATCGGCGTAGGCATTTATTCGCTTAGGCTTCCGTCACTTCCTGACAGCCCACACACAACCTAGATTCTGGCATAACCTCCAACCGAGGAATACCAATAAGCTCGCCACATTGCTCACAGCAGCCATACTCACATAAACAAGTGTCGCCCTGCTCCAGAACCGACAAGGCATGCAGCACATTAACTAAACGTTTTTGATAACCTATTCGACAAGCATTAGACATCTGTTGCTGTTGTAAAGCATCTATTCTCGACAACCGCCCAACTTTAGTTTGATCCAACACGACGGTCTCACCCATTTCAGCAGACATATCTAATTGACCCAATAATTCTTCACGAATCCTCAATAAAGATTGACGAAAACCATCGAGTTGCTTGTCCGTTAATTCACCCATACACGTATAATAGCCCAATTCATTTAGGCCAAAGAGAATACCCTTGTGACTGACACTACAGAGCATCTTCAACGTAAACGTTTTTATGACAGGCTGCTGACCATCTATGGCCGCAAGCCCGTGCTGGAAGCATTAGAAAATCCCGAAATACCCTGCTACCGATTACACTTAGCGGACTCCAACAAGCCCGGCGGCATCATTAAACAAATTATCACTCTAGCTGAGCAGCGAGAAATAGAAATTGCCTACCACAGCCGTCAAGAGCTCTCGAGGATTTCACGCAACAGTAAGCAAGACCAAGGCGTAGCTGCTGACCTAGAGTGTCCAAACCATCAACTGTTTGATGACTTTATAGTGAACCCGCCCAAAGGCAACTTCAATCTAATTGCACTTGACGGCATTACCAACCCGCAAAATCTTGGGATGATTATTCGCTCTGTCACTGCTAGTCCGTGTTGCGGAATTTTGTTACCCCAAAAGGGGACGGCAGCTATCTCACCACTAGTGATCAAAGCCAGTGCCGGAACATTGTTTAAAAGCACACTGATTCACTGTGATAACCTAGAACAAGCTCTTCCCAAGCTGAAGGATATCGGCGTTCAATGCTGCACTCTATCCTCACACAGCCAACAGGCCCTCAGTGAATTTCAGGTCCAAGCACCGGTAGTTTATGTTCTAGGGAATGAAACAGAAGGCGTATCAAAGGCTGTCAGTAGTCTTTGCACACACCACGTAAAAATACCCATGAATAATGGTATAGAATCTCTCAACGTAGCAGTAACTGCTGCATTACTGGCTTTTAGAAGTACATTTTAGCAGTAAGTACTTTATACCCGCTCAATCATACTCAGAACAGTCAACATAGTGCTCTTCAATCTAAAGAACCCAAACTCTCGGGTTTTATAGGCCGCCATAGATCACTAAAGAATATTGCAATAACTGCCGCCAAAATGGTCAATCCCCCAAGCGCACCAATCGCCGGCAAAACACCCACTGCAGAAATAGTATGCCCGCTAAACCAGGCACCAATGGGTGCCGCACCAAATAGGGCCAGCTGATAGACAGAAACCACTCGAGCTCGATAAGGCTGAGGTGACGCCTCATGGGTCATAGACCGCCCTAACATCATCGCCACACCCGACGCTATGCCCCACAAAACGATAAAAACAAACAAAAGCCAAGGCGGTGGGGACATCGCAATAGCGACCAAAAAACAGCCCCTAATCAGCAAACTCAAAAGCAAGACCTTACCCGGTTGAGAAAACCGACCAACAAATCGAATAATATAAATATTGGAGAGAATCACGCCAAACATAAAACTAAATTGAATCCAGGCAAAAAAAGCCGCACCCTGCTGATAAATTTCCCGAGTCAAAATAGGCATCGCAACCAAGTAAAGACCGAACCCTAAGAAACCCGTTGCCGCCACCACCATCATCAACTGCTTCAACCGAGAATCACGCCACACCACAGACAAACCAGATGTCATATCTTTCCATGTTGAACGCTGCCGTTCTATCGGTTGATCCACACCCACAGGTAAACATTGGCGTAACAACCATCCCGAACTCAGCAGTAATAAAACTTGAAGTAGGATAAGAATCAGCAAGCCCAATTGATCCATATAACCGGCAAGGAGAATCCCAACACTTTGAGCCGAAAACTGAATAAAGGAGGCTCTGGCTACGGCCTGTTGAAGCTGTTTATCTGCCACCTGCGCTAGAAGACTTTCCCTCGCAGGTTGGATAAATGCTGTCACTGTCCCAAAACAAAACCCAAACAACAACATCAGCCCAAAAGACAAATAATCCATCCACACCGCTACCAGCAGCAGCAAACAGGGCACGCTATAGAACATATACAAACGAAATAAATGGCGGCCCAGATGGCGATTATCCGAGATCACACCACCAACAAGAATAAATAAAAGCTGAGGTAACATCAGTGCCATCTGGGCATAACCCACACGTACAGCTGACTCACCCAACACTCCCACTAACAACCAGGGAAATATGACGATCTGCAAACCCTGGGCTATAGAGCTTGCCCCTACACCACCAAGATACGTACGAAAACCACTCTGCATTTCATTCATGGCAAATTTTTATCATAGGTAGTTTGCTTGGCAGATAGTTTTTTATAGGTGATCTTAATTATAGGGAATTGACGTCACAGGAACGATGACGACGACTGTACGATACCCATGCAATGCGCACGATAGCAACCAGTCAAAACAAATTATTCTCTCTCAGAAGCTCAAGCAATGCAGGCTCATCCAATACACGAACACCCAGCGCCTCTGCTTTTTTAAGCTTTGAACCCGCACCAACCCCTGCCACAACACAATCGGTTTTAGTTGAGACACTCCCTGCCACTTTTGCACCTAATTGCTGTAATTTTTCTTTAGCTTCAACACGGCCCATCACATCCATTCCGCCAGTGAGAACCCATATTTGCCCTGACAAAGGCAACAATTGGTCATCCTTTAAAACCATATCGGGCCAATGAACCCCGGAATCACGAAGTCTACTAACAACCGCTAAATTATCTTGTTGTGCAAAAAAATCATGAACAAAGTGTGCCACCACAGGCCCTACATCAGAGACTTCCTGTAAATCTTCTTGGCTAGCCTGCTGCAAGGCCTCAAAATGACCAAAATGATTGGCTAAAGACCGTGCCGTGGCCTCACCCACCTCCCGAATGCCCAACGCATACAGGAAATGGGGGAATGTCGTCTTTTTTGATGCCTCCAATGCCAACAATAAGTTCTCCGCTGATTTGTTACCCATTCTTTCTAGGCCGGCCAATTGATTCAGATCCAAATGATAAAGGTCGTCTACGGCAGACACCAAGTTTTGATCAACCAACTGTTCAACCAACTTGTCGCCCAGCCCCTCAATATCCATCGCCTTACGGGAGGCATAGTGTTTAATTGCCTGTTTTCGCTGAGCAGAACAAACCAAACCACCAGAACAAC
Organism: Porticoccus sp.; assembly: GCA_033791605.1. Taxonomy (GTDB): domain Bacteria; phylum Pseudomonadota; class Gammaproteobacteria; order Pseudomonadales; family Porticoccaceae; genus Porticoccus. Next base: position 4,947 of record JASJGJ010000121.1, read on the forward strand.
GTGTGACCGCTTCGCCTTCGACTCGCTCCACAAGAGAACCACAAACGGGACAATGGATGGGAAATACAATCTCTTTTGCTGTTGCAGGACGTTTGTCTAAAACAACTTTGACAACTTGCGGGATCACATCACCGGCTCGACGAACAATCACCGTATCCCCAATTTGAACACCTAACCGCTTTACCTCATCTTGATTGTGTAACGTCGCATTACTTACTGTTACACCACCCACAAATACCGGCTCCAACCTTGCCACTGGAGTAACCGCACCAGTACGACCCACCTGAAACTCCACATCAACCAATCTTGTCATTTCTTCCTGAGCAGGAAATTTTCTGGCGATAGCCCAGCGGGGTGCTCGGGCAACAAAGCCAAGCCGTTGTTGTAGGTTTAAATCATCAACTTTATAAACAATGCCATCTATTTCATAGGGCAGCTGATCACGCATATCGGACATTTTTTGGTAATAACGAAGGCAATCATTGATATCCTTAGCCACTTCAACATGGGGATTAACGAGAAACCCCCAACGTTGCAACAATGCCAACGTATCAGAATGGGTTCCAGGCTGCTCCAACCCTTCAATTCGACCCAAGCTGTAGGCTGCCATTTCTAGTGGACGGGATGCAGTAATCTTTGAATCTAACTGGCGAAGACTACCTGCCGCAGCATTGCGTGGATTAACAAAGGGTTTCTCCCCCGCTTTTTTCGCCTCGACATTGAGTTTTTCGAATCCCGCTCTCGGTAAATAGATCTCTCCCCTAACCTCAAGCAGTGCCGGCGGCATGCCAGTGTGTAGTTTCAGAGGGATAGCATTAATCGTACGGACATTTTCTGTGATATCTTCACCCGTTGAACCATCGCCACGCGTAGCCCCTCGAACCAGCACACCATTCTGATAGAGTAGACTAACAGCCACACCATCCAGCTTAGGTTCACACACATAGGCAATGGTTTCTGACAGTTTAAGGCGCTCGGTCACTCTCCGCTGAAACTCTAATAACTCTTCATCATTAAAGGCATTGTCCAGGGATAGCATCGGCACTTCATGAACAACAGAATTAAATGCCTTAAGCGGCTCACCACCTACTCGCTGTGTTGGTGAGTCTGCTGTTTTTAAGGAGGGATATTCCGATTCAAGTTGCTGAAGTTTTCGCATGAGCCGGTCGTATTCCACATCAGGAACAGAGGGGTCATCAAGTACGTAGTAAAGGTGGTTATGGTGATTCAGCTGTTGGCGAAGGGCGGCAGCCTCGTCATAGACTGCCCGGTCAGCACCGGCCATTATTCAATCCCAGATAGCTGGGTTCGGCAAAAGTCTGCAACTCGTTGACGATAATGATCTTCAGTTTGACGGGTAAATGCACTGCGACTCTCATCTTTCAGCTCACCCCCTAACTCAATGGCTACTTCCTTTGCCGCATTGAGCAAAATATCCAACCCTGCACCGGGGTCATCGACATCTTCCATTGCAAAGAACAAACTAATACCCGGCGTGGTCAGTTCGGCCATATCATTTAAGTCAAAAGTACCAGGATTTACCGAATTAGCCACACTGTAAATAACAGGGCCCGCACCATCCTCTTTTTCATGCCGATGAAAAATTTTCATAGAGCCATAACGCAGCCCTTGTCGTAACAGCGCATCCAGTAATTGCTCACCTTGAAAGAATTCGCCATCCTTCGCCATCAAGTGTAAAACCACCACGCTGGCCACCGGTATTTTCTCGTTTTTTCGTGCCGTTTCAGCGATTTTTTTACCCGGTAGTGATTTAGGTTCAACACGCTGATAATGACCATCAGTCATAGGTGGCTCATCTAGATTCAAACTCGACTGCTGTGGTTCCCGAATAGGTACTGACAGCTTAGGTTTGTTCGCCTCAGCCCTCGCTCTAACCGTTTTACCGAGTTCTTCCACATCGGCTTCATCACGATAGCTAACAACTCTAGCTCCACCGCTGGGTAGCTCACTGCCAAATTCGTCAATATCTGCATCATCAAAAATAGGTTGTTTTCGGCGGGGCATATGGATTTTTTCATAGCGGGCACTACGGACACGACGAATAATATCAAGCATGATTGCCAGTGCCACCAGAGCACCTAAAGCTATCATCATTTCTCGAGCACCAAATTCCATCGTTTTCCAAACCTGCCAGTTATCCAAAATGTTATCAATAAAATAGGGGGAGTTCTTAACCACAGGCTACTTTAATATAAGCTACTCTAATGTAAAGAGGTTTACCCTTGCTTGGAACAAAACCCACGATTCGAATAAAACTAAAGTTTAAGCCTCTGCCAGCTCAACGGCTTGATTAACATCAACACTCACCAAGCGAGAGACACCTGCCTCGTGCATCGTAACGCCCATCAACTGATTGGCCATTTCCATGGCAATTTTGTTGTGCGAAATATAAATAAATTGCACCTTGGCCGACATCTCTTCAATGATCCTGGCATAACGTCCCACATTGGCGTCATCCAAAGGTGCATCGACTTCATCCAGCATACAAAAAGGTGCCGGATTAAGGTGGAAGATGGAAAAGACCAAAGCAATAGCCGTCAGTGCTTTTTCTCCACCAGAAAGTAGATGAACTGTCGTATTTTTCTTGCCGGGAGGTCTGGCCATAATCGTCACACCAGTGTCCAGCAAATCATCTCCCGTCAATTCCAGATATGCATGCCCACCACCAAAGAGTTTTGGGAAAAGCTCTTGAAGAGAAGTATTAATCAGATCAAAGGTTTCTTTGAATCGAGTTCGAGTTTCACGATCAATTTTACGAATCGCATTCCCTAGGGTCTCAAGAGCCTCTTGCAACTCAGCATTCTGAGTATCAAGATAATCTTTACGCTCAGATTCAATTTTATACTCATCAATAGCGGCCAAGTTAATCGGCCCCAATCGCTGAATCCGATTGCCTATTTTCTCCAGAGACTGCTCCCACTCTGCAAGGTCGGCATCTTCGGGCAACACACCCAGTAGAGCGTTAAGTTCAAAACCATGCTCACTGATTTGCTCCATAATGGTTCTATTTCGCGTTTCCAGATCTTGAGCAACCAACCTTTGCTGCTCAAGTAAAGAACGTTGTTCTTGGGTATCGTGCTCCAGAGCATTTCTACGCTGCTCTATTTCACGCATCTGATGCTCAACAGCCTCTACCGCACGCCTTGCATCTGCCAACGCCTTCTCCGCGGCTAGTCGAACCTCTAATTGCTCGGCAAGCTGTTCTTTCAATTCTAGGCTGGGATCTTCATCCTGCTTAAATGACTCCCGCAACTGCTCCCGACGCTCCTGTAGTCGAGTCACTTGAACCTCCAAACGCCCAATACCCTCACGAATAGACTGTAATTGAGTACTGACTGATTTCTCTCGCATGGCCAGCTCATGTTTACGATCTCGATCATGACGAGCACTCTGCCGAGCCTGATCCAATACCGCACGCGTTTCATCACGCTGTTGCAATAGCGCTTCACGACGCTGAGTATCCTGCTCCATGACTTCTATAGCCTCAGACAGCAACTGACGCGCCTCAGCCAAGTTTTCTAATTCCTGTTGCTGTTGCTGTTTTGCTTCAGCTAACTCACTGTCTGCACGCTCACGGCGGGCAGCAAATTGCTCCACCTGCATAGTATTCGCGCTGAGCTTTGAGCGTATCTCCGCATACTGACGCTGCTGATCAGCCACTTCTCGCCTGATGGTCTCACGCTGAGATTCCAAAGCACGAAGTTGTTCTTCGTTGGTATTTTTTTGCTGCTCTAGTTCGAAGGTATTGGCTCGACACTCTGACAACGCCACATCCAACAACGCAAGCTCTTGCTTTCTTTTCAGCACACCAACGGTAGCATCTTGGTCACGTGCAACCCGCAACCAGTTAGCACCAAGCCAGAGGCCGTCTTGTGTCACCACAGACTCACCAGGCTTAAGCTTCCCACGCATCGCCAATGCAGAATTCAGGTTATCGACAGCATAAATACCGCCAAGCATGGCGTTGGCATGTGAACCTATAATTTTTCTTGAAAGTGAGTTTCCGGCAATCTCAGACATTTCACTGCCAGTGGAGCTATCCACCAACACCAATTCACCTTTAGTGAAAGTACCCAATTTATCACCAAGGCTACCCACATTATCTACACAAACAGCCTGTAGATAACGGCCCAGCACTGTCTCTGCCGCAGTTTCCCAACCGGGTTCAACCTGAAGTGTTTCAGCCAACCGTGGGCTGTTCTCCAGCTGATTATTTTCCAACCACTGTTGTTGGTCGCCTTCACCACCCAGTGCTGCCTGCTGCAGCGCTTCCAATGATGCTTTTCTACCCAGCATGGTCTGCAGCTGAGTACGTGAGCTATCCAATTGCACATCTAGCTGCTGCACCGTGGTCCGGCAATCAGCCATCTGCCCTGTCATGGCATCTAGATAAGTTTTCTTCTCTCCAGATTCAAGCTCCACTTCCGCCAACTGCTCCTGCAATAAACGAATGTCATCTTGTAGAGAACTATCACTCAACCCCTGATATTCAGTTTGGGTTTTCTCTATTCGCTCTGATAGGCGTCTCAACACCTGCTCCAAGTGCTGAATACGAGATTGCTGCACTTCGGCCTGTTGACGTGGTTCTGAAGCGGTATGATTAAACTCGTCCCACGTCATTTGCCAGGCCTGCATGGTTTCTTCCGCCTCTTGCAGTGTCGCCTGAGACAGCTCTTCCACTGACTGAATTTTTTCCAATTCAGGCGCAATTTCTTGTAGCTCTGCTTCCCAACCCAAAGCTTTTTGACGGTCTACCCGCAGATGTTCTTCTGACTCAATATAGTTTCGTTCAGTTTGCTCTACATCCTGTTGTAATTCTCGAGCACGATCCTGTACATGCTGAATAGCCTGTTCGATGCGAGCTACTTCAGCACCAATCGCGTAATACTTCCCTTGCACTTCATTGAAGTTATCACCAAACTCTGTGTACTCTGCACGATGACGTTCGAGAGAGGTATCACAACCACTTCGCTCCGTAACCAACGCTTCTACTTTCAACTCATGTTCAGTAATAGACTTGCGATGCTCTGAAGCTTGAGCGTCAAGGCCTCTCCACCGCAACGCCTGTAACTCGGCCTTAATTTGGCGTTCTTCTTTTTTAAATTCTGTATATTTTTCTGCCGCTTGTGCCTGGCGCTCAAGGCGGCTTAACTGACGCCCTAACTCCTCACGAATGTCCGTAAGGCGCTCGAGGTTTTCTTGGGTTCGCCGCATGCGGTTTTCCGTATCCTTACGACGCTCTTTGTATTTGGAAATTCCGGCAGCTTCCTCAATATAAACACGGAGTTCATCGGGCTTGGCCTCAATCATATTTGAGATCATACCCTGCTCAATAATAGCGTAACTACGAGGACCCAAGCCGGTACCAAGAAAGATGTCGGTAATATCACGGCGACGACATTTATTACCATTCAGGTAATAGTTTGACTGACTATCTCTGGTGACTTTCCGCTTGATAGAAATTTCACTCCAGCCGGCATACTCACCACCCAGACTGCCATCAGAGTTATCAAATACGAGTTCAATCGTAGCCTGGCCAACAGGTTTACGGCCACCAGAACCATTAAAAATAACATCAGTCATCGATTCGCCGCGCAAATGCTTAGCAGAACTTTCGCCCATCACCCAGCGAACTGCATCAATGATGTTTGATTTACCGCAACCATTTGGTCCAACAACAGCACAGAGGTTACTGGGAAATGAAACCGTAGTCGGGTCCACAAAGGACTTGAAACCGGCCAATTTGATGCATTTTAAGCGCATGAAAATCTCTTTCGTTTTGGCAGTCTTACCAGAATTTTCTCTATTGTCATCATCATGCCAAGGGAGCTTCTTATTATAAAGATACGGTGGTGATTTTACACGGCTGGGCTACAGCCACAAGCAATGGAAAATGATAAATAACAACCTACAACTGCCGATCTATAACCACGTGTATTAGCTTTTTATCGTTATTCATTTCTAGCTTACCGGTCGACCCCTCAAGGTCACCGTCAGAGGGAATTGCTGACCCTGTAGTAGAAACACGTGCTACCACCTCTACAAGGGCTACCGAAGATAAAGATAAGCCACCGACCATCGCCATGGAGTCATCAAGTGTGACCGTTGTCGGCAACTCCTCCACTAACAGCTTCGCCACGGCCAGAGGCATTGGCTTACCCTGCCATTCTCGAGCAAAAACGTAAACTGTTTGACCCGGTGTCGCCTCAAAGTCAGGTGACAGAGCAACCTCAACATTTAAAGCAGGAAGATCTTCACCCAAGAACTTACGAGCACGCAAAATCCCAGACTGTAACGCCTGAGCCTGGGAGCTCTGAGGAGAAATAGCCTTCAATGCAGCTTGCCAACTCCTGATAGCCAATAAATATTCACCAGATTCAAAGGACCGGATACCCTGCAGCCCCAAAGCAGTGAGATTGTTAGTATCGAGCGCCAAAGCATTATCCAAAACAGCACCGGCCTCCCCTTCAAATTTGCTGCCTGCAGCAAAATATAATGCCTGAGCATACTCAGCTAAAAGCTCTGAATCATTAGGGTTCACCTCAACAGCCTGCCGGTATGACATTGCCGCACCCACAAAGTTAGCCTCATCCATTTGTAGTCGAGCTAAAGTCACCAAATAAAATATATGGTCTGGCTCACTGAGAATGCGTCGGGATAATTTAGCCTGAATTTTTTGACTTAACGTCGCACTCTCTTCATCACTCATTGGTTCGCTAGCACGCAACTGCAATAGCTCAGTAATTTCAACATCATCACTAGCACCTAACATTTGATACAAGCTAAAGGCCAATATGGGCGTGATTAACAAGCAAACTAGCACGAGCCAAGCACCACGACCTGATTTGTCTTTTGAATATGAGTTCACATTAGCTGGCGTATCCACCAATAAAAGTCGTTTTTGCTCGGATACCAGCTCAGCATATTGCACATCATCAATATCACCCTCAGCCAGCTGAAGATCTAAGTCAGCCAATTGTTCTTTAAACAATACGACATTAGCGTGTTCAACCAAGTCAGAAGCATTCGAACTCAGGTCAGCCGTAGATTTACGAGTGCTTTTCAGTAATGGGAAAACAATAAACGTAGCTGCTAAAATTGTTAACAGTGCAAAGACCAGCCACATCATGCTCTTTCCCCTTCATCCATTTTATTGTCAGGCTTTTTGTCTTCGGTCTCTTCGTCAATAACGGGCGTGTCGCCCAACAATTCGTCCAAACGCTGTAACTCATCACCGTCCAGCTCTGAAGCCGGCAGACTTCGATGTGACTGCCGCTGCCGAATGGCTAGAACAATGATAATTCCAAATAGAAATAGGATCCCGGGGGCCAACCAAAGCATTAAGGTGGTTTTCTTCACAGGAGGACGATACATCACAAATTCGCCGTAACGCGCTACTAGAAAATCAATAATTTCCTGGTCACTTTTACCCTCCTCAAGGAGACGAAAAATTTCTGTACGTAGATCTACGGAAATAGGTGAATTTGAATCAGCTAAATTCTGATTTTGACATTTAGGACAACGCAACTCATTTGCCAACACCTGATATCGATCACGCAGTTGATCTGATGAAAACTCTCTTACCTCCACCACAGAAAGCGCTGAACTACTGACAAACACCAATAGTAGTAACACCATGTAATTTTGTATGCACTTAAACACCTAGTTCGTTCCTGTATTATTCAGCTGTTTATGTTGAGTGATTTATTCCCGCCAACCCATGACGGCTAAACTATCTTGACCAATCTTCGTCATATCACCTTGACCGATTCACTTGAATGAGTAGAATAACCTGCGCTTCTGGGTGGTTAGCTCAGTTGGTAGAGCGGCGCCCTTACAAGGCGTAGGTCACAGGTTCGACCCCTGTACCACCCACCATTTTTTACACATAACAACATATGCGGACCGGTAGTTCAGCTGGTTAGAATGCCGGCCTGTCACGCCGGAGGTCGCGGGTTCGAGTCCCGTCCGGTCCGCCATTTCATTGTAAGTACTCAATCATAAGCACCCTATAAAAAGGCACCTTTCCCAACTGCGTTTACTCAAGTACCTTCTGATTCTTCAAGCACTTCCTTTGCCGCACGAAATGCTTCCTGCAATGCTGGCGCACCAATATAAGGCCCCGTATGCAACAAAATTTCACGTATTTCTTCAGGCGTGCAGCCGTTACGAACAGCGCCTCTAACATGGCCTTTTAACTCATTGGGAGCCTTAAGAGCCGCCAATACTGCAATAGTGATAATACTACGTGTTTTCAACGGTAGCGTTTCTCTAGCCCAAACAGAACCCCAACAATTCTCATTGATATAATCTTGCACGGGCTGGGTAAAATCAGTCACTGCATCCATTGCTCTATCAACAAATTCGTCACCCATCACTCGACGCCGAACACTCATACCTCGCTGATAATCTTCTTTAGCCATTACCTTTCCTTAACGTAATCTCATTCCAAACTAATTTTGCCAAACTAACCCTACTAGTACCAACAAGGATTCATTAAGATATGTAATCTCTCGAGAGAAACCGGGTTTATTGAACTTGTTGCCAAACTGGCAATAAGTACTTTTGCCAAACACGATCATCCACTACACCCACATGTTTGTAGCGAATAGTGCCTGTGCTATCGACCACATAGGTTTCTGGGGCACCAAACACACCTAGGTCTAATCCCATTCGGCCGGCACTATCAACAATACTTAAAGCGTAGGGGTCGCCCTTTTCAGTCAACCACTTGTTAGCCTCTACTTTGTCATCTTTATAATTCAGGCCAATGATACGAATACCCTGTGCTGACAGTTGATTCAAATAAGGATGCTCGACTCTGCAGGAAATACACCAGGTTGCCCAAACGTTTAATAATGCAGGTTTTCCCTGAAAAATTTGTTGATCCACCCGTTTAGTTTCGTGACCTAAAACAGGTAATTGGAACTCAGGTATAGGCTGATTAATCAACGCTGATGGCATAGCGTTCGGATCACGCTCCAAACCGCTCAACAAAAACACAGCCAATACGATAAAGATGAGTAAAGGTATGAATAATTTCAGTCTTGGCATAAATACCTGCACGTTAATTCCATCATATGTTTATCTACCATAAGCCTCTAGTAACTAAGTGGTGACGGCCAACCCTTCTTCAGCAGCAACCGTGGTTCGGTAGCTTCGATAGCGCTTATCCAGGACGGCAAGTAACCCACCCACAGCAATCATCAAAGCACCCAACCAAATCCAACGAACAAACGGCTTCACATACACGCGAATAGCCCAAGCGTCCCCCTTCAGGGGCTCGCCCAGCGCCACATAAAGATCACGCATTAACCCGCCATCAATAGAGGCCTCTGTCATGGTTTGCCCGCTGGCCAGATAACGGCGCTTTTGCGGCATAAGCTCAGCCACTAAAGCGTTATTTTTTGTCACCACAATCAACGCCTCATCAGCGATAAAGTTAGGTCCCTGAACAGGCTTCATACCCTTAAACTCAAACTGATATCCCGCGACACTTGCTTGTTCACCAGGCTCCATACGAACATCACGCTGAATACTGTAAATACTCGTCAAGCCCGCACCCACAATACACACAGCCACACCAAGATGGGCTATCACCATCCCATAGTAACTACCTTTAAGGCGACTTAACCCATACCAACGCGATCTCGAATGTCCTGATTTATGCCAAACATCCAGAAATGTAACGGTTGCCACCCACAGAGCAACCATTACTGTCACTGCCGCCATCAACTCGTAACCGTCATACCACAGCGGGAACAAACCTCCCAACAAGAGAGAAAGCAACAGAGGAATATTGAAATAGCGTTTTAAATTAGCCGAAGGGTTACGTTTCCAACGCAATACAGAACCCATCGCCATAAGAACAGCCAACAACAGCATTAAAGGCACGAAAAATAGATTGAAATAAGGTGGGCCCACTGAAATTTTACCCCAATCTAAAACATCAGCGATCAATGGGTAGAGCGTCCCTAGTAGGATAATCATCATGATACCGACCAACAGAATATTGTTCATCAGCATAAACATTTCCCGAGATAGCCCAGAAAAATTTGCCACACTTTTTATGGCTGGGCCCCTAAGCGCGAAGAGCAGTAATGAGCCACCTACCACAATGGCGAGAAAGGCAAGTATAAAAACACCTCGAGTGGGATCTGCAGCAAAAGCATGCACCGACGTAAGCACACCAGAACGCACTAAAAATGTACCCAACAGGCTTAGAGAAAACGCAACAATGGCCAACAACAGTGTCCAACTCCGGAATACTCCACGTTTTTCAGTAACAGCCAAGCTATGTACTAATGCGGTCCCCACGAGCCAAGGCATAAACGAAGCATTTTCAACGGGATCCCAGAACCACCAGCCCCCCCAGCCCAACTCGTAATATGCCCACCAACTACCCAAAGCGATACCTAATGTTAAAAACATCCAGGCCACATTGGTCCAGGGACGTGTCCAGCGAGCCCAAGCCGCATCCATCCTTCCCGCCAATAATGCTGCAATAGAGAAAGAAAAAGCGACAGAAAAACCCACATAGCCCATGTAAAGCATTGGCGGGTGAAAAATCAGTCCAACATCCTGAAGTAGCGGGTTTAGGTCAGAGCCTTCACTCGGAAAAAATGGCAAACTTCTGGCGAAAGGATTTGAGGTCAATAATAAGAACAGGTAAAAACCAACACTAATTAACCCCATGATGCCTAATACCCGAGCGACCAATTGTTGGGGCAAGGTACGGCTGAACAGTGCTACAGCAAAACTCCACAGGGCAAGAATCAGCACCCAAAGTAACAACGAGCCCTCATGCGCACCCCATACAGCACTGACTTTATATTCATCTGGCAACAATGTATTTGAATTCTCAGCCACATAACGTACTGAAAAATCGTCATGGAGAAAGAGGCTGACCAGACAACCAAAACTAAATAGCACCAGCAATGTTTGTCCGGCCACTAATGGCCTTGCTGTGGCCATCCAAAGGCGGTTACCTACCCCGGCGCCAACCAGAGGTAGCACCGCTTGCATCAGCGCCAAAATCAACGCCAATATCAGTGCAAAATGCCCGTACTCAGCCATCATCTCTTTCGTATCCTATTGGACTATTTTCTATTTAGAGTAGGTCTTGATATCTAATGAAGTTTCAGTGGCAACTCCAGTCTCAGTACCACCTGCATTTGCCCGTTGATGGGCCGCCTCCATCGCGTCAGCTACTTCCGGCGGGGTATAATTTTCATCATGTTTGGCCAATACTTCCGTGGCCATAAAAACACCATTCTGATTCAACTCCCCAGTGACCACTGCAGCTTCGCCAGCAGCAAACAAGTCAGGAAGGATGCCGGTGTAATTAACCTCCACCTGTGCTTCGCCATCGGTGATCTGGAAGCGAGTAAACAAAGAGTCCTCAGCACGAATCACGCTATCTTTTACAACCATACCACCAGCGCGGATATTGACACCTACTGGGGCTTCACCAGACACAATGTCGGAGGGGGGGTAAAACAAGTTGATATTTTCTCGCAGCGCAAAACTCAACAGGCCTACTGCGACAGAGGCCATCACCACAATAAAAACCACCATAAACAGACGCTGACGTCGTACTGGATGCATATTTTTCTCTTTGTTTAAGCAGTAATAAACAGCATGTTATAAAGATTATCCACATTACCCGCTCTATTTACTCGACACAGGGAATATATCATCACCGGCCCCACGAAACCTGGCACTTCACTGTCGCGCAAGCTCTCTCCGACGCTGATGCCCCACCTCTTGAATAAATTTTCTTCTACGGATTAACGGACTCATCACCAACCAAGTCAGGGCACTTAACGAAATAAAGTATGCAGACCAAACATAGTACCCATGACCTCCCATTTGGATAAAGTCATTGACGCTCTCAAACTGAAACATTCACCAAACCTTTTTAGCGTTAAATTTTACCAGAATTTGAATTGTCTGGGGCCTCAAGTACTAGATCCTGAACCCAACGAGTACGCCGCTCTCGATGAAGTATTTCAACCCTGGTGGTAAGTATCAATACCACGGCATAAAAACAGTAAAAGCCCAGAATCATCACCAACAGGGGTTGGAACATGTCGGGGTGCATAGAGGGGGCCTCCGTGAACTTAATTGTGGCAGGCTGATGTAAGGTATACCACCAATCGACAGATTTATAGATGATAGGAATATTTACCATACCGACTAACGACAACACGGCACTGGCCTTGCTGGCAGAATCTTGACTGCTATAGGAATGTTGCAGCGCAATCACGCCCAAATATAAAAAAAACAATACCAACATGGACGTAATCCGAGCATCCCAGATCCAATAAGTACCCCAGGTTGGCTTCCCCCAAATGGCTCCCGTCAGTAGAGCAATAAACGTTAACACAGCCCCAATCGGCGCAGCAGATTTCATCACCATATCGGCAAGTTTCATTTTCCAAATCAAGCCGACAGCTCCAGCAAACGCCATCACGTAATAACCCGCCAATGCAAGAAAAGATGCCGGCACATGAATATAGATAATCCGAAAACTGTTGCCTTGCTTAGCATCTTGAGGAGCAAAACCAAGCCCCCAAACCACACCAACACACAAAAATACCGCAGCCAAAAGAGAGAGCCACGGCAACCATTTGCCACTGGCCTGGTAAAACCAGCGCGGCGATCCTAAGCGGTGAAACCACTGCCACATATCTACGTCAATCCTCTCGATTCAAAACTACCTGAAAAACACCTTAACCCTGCATGCTGATACGCAGTGCACCCGCCGTAGCAAAAGGAGAAACAAGCAACGAAAAAGCCAGCAATGCACCCATTATGGCCAGCGGTCCTTCTACAGAAAAACCATCCACTGCTCGCTGAACGGTACTCGCACCAAAAATCAGCACAGGCATATATAGCGGCACCACAATCAAAGAAAGCAACAATCCACCTTTACGCAACGCCACAGTTAACGCCGCACCGATAGCACCGACCAAACTCAAGACTGCTGTACCCATAAACAAACTCAAAACCAAAGGCAAATAACCCGCTTCAGGTAATGACAACATCATACCTAAAACAGGCGCCAAAAGAGTCAGAGGCAGACCAGTAACCAACCAATGTACCAATATTTTTGCCAGCACCATCAAATACAGGGGCTGAGGTAGAATAATTATTTGTTCAAGGGTTCCATCGCGGTAATCACTTTGAAACATTCCTTCCACGGATAGCAGTGATGCTAACAATGCCATCACCCAAAGAATGCCGGGGGCAATTTCGGCGAGCCTACTGGCCTCTGGGGTCAACCCCAACGGAATTAACGTCACGACAATGAAAAAGAAAATAACGGGGTTAGCTATTTCACCTCGGTGACGAAAAGACAACAATAAATCACGCTGAAAAATAGCAACGAAGCCTTGCCCTTTCATAGGACAGCCTCCGTCAAAGCTGACAGTGACAACCGCTTCAAACCTTTAATACCCAAGTCCTGATGAGTAGATAATATAATGATACCGCCCTTCTCAGCATGAGTAGTTAATAAGATTTCAAGTTCGCTCACACCCTGTTTGTCAATGGCTGTAAATGGTTCATCTAACACCCACAACGGTGCTTCGGTAATCAGCAGTCGAGATAATGCTGCACGACGCTGCTGGCCTGCAGACAGCTGAAAACAGGGAATGTCCTCATAACCTTGCAACCCCATATGCGCCAATGCTTCAGTGTTACTGAGCGACCGATGACTACTATTCAGTCGTCGCCACCAGACCAAGTTCTCCTCTGGGGACAATGACTGTTTTAACCCGGGCAAATGACCGAGAAATAGCAAATTTTGTAGGTAGCTTTGACGGTATCCTGAGACATTCTTCCCCTGCCACAACAACTGCCCCGACAAGGGGTTTAATGCTGTCGTGATAATACGTAGCAGTGTCGTTTTACCACAGCCATTCGGGCCTTCAACTTGTAGAATATCACCTGATTGAAGGGACACACAGACATCAGAAAACAATAGGCGGTCATCCCGTTCAAAAGAGAGAGCCTTTAATTCAAGCGTCTTTAGGGCCTGTGAAGTTGTGGAAGGAAGAGCTTTATTCGGCAATAGTAGATAGTCCGGCCAATAATTATAGGCGGTATTATGCCAAAAACTTTAAGAAGAAGAGAAAAGATATGGAAATTAAAGTGCCATTGACACCGACAAACAACTATCACGCCACTAATTGACGCTATCAATCCAGATCAAAGTCATAATCCTGAATCATCTTTCTAAGTCGCCTCTCCTCTAACTGGTCTTCCAAACGACGCCTCGTATCAATATCGGCCACACGGGGAACCTCTTTAGCTTCAACATCAAGCTCAATTACTTCATCTTCAACGTCAAAATCATCATCGTCTAACATTTGATCACCACTCATACCGAAACTCCTCCATCTCGATATTAAATACTTCAGCGATGCGGGAATGTACCACTGCCTATATTTCCGAAAAATAGGCTTAAAATGAAAAACCGTCAAGAAAAATAAACTCATAAAATTCAATGAGTTGATTATTTATACTAAAAAAATCTAAATTTTTCGTACTCTAGCAACTCTTTCAGGTCTTCTGGGCGGTCAATGTCCGATAATGGTATCAATTCTTGCCATTGCCACCCCAGCCTGATTAACCGCTGTCGAGTCTGCGACATGACCTCTCCTCTCCCCCATGAAATCCCTTCAAACAAGGCGCTATCTACACGACTTAGCCCAATCAAAGCATACCCTCCATCTGCTCAGCCGGAACCCCCTTGTTGAGAATACCCAACGCCTGGGCGACATAGCGCCCATCGATAGAGGGACAATCACTACCGATAATAATCACATAAGAATATACAAGTAATCGATCAACAAACGCATGACACATTCGCTCCCCAAGGTCTTCTCCCTGCTGAACACAACAGGGAATCCCGGACGCCTGAGTTAATTGGTAAAAAAAAATCATGTTCGGCACTGCACTAGAGTTCAAAATTGGCGATAGCTGCTGCCTGATGACAGTTGAATTGGCGCTCAACCAGGGTAGGGTGCAATTGCAGACAAGCTTTTTTCTCATTGCAGGCTCACCTGCCCCAACAAAGGTGCTTTAGCGAACTGAATCAAACTACTGTCGGCGTACCGCACACTCATCGAGGAGACCCCGACATTATGAATAATACTGCCGTACAAGACTCTGGGGAGAAACGCCCAAAAAGTAAGCCAAACGTAAACGCCACATTTGAAAAACTGTGCGAACAATTCCCCTTTGCTCCCAACGGCGACTGGATGTCACAACAAAAGAATGCCCAAGAACTGGTCGACAAACCGTTTTTAATCGACGACAAAACTCCACATCTTCCATCAGAGGAATGTCAGCAAAACCACCCAAAACATCAAATAACGCCGAACGAACAAAAAGCACCTGATCGCCCGTGCCAATACCCGATATTTTAGATCGCAAATTTATAGCACGCTCAATAAAACGAAATGGCCATGCTGAACCACTTAACTTTAACGGGAAAAATCCCCATTGGGCACCCAGTAACAACGCCACTGAGAAATCTTCAGGTAATTGTGTATCGGCATGAAGAAACAAAAAACACTGGCCACGGGCTATTCCAGCACCGGTATTCATTTGACAAGACCGTCCTCTTTCACCATTGATGACCTTATCTGCATAGGGGGCAGCCAGTTCACACGTTCGGTCAACACTACCACCATCTGAAACGATGATTTCTACACCCATTGCGCGCAGTGGTTGTAAATGATCGAGACAAACCTCTATCACACCCTGTTCATTTAAGGTTGGGATAATAATACTAAGAGGAACAGACTCTGACATTGTCACTATAAATCCAGTGCTCCGCCACAACTACTACCTTGCCCAGCAGTACAACCATAGCAGTGGTCGCCAATGGCAATGCTTTGACCAAACATATCCTGTACCAACAAATCCTGTAGATGGCGAGCACCCGCACTATCCGATGCAATAACACCCATTAACGCTTCTGCAGGTATTGGCATTTCCAACATCTGATTAAAATCACAATCGTAGATATTTCCTTGCCAGTCGACGCTAATTGTCTGCAGACACATCAACGTCTCTAAGTTTGACGCCGAAAAATGACTCTTCAACAGGTTCATGTATTGATCGTATTCGCCCTTCGCCAGCAACACTGCACCAAAACGACTGATGGGCATATTGGTAATGGCAAAAAGTTGATTAAATTCAATACCATAATCCAAATGAAGTCGCTCTTTATAATCACGCTCCAGCTGAACTTGCTCTGGCGGTAAAAAAGCACCATTGGGGTTGTACACCAAATTCAAAGGCAAGGAAGGATCTACACCATAACCCCTGCCATTTAAAATTTTCAAAGCTTCAATGCTAAGCTCAAAAACCCCTTTTCCTCGCTGCTCCGATACATTTTTTTCAGAGTAACAAGGTAACGATGCAACGATCGTCACATGATGATCAACAAAAAACTGTGCCAATCCTTCGTAACCGGGCTCTAAAAGAATGGTGAGATTGCAACGATCGATGACCTCAACACCCAACTTTGTCGCCTCTGAAACCAGATAGCGAAAATGAGGGTTCATTTCCGGAGCACCGCCAGTCAAATCCAGCGTCATGATTTTTTTCTTTTTTAATACAGATAACACGAGGTCCACAGTAGCCAAGTCCATTAACTCTGTGCGTTTTGGGCCAGCATTTACATGGCAATGTGTACAACTTAGATTACACAGATAACCTAGGTTTACCTGCAATATTTCAAGTGCAGTTCTTTTTAGAGCGGGGAAATCTGTGTTCAACAACAGGGGGCTAGTATCGCGCATTCAGTAATTCTGCCAGACTATGATTATTATGTGACCCAAAGATCGAAATAGTTTGTCTTACATAAAACTACTTTATTAATAACATGCCAATTAAAAAATACCAATCCATTGTTGTCTTAACCGGGGCCGGCATTTCTGCCGAGTCTGGAATACGTACATTTCGAGCCAGCGATGGGCTATGGGAAGACCATAAAATCGAAGACGTAGCATCACCAGAAGGCTTCAATCGAGACCCGAAAACAGTACACCGCTTCTATAATGCACGACGAAACCAGCTTCTAAATCAAGGTGTTGAACCCAACATCGCACACAAAACGCTAGCAAATTTTGAGCAACAGTTTCCTAGTTTCTTCACATTAATAACCCAAAATATTGACGACCTGCACGAACGTGCGGGTAGCCGCAACTTATTTCATATGCACGGTGAACTGCTCAAAATACGCTGCAAACAATCTGGGCACATTTTCGAACGACAAGAAGCAATAGACTCTTCTTCCATCTGTCAATGTTGTGGAACGCCAGGAAATTTGCGCCCTCATATTGTATGGTTTGGTGAAATGCCGCTATACATGGATGAAATTTATCGGATATTAAAACAATGCGACTTATTTATTGCGATCGGGACCTCGGGCAACGTCTACCCTGCTGCTGGATTTTTTGAAATAGCCAAGGCAGCCGGCGCCCACACCGTAGAGCTGAACCTAGAACCTTCGGCCAACGGTTCACTGTTTACCGAACAACTTTACGGACCCGCCTCGGAAATAGTGCCACAATATTTTAATGCGTTAAAAAAATGACCCCGGTGGTTTTTAATACTATGACGTGATGTCGTTAGGGTAAAAACTCCCAGAAGGTTTGCCGCTAAGCACTAAAGTTTTCTTACAATCTCGATCATAGCCCCCCTTTTTCTCTCGGCATTGAAATATTCCTCAGCCTAAGATAACAACACCTTTCCTAAACCATAGGAGAGCACAGAGACCCCGTTGCCACTGTGGGATATATACTCTCCAAAGTGACAGAACGCCCAGAGTTAGTCACTATTCTGGCGTGTGTGCGCCTTAACTCCCGAGGTTCGAGAACCCCGCAGGAGTGGGCAATAACACCGACATCATAGATCAAACCAGCGACGTAATTGGCCACACGCTCCGACTTCAACTCTGAATTCAAACCTCGGTGCAATTTAGGGTCATGTGTTGTCACACCGGTAGGACAGGTATTTTTATTACATTGCATCGCTTGAATACAACCTAACGAGAACATAAAGCCTCGAGCACTGACGACAAAATCTGCCCCCATACAAAGAGCCCAAGCCACACCCGAAGGCACAATCATTTTACCTGACGCAATCACTTTCACCCGATCACGCAACCCATACCCACGCAACAGATCCACGACTTCAGGAAGGCTTTCACAGAGAGGCAGCCCCATATAATCCAGCAATGCTTTGGGTGCCGCACCAGAGCCTCCTTCTGCACCATCTATCGTAATAAAATCAGGGGCCGACTCTACACCACGAACCAGTATCAAATGACACAACTCTTCAAGCCAGTGTGCATCACCAACAACTGTTTTAATACCTACAGGCTTTCCCGTAACATTCCTGACTCGGGCAATCATGTCCAACAAGCTATCGGCATCTTTAATTTCTGAATGGCGGTTAGGGCTGATAGCAGCCTTGCCTACCTCAATGGCCCGGATGGTTGCAATTTCTTCCGTCACCTTCGCTCCGGGAAGAATTCCACCTTTACCCGGTTTGGCGCCCTGGCTTAATTTAATTTCAAACATTTTAACTTCTGGATGAGCCGCTATTTTTGTTAATCGCTCATCACTCAGTTTCCCTTCCTTATCACAAACACCGAATTTAGCCGTTCCAATTTGGAACACAATGTCACAACCCCCTTCAAGGTGATAGGACGACATTCCACCTTCACCTGTATTTAACCAACAGCCGGCTTTAGCCGCACCATAGGAAAGAGCCTGCACGGCAGGTTTAGACAATGCGCCATAGCTCATACCTGAAATATTTGTAAGGGATGCCGTGGTATAAGGTTGCTCGCAATAAGGGCCAATAGTAATAGGGCTGGCGGCTACAGCATCTTCATCTAGTGTCGGATAAGCACAATTTACAAAATAAATGGAACCCACTGGACGAAGGTCACGAGTAGAACCAAATGCCAACGTTCGATCAATGTTTTTGGCCGCCCTGTATACCCAAGAGCGTTCGGCACGATTAAAGGGTAACTCCTCTCGATCCATGGCAAAAAAGTACTGCCGAAAAAATTCACCCATGTGCTCAAATAAGTAACGGAAGCGACCTATCACCGGATAGTTTCGACGAATTGCTTGCTTAGTTTGAGTGACATCCAAAATGTAGATAACGACCAACGTAACAATGCCCACAACTAACAGCACAACAAGTGTTGCCGCCAGAAAATTCAGGGTGGTATATACCCAACTCGTGTAAATTGTTTCCATAAGATATCCCTTATTACCTCATTATATTACGTTAGCTTAGGCCAGACTTTATAGACATGCCGTCGATAATAATATTACATTTTGTCATTCCCACACGGTAGTCTCACACCACCACCACTTTCAAAATACCAATACCCTTCAAACCACACTACTTTCTATCCAGTTGACACAAGCTGTGGTTTAACTGTGTAAAACTGGGCATAATCGCGCATTATTTTCTTCTGGCCAGGAAGTTATGCCTAGGAAGACCTTACGTCGGTGGTTACCTGACCCCCATAAAATTGTAGAAAGCCGAGCTATCCGCTGGATGGGTCCTTTGTTTAAGGATCCTAATTTATTCCATATCAATCGAACATCCATTTCAGCCTCCTGCTTTATCGGGCTGTTTTGTGCATTCCTGCCTATTCCCGGTCAAACAATTGTTGCCGCTTTACTTGCACTTTTTTTTCGTACTAATTTACCAGTCACCATGGCCCTTATTTGGGTCAGCAACCCCCTTACCATCGCCCCCATGTTTCTATTTAGTTATAGCGTTGGCGTTTTATTGATTGGACAGGAATTTATACCTTTTAGCATTGAACTAACGTGGGATTGGGCCCTTGCACAGGGTGGAGCCATATGGCTACCCTTGTTAACGGGCAGTCTGATTTGCGGCCTAATCTGTGGCGGCTTAGCCTACCTGATCATATATCAACTATGGCGATGGAAGGTGATCAAAAACTGGGAAGCCCGCAATAAAAAACGCGCTCAAAGCGTATTAGAAAAAGAAACGAATAAAGAGAGCTAATAAAAATGAGTAGAACGCAACCAAAGAAAAACTACTCGTAACGTAACACCTCCGCTGGCCGGGTTCTCGCAGCACGAATTGCAGGGTAGAGTGTCGCAACAAAATTTAGCACCAATGCCACAGCAACAACCAAAAAGACATCATTCCACACCAGATCAGAAGGCAAATAATCAATGGGGTAAACCTCCGAATTAAGGAAATTAAACCCCAACAAAGATTCTAGCCCACTGACGAGATCCGAGGCATTGAGCGCACAACCAACACCAATCAACGCACCCAGAAAAGAACCTACAACACCAATCAAAAAACCCTGTGTCAGAAATATTGAAACAATTTCGCCATTGGTCGCTCCCAAAGTTTTCAATATTGAAATAGCAGGACGCTTATCGATCACCGCCATCATAAGCATCGATACCACATTGAATACCGCGATAGCAATGATCAAAAAGACCAGCAAAGAAACCATATTTCGGGACATTTTTATGGCCTGATACAGGTTCCCATGAGTTTGAATCCAATCAGAAAATCGATAACCTTGAGGCAAGGATCGAAGAAGTCTAAAGCCTGTCTCCCTCGCCTTAAAAATATCATTCAGTTTGATTTGTACACCCTGAGGGGCATTATTAATCCCCACCAATTGAACCACTTCACTCATTTGTGCCAGAACCAACCTCTGGTCCAGTGTGGTGTGGGTACTAAAAATGCCACCCACGCTAAAAGTAATAATTTTTGGTGCTAGCTGTCGATGATTTAAAGCCCCGACTTGTGGAACAAGCAATGTAAGCCGATCTCCTTCGACAACAGACAATTTATCGGCAACCCCCTTAGCCAGCAACAGCTGGTTTTTTTCCTTTAAAAACGATGAAAATAATTCTTGGGGTATAAATTGACCAATAAACTCATTACTTTTTAGTGCATCTATACCAAGCATCTCTACAGGGCGGGTCTTTCCCCGGCTGGTCAACATGCCATCGATCTGGGCAAACGGCATCACTGCACGTACATTTGGGTCTGCCTCTAGTGTTTGAGTGAGCGATGGAAGACCATCAACCCCACCCTCTTTAAACAATCGAATATGGGGCACAGCACCCAAAATCCGTGACTCCATTTCATGGTCAAAGCCATTCATAATAGACATGACAAGGATGAGTAACGCTTCACCCAGCACCAACCCCAAAATAGCTAACAATGAAATAAAGGACACCAATTGGTTACTACTACCAGAGGTGAAGTTCCTCAGCCCCACGTAACAAGAAAAAGGCCTAAACACGCCTAACTTCCTTCCACGGGCATGTTAGAAACAGCGAATGAAGCCTGAGTCACATCCACTAAAGAGCCATGCTCAAGTGATAAAACTCGATCCATTTGTGATGCCACCTGTTGCTCGTGAGTCACGACAACAAAGCTAATATCAAGCTCTCGGTTCAGCTGTAATAGCAGCTCAAGGACCGTTTCAGCAGTAGAGGGGTCAAGATTACCCGTCGGCTCATCCATCAAAACACACGCAGGCTGGGCAACCAGTGCCCGGGCAATAGCAACCCGCTGACGCTCACCACCGGAAAGCTCTGATGGCTTATGATCATAACGATGGGACAACCCCACCTGTGAAAGAAGCGCCTGCGCACGGCTTCGGGCTTGCGCAATGGAAACCTTACCAATTAACAAAGGCATGGCCACATTTTCCAGCGCACTAAACTCGCCCAGCAAATGATGGAACTGATAGACAAAACCCAGATACTGGTTCCGACAGCGCGCTCGTTTGGATTCATTCATGGGGGCTAAATCCATTCCCATCACCTCGACAGAACCACTGGTAGGATCATCCAACCCACCCAACATATTAAGCAGCGTTGTCTTACCCGATCCTGAAGCACCGACGATGGCAATTCGTTCGCCAGCACAAACATTTAAAGAAATATTATCCAACACATCAATGCGTTCTCCACCTTGCAGGTAGTGCTTGGACAAACCTTGGCATTGCAGCACCTGCCGATCAGTGGTCATAACGCAATGCCTCTGCTGGTAATACCTGACCTGCTCGTTTCGCGGGATAAATCGTGGCGAGAACACTCAACAAAATACCCAAGCAACTCACTAACAACACATCCTGCCACAATAATTTCGATGGCAATTGACTAATAAAATAAATATTCGGATCAAAAATCTGAAAACCTGCCAGTTTTTCTAACCAGCTTACGATATCACCGACATACACTGCCAACAGACACCCTGATGCCACCCCTGTCATCACACCCAATATACCAATGGCACTACCCTGAACCATAAAAATGGCTGAGATAGTGTTCGCTTTGGCCCCTAGGGTTCTTAATACAGCAATGTCCCGCCGTTTATCGCCCACCATCAACACAAGACTGGCAATAATATTAAATGCAGCCACAGCAACAATTGCCGTCAACAACACACCTACCACTTTCTTCTCCATTTTTATGGCTTGAAATAGACTATTCATTTCCCCCGTCCAGGTCTTAACGTACAGAGATTCATCTATTTTTTCTTCAATAAAAGGAACCATTGCATCCACATCAAATGGGTCCGCAACTCGAAGTTTGACGCCATCAACTTTATTTCCAAGCCGATAGAGCTTTTGAGCATCCCTATAATGAATAAAGGCCAAGCCATTATCGACCTGTGCTCCCACCTGAAAAACACCACGCACAATAAACCGCTTATAGCGTGGAAAAATACCCGCTGGCGTCACATTAAGCTCAGGTAATGACAATATTACTGAGTCCCCCACCATTACACCAAGAGACCGCGCCAACAAATTACCCAATAAAATACCGTAACTACCAGGCTCAAGATGTTCAACCTTGCCAACAACCATTTGCTGGCTGATGGGACTGACTTTCGCTTCCTCTATAGGATCAATACCCTGTACAAGTACACCTTGGCTCAAGACTGATGATGACAATAAGCCATAACCCTCAATGAAAGGAGCAAAGCCCTCAACGCCTTCAATACCAGACAGGGTGTTTCCTAGAGCCTGCCAATCCTGAAGACCCATTTCATTTGATACGGTAGCATGGGGAACTACATTAAGAATTCGCTTTTTGAGTTCGTGGTCAAAGCCGTTCATCACAGAAAGCACAACAATCAATGCCATAACACCTAATGCCATAGCAATAAAAGATAAAACTGAGACGAATGAGACGAATCCATTACTCCGCTTACTGCGGATATAGCGCAATCCGATAAACAGTGGGAGGTTGGCTTTCATGGCAAAACATTAAAACGGAATCCGGTTAGCCAAACAAGCAACCATTTCTGTGATTAGTACCCAATTATTACTAACCTTGTTATTTTGCAGTTGCACTTATTACATTTGGGCTTACTATAATCAACGTAGATACTGTGAATGACTGAGTGTAAGAGATCCTGACCATGAATAAGCTTTTGTTACCCTTTAGCATTTTATGCTGCCTGTCTCTGCCGGCAGCAGCCGATGAAATAATCATACCTGTCGGCCAACAGGCCGCGGAGAAACAAACTCTAGAGCGACCTGCTCTGGGCAGCACCCAAGACCAAGTAAGAGGACGATATGGTGATCCACAAGAATGGAGTGACCCCGTAGGTAACCCACCGATTTCATCTTGGGAATATAAAGACTTTGTTGTTTATTTTGAACACAATTTAGTGTTGCATTCAGTGCTTAAACGTAACGGTAACTAGGCAAGCAAAACTATATCCAACCTTCTGGGTTAAACGACAATATTTGATCATAAAGCTGTTGGTCATAAACTTAAAATTGAAGCAGCCGTCCCTACAAATGTATATTCAGTAAGTGCTAGCCCACCCACTTTCTAGATTCTCTATTTAACCTATTTATACCGTTAATAGCGGCTAGTCGATAGGCCTCTGCCATCGTAGGATAATTAAAGGTTGTTTTGATGAAGTACTCAAGGGTATTTGCTGACCCAGTTTGATTCATAATGGCTTGGCCAATATGAATAATTTCTGCGGCTTCAGCACCAAAACAATGAACACCAAGAATTGCCAAAGTTTCTTGATGAAAGAGTATTTTTAGGACACCAACTTCTTCTCCAGAAATGTGAGCCCTAGCAATATTTTTAAAATAGGCACGACCAATTTCATAGGGTATATGCTGTTCTGTCAGCTCTGACTCCGTCTTTCCGACAAAACTGATCTCAGGGATAGTATAGATTCCTGTTGCCACATCATCCACATGGTATACCTTTGGTATACCACACATATGCCCTGCAGCAGAGCGACCTTGGTCATAGGCCGCTCCAGCCAGTGCAGGCCAACCTACCACATCGCCCGCCGCATAAATATTTTCCACCGAGGTCTGGTAATGTTCATTGACTGTAACGTGCCCGCGGGTATCCACTTCCAACCCCAGTTCTTCAAGCCCCATATTTTTAGTGTTACCACTACGGCCATTACACCAAAGCAAAGCTTCAGCGTGAATCCGTTTCCCAGACTTCAGCTCCATGGTGATACCGTTATCTCTGGTTTCAATATGGTCATATTCTTCTTTATGGCGAACAGTAACGTTCAAATCACGCAAGTGATAACTCAAAGCATCGGAAATTTCATCATCGAGAAACGACAACAGCCCTTCACGGGTATTAACCAAGTCAACTCGAGTATCCAGACCGGCAAAAATAGAGGCGTACTCACAGCCAATGACGCCAGCACCATAAATAATAATATTACGAGGAGTACGATCTAGTCCAAGAATGGTATCACTGTCAAAAATACAAGGATGATCAAAATCAACATCCTCTGGGTGATAAGGGCTAGATCCGGTAGCGATTAAAAAATGTTTTCCCTCTATTTTGTCAGAAGTATTATCTGCTTTTTTTATGGTTAAAGTATTTGGGTTCAAAAATACAGCGCGACCAAAATGAAGTCTGATTCGGTTGCGTGAATATTCCCGGGTCCTACCGTCAACTTGCTTACGTATGACTTCATCTGCCGCTTTCATCACTTCAGCAAAAGAACACCAATGGGGTTCGCCCACAGAACGAAACATAGGCATGTTATTGAATTGCACCATCCGCCGCACAGAGTGGCGTAGGGCCTTAGAAGGAATTGTACCTAAGTGAGTACAGTTACCCCCCACCATCGAGCGCTCATCAACAACAGCAACCGACCAACCTTGTTTTACTGCCTTCATGGCAGCACCTTCACCGGCAGGGCCACTACCAATAATAACTAGGTCATACTGATAATCTGCCATCGATCATTACTCCTACGAACTGATCTATTGTGCAAAGTCATCCAAATACCGACACGGTGAATATCCTAGCCGTCGGATCAACGTCACTTTGATTTTCTTTTTTGGTACTCACTCAGAGTGTCTGGCTAGAAAAACTCTTAATACTTTGATGCTACATCTGCATCTTCAAGTAAAAGGGCACCATACGCACCGTATTCTCGACCAGAAACTGCAAGCGAATTTGAAGAAAATAAGGCCTGCTTTTGTTCTAGACCAAGGGATTTGTAATCCCCTGCTTCAACTTTGACCAAGGAAACAAGCACATAATCACCATTTGGCAAAACTAGATGCTCGACTACTGGTACATTACCCGGTACCGGCATAGAAAAAACCTGCTGACGAATAGGGTTATTATTTTGACCACCGAGTCGCTTCGTGTTGAGGCTCACCTGCCAGTTCAAATTTTCAGCCTTGGCAACTTCCTCAATGCTACTTCCAGATTTTACACGCTGCTTTAACAAATCACCTTGATGCAAAACTTTCTTGTTCGCCATTTCACCTTTTACCGCCATTTCGATCTGAGACCGAACATCACTAAGAGACTTCAAGCTGGCGGGAACTCGTTCTCGCATAGACAAGACTACAACCAAGTCATCCGAAAGCTCAATCACCTCACTGGCATAGCCCTCTTCCAGTACTATATCACTAAAGGCAGCGGTAACTACCTGAGTACTGGCCGCTATACCTAGGCCACCAGAACGACCAAAAGGCTTGGACACCTTCAGATCCAAAGCCATATCGTCAGCAACAGCCTGAAGTGATGTTGCGTTATAAGACAAATCTTTTAATGCTTCAATTCTCTCCGGCATCAAATTTTTAGCCATCTGCAGCTCAAGCTCTTCACGAATAACTGGCTCCAACACATCTCGGCTTGGAATCTCTGCCATTCTTTTATCAAGCAGCTTGATAATGTGGATCCCAGCTTTTGTTTCAACTATCCCAGAAACCTCCCCAACAGAGAGTGTATCCAATGCGGAATCCAGTTCTGGCGGCAAATCTCCAGGCTGTGTATAACCAAGGTCTCCACCTTCTTCAGACGTAGCAAAATCTTCAGAATACTCCTTGGCTAACGAAGTAAAATCGCCACCTTTTTTGAGCTTGTCCTGAATTTTCTCCATAGTGTTCAAATGGCTTTTATCATCTTGTTTTTCTAGCAGTATATGCGCTGCATGACGTGATGCACCGGAAGTTGCGGCATCCACTTTTGCTTGATAATTCTCTTCAATAAGGTCGCTATCAACGGAAATGTCTTTTACCAAATCTGATGGTTGTAGCTCTATATACTCAACAACCACCTGTTCTTCCGTCATAAACTGCTGCGAATGGTTATTATAGTACGCCGCAATATCTTCTTCTGAGGGTTTCAACGAAGCCATTAAAGGTGCAGCAGGAACCGTTAAATAATAATAATCGCGAGTTTGTTCTGTCACAGAGGCCAGCAATGCCAGCTCTTTCTCCGTAGAGAAGCCCGATGCAATCACACCTTGCAGGAACTGGTTGACCAGCAACTCAGAATGGATCGCTTTATGATGGCTGGATGGTGTATAGCCCATCTGTCTTACCACAAATTCATAGCGCTCCACATCAAACTTCCCATTGGTTTGAAACTCTGGAACTTGTGACAATAAATCGATAATAGTTTCACTGGAAACAGCCATCCCCAATGCAGAAGCCGCCTGCTCTTCAACCTTCTGACGAATCAATCGTTGCATGACAGCAGGTTTCAATCGCTCTTCATCAATCAGCGATGGATCAACATTTTGAAAGTTTTTGATAATTTGTTGCTTCTGAACCAAAACAGCCTGTCGAAGGCTAAGCTCTGAAATAGAATCACCATTGACATTAGCAGCCTCTTTAGGCGCCCCGTCACCAACAAATAGTGCATCTACGCCAAAAAGTGCAAAAGGAACAATAATAATAGCGACCAATACAACTTTGGCCACACCGTTGAGATTGTCTCGGAAATTCTGGAGCATAGGGTTCTCTTGGCGTTAAATACTCATTAAATCTTTATACAGAAATACAAAATCTATAAAAAAAGACGCATCGCAGATGCGCCTTTTTACAGAAAAAGCTAAACCATCAGCACTTTCTAGTTTACAGCGTCCTTCAGTGCTTTACCTGCTTTGAAGCTCGGCACATTGGCAGCTTTAATCTGGATTTCTGCTCCAGTTTGTGGGTTGCGGCCAGTGCGTGCAGCACGATGCTTCACAGAAAAAGTACCAAAACCTACCAGAGAAACCTGGTCACCATTCTGCAACGCACCAGCTACAGCATCAATTGCCGCGTCTAGAGCACGTCCAGCAGAAGCTTTTGACAAATCAGCAGCATCAGCAATTGCATCAACGAGTTCAGATTTATTCACAATAATCCCCTTTTATTATGGTTGTTTAAGACTGTTCACCTGCAACACACAACCATATGATCATTAACTACAGGCAGTGGTATATACGATGACCGCAACTTTATACCAACCCTCAGATACCCGGTCAAGCAATTTAGTGAGTATTAATGCGGGTTTCAGCCTCACTTCCCGTTTTTTTGGTATCTGCATCAACTCGCTGGTACTCATCATCTGACATTGGTTCCGGTTTTTTCTGCAGTGCCAAGTCTAAAACTTCATCAATCCAGCGAACAGGGAAGATCTCAAGGTCTGCTTTAATATTGTCGGGTATCTCTTTGAGGTCACGCTCATTTTCCTGTGGAATAATGACCTTTCGAATACCACCTCGGTGGGCCGCGAGTAGTTTTTCTTTCAGTCCACCAATTTTTAGAACCTGACCTCGCAGGGTAATTTCACCCGTCATCGCCACATCTGCAAGCACAGGAATACCCGTCAGCACAGAAACGACTGCCGTGCACATAGCAACACCCGCACTTGGGCCATCTTTTGGTGTTGCCCCTTCAGGAACATGAATGTGTAAATCCACCTTCTGGTGAAAATCACGGTGAATACCCAACACTTGCGCCCGACTTCTCACCACGGTTAATGCTGCCTGTATCGACTCTTGCATCACGTCACCTAAAGAGCCTGTTTTTACTACCTGCCCCTTACCTGGAACTGCAGAGGCTTCAATAGTTAACAACTCACCACCCACTTGGGTCCAAGCAAGACCAGTAACCTGACCCACCTGACTCTCTTCCTCCGCCCGGCCAAAATCGTATTTACGGACACCCAGCAAGTCTTCTAGTGATTCAGTCGTGATCAGACAGGACTCACTCGATCCTTCACGCACATGTCTTGTAACCACTTTACGGCACACTTTAGCCAATTCGCGTTCGATACCACGCACACCAGCTTCTCGTGTGTAATAACGAATGATATCCAACATGGCATTCTCATCAATATCCAACTCACTCTGACTAAGGCCATTAGCCTTACGTTGCTTTGGTAAAAGATATTTAAGCGCTATGTTTAATTTTTCATCTTCGGTATAACCGGGAATACGAATCACTTCCATTCGGTCCAACAATGGGCCGGGGATATTCATGGAATTAGCAGTACAAATAAACATCACCTCGGAGAGGTCATAATCAACCTCAAGATAATGATCATTAAAACTATTGTTTTGCTCTGGATCGAGGACCTCCAACATTGCAGAAGCCGGATCACCTCGATGATCCATACCCATCTTGTCAATTTCATCCAGCAAAAATAGTGGGTTTTTCACCTCCACTTTTGCTAGCTTCTGAATCAACTTGCCAGGAAGAGACCCGATATAGGTACGGCGATGGCCACGAATTTCAGCCTCATCACGCACACCACCCAGAGACATACGTACATATTTTCTGCCCGTAGCCTTAGCAATAGACTCACCCAAGGATGTTTTACCCACGCCAGGGGGGCCAACCAAACAAAGCACTGGCCCTTTAAGCTTTTTCACTCGCTGTTGAACGGCAAGAAACTCGAGAATTCGCTCTTTAACCTCTTCAAGGCCATAGTGATCTTCATTAAGAATACCTTCAGCCCGCGTCAAATCATGCCTAACACGCGAGCGCCTCTTCCATGGCACCCCTACCATCCAGTCGATGTATCCGCGCAACACAGAAGCCTCTGCGGACATGGGAGACATCATTTTCAGTTTGTTCAGCTCGGCGAGAGTTTTTTCCAAAGCATACTTGGGCATTCCAGTTTCGTTAATCTTTGTCTCAAGCTGCTCTATATCGTTGCCGCCCTCTTCTACCTCACCCAGCTCTTTCTGAATCGCTTTCATCTGCTCATTGAGGTAATACTCTTTCTGGCTTTTTTCCATTTGTTTTTTGACGCGACCACGAATTCTCTGCTCAACCTCAAACAGCTCAATCTCCGATTCCATCAAAACCAACAGATGCTCCAACCTGTCTTTAAGTGAAGATATTTCAAGCACTTCCTGTTTTTGCTCAATTGTGAGCGCCATATGAGTCGCTAGGGTATCGGCCAAGCGGCTTGGATCTTCTATACCTGCAACCGTACTCACAACTTCAGAAGGGACTTTTTTACTGAGATTTACATATTGTTCAAATTGACTCAAGGCAGAGCGCATTAAGCCGTCAGCCTCTTTCCCATGCAATTTTTCAGAAGGCAGAACATCATAATCTGCAACGAAATAACCTTCAGAATCATCAATAGTATTAATTTTTACTCGCTCTGCTCCCTCAATGAGCACTTTCACCGTGCCATCGGGTAACTTAAGCATTTGCAACACAGATGACAGTGTTCCCACTCGATATAACTCGTCCGCATCTGGATCATCTTCGGCAGCCGATTTCTGGGCAACCACTAGGATTTGTTTATCCAGAGACATCGCTTCTTCAAGGGCCAATATGGACTTTTCTCGACCCACAAATAATGGGATCACCATATGGGGATAAACGACCACATCACGTAAAGGCAACATGGTTAATTGGTTATGCACAGAACTCTCTCCCATCCTCAAACCTCTTATCGAGAATTTACATTATCTTAAGCTTACCGCAAATATGGGGATACACGGGATAAAAACAAGTGCCGAAATATAGATATCCCACAAGTTGCTAATAAAACAGACAATAAAAAAGGGCCCGCAGGCCCTATTCAGTAAAAAGCTGACAACACCTAATCACTGGCAGCTTTCTGTTGTTCCTTATTTTCATAAACGAGCATAGGCTCAGACTCGCCTCGAATCACTGTAGCATCAATCACTACTTTGCTCACATTGTCAGAAGAAGGAATACTGTACATGGTATCGAGTAGTACATTTTCAATAATTGAACGAAGCCCACGAGCACCGGTTTTACGTGCGAGTGCTTTATTAGCAATAGCCTCCAAGGCATCCCGACGAATATCCAGCTCAACACCTTCCATCTCAAACATCGCGCCATATTGCTTGACCAATGAATTCTTAGGCTCAGTCAGGATGTTAATCAACGCATCTTGGTCCAGCTCCTCCAGAGTTGCTATCACAGGCAAACGCCCGACAAACTCAGGGATCAAGCCGTAACGCACCAAATCCTCAGGCTCCAAATCTTCCAATGTCTGACCAATATTTTTATTCGTATCCTTACTCTTCACTTCGGCACTAAAACCAATACCGCCTTTCTCAGAGCGATCCTGAATAACCTTTTCTAAACCAGCAAAAGCGCCCCCACATACAAACAAAATATTAGATGTATCGACCTGAAGAAACTCTTGCTGAGGGTGCTTTCTACCGCCCTGAGGGGGAACTGATGCCACCGTACCTTCGATCAGTTTTAGTAGTGCTTGCTGGACACCTTCACCAGAGACATCTCGAGTGATAGACGGATTATCTGATTTACGGGAAATCTTATCGATTTCATCCAAATAAACGATACCCCGTTGAGCTTTCTCAACATCGTAATCACATTTCTGCAAAAGCTTCTGGATGATATTTTCTACATCTTCACCCACATAGCCGGCTTCAGTAAGCGTTGTGGCATCCGCAATGGTAAATGGCACATCAAGTAGCCTTGCCAGAGTTTCCGCCAAAAGGGTTTTACCACTACCGGTGGGCCCCACTAACAAAATGTTACTTTTCCCCAGCTCTATTTCGTCGCTACTATTATTAGCTCCGCTACTTTGTAGACGTTTGTAGTGGTTGTAGACGGCTACAGCAAGGATTTTTTTCGCTCGCTCTTGACCGATAACATACTGATCAAGAATGTCGTTAATTTCGATAGGCTTGGGCAAACTACTACTGACGGCTTCACCATCAGAGTCTTGAACTTCTTCTGAAATAATATCGTTACATAAATCCACGCATTCATCACAGATAAACACCGAGGGTCCTGCAATTAGTTTACGCACTTCGTGCTGACTTTTTCCACAGAAAGAACAATACAACAACTTGCCATCGTCGCCGCTATCTCCAGTTGTCTCGTCGGTCATAACTCACTCATCTCAGCATTTTCACTTTAAACAGGATTACTTTTAACAAAAGACCTTATGATTCAAGGCATTACCCTATTTTTGTAACAACATCTATCAAATATTAAAAGATTACCGATTCTACGGACGCTTGTCCAGCACGGCATCAATCAGCCCGTAGGCCTTTGACTCTTCAGCACTCATAAAATTGTCACGCTCCGTATCCTCGGCAATTTTCTCAACGGTCTGCCCCGTATGCAGAGCCAAACATTGATTCAAGCGTTCACGAATTTTTAATATTTCCTGTGCCTGAATATGGATATCAGATGCCTGTCCTTGAGCACCACCACTCGGCTGGTGAATCATGTTACGTGAATTGGGAAGGCAATAACGTTTGCCGGGAGCACCGGCAGCCAACAAAAAAGCACCCATACTGGCAGCTTGACCTATACACATAGTGCTCACATCAGGTTTGATAAACTGCATCGTGTCATAAATGGACATACCCGCAGTAACTGAGCCACCCGGAGAATTGATATACAAATGAATATCTTTATCAGGATTTTCAGACTCAAGAAAAAGTAATTGAGCAACAACCAAATTTGCCATGTAGTCCTCAACAGGACCGACAAGAAAGATGACTCTCTCCTTTAGAAGCCGAGAATAAATATCGTAAGAACGCTCACCCCGCGCAGATTGCTCAACAACAATCGGGACCAAACCACCCGCATTCTGAACACCCAAATCGGACGAAGATAAATCAAATTTCATATTGGCTCACTCGAAAAAACAAGATACTGGAGCATTGTAACCGGGAGCCAAGATAAGGCAAGCCGGAGAACACAAGGCCCAAGATACAATCAACTGTACAGAGCTGAAACTAGCCGAAACAACAAGCAGCAAACTCACGAGTTCTATACAGCTTATAAAAACTAAAAAGGGCTGCTAAACTCAACAGCCCTTCTCTTAACATTCAAATGGTGGCGAAGCTTACCCTTCCGCAGCAACTTGCTCAGGATCAGGAACAATAGCCTGTTGGTAACCCACCGCTTCTTCAGTCACCTTAGCGGCAGACAACACTAATTCTACCACTTGGTCCTGCAGGACATTGGCCTCAACACCCTTCAGTAGTTCCGGGCTATTGTAATAATAGTTCACCACTTCTGAAGACTGCTCATAAGTAGACGCCATTTCTTCAATACGGGCACGTACTTTTTGGCCGTCAACATCCATCTCATTGGATTGAACGATTTCATTCACAACTAAACCAACAACTGCGCGACGTTTTGCCTGCTCTACAAACATATCATCTGGCAAGAGTGCTGGATCAAATTGGTTCTCACCACCACCGGCTAGCTTATTAGCCATTTGTTGTTTTAAGTTTGTCACCTCATTAGCAACCTGAGCCATAGGTGCCTCTAGATCACTGTGTGAACGATACAGCTGCTCCATCACACGACTCTTGATTTTACCCTCAAGTGCATTTTTGAGATCCCGCTCCATGTTCTGGCGTACCGCTGAACGAAAGGCTTCTTCGCCACCCGCTTCAAGCCCAAACATTGCAAAAAACTCATCATCAGCCTCAGGGAGAACTGCCTCCTTCACTTCATTTAACTTGATGGTGAATTCAACCGCTGCACCACGAAGCTCTTCAGCATGGTAACTTTCAGGGAAAGTAACAGGGATAACTTTTTCTTCCCCTTTTGACATGCCGACAACACCCTCCTCAAAACCAGGTACAGCTTTACCAGCACCTAACTCCAAAGGATACCCTTCAGCTTTTCCGCCCTCAAATTCTTCGCCGTCTTTTACGCCGGTATAATCAATATTTGCTTCGTCCCCCAGAACTGCAGGACGATCCACGTCGACCCAAGTTGCATGCTGCTTCCTCAACGCATTGATCATATCGTCGACGTCTTCTTCTTTCACTTCTGCTACAGGCTTGGAAACTTCAATCGTTGACAAGTCCGCCAACTCAAACTCTGGCAACACTTCAAATGTAGCAATAAACTCTAGATCTTGACCGGGCTCATCTATCTTGGGCTCAATAGCTGGCTGACTGGCTGGCGTAAGCTTTTCTTGAGTCACCGCCTCAAAAAAACAACTTCTAACCACCTCTCCAACAACTTCCTGACGAATACCCGCACCATAACGTTGCTTCACAACGCTGAGAGGCACCTTACCCTTACGAAAACCATCCATTCGAACAGTTTTACTCGCTTTTATCAGGCGCTCACTGACCTCATTTTCAATACGTTCTGCGGGGACCCCAACGGTCATCTTACGCTCAAGTCCGGAAGTTGTTTCAATGGAAACCTGCATGATGTTCCTCTATCTAAATAATTTGCTTGCTTATTAATCAGTTGATACGGGACGGAAAGACCCAAATTCCACTTTTAGCCCAACCATTCTGAATCCACACCAACACCTAGCATTTGATCCTTGAGGGCCATATCTACATATCACCACAGACATCGCCAGACACCTGAATCAGTTGGGACACGAGTAAAATGGAGCGGAACTATACACCGATTAAACGGTGGAATCCATATTCAGAGAAACACTAAGATTTCTATTTGGTTCTAGCCATCTAGCCGCGATGTTCTCTATTTATCCGTTCTAACGCCACAACAATACTGAGCCTACAAACATCTCGTACAACAAAATATGGCCTAACAGCTGATAGACGTAAAGAGGCAAAAAAATCACAGTCAAAAAACCGAGATCTACTGTTTTTATTTATTGAATAGATAAATGGTGCGGACGGAGAGACTCGAACTCTCACACCTTGCGGCACTGGAACCTAAATCCAGCGTGTCTACCAATTTCACCACGTCCGCCAAATGCCAAGTATTCAGATCACAGGCCATAAATGAATAGGCCGACTTAGCAAGGGGGCGCAATTCTGCCACAGAGATTATCTGCCGGCAACCTAAGATACCCAGAAAAGAGCAGAAAAAAATAGCCCTCATTTTTCTGTTAAAGTGGGCTTGCCAACAACAAAACAACATCACGATCTGAGCTGTTCACAAGACCAATATTCCGCCGTTCAGCGGGCATCAGTAATGCTTGCTCTTTGGTTACCACCTTCCCCCGACAGCCAACATCCCCATCCACTACCATCAACAAACCATATCGATGGGTAGACAAAAGGGTGTACTCCCGCCCCGGCAAGATAGTCAATCGCAACACCAGAAAGTCATCAAATCGAACAACCTCTTCCAGCCGAAACTCCTCGGTTTCCTCGAGCACAACCAAATCGGTCATTGAAGGGCTATCAACCGACATGATATCCACAGCCTTTTCCGTATCCCAGTGATTCTGGGTCAGTACTTTCTGGGCGAAGGAAAGGATCATCCGTTCATAAACTGGAGTTTGAAATTCCACCGTGCGGACACCATGTTGCAGCGAATGGGGAGTCAACAATGGCACCTTGACCACATCGCCCTGCTCCAGTGGTAATAAGGCTGTAAACTTATTCATGTCCTCCCGAAGCTCTTTCTCTTGCGCTAGCACAACATGTGGTAATTTAGACACCCAGCGTTTCATCACTTCAGAAGGTACTGGTTCACTTGGTGCTACACCCTCTATCTTTCTATCATTATCAAGATGCTTATCAATTTGACAACGAAGAGCCTGATATTGTTTTACTTTATCCAAATAGGCTGCCTTAAAATCATCATCAGATAAAAATGTCTTTCTATAATCTGAATTAAACCCATAACGAATAGCCCCGACACCACTCGGCCAAGCCTGCCTATCCACATGTGTTACCACATAAACCTCACGCTTCTCTTCATGAAGCTCAAAATACAAATCCCCGTAGACTTCCTCTGGCAATGGATCAAGTATTTTCAATAGATTGATTCGCCGTTCACAATGTGCAGTGAGACGTCTTGGGGCTGCCGACAACACCCATGAAAGCGGGGCGCTCGCCAGACCATCGGTTACTCGAGAAATGCCCCTTTCTTCAATTCCGGTGTACCAAATTTCCCTCCCCCAAGGCTTAGCAATGCTCACTGCTTCCAGCATAAGTGGGCTGTTCAACAATAATACAGGTAGCTCATTTTCCACAGCAAAGACATAAAACCCCGACAAGCTTTCAGTCATTGACTGTAATTGAGGATCAAAAGACAGGCTTGATTCCGTGACAGTGAAGTACAGCTGATCACCAGACAAACAATAAATAGCGATCAGTTGGATTGATGGTTCTGCAGGAAGGTAATACTGAATATAGTCATACTCCACGGCCAAAATTTCATCTGGCGCAGAATGACGGTGTCCATCGCCCGCCCTTGCGCAACGTTCACCTACAGTTTTATTTAACCACAGGTCAAGCGTCGCTTCCGGGTTATCTGTCTTCAGTATATTAACCAAGGAAACTCCTGAAAATTCGACATTAAGCCTAGCAAAATGAAGCTGTTTCGCCGAAAAAATTATTAGAACATCTTAACCATGACATGCTAACTCAAACCCTCCACAACCTTTTGTAAAGAAAACAATGTATACAAACTTTTTACACAAAAAACTAGATGCCAAGTGCAGATCGTCACTTAATAGACCACAATGGGTGAGTACGTCAATGGTTAAGGAAAAAACTGGAACACCGACACCTGCACCGAAAACACACAACCAATCGAATGGAGCAACAATATGCAAACGTTTAAAAAAGCACTGTATTTACCCACCATCCTGACAATCACCGTTTTAAGCTTGGTCGGATGTGGCGGCGAAGATAAGTCTGCACTCAACGAGGCAGCAAACCAAACTATGCCTGATTCCTCTATGAAAACGACCATGGAATCGACCAAAGAAACTGTTCAAGCCATGAAAGAGTCTGCCGTAGATGATGGCAAAAAAGCTGTCGAAGAGGCCAAAGAAGTCACGATGAAAAAAGCAGAAGAAACCAAGGAAGCAGTAACAGAGAAAACACAAGACGCTGTCGACTCTGCAAATGAAGCCATTGATGAAAAAGTTAACACGTCCAAGGATAGCTTAATGAAAAAGTTAGGCCAGTAAGCTTTCGACAAAAAATATAAACTTGTACATATAAAAAGGCCGACAACATGTCGGCCTTTTTCATGCAAGAAACCAAGATAAAGCCATCGCCCTAAGCTTTGCCCAACCCCATCAAGACAAAATTTCAACCATCATTAATTCAACCGCTCAACAATAGTAGACACGCCCTGCCCCAATCCAATGCACATAGTAGACACGCCCAACGTAGCATTTCGCTGCTTAAGAACATTCAACAGCGTACCGGTAATTCGGGCGCCAGATGCACCAAGCGGATGACCCAGCGCAATAGCCCCACCATTAACGTTGACCTTTTGATCCATACTGTCTAACAAACCAAGATCCTTCAATACAGGTATGGACTGTGCGGCAAAAGCCTCATTAAGCTCAACATAGTCAACATCATTGATGGTTAAACCAGCCTTCTTCAGTGCTGAACGGGTGGCCGGCACGGGACCATAACCCATAATGGCAGGATCAACGCCAGCTGCAGCAACAGATACCACTTTTGCCATGGGCTGAAGCCCCAAAGCTTTGGCACGCTCTGCCGACATCACCAACATAGCCGCTGCACCATCGGTAATCTGGGATGAGGTTCCCGCCGTCACTGTTCCGTTAACAGGATCAAATACCGTGCGTAACTGAGACAATCCTTCTACTGTCGTTTCAGGCCGGATCGTCTCATCTTCACTCATCAAATAGAGGCCACCATTTTCATTATGTCCCTCGATGGGAACAATCTCGTTAATGAAGCGACCTTCACGCCTAGCTTCAGCTGCCAACCTATGAGATCGCACACCAAATTCATCCTGCTGCTGTCGGCTAATACCATGAATTCGCGCCAAATACTCAGCCGTCAAACCCATCATCCCCGATGCCTGCGCAACACTTAGACTCATTGCCGGGTTCGGGTCGATATCATGGGTCATGGGCACATGACCAAGATGCTCAACACCGCCGATCAAATAAATATCACCCAAACCTGCCATGACGTTAGCTGTAGCATTATGCAACGCCGACATAGAAGAACCACAGAGCCGATTAACGGTGATTGCTGGAACTTCATGGGGAATGCGTGTACGCAAGCTTGTCATTCTGGCGACATTAAACGCCTGCTCCCGCGCCTGCATCACACAACCCCAAATAATGTCGTCAATCTCTGCTGGATCAACACCAGGATTACGATCAAGCAGCCCTTCAATAAGGTCTGCACCAAGCTCATCGGCTCGACGATTGCGAAACGATCCATTTTTCGAACGCGCCATAGGCGTGCGGGCAAAATCGATAATCACTGCATCTCTTGGTTTTAAGCTCACATCAAACCTCCGTTAAGACCTACAGCTACAGCTCTTCTCTCCACAGCATTCAATTCTATACCCCTACATTTCCGATTAGTCATAATAGCTTTCACCATTTTCGGCCATTTCACGCATTCTCTTAGTCGGCTCATAGAGCTTGCCAAGTTCACTATAGTTATCTGCCATTGCGCAGAATTTATCGAGACCAAACTCATCCATCCAGCGAAACAGGCCACCCCGAAAAGCAGGGAATCCAAGGCCATACACTACCGCCATATCTGCCTCTGCCGGCGAGCCTACCACGCCCTCTTCCAAACAATGGGCCAACTCGATACACATGGGCACCATAAAACGGGCCACAATAGACTCATCACTAAATTCACCTGATCTTTTGATACCAGCGTGCTCTGCAAATAATTCATAAACAGCCGCATCGACTGATTTCTTTGGTTTTCCCCGCGTATCCTTTTCATAAAGGTAATAACCTTTGCCATTCTTCTGACCAAGACGATCATTCTCGAATAACAATTTAGTCGGTGACACATCATAAATATCACCCATCCGTTCTGGATAACCCTCTAGAATTGAGGGAAAACAATGTACAGCGGTATCAAGCCCCACAACATCCATCAAATACGCAGGCCCCATTGGCCACCCCCAGGCTTCCATTACCCTATCTACTTGCTGAAAATCAGCGCCATCAACAATCATCATGTCGAAACCAAACACGGCGGGGAACAATACCCGGTTCACCAAAAAACCAGGGCAATCATTCACCACAATGGGCTTTTTACCCAATGCTTGGGCGTGAGCTACTACCATTGCCAATGTCTCTTCCGAGGTTTTTGTACCACGAATCACTTCAACCAACGGCATAGCATGAACAGGGTTAAAAAAGTGCATACCACAAAACTGTTCAGGACGTTTCAGATGACTCGCCAACTGATCAATGGAAATCGTTGAAGTATTGGAAACCAGCACTGTATCATCGGAAATTTTACTTTCCACCTCAGCCAGAACAATACCTTTTACTTTGGCATTTTCTACCACCGCCTCAATAACGATATCGGTATTTTCTATACCCTCGTAGCTAAGCGAAGGAATAATTCTGGAGAGTACGTCGCCTGCTTCCAACGTAGACATCTGGCCGCGGTCCACTCGCTTAGCCAATAATTTATTGGCTTCACTCATACCTAGCGCCAACGAATCAGTATTAATGTCTTTCATCAAAACAGGGAAGCCCTTTATAGCGTTCTGATAGGCGATACCACCACCCATAATGCCAGCACCCAATGCCGTCGCATGCTTGACAGTTTTAGTCGCCTTTTTCCCATATTTTTTAGCGACAGAACCAATGTACTGATCATTGAGAAATACCCCCACCAATGCACGACACTGAGGCGTTTGAGTCAATTCACTAAAAGCCTGAAACTCCACTTCTAGCGCATCATCACGAGACATTTTTGCAGATTTTGCCAACACCTCTACTGCCATAATGGGTGCTGGATAATTTGGTCCAGCTTTGGAAAACACCATAGCTTTAGATGTCGCTATCGACATCCCCAGCTCGATATCATTAAGCTGTAAAGGAGATTGCTTTTGCTCACGGCGACGCTGGTAGTCCAGCTGACCTTCAGCAGCGCGCACCAACATGGCTAATGCTTCGCTATACAGCAAGTCCGGTTCTACCACCGCATCCACGGCACCCTCTTTGAGTGCAGCAGCGGCTTTATTATGGCTGCCCGTGGCAATCCACTTTACGGCATTATCAAAACCAATCAATCGAGGCAAACGTACGGTTCCACCCCAACCAGGAATAATCCCCAGTGTTGTCTCTGGAAAACCAACCTTGGCTTTGGTGGACATCACCCGAAAATCACAGGCTAAACACACCTCAAAGCCACCACCTAGGGCAAAACCATTGATGACAACCACCGATGGATAGGGTAACGACTCAATTTTATTAAAGGCTTCATTAGCCGCACCAAGAAATGTCCGGCGCTGCTCATCTGTACCCTTAAATACATCACCAAACTCAGTAATATCGGCTCCGGCGATAAACACCCCTTTACCACTGGTCAGCAGCAAACCACGAACATTGGGCTGCTGCTCCAAAACAGCAAGCGCCTCGTGAAGCTCAACCACTGTCGCCTGATTAAAGACATTGACCGACCCTTTTATGGCATCGAAATGTAATTCCGCGTAGCCATCATCCAGCGACTGCAGTTTCAGCGTATTCCCCTGATACATATCCTTCTGGGACATGGGTTCTCCTATAGCGTATCTGACAAGCTAATTTAACTGACCACAAAGCCAGTCTGTCGTGAGTATAAATAGTAAATTGATAGTACGCATGACAAAGCACCGGAGGCAAAGGGCTTTTGTGACCAAATAGTACTAACAACCTCCAATAATGCGTTAAACCTTACACACACAAACCATCAATTTTCCGAATTAAAATAACGTCATTTGCCGGATATTCAGCCTCGACGCCCCAACTCTGGCACCAATAGTTAAATGTTGCACGACTAAAGAAACAAACATGTGTTTGATCATTTTTATAATGCCAACGACTAAAGGCTTCTTTGTTCACAACCAACTTCGTCATCAATCCTAAATAACCACCTGTTTTGATTCCTGACCACAGGCTGTCCAGCACCTTTCCAGGCTGGGACAAATGTTCTACTACCTCCGTCGCAGTAATAAAATCATATTCTGTCTGCAAGACCGCAGTATCATTGGCATAAAAAATATCAAAAATAGCCATAGAAAAACCGACTTCCTCCAACATGACCGATAACGTCGGGCCTAGGCCTGAACCAAAATCCAACCCTTGAGCACCCGGCTCAAGAACACTTATCAACGGATCGGCTAAACGACTAAGAAATTGGCGATAACGATGATCGGCCGGACTGTTTTGATGCAGGTCATAATGCGCCTTTTCCTGTTCTTGGGACAGGTGCTGCCAAGGCGGAACAAAGACCAACTGACATTGGTTACATTGATAATAGTCACGCAGGGCATCCGAATGATATTCATCAACAGAGTCCCCGTGACACAAAGGGCAATTAAGCAGTTCTGTACTAGCCATATTTTAGATTCAGTAACAAGTCTGTTTTGAGCGAAGAGATTCACCCATAATCCCGCCCCAAGCCTCACCTTGCCTCCTGGGTTACTACTACAAACCACGGGCTCAACATCACAAACAGTGTAACGGATAATATGGAAAAGATTCAGAATCAGATTGCA
Organism: Porticoccus sp.; assembly: GCA_033791605.1. Lineage (GTDB taxonomy): Bacteria > Pseudomonadota > Gammaproteobacteria > Pseudomonadales > Porticoccaceae > Porticoccus. Next base: position 46,219 of record JASJGJ010000121.1, read on the forward strand.
TCAGAACTCAACGTAAAACCCGCTCAAGTTAGCGCTGCCATCAAACTGCTTGATGAGGGCGCCACAGTCCCTTTTATCTCCCGTTACCGTAAAGAGGTAACGGGCGGGCTAGATGACATACAACTTCGCACACTGGAAGAGCGACTGGGCTATATCCGTGAAATGGAAGATCGTCGCCAAACCATCCTCAGCAGTATTGATGAACAGGGAAAGCTCACACCAGAGCTCAAACAGTCCATTCTCAACGCAGACACCAAAACACGATTGGAAGATTTATACCTACCCTACAAACCCAAACGCCGCACTAAGGGCCAAATTGCCATCGAAGCAGGGCTAGAACCACTCGCTGACACACTCTACAACCAACCCGACCTTGACCCGGAGCAAGAATCAACCAAGTTTATCAACCCCGACAAAGGTATTACTGACGTTAAAGCCGCACTGGATGGCGCTAAATATATTTTGATGGAACGCTTTAGCGAAGATGCCGAGTTGGTAGGACAGTTACGTCAATATCTGACAAACGAAGCTAAGCTGACCGCGACCCTTATGGCGGGAAAAGAGCAGGAAGGCGCTAAATACAGGGATTACTTTGAACATTGCGAACCCCTCAAAACCACTCCGTCACACCGGGCTCTGGCCATGTTTCGTGGACGGAGAGAAGGCATTCTGTCCCTTCGAGTGGACATTGATACCGACGCCACCGAGGGACACCCCTGCGAAACCATGATCGCCCGACAAGTCAACATAGAGAACAAAGGCCGTACTGCAGACAAATGGCTTGCCGAAGTCGTACGCTGGACCTGGAAAGTAAAATTACACTTACATATTGAAACCGATTTACTAGCCGAGCTTCGCGATCGATCTGACACTGAGGCCATTGGTGTCTTTGCCATCAATCTTAAAGACCTGCTACTCGCTGCTCCCGCTGGACAAAAAGCAACTATTGGGCTTGACCCGGGACTACGCACAGGCGTTAAGGTGGCCGTTGTAGACGGCACCGGAAAAGTCTTAGATCACGGCGCCATCTTCCCCACCCCGCCACAAAACAAGCTTCAAGAAGCAGAGACGGCCCTAGTCAACTGGTGTAAAAAACATAACGCCGCTTTAATCGCTATCGGTAATGGAACGGCCAGCCGTGAAACAGAACGGTTTGTTAAAACTGTCTTAAAAAACCACCCCGAACTGACGGCACAACCGGTGATTGTTAACGAATCCGGCGCCTCTATTTACTCAGCCTCTGAGTTTGCCTCACGGGAATATCCAGACCTAGACGTCACCATTCGCGGAGCAATTTCCATCGCTCACCGACTTCAAGATCCATTATCGGAGCTGGTTAAAATTGACCCGAAATCCATTGGTGTCGGCCAATATCAACATGATGTCAGCCAGGTAGAACTCTCTCGCAGCCTGAATGCGGTAGTTGAAGACTGCGTGAATGCTGTTGGCGTTGAGGTCAACACCGCCTCTGCCGCACTGTTAAATCGGGTAGCAGGGCTCAACCAAACCATTGCCGATAACATCGTCGCTTTCCGCAATGAAAACGGCCCGTTTAAACAACGAAAAGAACTGAAAAAAGTCCCACGTCTCGGCGAAAAAACCTTCGAACAAGCCGCTGGATTTTTACGCATAGCCAATGGCGACAACCCGCTGGATGCTTCTGCGGTTCACCCTGAAAGCTATTCTGTGGTATCACGTATTGCCGACGATATTGGAAAATCTATCAAATCATTATTAGGCGACAGCTCACTACTTCGCGAGCTCAACCCCAAAAACTATGTAAACGAAACATTTGGCCTACCCACCATCACCGACATTTTTAGCGAATTAGACAAACCCGGCCGTGACCCGCGCCCAGAATTCAAAACAGCAACATTTAAAGACGGCGTAGAAACCATGAAAGATCTAGAGCCTGGTATGGTTCTGGAAGGCACAGTGACCAACGTCACAAATTTCGGCGCATTTGTCGACATTGGCGTCCATCAGGATGGTTTAGTTCATATTTCTGCGCTGGCCAATCGATACGTTAAAAATCCCCATGAAGTGGTAAAAGCCGGAGATATTGTCCAAATCAAAGTAATAGAAGTAGATATCCCCCGTAAACGAATTGCCCTCTCAATGCGAATGACCGATGAACTTGGTTCAAAAGAATCCGGTTCAACTCAACGAACAGAAAATAAAAAACATACGGATAAAAAGAAGCAGCCCCAAAAGAAACAACCAAATCAACAGAAAACGGGGACACTGGGAGAGCTGTTTAACCAAGCACTAAAAAAATCTTAGTTTCACTTTTAAACCTGAGTAAAAAACCAAATCTTACTCGTCAAAAACACGGGTTCAAAAAAGGTAGGCTCAAAAAAAGACGGACTCAAAAACTATGTGTTCCCCTTACCATCAAAACAAGCTCGCAACAAAGTCTGTATCTGGTCTCGCCCCATACTATTCAGCAGAGCTATATTATGCTCGGGGATTTGGTCTGGGCTAGGGTGGCTAGCAACTGCCTGCTCCAGGCTCGCCTCTCTGATCAGGTGCAACACTGGGTAAGGAGATCGATTGGTATAGTTTTCTGTATCTTCTGGCTCGGTGCCACCAAACTGATACTCTGGATGAAAGCTGGCTATTTGATAAATCCCTTCCAGTTCCAGTTCCACCAACAGGCCTTCCGCACAATTTAAAAACTGGTTGTAGTCGTAAAAATCCTGCAACACCTCTGGGTGAATCAACAGCGTAGTTTCAATCGTGCTATCCCTATTAAGTAACGCCAACTCTGACTGAAGGTCGACCAACAACTGCTCTTCAGTTGCCGCCTCAGACACTTTGAAGCGTACTCTACTTGCCAACAGCTCACGTTTAGCAAAAGGACAAAGGTTTAACCCCACCACCAGAGTTTCCACCCACTTTTTCACGGGCCTAATGATATCTTCGTGTTTCAATCGACCCCCTTTCAGGAAACATACGGTTAGAAAAAAACTGAGGCCCTTCAGGCTAAGCTCTCGAATTAAGTATTCAACTCAAAAATAAACAACCCTAGAAACTGAGATGGAGTAACTATGTCACAGTTACATCTGCACCCACGGTTATCACGCCCGATGTTAAAACATCAGCTCGCAGTCCAGCTCTGTGTAGAAATCTTTCTACCACCTGGCTCTTTGACAATGTTGTACTAGCAAGAGCATCACCGAGGCTACTACAAGGCTCACACAGCTCTACTCCCTTTAGCCGCACTGTGCCTATTAAAAACTCTTTTCCAACCAGCTCATTGAGCCGCACGCCGCGAGTAACAATATTTCTTCGGGTAATCGATAAGTCATATACCAAATTTTGCTCGACTATAAAGGCTTCAACCTCTTCTGCTTCAATCAACGTGAGGTTCTGCCCCGGCCATTTGGATAAACCGTAATTTCTATCACCCACAATGCCGCTGGCGGCCACCAAGTCAATACTTTCTGACTCAAGCTGCTCTCCACCAACATCAGTGCTGATATAAATACGCTCAACATTCATCGTTGTATTTACTCTAACGTGACTATTACCCTACTTTGAGTTAGTGATCGGCACAACCGCATCAAAAAAACAGAGCATAAATGATCAACAGATAAATTGAATATTGAAGAAAATAATACAAAGGGCGGTTAAATTTTTTAATTCTTTTTCCTACCAGCCTCACTTTATAAATAGCGGGGAATATTCGATTAAGTAGTCCAACACTATCACCTTCCATATTTTTAGTACTGCTAGCCGCCAAAACAATTCGGGAAAAAATTTCGTTGAACCAATCAACCAGAAAAAAACTAACGGGTCTCTTCACATCTAAAAACAAAACGATTCTGTTAACATCCGTTTTATTTTCTGCATAATGAATAAACGTTTCATCAAAGATCACGGGCTCTCCATCCTTCCAATGGTACTTCTCTCCGTCCACAGAGATAAAGCAATCTTCAGAATTTGGCGTAACCAATCCTAGATGATAACGGAGAGAACCGGCATAGGGGTCGCGATGTTTAACCAAACGTGCTCCTGGTGGCAACATGGCAAACATAGCACCTTTGACACTGCGAACAGAATTCAGTAATTCCACAGTTTTAGGACAAAGCTCATTGGCAGATTTTAACGAAGAGCCATACCACTTAAGATAAAAACGTTTCCAGCCCGTTTTGAAAAAAGAATTAAATCCCAAATCATCTTTTTCTTCCGATGACTTTATTTTAGCCTTGTCATTCAAGCTGATGGCTTCGTCTCTTATAACTTCCCAGTTATCCTCAAATACTTTTAAATCAGGAAAATTATCAGCATCAATATAAGCTGACTTTTTTAAGGTAGAAAAAGCATAAAACAAACAGTTTACTGGGCCAAGAATATTAGAGTGGTCACTAATTTTACGCACCAGCTTCTCGTGCCTAACCACACCTCGTCTCTGAACATAGATTGCGCAAAGGATAAAAACAGCGAGTACCGTAAATCCCATAGTAAACCCCTTATCAATACGCCAAATAATCATCCTGAAAGGCATAGATCAGATATCAATCCGTACAAATCTATCAATCTGAAATCAAATTAAGCTGCAAATAGGCCAACAACAAAGCATCTTGAATTGCTCTATTTCAGTGATATCCGAACATTGAGGGCCATACTAATGTAAAACAAATGAAAATAGGAGTGCCGCTGATGAAGCTCGAAGTAGCTTATAGGATTCAAAAATATGAAGTGTGTGATAAGTCTTGATTCAAATGGGGTGGCTGACGGGGATCGAACCCGCGACCACCGGAATCACAATCCGGGGCTCTACCAACTGAGCTACAGCCACCACTGCTTGAACTGCTCGTCGCTGGATGGCGCGCCCGGCAGGATTCGAACCTGCGACCGACGGCTTAGAAGGCCGTTGCTCTATCCAGCTGAGCTACGGGCGCTCAACAACGTACATCCAGAAAATGAGGTTGGTCGGGGATGAGGGATTCGAACCCCCGACATCCTGCTCCCAAAGCAGGCGCGCTACCAGACTGCGCTAATCCCCGACTGTCTCTTAAGACCCTCATTTCGAGAGCTGCGCATGATACTGAGGACAATCGGTCTCGTCAATGAAAAAGCGAAGAAATGCTCAGAGAGATTCTCTTCACAGGGGCCACATGAAATGAGAAAATGCTGTTTACCCTACTTGCCTATCCCTTAACTCAGGAGCTTTAAATATCATGCCAGCCCAAATTCTCGACGGCAAAGCTATTGCCCAGCAAACAGAAGCAGAGTTAAGCGAACGCGTTGCTCGGCTTAAAGAGAAAAGTGGCGGGCAAACCCCTATTCTTGCCACCATTCTAGTGGGCGGCGATCCAGCCTCCGCCACCTATGTACGCATGAAACAAAACGCCTGCAAACGAGTAGGTATGGAATCCATCGCAGTAGAAATGCCCAAAGAAACAACCACCGAAGAGCTTCTGGTGAAAATTAATGAGCTAAACGCCAACCCCAACTGCCAGGGCATCTTGCTACAGCACCCAGTACCCCCACAAATTGAAGAGCGCGAATGCTTTGACAGCATCGCATTGGAAAAAGACGTTGATGGTGTCACCTGTCTTGGCTTTGGTCGTATGGCTATGGGTGAAGAAGCCTACGGTTCAGCCACACCACAAGGCATCATGCGCCTACTGACCGCTTACGACATCCCCCTACAAGGCAAACATGCCGTCGTCGTTGGTCGCAGCCCTATTTTAGGCAAACCCATGGCAATGATGTTGCTCAATGCCAATGCCACCGTCACTATTTGTCATTCCCGCACAGAAAACCTGCCAGAAATTATTCGTGGTGCCGACATTGTTGTCGGTGCAGTCGGCAAGCCAGAATTTATTAAAGCAAAATGGATTAAAGACGGCGCGGTGGTTGTCGATGCCGGTTACCACCCAGGTGGGGTCGGAGATATCGAACTGGGACCACTCTATGATCGCGCCTCAGCCATCACACCGGTTCCCGGGGGTGTTGGCCCTATGACGATCAATACGCTGATCCTTCAGTCAGTAGATGCTGGCGAGAAAAAACTGGCATAAGTACAGTTTCCACTCAATGCCCTCTTCCTCTTAACCTTCACCGTAAGGCAAGAGGAAGAAGATGGCACACACCTCTAGCTCGAACCTTTTAATTTTTTTCTCTAGCCCCTGCCGCACCGACCTCAGCTTCCCCTAAGAACAACAGCAAGCTGTCTTAACAGGCACAGGAAGACTAAGATGAAAAGAACATGTACAGACAGGACACCCGTCATGCTCTCAGATCGACTCGTTGCTCATCGAGGTTATCAAGCGCGCTACCCTGAAAACACCCTATTAGGCTTCACAAAGGCTATTGAAGCCGGAGCTCATTTCATAGAAACCGACATTCTTTTTAGTTCTGATCACCAACCAGTGCTCTACCACGACGCACTAATGAGCCGTATCAGCGGTGTCGAGAATGCTATCCACCTGCTAACTCTATCAGAACTCAAAACTTACCCCGCGTCAGAACCAGAACGATTGGGCAACCAATTTATCAGCGAAAAAATCACCGCCTTGACTGAGCTTGTCACACTACTGTCAGCCAACCCAAAAGTAACCGCTTTTATTGAGCTGAAACGATCTGGTTTGCATATTGAAGGCATAGAAAATGCGTACAAAATTGTTACCAAACTATTACAACCTGTCATTACACAATGTGTCTTAATCAGTTTCAGCGATGACTTTATTCATTACGCATGGCAACAAGGATACCCACGTCTCGGGATGGTACTTAAACAATGGGACGAACTGGAAGGTGAGTTGATAACCAGTATTCGCCCTGAATTTATTTTTTGTGATACCGAGATCGTACCAGAGGAAGCAACACTAGACTCGATTGAAAGCAAAGTCGTGATCTACGAGGTAACTCTTCCCGATAATGCCATTCATTGGTACAACCGAGGTGCAGATTTAGTGGAAACTTTTAATTATGGTGGCATGATGGACGGCCTCACTCAACGGACGCTATAAACTCTTATGGAAAAGAGCCAAAACACTGAATCCAACTATGATGTCATCATCGTTGGAGGCGGTATACAAGGAGCTGGTGTGGCTCAAGCCGTTCAAGCTGCCGGCTATAATTCCATGATACTGGAGAAGTCTTATTGGGCGGCAGGCACCTCTAGCAAATCAAGCAAACTAATTCACGGGGGTCTTCGCTACCTTCAAACGGGCAATTTTTCACTGATCAAGGAAAGCCTCAGAGAACGCCGACTACTTCTTAAAAATGGGCCAGACCTAGTTTACCCCAACGGTTTTTATATTCCTGTCTACAAGCATTCCCAGTACCGGCCTTGGAAAATTCGGTTGGCCTTAATTGCCTACTGGTTTCTTTCAGGCTGTTGCCCAGATGGACTCTTTAAAGTCATTTCAAAGAAACACTGGCATCAACTGAAAGGACTAAACATTGACGGCTTAATCAAAGTTTTTCGCTACCAAGATGCACAAACCGACGACACCAAGCTCACCGAAGCCGTGATAAGCTCTGCCGTCGCAATGGGGGCTGCAACAAGCTGCCCATCAAAACTGCTTAACGCCCAACAAATCACAAGCGGCTATCGTATCGAATTTGAGGAAAGTGGCCCAGAACATGAAAGCATAATCACAACGGCCACCTGCCGAATTCTCATCAATGCCGGAGGCCCTTGGATCAATCAAATTGCCGAATGTATTTCACCCCGCCCAAACACCATTCCTATTTCACTGGTTCAGGGTGCTCATTTGGTACTCGATACAAAGATTAGCGAGGAATGCTTTTATCTAGAATCTCCCACCGATGGCAGACCCGTTTTCGTCTTACCTTGGCACGATGGGACATTATTAGGTACCACAGAAACTCTATTTGAAGGTAATCCGGAAGACTGCGCGATCACCGACCAGGAAAAAGAATATCTCATGGACGTTCTGAACACCTACTTTCCTGACTATCAGGGAAAAGTCTGTGGTGACATGGCGGGGCTCAGGGTGCTGCCTAAACACGAAGACACCCAAGCACATCACCAACTCAGTCGCGAGGTCCAGCTCATCACCGACTGCAACAGCCAGCCTCATTACTTGGGCATTTATGGTGGCAAGCTAACGGGTTACCGAGCCACAGCCGCGAAAGTGGTCAAAATTATTGAGGGAACGCTTCATACTAGGAAACCAAGAGGTAACACTAGGTGTATCCCCCTCACTAAAAATATACAGTAATACTTCAAAACCCTACAGGGATAATGGAGCTGAAGCTTCCTTATCCTTATTCAAAAAACTCTACTTCACCCGTTTCGAGTGAGTACTCTGCACTCCAAATTTCAAGTTCTCCCTTATTAACCAATTGCTCCAACATTTGAGACCCATGTCTAAGATGATTGGTCGCCGCCAAGATATTGGAACGAATAGATAGGGCCAACAATTTGTCTGGATCATCCCGCAGTTCAGTTTTAAACAGGGGCTCTACCGCGGGCTTGATACGATTGACAATAGATAGAACATTCGACGATTGATGTTCTGACGGGCTCTTGATTTCATTAATAGTTGCCCGAACGGCACCACACATGGAATGGCCAAGAACAACGACCAGAGGAATACCAAACTGCTCTACAGCAAACTCCACACTCCCCACCTGAGAGGGTGCAACAATATTACCAGCCACCCTAATAACAAATAAGTCACCCAAACCTTGATCAAATACGATTTCGGCCGGTACTCGAGAATCTGAGCAGCCAAGAATGACAGCAAATGGAGCCTGTCCTTCGACAAAATCTGCTCTCTGTATTTGCTTCACGATGGTATCAATACTACGCACTCCAGACACAAAGTGCTGATTACCTTTTTTTAACCGTTCTATTGCTTCACTCGCTGTAACCATTGTGACTTGGCCCTTAATATAGATGACATTTTTATAACCGGTACAATTTTTCCATATCTACTCCTAGTGTACGCGGTTAACAACTGTGTTAGATATCGGTGTTTTCAATGCTTTTATATCTACAAAATTTCCCATCAGCATTAGTGCCTCACCAGCCATCCACGATGGCTTCAACTTTATCTGCATAGAGTAAAACCCCAATCAACGAAACTAAAGGAAGCCGAAGGAGATCACAAGTCACTATCTTTGCAACCTAAGCATATGGCATGGCCTTTGCCATGCCATAGCAATAGTGGGCTAATAATACCGCAATCCCTATAACAAAGACCCACAGCCATCGACCAGTCATACTCATATATCAATAGATATACCAGCCCTATAGGTAACTGGATAAGGCACATATAAAAAAATTATGGATATCAGCGATTCAGGACACTTAAAGATTTTGTAACTATATGGGAAATGGTATAGCAGACCGCTGTAGTCAGTACGATAAATGATGCCAAATCAACAATGGCATAATCGGGTTGAACAATGACTAAGCCCCCAACCACATCTTGTATTAACACATCGATTTGAAAATGATCATTCTGGATCAGAACTTCTTAATTTTGAGAATAAAAAAGCTGAACCCAAATAAAAAATTATGAGTTCAGCTTCTAATTTGAGCAAACCTTATACTAGGTGTTAAAACCTATTCGATATTTATTTTTGCTCTTTTAACAAATCTCTTATTTCAGTTAACAACACTTCCTCTGTAGAGGGTGCTGCTGGTGCTGCCGGAGCTTCTTCCTCTTTTTTCTTTAGGGAGTTAATAACTTTAACTGCAATAAATATAGCAAAGGCAACAATAGTGAAATCTATAATGGTCTGAACAAATTTACCGTAAGCAATAACCACTGCAGGAGTTTCTCCCATAGCGGCCTGAATAACATACCCCAAGCTAGTAAAATCCGTTCCACCTAAAGCCACACCAATTGGAGGCATAATAATATCAGCAACAAATGATGAAACAATTTTACCGAACGCAACGCCAACGATAATACCAACAGCCATATCAACAACGTTTCCTTTTACTGCAAAATCTTTAAATTCCTTCAGCATACTCATAACCGTCTCTCCCAATTTAATTTTTATAAAACTTTTTATTTTTTACTTTTAAAACAATAACCTACATATCTTCATCTAAAAAATTATTTCCAATCACAACATAAAAAAGCAGGAACACAAGGAGAGTACATAACTAAAGAGGGAACTTTCAACTAAAATCGACCCAACAAACTTACAATTTACTATTCTATTACAACCCCCTCTGCCACTCTTGCCGCAGGTGAATCCGATCAGGATTATGAAT
>JASJGJ010000122.1:0-3428 GCA_033791605.1 Porticoccus sp.
CGGTCCAGTCGGAAATATTCCCCAAATCATGCTGCCGTACATAAAAAAAACCAGACACGACAATGCGATTGCACTCTTATCCCAACGTAGCGCACCGATTACAAATACAAAGGTAAGCAAACCAAAGTTAATACCACTAGCACCAACATGAAAACTTTCTCGGCCAAACGACCAAACCATTATTCCAACACCAAAATAAATAATAGGAAATACAAACTTACTTGAACGGGGATAACCCATTAGCATGGCAGTACCCAACACAAGTAATGGTAGTGTGTTAGAAAAGATATGAGAAAAAGAACCATGTATCAATGGCGCTAACAATATCCCTCTTAATCCTATTATCTCCCTGGGGTAAACGCCGAAATGAATAATTTCTAAACCAAATAGCACATTAGTGATTTGAATTAACCATAATAAAATCACAAACCACAAAATGGTAAAAAATGATTTTCGTAAACTATTTGAGCTTCGTTGGGAATTAATGGTGTTGTCCTATTTATAGTCGGAATCAAATAACGTTTTTAACGTGACATAAATAATCAGAGAAATTAAAGGGCTCTGGTCTTCCCCTATTATTCAGGAATTTTTCCCCAAATTGTATGCGCTTAACCTGCCTGGATATGTGATACCCTTTTAGAAACAATTTCTCTCTGATCCCGTTTTTTCTCTAACATCATTCTGTTTATTTAGAAGTACCGCCCTATCTTTTTAACACGCTTGAGGAAGAACTTTGTTCGTGTGTTGGGATTGTGCCTAACAGGGGCAGGCAAGGTGGCCGCCAACTCAATGGCCTGTTTAACCGACAGCTTTGAGGCAGGGATCCCCCAGTAATGCAGGGCGGCGGCATTAACGCCATAAAGGCCCCGGCCAAATTCCACGATATTCAAATACAACGCCAAAATCTGTTTTTTACTTAAATTACGTTCCATACCAATGGTTAACACAAACTCATGCCATTTACGCAGGGGATTTCGCGAGGGACTCAAAAAGATATTTTTAATGGTTTGTTGGGAGATAGTACTGCCACCATAAACAAATCGCTTTTCAGACAGGTTATATTCCATAGCCTTTTGTAACGCTTCGGTATCAATACCACTATGAGAATAAAAACGGGCGTCTTCCGCCACAATCAGGGCACGATGCATGTGGCGAGGGATATTGTTGATAGAAACAGGCGTCCAACGAAGCTTGGGCCAGTCTCGGTGTTTGTGGTGTTCTGAAATGTAACTACTAATAAAACTGGATTGCTGAATCGGCCCCTCAGCATAGATTTTCCAGTCCGGCCAGATACCAATCAAATAACCCGCATCCATCACAAAAACGAGCAATAATGTTTTCCAGCCCCAGCGAAAGGTAGTGATAACGCCAGGAAGCTTAAAGAATTTATTGAATTTTTTTTTAGATTTTCTAAAAAACATACAGGGAACTCATCGGCACAAAGACTGACCTTAATATCGGATATATTCAGTAATTCTTGATGGTTCGGCATCTGCGCTACAGGATAACCGCATGGCATTGCAAGAATTGAATAAAGACGACATCGTATACAGTGTATGAATCACGTTATCACTTATCAACTGGATTTTTCTATCATTCAGTATTCGTTGTGGCCGGGAGTGGATCAGTACTGCCTGTTTGGCCAGGCCTTTTTAACACCTCCGCCCAGTTGATAGCCCATAGACACGACGTCATCTTATAAAACATCCATAAAAACAGGATAGGGAATAACAGTGCCTGCGCGATATACACCACGATAAGGTCAACGATACTCGTTGATGCTTCTTCGGTATTTTTCTTTATTTCTTCTTCCCGATTACCCATCAAGCTCGTGATATTATCTTTAATGCCTTCCAGAATACCCTTTTCTTCCTTGCCTTGTTGCATACCCAGACTAATATCACTCAAGGAAACCCTGGTGTTTTCAAGCTGCTCTGTTGCTTGTGTTCTACTCTCTTCCAGAAATACGTATTCAACAATATCATTGGCCAATACCACTGACCCAACAGCAAAACGCAGAAAAAGTGCAACAACGAACAACCTGATCATTACATGTTGCGCATGACTGTCTCTCCTTAACAGACCATAAATGAGCATTGAACCCGTTATCGTAATTAGGACTTTAAACAGAATACTCGACGCCATGAGCAGGAGCAGTTTTTGCAATCCGAGGGAAGCCATCGCCATCATCGCAATCCAGGAAAATCGCTCAACCAGATCATTCAGTGGGTCTAACGCCTCACCGGGGGAAATTGAGGCGAAACCGACGGACACTTCGGTACTTTGTAGCACCGAGACCACCGCATTGATCCCTCTGGCGACCGCATAGGATGCGGCTGACTGCTTCAACGCGTTGGTAGTATAGCGATCGCCGTAATCATCCAGGAAGTTTAACCAGGAAATGGACATCAAAACCAACACCACCGTTACCATCAATCGCTGATTATTCATAGCAGGCCCCTACGCCGTGGATTCAGGTTTCTTATAGCATAATCTTACTGATATCTCCGATACCCTGACGGCCTATTGCGAGATTGCTAACGTGCGCGATGCCCTGTCCGTTAAGAGGGGATTTACGGCGATACCTTGGCGGGTGAGTATTTTTATTGTCTGCTAGACATATTAGAAACAATTGCGCCTTGCTAGGTTTTTCATTTGGCCTAACCTCCTGTGAGAGTAAATTTTCCGGGTGGCTAAATTAGTATGGCAAACGGCTAGTAAACCACCACAATCCCGACTATATGTAAGCTATAGCAACTTCCTTTTTGCCCCACAGGGAGAGTGGCGCCATGACAAGGAAATACCCATCTACAGCACCCGTGTCGATTATCCAATGGTCGACCAGCGTCGGGTTGCGGCCACCAAACAAATGCTTCTGGTTATCACCCGCAAATCCCGAGGAATTAACTCATGTATGCTGAAGCTTACCATTTGAATGCAGACCCTTTTCGTTTAAGTCCCGACCACCGTTTTTGCTTTCTGCACAAGAGTTATGCCACGAGCAAGGCTTACCTGGACTACGCGCTGACTAGAGGTGAAGGTTTTGTCATGATTACCGGGTCACCCGGCTCGGGCAAAACGACTTTGTTGAATGATGTGCTGACGAATGCTGATAAAACAAACAGTGCCATAGCACGTATCGTGACCACCCAACTGGATGCCAATGATCTCCTACGAATGGTTGCATTTTCTTTCATGCTCAATACACAAAGCTTAGATAAAGCAAGCATTCTCCATCACCTAGAAAACTTCCTTCTTAAACAATATCAACTACGCCGGCATACCCTATTGGTCATTGATGAGGCACAGGATCTGGATAAAACAGCACTCGAAGAAATACGCCTCTTAACCAACTTTCAAATCGATGGTAACTCACTACTCCAGGTTTTTCTGGTCGGCCAGAACAATTTACTGGAAATGATTCAAGA
>JASJGJ010000123.1:0-2791 GCA_033791605.1 Porticoccus sp.
CCGTGCTAGCCAGCCTTCATTTATCGTCGTGACCAAGTAGTATAAAAAACTATCGTGAAAGAATGTAATCAATGTGGAAAATGCTGCATCAACTACAGCAATGACGGTCTTTCTGCATCAGCCAGTGAAATAGACAATTGGGAAATGCATCGGCCTGACATTTATCGTTACGTCAGCAACGGGCACATTTGGATGCACCCCGACTCTGGCGAGCAGCTTACATTGTGCCCGTGGCTAAAAAAGCTTCCCAGTGAGAACAAATATACCTGCGATATTTATTTCGACCGTCCCGACGATTGCAAGTACTACCCTGTCACTATCGAAGATATGATTAAGGATGAGTGCGAGATGCTGGAAGCTAAAGACTTGGCCCAGCCTAAGCAGGCGCAAAAGGCGTTGAATAAACTCATGGACGATAGCAGGCATTCGTTTGAGTGATAAGCATGATTCGGGCTCTCTCTTTTTTCACTTTTTCACTGATTCTGGTATTGTCCACTGATAGATTTTCTAACGAGGATGTTTAATGATTATTTCAAATCTTGAATTGATACCCGGTAAGCGCGTCACCAAACACCTGGGACTGGTACAGGGCAGTACCGTACGATCCAAGCATGTAGGTCGCGATTTTATGGCCGGCCTGAAAAATATCTTTGGTGGCGAACTCAAGGGCTACACAGAGCTTTTGCAGGATGCCCGTGAAGAGGCCACTGCCAGAATGGTTGAACAGGCCACCTCCGTCGGCGCTAACGCCATATTGAACATTCGCTTTTCTACTTCCTCAATTACATCCGGCGCTGCCGAACTATTCGCCTATGGCAGTGCAGTAACCCTGGAGTAAGCGACATGGCAGATCTCATCATATTTTTAGTATTGATGGCGCTCGGCTATGGGTTTGGCCAGTATTTCGAACGCCGACATTATCGTTCTATTCGTCTGCGCGAAGAGCAATTGAAGGACATCCTAATTGCTCAAACAAAAATCCCTCTCCCAGAGCTCGCAACGAATCATGACCAGTTCCTGGTCGGTGGTAACGTCGTGATCTCCGTCGACTACTTCAAACGATTTGTTGCCGGTTTGCGCAACCTCGTTGGCGGTCGTGTAACACCCTATGAAACCTTGATCGATAGAGCACGTAGAGAAGCGATTTTGCGAATGAAAGAAGAGGCCATGGAATCGGGCGCCAACATAATATTAAACGTGAAATATGAAATGTGCTCAATTTACAAAGGTAAGCGTAATAAAATCGGTTCGGTAGAGGCCTTTGCTTATGGCACCGCCTTTAGCCCTACCATTGCAATTCCCGTTTCTACGGCACCTGCCTCTGCACTTTCCTCCTCTACAAATTAGGTCTAACGCTGAACATCTCCAACCCACAACCCGCTGAAGATATAAACGTAACAAAGGTACATCCACTTAAAGAACTCTTTCTTTTAAGCGGTGGCGTACTACTTATCATCGTCATCGTCATTGCAGCATTGAGCTTTGCCGCAGACGCCCTTACCCAATACATTCCTTTTGAAGTTGAACACCGGCTGGTTAATACAATAGACATCGACACTGATGCCGACTCCACGGGGCCGGTACCGGTTTACCTGCAAGCATTGGCCGATGACCTCAGCCAAAAAATGCAACTACCTGATGAAATGAAAATTACGGTGTCGGTAGTTAACAGCGATGTTATTAACGCCTTTGCGACACTCGGCGGTAACGTGGTGTTCTTCACCGGCTTACTGGACAACATGCCCAACGAAAATACACTGGCAATGGTCATGGCGCATGAGATAGCCCACATCAAACTTCGCCATCCTTTGCGGGCATTAGGGCGTGGGGTTGTCGTCGGCCTTGCGGTTGCCACGCTTGCGGGTGCTGGCAGCAACAGTATTGTTGACGACCTTATTGGCAGCACCGGTTTATTAACGGCATTAAGTTTCACGAGAGATCAGGAAAGTGCCGCAGATGAATTGGCCGTAGCGGCGCTAGTCAGTCGTTATGGGCATGCCGAAGGATCGACACAGTTATTTGAGGTTTTAAGCAGAGAGTATGGCGATTCGAACGAGCCAGCAAATAGCCTGCCACGCACAAAGATGCCTGAATTCTTTTCCACTCACCCATTGAGCCAAAATCGTATTATGGCTATTGAAGTTCAGACACGAAAAAATAACTGGCCGATAAAAGGGAATGCGCGAGAAATTCCTAAATCCATACTGGAAGAAGTTAAGCGGCTACATGAAGATTTGCAGAACAGGAAAACCAAGGCTATCTAGCTCAGATTTAGTAAACACGAGAAATTAAATCAGGATCAGAGAACAACCACTTCACCGTTTAAAGGGTGCTCTCTGACCCTGTTATTCTCTCTATGTTACTCATTAAGCATTGACATCAATATTCTGTCCTACAGATGATGTGGGATCAGGCAATGACCCAATTAATGTCTCCGCAGTTTGTGCCTGAATGTCCTGAGTCTTCTTTTGAACCTCGATCGCAACAGAAGTCGCTTGTGTCGCAGCCGTTGACAATGATGCTCCAGATATTTCCATAATATTTCACCTTAAATGCTAAACAAATCTCAAAAAAATAAATACATTTTATCATTCAACTTACTAGGCAATGCCAGAAAAACCGATGGAATTTCCCAATAGGCTACCCGATAAGTGTGTCGTCCAACTTCAATTCTGCATTACCCTTTAGTTTGTGAGATTACCCGCATAATCACAGCTAACCTACCCGCAGGCAATGCAGATATCAGCGTATTTTCCCTGTAATTACAGATAGATAGCCCCATGAAAAGAGG
>JASJGJ010000124.1:0-3249 GCA_033791605.1 Porticoccus sp.
AAAAGGGGTCTGACCCCTTTACTTTGAATAATACTCGATCAAACTTGCCGCCTGCTATTCCTGCACAAAGGAAAACTTACGGCTGTGGGTTCAACTGATTACGAAAAAGGGTCTGCCCCCTTTAATTCATGATTCCAATTCATTCCTATTTTAATTGAAATATCATTATCAAACTAAAGATCATTGTCGCTAAAAACCACAGACTCAAAAATACAACAGTAAATCAACGTTTAACACTCGAAGCAGCGCTGGACCTCACTCTACTCGGGAGCATTTCACCGTTAACTCCTACTCTTGGGGAATACATATAATCTATAGTCAATAATCCTACACCCAACATAATACCAATTAAGACGAGGGACATAACATAAGCTGACAAATACGTGTAGCCAAATATCGCAGTCAGCAATAACATTGTTATGAACACGTAAACAAGGGTCTTAACAAACTGAATTATTTTTGCAGCACTTTCAAACAGTTTAATCACTTTATCTTTTCCATTTTAAATGAAGAGGGACCTGACGCCCACTCTATAAAATTACGGGAAAGGGGTCTGACCCCCTTTAATTGATTTAAAAAACCCAGCCAAATATTACGCCCAGCCCAAAATGTGCATTGGTATCTGTATTTGTATCAAGAAAATCTACTACATCGCCACCTTCGCCAGGAACAATATTTTTATCTAAACTTGTTTTTTTAAGGTATGCCACGCCACCCAAAGCTGACACGTTAAACCCATTCCCCCAAAACCATTGATACCCTCCATGAAAGGTTAAATCGATAAACGTAACATCAGCGCTTGACCCCGCCACACTTTTAAACTCGGAGCTTTCCCGCCCCACCATTGCTTGGACAAAGTAACCGTCTCTAAATGCACCGTCAAAAGAATATCTCCACGGAACAAATATTCTACTAAATGCCGTACTCACCTTACTATTTGAGCCACCATAGGTTGGACGGTCTGAATTACATTTAAAAGAGCCCAAAATACCTAACGTGCTATTTTCAGATGTGCCGAGTTCAAAACCATAGTGATCATGGCAATTAATATAGTCAGGAAGAACAAGGATGTTAATCGTGTCTTTGGAAAAGCATACTGATGCTTGAACTAAAAAATACACGCAGGAAAGCACCCGCACAAAATCTCTCATAGAATAACTGTCCTTGTTTAATCGTCCACCTTATCTGAGCGGTCACATCTGTAAAAGGGGTCTGACCCCTTTAATTCCTGACCCCATCAATTCGTAGACCTAGTCACAGGTGTAATAATTTGTAACTTTCCTTGTCTTCGGTTCATAAACTTCACATGACTTAAATATTTGAGTGGTTGCACCACAGCCAGCAACATACCCAGACAATGATTCAATATATGGAAACCAGCTGTCCATTAGTGGGTCATTGTTGACGTGTTGCATAGCACCAATGGCATGGGCGAATTCATGGGCAAATATCCAACCCCTTTGCGTAAATGATGCTAAATCAATGACAAAGGCTGCGGACCTACCAATGTCGATGCTATTGAGTTTATCACCCTCCGCCACCGCTATTTGCAACTCGCAGGCATTCGCATCAATAGAATAACCCAATAAATCTGTTGTATTGACGTGCCCACCCAGCATTAACACACTCACATCGCCACTACCCGCCTGAATGGTACCTCTACGCAGGACGCTTAATTGATGCCGAACACTGCCTTGTCCGCCGCTCCGGTTAATGTCTCCATTCAACACATCGATACTGGTGAGATGAATTTGTTTTATGTCGCTCTGTTGGTAAACAAAATTGGCAAATGCAAATGTACTGGCTATACGGTGTATAAAGTTGGATCGCCCATAAGTTTCAACAAATGATGCTTCTACAACAAATTCCACGCTGGGAAACGTTTCAGGTGAACTGCTTCGAGTAATTTGTGTATCGGGCTTTAACAGCTTGCTACCACCACTACCTCGATTGTTGTTTCCAGCATTAGATTCACCCGGCGGGATAAATGGTGCAGTGAAATCATCCTTTAACATTAACAGTTGGCCTGCTGTGCTGGGATCTTCTTCAATGGTATAAATCCCATTGCTATCTGATACAAAACCGCTGAATGGGATAGTGGTGTGGCACAGGTTGATATAAGCATAAGTTTGGCTAATAGGATTTCCATCGGAGTAAATTAATTGGCCGCGATAGAAACAGTTCGAAATTTCATCCTCTAAAGCTTCATCACCAGTTTCGAGGTCAATGCTGATAATAGGAATGGTGTCGCCGAAGTATTGATCTTTTTCAATTGCTGCGTACCAGATAACGCCATTAGCCATCCATGATATTTCGCCATTTACGGCATCGATAGAAATGTTTGTGACAGACTCAGCAATGGCAACATGCATATAGCCGGAAAGGCCAATTAATAGAACTTGGGCTAAATAACGGAAAAACTTTTTTACGTGTCCAAAACGAACAGGAATATTTAACATGACCCCTCCTTGTTGCTGCATAGATAACCCCAAACCAGAAAAACTGGCAGCCCCCACTTAATACAATCTACATTAGAAACAATTGCTCACTGACCCCAATTAATTTTCCTTTTAATCGAATTAATCGACTCTGACTCCATTTATTTTTTTATTATCTACGGCACCGTAAAATCAAATTGCGACGATGAGTCCAGAATACTCGTTACATCAGTTGGGTCAGAGCCTGGAATGGTAAGCACCATCACGATGCCTGTTACAGGCGTTGCATACAGTGAACTAAGCCCACTGTACATAGGCGCATAAACCGTCGTGCTGTGAGTACACCCCTGAAAATAAGAAGCATTACTACTCAAAACACCTAATACAGACTGTTTAACCCAACTGCTACCACCCCAAAGATAAAAACCGTTTGCGCTTCCCCCCGGCGCACTCACCACCAACGCATCCGCACCCATAGTGCCAATCGTCGCCCCAGTAATGGCGCTTTGATCAGTATCTAAAAAGAAAGCGCCATAAGTACCCGCAGGAGGTGTAGCCGTACCAAACACAGTGTAGGAAAACGCCAACGAATCATTCATGTTGTAAGTGGTTCGAGATACAGCAACAAGATCGATGTCATAGGTATTACCCTGAGCTCCATCCGTATGAACAATTGTCGTATTTGATTCAGTAAACCCTGGAAACTCAGTAATATTCTTCTGGATATAACTTACCGTCAGCGCATTGTCGCAGCTGGTGCTGCCACCTCCACCACCACCTCCGCCGCCACAGGCAGACAGACAGACAGACA
>JASJGJ010000125.1:0-5483 GCA_033791605.1 Porticoccus sp.
ACGTGCTACGCGCCAAGGCCGTGCTGTGTCCGGGCCTGAAAGTCAGCTTCTACGAAGAGGCCAGCGACGAGACCAGCGAATGGTATTACGAAGACGGCCTGCGCGATTACCTGATGGACGAGTTACACGGTCTGCCCACCCTGCCGGTCGAGCCCTTTATGGGCAAATTTGCGGGCAACGCCGAGGCGGCCGAATGGGCGGTGCTGTGGTTGCCCGAAGGCGGCGAATCGGTGAGCGAGAGCTACGTCAACCTAGTGCCCACCGCGCAGGGCGGCACCCACGTCAACGGCCTGCGCACCGGACTCACCGAGGCCATGCGCGAGTTCTGCGAGATCCGTAACCTGCTGCCGCGCGGCGTCAAACTGGCGCCAGATGACGTGTGGGACAAGGTCAGTTACATCCTCTCGGTGAAGATGGCCGATCCCGCCTTTTCCGGTCAGACCAAAGAACGCCTATCGTCGCGCGAGTGCGCGCCGTTTGTCTCTGGCGTTGTAAAAGATGCGTTTTCATTGTGGCTCAACCAGCACACCGAAGTGGGTGAAGCCCTCGCCGAACTGGCCATCACCAGTGCCCAAAGCCGACTGCGCGCCGGTAAGAAGGTGGTGCGTAAAAAGATCACCCAGGGCCCGGCTCTCCCCGGCAAGTTGGCGGACTGTTCGTCGTCCGACCCCCACCGGGGCGAGCTGTTTCTGGTAGAGGGTGACTCCGCCGGTGGTTCCGCCAAGCAGGCGCGCGACAAGGAATTCCAGGCCATCATGCCGCTGCGCGGCAAAATCCTGAATACCTGGGAAGTGGATGCCAGCGAAGTGCTGGGTTCGCAGGAGGTGCACGACATCGCCGTCGCCATTGGCGTCGATCCCGGTTCCGACAAATTGGAGGGCCTGCGCTACGGCAAGATCTGCGTGCTGGCCGATGCCGATTCCGATGGTGCCCACATCGCAACCCTGTTGTGCGCGTTGTTCCTGCGCCATTTCAAACCACTAGTAGCAGCGGGCAACGTCTACATCGCCATGCCGCCGTTGTATCGCATCGACATCGGCAAAGAAGCCTATTACGCGTTAGATGATGCCGAAAAGCAGGGCATACTCGATCGCATCGCCGCCGAAAAAATGCGCGGCAAAGTCACCGTGCAACGGTTTAAAGGTTTGGGTGAGATGAATCCCAAGCAGCTGCGTGAAACTACGCTGTCACCGGATTCGCGGCGTCTGGTCCAGCTGACGATTGAAGCGGGTGACACTTCGCATCAGATGATGGATATGTTGCTGGCGAAGAAGCGGGCTTCTGATCGGAAGGCGTGGTTGGAGACGAAGGGGGATTTGGCGGAGGTTTGAATTGGTGAGATTGGATGATGCTTTAATCCACGCCGAGCTCGATATGAATGATGTGGCATTGCAAGAACTGACCCCTTTTTCTCAGGGTAAATAAAAATCTTAATTTTTAATTTAATGTTTCAGTACGCACATTTTCCGCCAGTTTTTTTTCGTCGAATATCCTCAACTCTTTACGATCAAAATCGATTAGGTTTTCTCGCCTCAATTTGCCCATGATTACACTGACAGTCTCCCTTGTTGAGGCGATCATTGTTGCGAGATCTTGATGTGTTGGGCAAGGCCTAACATATGTATGTTTGCAGTCTTTTCGCCCCATGCTTTGTGCGATGTCTCCAAGAGTGTTGATTAATCTTTTGGTGACATCGCAATGGGAAATTGTACTTATGTGCCGACCGGTTTGGCGTATATTTTCATTTTGTAGTTGAGCTATTGCGAGT
Organism: Porticoccus sp.; assembly: GCA_033791605.1. GTDB lineage: Bacteria > Pseudomonadota > Gammaproteobacteria > Pseudomonadales > Porticoccaceae > Porticoccus. The sequence continues at coordinate 1,769 of JASJGJ010000125.1, forward strand.
GAGAACTCATTCGAATTTTTCATTTCATTTAGGAAGTTTTTACTTTTAACCGCCCAAATGTTACAGCTTGTTAGTGCCATTGCCTGGTATTCTCTATCTATGCCACTAAGAACCTCGCAATGGCCAAATATTTTATTGTCTGATAAAAGCATAATCCCCACTTCGCTGCCATCAGGAAACAACTTGGTTATCATGATAAGCCCGCTATCGACAAAATAGATCTCATTTGCAGGTTCACTTTCAGTGTACAAATATTCATGCCGATCCAGCTTTAGCTGCCGAGTCGAGTCTATATTATTATGTACATATTGACGCAGGATATCGGAAATCATTATTGCTATGTACACCTTATTATGCAGAGTCTCGTATGGACATTTGTTGGCAAGAATTGTTACACATGGTCCAATATAAAATGATTGATCGGGTTTGGGTGGCCACTGATTATGGTGGTACGTTTAAAATGCTCATTCAGATTCAACAATATTTAAATAAGGCAAAAAAAATCCTGACATCAAAAATGATGCCAGGTCATAAGGGACCATTACTTCGAGTTAAAGTGCGTAACCGAAGTGGTTATGACGCCAACTAATTTGAGACTCTATTGTTTAGTAAAATATTTGGTTTATGAGTGCGAGAGGAACAGATAAACGGTGTTTCTATTTATCTGTTTCTCTGCATTGGATGATTACGGTTTGTTGACCGTAATACTTGTGCCATTGCTATCGCCATCGGGGTCCGTATTCAGACTTGGATCATAGATAAACCAGTTACTAGTAACGTCGGTTACCGTAAATGTTGCTGATGACGTAGACTTACTAAGGCGACCGGACGTCACTTCGCAGGTACCATTAGAGCTAGGTAGACAACTTGCTGTACCCGATGCGCCGCCACTCCAGACACCAAACACTTCAACAAAATTTTCAGGGTCACCATTCCAGTTCGTTATTTGAATTGAAACGGTTGCTTCCCAACGTCGTCTTCTTTGCTTCTCACTTGAGCCATCGATATCACTGACATACATCCAGGGCTCTGGAGCACCTGGTCTCTGTATGACGATAGTCGTGCCATCGCTGTCTCCGTCGGGATCAGAGTTTGCTGCAGCATCGTACGTCATCAGAGATTTTGTGATATTGGTAACGGTAACAGAATGATCCGAATTTGATTCCGTAATCTGTACGTTACATTGCCCCGCCGAATCAGTGGTGCAAACATCTGGGTTGATTTGTGAAGAATAATAAATAGAAGAAACGGTAGCCCCTTCTACTGGTTGGCCGTCTTCATCCTTGATAGTAAAAGTCGTGGTTGCCGCCCAGGTAAAGTAAGGGTAGTTGTTATTTTCTACGCCTTGGCCATCAATATCAGCAACATGCAAAAATTCACTGCGTGCTGGTGGTTCTGGCGGTGTTCCCGAAGCTGTGTAAATTTCGACGACTTCTTGAAAAGTGCCTGCGCCTATTGTCAGCACGCTACCATCACCAAGCGCAGCAAAAGCCCCGCCGTTATCATGCCTTGTTGATGCGATATCAGTTGCTGCCCAGGTGCCAGTTGGTGTGTCGAATAAATCCGTTTTTCCACCATCGGTACCACATGCTGAGTAAACGTTATAGGTTATCGATGGCCCGAATGCGAGGACGTTACCATCAGGTAGTAGAGAGACTTTTGATGGGTTTAAGCCGGGGCTGTTTAAACCATTTGTTACTGTCCAGGTGTCAGTCGTTGGATTGTAGATTTCAGCTGGCAGATCGCAGTAAAAAATAGGATAACCCCAGGACGCTCCCCCGAATCTTTCTCCACCCACGGCTAATACAGATCCATCACTCAGTAATATGGAAGTGCCACCCAGTTTGGGTCTATTCATGGGGCTAACGGCTGACCATGTATTGCTGGCCGGATCAAACATTTGTGGCAGCTTGGTGGGTGATTCTGCAGGGTAATAGGGGTCACCGGGTTGTATGTCGACAGCTGAGCCATTCGTGTAACCAGCATGTCCTCTGATAAATACACGGCCGTCATTTAAAAGAACAGCAGCATTGGTATGAGCGGTGTCTGCCACCATAGCGCCAGTCGAAGTCCATGAGTTTGTAGCGGGGTCGTAGATTTCAGCCGTTGTTACGTTCACGCCATCGGTAGTGCCGCCGCTGACTAGGACGCGCCCATCTTGTAACTTGGTTATCAAGGCACTAACACGCGGGCTACTCATGGCTGATGTAAGTGTCCAATTGGTTGTTGTCGGATCATATATTTCCACACTGGCTAAATCAGACGACTCACCACTACCGCCGGCAATTAAGATGCGGCCATCATCAAGCAACACGGCAGCATGTTGTTGTCGTGCTTGATTCATGCTGGAAGTTGATTGCCACAGACTAGTGCCTTGATTGAAAATTTCAGCGCTATTGAGCAAGACTGATGCTGAATTACCCCCAGCCACTAACACTTGCGTGCCATTGAATGTCGTTGCTGAGTGATAAGCACGTGGAGTATTCAAATTACCGACGAGTGACCAGGTATTATTGGCATATAGCGACGAGCTAAATCCCAATAAGGCAAATAGGAACGTCGTAATAAACGACGTTTTTTTAACCAGTTTTATTTTTATCACAATGCTATCTCCTAATGAAGACTGCGTCCTTCTGGCAGTACTTGGTAACTTAAGAACGCCAAAATCAACATGATTAACAAAAGAGAATGAATGAACGATTTGATGCAGAGAGCTAGTTGAGGCAAAGGGCCACACAACTCCGGATAGGGAAAGTAAACAATACTGTCTGGTAAAACTGTATGCCAGCTTACATTTAGGAACGTTTAGGACCGTTCTAAAAGTAGAAGCTAATAGATAGGCAGTGATGAAAGTCCTAGTATCGTATGGGTGAATTTCTCTACCACAACCAACAAAAAAATAACCAATGACAGAAACAACAGAACGAAACTACCAAGGCAGCAAACAACAATCCCCCAACAAACCAAAAAGCACTTGCACAAAACACCTCCCCACCCATAAAGTGCCAAACATACTCTCTCGTTAGGTGTCCCATTTAGATGTCTCCAAAACTGACTCAAAAATACCTCTTCATTCTCGTCTGCTGCATCCTGTGGCTCAGCGCTTGCAGCCAGGGGCCCGACACCCAAACGGCGAACAAAAAAGACAAGAAACGCCCCGCCCACGCGGTGGAAATCATCACCGTCTCCCAGCAACCCGTACGCATCAAACGTACCCTCACCGGCACTCTGGAGGCACCGCGCACGGTGCATGTTTACAGCGAACGCGCCGGGCGCATTTTGAATCTGCCGTTTTACGAGGGTGATCGTGTGGCGGCCGGGGCGGAGTTGGTGCGACTGGATAACGCGCTGATCCGGGCCGAACTCGATATGGCGGTGGCCTCGCGCAAGCAGGCCGAGGTGGATCTCAAACGTCTGAAAAACCTGGTGCCGAAAAAGTTGGCTTCAGAGGATGAATTGGCCCGTGCTAGCACGGAGCTGGATTTGACTCGTGCCGCAGAGAGCCTGCAACGCACCCAACTTTCCCGCACGGTGATCAAGGCCCCCTTTGCCGGCGTCATCAGCGCGCGTCTCCAGGAACCCGGTGATGTGGTGCCGCTCAACGAGCATATCCTCACGCTGTTTGATACGACCTTGATCACCGCTACGGTGCGGGTGCCGGAACAGCTGCTTAGCCAGGTGGCGGTGGGGGATGCAGTGAGTGTGCGCATCGACA
>JASJGJ010000126.1:0-8196 GCA_033791605.1 Porticoccus sp.
CCTTTACTTCTCAAAGGAGAACCAGGAACCGGGAAAACCATGTTGGCTCATGCGATTGCAGAGAATTTGGACATGCCACTGATCGTGTTAAATGTAAAATCCAGTATGAAATTAATTGAAAGTCTCTATCAATATCGACAATCACTCCGCGATACCCATAAAGCTTGTGGTGGATCAAATCACCAATAGAAAATTTTGCATTGGTAATATTTGTTACCGTTCCCATAGACACTTCTCCATCAACGATCGGGTTGGCTTGCTCATACCTCCACCACGTTCTGCTTGAAGCGTAGCGACGAGAGTTAATTGATGACTTTATTAGGGACTAATTTCGGATACATTGATACCACTACCCCATAACTCGCTCATAGGCCCGATAACATTAGCCGCATTTCCACTGGTCCAGAACGCTGCTTTACCCTGTGTGTTGTTTAAATTTTGGAGGTTGAGTGCATGCAATCGTCTACTTACCTCCATTGCTACAGGTGTTGCCGTATCAATAATAGTAGCTTCCTCACCAACAACCTTATTGATGGCTGATATAAGAAATGAAAAATGAGTACAACCCAAAATGATCTGATCACTACCTGCGGACAATAGGGGGCGAATATAATGCTCGGCCACATCGGTAGCTTTATCACCGTTGTGATTGAGATTTTCCACTAATGAAACAAACTCAGGGCAAGCCATTGTTTCTATGGTGACCATTTTAGAATATATCGCTTTAAGTTGTTGGAACGAATCACTCTCTAATGTTTGTTGCGTCGCCAGTACGCCGATGACACCGGTTTTACTTTGTAGCGCTGCGGGCTTAACGCCTGGTTCAACGCCAAAAATAGGAATAGAAAATTTTGAGCGAAGATCGCTGATGGTGTTAACGGTAGCGGTATTACATGCCACTACAACAGCCTTGCAGCCTTGATGAATCAGAAAATTAACAATGTATTCAGATCGCTCTCTAATAATAGGGGTTGCTTTAACCCCATAGGGAGAAAATCCTAAATCTGCGAAGTACATTAAATCTTCTTCTGGAAGGACAGCCCTAATAGCATGGCCAATCGAAAGTCCACCGACACCAGAATCAAATACTCCTATTGGCTTTTGTCGTTCCATATTTTTATCTAGTTGTTGTCGCCGCGATAAACGGATGCCGAAGCGTAGCATAGGCAGCCTAGTGGAAGCCGCGCTTCTTTTTGCGGCTGGAACGTATGGCATGGCCTTGTTATAAAAAGGCTCGTTGATTTCGATATCATCACTTTACTGGTGGTTTCTCACCAGAAGCTCCAAAGGGGGGAGGGCCGCCTTCAGGATGCCCGTCAGGGCCTGCAGAGCGAACGGTTTCACCGTGAAAACATCCAATGAACATATTTTCGCTCGGGCTTGCCGCATGGTAGTGATACCCTCTGATATTATCAGTTTGACCACGACACTCATCGAGCGAATCAGCCTCCTTGCCCTCTGAGTCTTTCAGCGCATAAATGCCGTAGCCATCTGAGGCGTAGCCCACTAAAGGCTCATGCCCATCGTCACTGTTCAATTTAGCAGTGCACCCCACCGAAGAGTGATAGTGATAGCCTTGGTGTACGTTAATGTGTCCACCACAATCATCAAAAGCAGCAATCGTATACGCGCCTAAAATGGCATCAATCGGTGCAGACCCAGATAGCTCGGTACCATCTAACGCAATACCCGCCGTACGTACGCGACCTTTTTTTGTGGTAGGGATGGGCGTAGTTGGTATAAGGAACGTGCGAGAGAAGTCATCATCAAGATACGATAGCTCGCACTCGATACAGTTTTGCATATATTCCTCTTCAACATCCGGTTTTGCTGCGCCTAAGCAGGCTTCTTTCGTCGCCGTATAACGTACTTTGTTTGTCTTTGCGTCATAAACCATCCACTTTTCATCACCATAGTATTCACCCAGTTTAAGAATGAACTCACCGGTGATATCGACCAAATCGCCAGTACCGTCTTTGCTAAACCAAGCTCCGCCTACATCAGCACCATCAGTAGTAGTCCTTGGGCAGAAAGGCCCCGGCGTCCGTCCTGCTGGCGCGCCATCAGTAATAAACTGGTAACAGGTCGTTTTTGTGCCTTCAGCAGTGTCACAGTCAACGATTTTAGGCTCTTGTGTAAAAGCCTCTTTTGCAAACAAAGAAATATCTATTCCCTTGGGTGCAGTAGCTTGTTCCGCTGTCTTGTCGGTGGAGCTATGGCAACCCCCTAAAGTTAATGCACTAAAGGCAATGACACACAATAGTGAATGGTAGCCTGATAAATTCATAAGTTACGTCCTTGATGCGAACTGCTTTTATTGTCGATTATCGCGGATAACGCAGAAAGTAGTTTAAGCAGATTCGGCGCTAATCTCTTGCAACGCCTGCACAAAAGAATCGGGTTCCTGAGCTCCAGCGATGAGGTACTTATTGTTGATAATAAAGGCTGGCACGGAAGAGACACCCATCTGCTGGTAAGTGGCTTCATCTTCTCGCACCTCAGTAGTGTACTGATCCGAGTCTAGTACCTGCTTGGCTTTTACTGCGTCCAACCCCAGAGTTTCCACACAGCTTAATAGAATATTTTGGTCGGAGACATCCAGTGCCTTGCCAAAATAGGCTTCGAACAGTGCTTGTTTCATGGCGGTTTGATGGCCCTGCCCGGCAGACCATTTGACCAATCGGTGGGCATCGAAGGTATTGCAGGTAAGTCGCTCCTGTAATTTATCGAAATTGAGACCAAGATCTTTGGCAATCGCCATCATATTACGTTGATTGGCACGCATCTCGTCTTCGCTTCCCCCGTATTTTTTAGCCAGAGCGGGTAAGATCGGCTCACCCTTACCACTATGGGTAGGGTCCAGCTCAAATGCATGCCACTGAACTGTAAACTCATACTCTGGTCCTAACTGCTCCATGGCTCGCTCGAGTCTGGCATAACCGATAGCACACCAAGGGCAGGCGATATCGGAAACAATATCTATTTGTATTTTGTTCATAGTGAAACCTGTAAATTTTCTGAGTTATATTTAGATATTGTCAGCTGAATTCTACTAGCAGTACTACTAGTCGTGCACTTATCTTAAGAGCACCATTTCAACAGTTGTTAAATGGCATTACTACAAAATGGATCGTCGCCAGAGGTACTGAATATGACGACCCACGCGAGACCAATAGCATGGAGTAAATCAATAGGGCTAGAATGTTTCTCATAGCGCGCAATGATATTTAACGTCAAAAGCAGCGGACTGAAAGAACGCGCGAAGTGCGTGGGATACAGTCCAGTGTAGCGATAGGTTAGCGTTTGACCCTCTGTGCTTTGTGTTTATTTAACAAGCTCTATCCCGTTATCTAAAATTTTTATTTTCCCCTGTTTATAGAGACTTCCGATTGCGTGCTTAAAAACTTTTTTACTTACTTGAAACGCATGTTCAATGTCTTCAGGGGAGCTTTTATCATTAAATCCGCTTTTTCCACCAGCAGCCTCAAGATAGTCCATAATTTTTTTGGTAGTAGAAAAAACATGTCTTCCTTTTTTCGGGTGTAAGGAAACATCTATTTTTCCATCTTCTCTCACAAGCTGTATATACGCTTTGAGTTCTTGGCCTTTTTTGTACTTTTCATAAACCTGATTGGCATAAACCAATCCTATGTACTCATCATTTATGATTACTTTTATGCCCAGCTCTGTAAAAGCATCTATCTCCACATCTATTTCCTGCCATTCGGCAAACACGCCAGGCTCAACCGTTTCTTTCAAATACTTATAATTATCTCTCATTGTGTAACCATTATTTATCTATTGACTACTAGCGTCTTGCATCAACGGCCGTTAAAAACAGAGTGCCGCGTAGTGAAATGTCGCTTTTAACTGTCCGATGAATGCTTTTGTTAGGCATTTTTTATATTCATATCTAAAGTTTTAACCTGCTCAATAATTAAAATCAACTTTCTGCCATTTTCTGTAAGAGAATATTCTGTTCTTGGAGGTACTTCGGCATAAGCATGTTTTTTTAGTAAGCCATAATCGGTTAATTTACGCAGCCTCTCAGAAAGTACTTTTTTTGAAATTCCTTCTATGTGGCTCTCCAATTTCCCAGGACGAGTAACATTATCTGCGACTGCTTTCAAAACAGACACCGACCATTTGCAGCCAATTACCTCTTCAAGCTGACGATAGACTGGTTTCCCTGTTTTTCGAGTATTTATTTTATTTTTCATAATCATCATTTTACACCAGCAAGTTCCTATGGAACCAAAATGTGCCTACTTTTAGTCTGTTGAAAAATACTTACTATTGTCTTGTGTCTGTTGTATGTATTGGCTCTTATAACTTAAATTCATTTAGGAGAAAAACAATGAGTACTAAAGCAATTTTTTATCACGCTGGTTGCCCTGTGTGCGTAGCAGCAGAACAAAATGTAGCAAACGCACTTGACCCTGCAAAATATGATGTAGAAATAGTGCATCTCGGTGAAAGTAAGTCTCGCATACAAGAGGCTGAAACAGCTGGGGTCAAGTCTGTGCCAGCTCTAGTATTGGATGGTGCTACATTTCACATCAATTTTGGTGCTGATATCGATGCACTGAAATAACTTTCTCATCACCGAGTGTTTAAATCAGGGTGTTTACCTTATGGTGGATTCCCTTTTTTACTGCCTAATGCCCAGCTCGCCGGAAAATGCGAGCGCAACTAGTATTTTGTCCGGTGGAGCTATTTGTTAGGCTATTTTCCATATTCCAATGAAGCCATTCTGATGCCAGTTGATATCAGCGTGATACCTGCTGCTTTATTGATAAGTGTTGTGACCCATGATTTCAGTTGTTGCTTTGCTATTCGATCGCCCAATCGACTGAACACGCTGTACACAACAATATCGGCCAATAAGCAAGACGCGCCCATAAGTAGCATTTGAAACAGCACAGGCTTTGACGGATCAATGAATTGTGGAAGCAGCGCTGTGAAATACATAAGTGCTTTCGGGTTCGCTAATTGGACCACTAACCCTTTTGAGAAGAGTTTTTTTCGACTGCTTTCTTTTCTTTCCGCCGAAAGCTTAATTACTCCCGATTTGCTGAATAGGGCCGAGATGCCAAGATAGAGCAAATAGACCACACCGAGCCACTTCATCACTGAGAACATTAGGTTGGAAGCAAGTATTAGAGAGGCGATACCTGTGGCCGACAAAGCGAAAAACAGAACATCAGCGCTTGCCACCCCAAGCACGCCTAAAAATGCTCGCTGAGAGCTATGCGAAGCCCCCTGTGCTGCGACGGTAATAGCAGCCGGACCGGGGACCAAAATCAGCATCACCGTAGTGACAAAAAATATTGAGTAAAGGCTTATGTCCACTTTTGTTCTCTTTCTAGCCTAACGCCGTGCACACGGGCTAAAGCTGCAAAGCAGCTGAAGTCCGAGCGGCACAGCCGCGTTGTGCCGCACCTTGTTATGTTTTTGAACTTGCCGCACTGATGAATTCCTTTGCTCGTACAATCTGTTTGTCGTAATTCTGCGAGGCCAATGCCTGCTCGATGAAACTATTTAAATTTAAAATAGAAGCTTCATATCTTCCAAGGCGATATTCAATTTCACCCCTCTCTAATAGCACCAATATTGCTAGAAACTCTGGAAGCTCAGAGGACATCACTTTGTCGAGGGTACTTAAAGCTGCCTCATAATTTTTGCACATATGCTGTTTATGGGCTTTTCCATATAGGCCCGCAGACTTAAGCTCCTTGATGTACTTACTTATCGCTTTAAACATAACGCTTTGCTTTGTGGCAGCTGGAACATAGCGAAGCGGCGTGTAAGCTGTCCCAGCCACGCAGTGGCGACAAAAGCAACTTGTTATGTGCATGCATGCTAGGCACCTTTTAGCCCCAGATAAGCGACATAGATCCCGAGCAGGGTTGCGCCAAAACCCCATAGCCATTTCCAATGAGCCAGATAAAAAGCTACTAGAGCGTGTGCGGCCTCGGAAGACCAGTGCCGTTCTGTATAGATACCTATGATTTGAGGATCATCATAGGTCTTCATTTCTCCTTCCCACCAATCTCTAAGTTTCTTTAGCATTACCGCCTAGACTCGTCTTTTTCAGTATCCTTTTCGAACATTCAGACTCTGAGGAGCACTTGCGGCCGTAGTCTGACATTCTGATGGCATCTGCCTCATGAAGTTTTTTACCGCATTTTCTGCACTGCGTGTAGCTAACGATAGTCATAATGTGAAGCCTCTTTTACGGGTAGAGGTTTCACCCTAGCACCGCGTAATATGGTTTTCACAACTTTTTCCGCCAAGCTCGAAGAGCACATAACAGTTTATTCAAAAGCCTATGGCCTTATATCACTTTGGCCCTCTTATCTCGGATCATACAATTTTTGGCTAAGGCTATTCTTCTTTATTTACAGTGGGTTTGCGTAAGGATGAGAGTTCTGTGATTTTGTAAAAGAAGCCTAATCCCTGCTCTTGTTGTCCAATTCATTTCCATTGATCATAAATCAACACCTTTTAAAATCAAAGGGTTGGCTCATTTTTTCCGTGAACAAGAGCCTGTGGCTGCTGATCTAGGGGCGTACAGTTTTATATTTCGTATTATTGGGTGGCTATATTTGTGATGGTATTAAATAAATTTACAGACCAAGCCTGAAAAAATCTTTTGATGTTTTTGACGTTTTTTCTGCAATGTCTAGCAGGGTTTCTTCCCGTTGGTCTGCAATACCTTGTAATACCCAAGGTAGGAATGCGGGTTCATTATTCCGGTTTTTGGGTTTTGGTGTCATGGTTCTTGGTAGTAGGTAGGGTGCATCGGTTTCCAGCATCAGTCGGTTGAGTGGAATGTTTTTAATAATTTTTTGTAGTTCCAGTCCGCGGCGTTCGTCGCAGACCCACCCGGTAATGCCAATATGCAGGTTGAGGTCGAGATAATTAAATAGCGCTGTTTTGTCGCCGGTAAAACAGTGGATTACTCCATCGGTGAGGTGGTCTCGGTATTGTTTGAGTATTTCAAATTGCCGCTGGTGGGCATCACGTTCGTGCATGAAAACGGGCAGTTGTAATTCAGCGGCCAGCTCTAGCTGCATCTCAAAGGCTTTTTCTTGCTGTGTGGGTGTGGAGAAGTTGCGGTTAAAATCCAGTCCTGTTTCACCAATAGCGACGACTTGTGAGTTGGATGCTATTTCTTTTAATCTGCCGGGTGTTTCTACGGAGAGGTGCTTTGCGTCATGGGGATGTACTCCGCAGGTGGCGTAGAGCATGTCGGGGAATTCGTCAGCATACTGTTGGCATAGTTGGAGTACGTTTTCGCTTTCTTCTTCACTGGTGCCGGTAAGTATTAGTTGGCTGACATTGGCTTGTTGGGCCCGTTGTAATACAGCTTCAAGCTCACCGTTAAAACTTTTATTGCTGAGATTTACGCCGATATCAATGAGTGGCGCTGGGCTGGTAAGCAGGTCTGTCATATGCGTCGGTTTGTCATAGTTACTGGTTTTTTTCTTGTTTGCTGAGTATGTGTTCATGATTGCCGTGATGGGTATATTACCTAAAAAGCCAATACATTTTTAAGTAGTTTCTGGTTAATTGGAACCATTCTTTGTCCCCCAATCTGTGAGATTTTCTGTATTTATTTTTTAACTTCTCAGTTGATAATAGTTATCATGTGTATTAGTGTCGCCAATCTTTTTAACAGGCATACCTAAAAAGCTGTAAAACTCCCGAGGATTAACTATGACTAGACAACTCATGCTCTCTATTTTCACGGCCTCACTGACCTTGCCTATGATGGCAATGGCTGCCGATGAAACAAGAGCTGAAGATAAAATAGGAATCGACATTGAAACAATCTCCATCATAGGCTCCAGAGAGGAAGTGCGGGAGCTCGCCGGTTCAGGTGCGTTGATTGATCAGGAACAAATTTCTATCGAAGCTCCCACCGATATTAATCAGCTGCTAAAAACGGTACCCGGTATCTATATCCGTGAAGAAGACGGCTTCGGTTTGCGGCCAAATATAGGTATTCGTGGAGCCACATCGGAGCGCTCTTCAAAGATTACACTGCTGGAAGATGGCATCATGATCGCGCCAGCACCCTATGCGGGGCCCTCAGCTTACTATTTCCCAACAACATTACGCATGGACTCTATCGAGGTGCTGAAAGGTGCACCTTTGTTGCGCTACGGGCCACAGACCGTCGGTGGTGTC
>JASJGJ010000127.1:0-3956 GCA_033791605.1 Porticoccus sp.
CATCGTTGGTGCATTGCTGGGGCACATGGTGATGGGCATGAGCCTCAGTGTCATGAGTCTGATGGGAATGTTGGCATTAGCCGGTGTGGTGGTGAACGACAGCCTGGTGCTGGTGGACTGGATCAACCGTAAACGGCGTGAAGGCATGTCGCTTGACGATGCCGTGTTCACCGCTGGTGGAGCGCGTTTCCGGCCCATCCTGCTGACCTCGCTGACCACCTTTGCAGGCCTCACGCCGTTATTAGTGGAGAAGAGCACCCAGGCGCAGTTCCTGATTCCCATGGCGGTGTCACTGGGTTTCGGCATTCTGTATGCAACGTTTTTGTCACTGCTTTTAATACCAACGGGGTATCGGATTTTGGAGGATGTGAAACAAGGATTTCGCCGGTTGATAGACTGATCTATTAAACGTGCTAAATGTAGTCAGAACCAGGTGTTTTCTCTCCGTTTTTATGTGCGGCGGAGAGGGAGGAATTACTCAGGCCAATGGTCTTCATTCTTCGGGCCGTCGCAAGATACGCGACGCTCTCCTTCTCTGCGCTCAGTCGTCGAACAGGATTCTCATCCAGAGGCCCATCACCAAAACATTAAAAAAGGCCACCCCAGCAGGCAGCCCTTTGTATTGTATGGCGGCGCATGCAGTCTACTGCGAGACAGTCTCCATTAATATTGGGTTTCGTTTGTTTGCTGAAACCTACACGTTAATCAAAAAATTCAGCTGAATTTCTAACGTCATGTGCCAGGCTTTCCAATTTGTCGGCCATTTTTTCAATGTATTCAACCAGTGCTGTATCAATGCCAGCCTCAACCAGCAAGGAGAGTTCATCATAGTGATTTGCTGGCAAAGAATCGCCAGCGGTTTCAACGAGATCACGAAAACGATCGGCAATTTGTTGTGCATGTTCAGTGCGAAGCATGATTATTTTTCCTTCATGTTTTTAGGTGGTTTATCGAGATGGTGTTCACCTTTCTCGTAAATATTTGCTGCTGAGCCAACGATTAACTCATCTGGAGGTGTTGCTACTTTCGGATTCTTGTTGGGATAGTTCAGACTATTAAGCACAAAGCGCATGGCGTTGATGCGAGCACGCTTTTTGCAGTCAGATTTAATAACGGTCCAGGGAGCATCGGCAGTGTCGGTATAGAAAAACATTGCTTCTTTGGCTTCGGTATAGTCTTTCCATTTATCCAACGAGGCCAAATCGATAGGACTCAGCTTCCATTGTTTTAGAGGGTCATGACGGCGTTGCTGAAAACGTCGGAATTGCTCGTTGCGGCTAACGGAAAACCAGAGCTTAAAGAATGTCACCCCGCTGCGGACCAGCATGCGTTCCAACTCGGGGGCTTGGCGCATGAATTCAAGATAATCACTCGACTTGCAAAAACCCATGACCCGTTCGACACCGGCCCGGTTATACCAGGAACGGTCAAACAGGGTGATTTCACCTGCACTGGGTAAGTGTTTGATATAGCGTTGGAAATACCACTGACCCATCTCACTATTGCTGGGTTTTTCCAGCGCGACGACACGCGCGCCACGCGGGTTCATGTGCTCCATCATGCGCTTGATGGTGCCCCCCTTGCCGGCAGCATCACGACCTTCAAACAAGATAACGATGCGCTGTCCCGTTTCTTTCGCCCAGCCCTGCATCTTGAGCATCTCGATTTGCAGCTCCTGCTTGAGAGACTCGTACTCATCACGATTCATTTTGTCTTTGTAGGGATAGTTGGCATCGGAAAAGATTTTACGTTTGCCTAGATTCTCCACTATTTTGGGCTTGGCTAGGCGTTGATCTTCCCGGTCTTCTGAGACATTTGGCATGCTGAAATTGGCGTCTTTACTCACTCTTCATCTCCACCGTTGCGTATTGAAAGGCTACTAATACAAATATAGTACATAATTAAAGACTAATATTGTTTTGGCTAACTACTTAGCGTGTATCAGATGAAAAATATTGAGACTGTTTTCTGATTTGTATATTCAAATAATTGATTTGGTATTGCCTGTTGATGTGAGTCTGCCGGAAGAAAGCATCTTTAAAAAGCGGTTAAAAAGAAAGATTCAGATCCCGCTTTGGCAGGTTTTTGTAGGTGGTCGAAAGTAGGGTAATGCAAAGTGATGTAGCGATAGACATTTTTTATTATAAAGATGCTTTCCGGTACGAGGATAAATTTTACATAATCATAGAGTATCATCGCCAGCGGCTATCTAAGGTGCTGTCCATAATATGTGGTTCAGAATCAGGCACGAAAACGTGGTATGACTGATCTGCAAATCAATCGAAGGAGAGTAAGTGTGCTTATAAGCTACCGTTTTCACATTCGTGCTTAATCAGATAATAATTCACTGAATAACAGAAATCGTATTTCAGTTGTTAATCAATATTTTGATTCATGGAAGTGTCGGATAATTTTACATATTTCAGCAGCTGGAGTATTAAAATATATAGGGAAAACCCTATCTTGCTGTTATGTATGAATATTATTTCATAGGCACAAAGTATGCATGGTTAATCGGGAGTGCGTAATTTGTCTGTGGAAAGGCGCACTCCAATAGGCCGGAATAATAAAGTAAGGGGGCGGAGGGAGTGTGTAAGGGCAAGCACCTTCCAATAATGTTCTCTGTTATTGGGCAAAACCTCTTGAATAGGAAACTATTTTGATGAGGTATTGCAAAATACAGAATCACCATTTGTCACATGCTGACATTCTTTATTTCTGAATCAGTAGTGGTGAGTGCCCAGGAGTTTTTATTTATCGTAATCTTTTACAATTATAATTTTCTTGTATAAATACAAAATTATAAAAGTTGAGCAAGCATACGCTACATGTACTACTATTTTTTGTGGGAAAGGCCACTTCTTCGTGATTGTACGGTACTAATTTTTCACGATGAAACTTAGATCAAGGAATTAACTGTTTGATAAAAAAGGTTGCCTTCAGGGCGGTTTGGATAGTGGTAAGTTCTACAGTATTAAACTAGCATTGCTTGAGGTGTGTTTTAAAAAATAAGATTCCGCTTAAGTCGGAACAGTATAAATAATCAAGGATGAGGGGGAGTGCCGTGCCAGTCTTAGATATTAATTCCTGCGTAGAGAAAGTTCGGTTCACTTCTATAAAAATCCGCAAAAAATTATTGCTTTCTATTTTCTTTTTTTTTATTGCGAGCAGCAATGTTTTCGCAGCACCAATAGCGATTGACTATCTTTCTTCGTTTCTATATTCAGCCGACATGGGTTCAATGTCCATTGAGGACACACAAATTGGCTCAGGCTTCAATGAGTTTGGTGTATCTGGTTTTGAAACTACCTATGCGAACAATCTCAATGTCTATAACTTTGGCACGGTCACATGGGCCATTACTAATAGAACTGGGGCAAACTTGTCGAACACCCGTTTCTTTGGTTTTCTTGATGCTGAAATTACAGAGTCGGGAAACAGCTTCTTTAATGAATACGGCGAACTGGTGAGCGTGACCGGTAGTGGAGCAGGTGATACCAGTGCGGATTACTGGGAGATCGACGAGCCGGGTTTCGCGTTTGGTGATATCTACGACAACATCGTTTATGACGGTATGCTGGATAACTTCAATAATGTGCCCAGTGGCCTCGAAGAGGATGTCTCGTTAGCGCTTGGTTTTGATATAGGCAACTTTCTGGCCGACCAAACACTGTTGGCAACCTTTACCATCAGTGATCAGGATATCGGCGGGCTTAGACATGTTGATCCGGGCTCAACGACCAGCTTTTACTTCAATGGTACCGCCGAGTTATTACCGATTGAAGTTCCAGAACCCAATAGCCTATTTTTATTAGCACTGGGATTGTTGTTACACAGGGCACGACGTATCTCCTGCTAATGTCTCAGAAACTTTTTTCAAAGTTTTAGTAGTTCTTAAAATAAAAGCTTCCGCTGTTTGAAAGCATACCTAGTTCTTTACCTGGGAGGGTGTTATG
>JASJGJ010000128.1:0-3798 GCA_033791605.1 Porticoccus sp.
TCGGGAATGCTGTCGTGATGACTGATGCGTACCACATCCTGTTCAATAATTGGTCCGGCATCCAATTCATCGGTGACATAGTGGCAGGTCGCACCAATCAATTTAACACCGCGTTCTGCGGCTTGGTGGTAGGGGCGAGCACCGACAAAAGCGGGGAGAAAGCTGTGGTGAATGTTAATGATTTTTCCGGAATATTTACCGCATAAGTCGGGGGGCAAAATTTGCATATAGCGAGCGAGCACGATGACATCGACTTTGCTGTCGTTAATTAATTTTTCAACCGTGGCAAAGTGAGCTGCTTTGTTTTCAGGATCAGCCGGGGTGTGGTGATAGTTAATGTTGTGCCAAGAGACATAGCTTTGTAAATCATTGTGATTGGATATCACGCAGGGAATATCAAACTTCATTTCGTCGCTGCGCCAACGATAGAGCAGGTCAGATAAGCAGTGCGATTGTTTGCTGGCCATAAGAACGACACGTTTGGGAATGCGGGTGTCAGTTAATCGCCACTGCATCTCGAATTTATCGGCGAGAGGTTGGAAGCGGGCTTTGAGTTCATCGGGACCATAGGATAGGGAGTCGGCTTCTATCACCTGACGCATAAAAAACCAGTTAGTTTCCGGGTCGCGATAGTAATTGGCCTCAGTTAATAGGCCGCCTTCTTTTGCAAGAAATGAGCTAACAGCAGCGACAAGACCAACACGGTCTGGGCAAGAGATAATTAATCGATAGCTATGGGAGCTCATGAGCGGAGATACCTTTCCTTTGGAAAACAAACTGTCGCACATTTGAGGGTGAATTTCATTAAGTATGCATGTTTGGATGGGCCGTTATTGTGGCTTAAATCGTTGGGAGTTGATGTTTGTTCTGTATACTTTGTTTGGGTGAGTAGATAGGTGGGGAAAGCCGCGATGAAAAGCCTGATTAAGAGCGGCCTGAACAGGTGAAGGCTCAGGTGAATAGTATTGAAGCGGAGAGTGTTTCTGTCACCGGTTTTCTCGAGGCAAGAGCGTGTCGCTAGATGGTTATGTAGAGTGCGGCTTGGTGTGGTTGCTATAGAAAACCTCGCAATTATTTTAGGTAGCAGGGCAGACTCTTTAAAGAATATGGTATCGAAACCTCTCGTAAAGGACGTCACGATTACGCCAAGCTTAACGGCATGAGTCCGGATTATCTTAGTGGGTCAAAAACGGATACAGGGGTTTCGGGCGGCGCGTTTCCAAGCCGTTTATAATCAAGTGAGCCGCGATAAAAACGATCAATGAAGCAATATTGCAGCATGCCGCGTTCTACGTCATAGTACGGTGCAATTGGGCTTTTAAAGCATAACTGATTTTAGAAAGTGAATATTCATGACTGATTTTTTGATAGCGCCCTCCATTCTTTCTGCCGACTTTGCACGTTTGGGTGAGGAGGTAGATGCCGTTCTCAATGCCGGGGCTGATGTGGTGCATTTTGATGTGATGGATAATCACTATGTCCCCAATCTGACCATTGGGCCGATGGTTTGTAAGGCGTTGCGTGATTATGGCGTCACGGCCCCGATTGATGTGCATCTTATGGTGGAGCCTGTGGATCAGTTGATTGGCAGCTTTGCTGATGTCGGTGCGAGCTGGATAACCTTTCATCCTGAAGCCTCCCGACATGTGGATCGTTCACTGCAATTGATTCGTGATGCGGGTTGTAAAAGTGGCTTGGTGTTGAACCCGGCGGTGGGTTTGGAGCAAGTAAAGTATGTACTCGATAAGGTAGATATGATTTTGCTTATGTCAGTAAACCCTGGTTTTGGCGGGCAGAAATTTATTCCGGGGACATTGAATAAATTGCGCGAAGTACGAGCTTTGATTGATGAGCGTGGTTTGGATATTCGTCTAGAAATTGATGGTGGTGTCACCGTTAATAATATCCGTGAAATTGCTGAGGCTGGTGCTGATACTTTTGTGGCGGGTTCCGCTATTTATGGTGCCGAAAATTATTCTCAAGCCATTGGTGCTATGCGGGCTGAGTTGGCCAAGGTTTAACCTAACTTTGCTGACTTTTCAGCGTCGAATGAATGAATTAGAATGCCTCCTCAAGTTTTTGGAGACACCCGTGATTTTCACTCAGTGCCACGATCTTTATTCTGCCCAACTTACCTGGCGATGGCGTAGTCAGTGACCTTGGTGTGTGTGCTCCAAAAATTGGCAGCTCGTACGCACCCCTCTTCTCTATCTGTTATCTGATCATTCTGCGCGGGTATGCGCAAGGGAATAACCATGACCCCTGAACAATTTGCCGAGTTGGCTGAGCAAAATTACAATCGAATTCCGGTTATGCGTGAGGTGTTGGCAGACCTCGAAACGCCATTATCCTGTTATTTGAAGTTGGCCCGCGGGCCCTATTCTTATTTATTTGAATCTGTGCAAGGCGGAGAAAAGTGGGGGCGTTACTCCTTGATCGGTCTTCCTTCAAGTACCGTTCTTAAGGTTTTCGGTGATCAGCTTTTGATTGAAAAAAATGGTGAAGTGTTGGTATCTCGTACTACCGCTGATCCTTTGAAAGATGTTGAAGACTTTCACGCTGAATACAAAATGCCAGAGTTGCCACAGTTGCCTCGTTTTACCGGCGGTTTAGTGGGTTATTTTGGCTACGATACAGTGCGTTATGTGGAACCGAGACTAAAAGGGTCTGTGCCTAAAGATGATTTGGGTAATCCTGATATTTTATTGATGGCGTCTGATGAAGTGGTCATCTTTGATAATCTCATGGGTAAGCTGATTTTTGTGGTCCATGGGGATGCCGCTGATCCTAATGCATGGAGTAAAGCGCAGAGCAGGCTGGATGAGCTTGGGACCAAGTTGAAGCATTCGTTACCGGACCTTCCCCCCGTAAATCTGGAAGGCGGTGGGCTGGATGAGTCAGCATTTGTCTCGAGCTTTGGTGAAGAAAATTACAAAGCCGCTGTCGATAAGGTAAAAGACTACATACTTGCCGGTGATGTCATGCAAGTGGTTCCCTCCCAGCGGATGTCCATGAATTTTGATGTTGAGCCATTGAATCTGTATCGGGCGCTTCGTTGTCTTAACCCATCACCCTATATGTATTTTCTTGATCTGGATGATTTTCATATTGCGGGTTCTTCGCCCGAAATTTTGGCGCGATTGGAAGATGGTGAAGTCACCGTCAGGCCTATCGCTGGAACTCGCCGTCGCGGTCATACCCCTGAAGAGGATAAAGCCCTCGAAGAAGATATGATGAGCGACCCTAAGGAAATCGCAGAGCATTTGATGCTGATTGATTTAGGCCGAAATGATGCCGGGCGAGTGTCTCAAATAGGCACGGTGGAAGTGACTGAGAAGATGGTGGTAGAACGTTATTCTCATGTGATGCACATTACCTCTAATGTGACTGGCCAAGTGAACCCAGGCACAAGCGCCATTGATGTTCTGCGCGCTACATTACCTGCGGGCACATTAAGCGGTGCACCAAAAATTCGGGCCATGGAAATTATTGATGAGTTGGAACCGGTTAAGCGGGGTGTTTATGGTGGTGCTGTCGGCTATATCGGCTGGAATGGCAACATGGACACGGCTATTGCTATACGGACTGCAGTGATCAAAAACGGCAAGCTTTATGTTCAGGCCGGTGCTGGTATCGTGGCCGATTCTGTACCGGAGCTAGAATGGAAAGAAACCATGAATAAAGCCCGCGCGATTTTTCGTGCTGCTGACCTAGTGGTCTGAGGAGTCCTAACCATGATATTAATGATTGATAATTACGACTCCTTTACCTACAACGTGGTGCAGTACCTTGGAGAAT
>JASJGJ010000129.1:0-12334 GCA_033791605.1 Porticoccus sp.
AAACCATTTATTAGTGTTGTGGTTCCAACCAGAAATCGTGTGGATTGGCTGCGCCGTTGTTTGGATGGTATTAACGAACAGGACTTTCCTGGCTATGAGGTCGTTATCATCGACGATGGTTCCAGTGATGATGTGGTTTTGGCATATCAACAAATGATGTGTGAGCTTGGTTCAAGGTATCGCTTAATCCGAGCAAATCACGACGAAGGTCGGCGTTTGGGGCCTTCAGTTGTTCGTAATGTTGGTATTGAGCAATCCTGCGGCGAGTATATTGCTTTTTGTGATGATGATGATTACTGGTGTCGAAAGGATTTACTGTCCACGGCAGTTGATTGCCTTCAACAAACGGGAGCTGAGCTTTATTTTTCCAATCAGAAAATCTTGCATGGAGATGAAGTTGTTGCAAAGACGAGCTTTTCCCATGTTGAAAAAAGCCTGCGTAAGGAACAGAGACTAAAGGGTGTTGAAGTCTATCAAGTCAGTCGTGGGCAAATGCTTAGTTTTCCAGATTATGCTCATTTGAATATTTCCATTGCAAAAAAAGCCTTACTGGACAGGGTGGAAAGGTTTTGGGTGGAAACCCGTTACGCCGAAGATGTGGATTTATTTGTGCGTCTTTGTGATCAGGCGGAGGGCATCCTATTCCGCCCCGAGGTATGTTCGGCTCACAATGCGCCAGTGAAGCATGACCGGGAGTCAGCGTCAAAAATTGTAGGGGATGTGAATCGCCGCTTACTGGAAAGCTCGGTTTATTGGCATTTGTTAACCGTGTGTTCATCATCAGAAGCGACGGAGTATGCTGCTTTGTCATTATCCTCTAATTCAAAGCTGCTCACACAGGAACTGATATCACGAAAATCCTATAAGTCTGCATCGGCGATTGCCCGCATGGCTTTCGGCGCAAAACCCAGTCTGAAATGGGGGGGGTATGCCGTGTGGCTTAGTATCAAGTCGATGCTGTCGAGAAAATAAAGCGTAAAATCTCCCTCCAGCTTCTGATCTATTCACATATTTTAGAGATATTAATACAAGCCATCTTTCTAGGTCTACAATAGCTGTATGTCTAATGTTGAGTTTGATCACCTCCCCCGAAAGGGAAATTTAACCATGTGGCGTGTTGTCCTTGTACTTTTAGGGTGCATGCTCTCGGGCTTTGTTTTTCCAGGTTTAATGTCTATGGTCAGTTATGCTGATTCAGATACATGGAATGAACTTAAGCAGTTGCGATTAAAAAAGGAAAATCGCAGCCAAGTTGTAGAAAGCGTAAGTAAGAATTCCGTCAATATATCTGTCAATCGTGCTGCAGATGAAAAAAATAACAAGGAAAATGATGGGATAGCTACGTCTATTGTTTATACCCGAGTACCTCGAACCACAGGTTCGCACCAGGTATTAATCAATGGGAAGCCTCATACACTCACGAAAGCAGATCTGTGGGACACATTGCCAGGCGTGGGTAGAAAATTTGGTAAATTTAATGCCCCAGGCCAGCTGGTGTTACGCGATACTCAAGGTAATGAAGCTATTATTTTTGATTGTGTGAAGGATAGTCAGCCCTGTGTTCCGTTGGATCCCATGGTGTCATTGGACGGGACAAAAATAGCGTTTTCAGTGTACCGGAGTGCCAAGTTACAAAATGCGCGGCATAATCGTGTGTTATTACCTAATACCTATTTAGGCCGCAGCGGACTGGAATCACAGATCTATATTTATGAGTTGGCCTCGGGGAAGTTGAAGAAGTGGCCTCGTTTGCCGAGTATTAATGATATCAGTCCAACTTGGCTCCCTGATGGTCGAATCATGTTTTCGTCTACACGGAATGGTTTTTTTCGACCAAAGCTAAATGTTATTGGTTCAGGCTCCACTAGAGAACCACGACTTTTTATTGCGGATGACGATGGGTCCAATGTGGTCGATGTAAGTCCTCACGAGGTTACTGCTGCCATGCACCCCTTCCTGCTCAATAATGGGAGGGTTGCTTATAGTTCTCACTGGCTGAGTCACAACCTAGCCTATGTTTCCACTAATGGCGGTATTAACTGGCCAGGTACTGTCGACAATATGTGGGTCTTGATGGACACGGATTCACAAGGTGGCGATATGACGGCCTTGATTGGTGCCCATAAGCACAGTATCCGAACCTCACGAGGGCGAACCAAAACGATGAAAGCCTTTCATTTTCTGGGGCAACGATCAAGCAATGATATTTGTGCCGTTAATTATTATCGTGCTAATAACCTAGGGCTAGGCGATGTCTGGTGCTGGCCACCAGAACTCAAAGGCGTAGAGGGGAAACTGCCGACCTTTCTTCCTCGAGGTGTTTACAATGTAGCTGACTGGTCGAAATCCAACGATGAACCCTCTTTTACTGAATCCAATTTAGGCCTCGGTGAGAGAGGGCGCACCTATCTAGGGAAAGTGGGCTATCCGGAGGGAACAGAGGATAACCAACTGTTACTCACCGTTGGCAGGGGGTACTGTTCTCAAATTGGTGCCAGTATCGTAAAGACGCAAGAAAAAATGGGTGACCAGCCAGGCTGTGATGTGGGGTTGTACAAAACCACCCAAATTCCAAGCCGCCACCCCAGTGATTTGGTCACCATTGTGGATCAACCTGAGTGGCATGAATTCGGTGCTCGAATCGTCAGGCCTAGAAACGTTAGTGAAGTACCATTAATCCGGTCTGATGACGGATCCTGTGTACTTGTGAGCTCTGATGCTGGAACAGCAGAGACAGCATTGCATCGCCCATATAAATTTAATAAAAATTACTATAACGCGGCTAACCACGGTGGTGAAATAGATGGCATCTCCCATGATGAGTTGGCCGCTATCCGGTTTTGGGTTGTTCGCCCCAATCGTAGTGCAAAGATGGAGTTCAGGAATTCTATTGGGAATGCTTTAGCATTGCTGGGTGATGCCCCATTGTTGGCGGATAAATCGTTTTCCGCCAAGTTACCCTGTAATCTGCCTTACCTTATGGCGGGGGTGGATAAGCAGGGTCGTGTCATTAAACGAGATCAAGTTCCTCAATCCCTTCGGCTAGGGGAAAAAAGGGTTTGTTCCGGCTGCCATTTACACTCAAAAAAGGGCCGACCGTACGAGCAGTCATTGGCTTTTTCTGCGAAACCTGTTGATTTGACGCATATTACGGCTGTACCGACGTACCAGAAGGATGTTCAGCCAATCTTAAAAGTACGCTGTAGTTCTTGTCATGAAACTGATGTGCCATTGATGGATTATGAAAAATTGGTTTGGGATTATTTCCAAACTTATGTGCCGCAAGACAGGAAGATCAAAGCGGCAGAAAAAGGTAACAGTAAAAGAATGTTTGGGCTACATCGGCCTTACACCAGCAAGTATGTCAACAATATGTTTGCCCGCGAAAGTTTGTTGTATTGGAAAGCGGCCAATCAACGTACTGATGGTAGAACCGACGATACCTACGATAACGACATCGATTTTGGTACAGATCACCCCACAGATGTAACGGCTGCTGAACTTAAACTAATTGGTGATTGGTTGGATTCCGGGGCGCCTAAGGGCAAGTAGCTACTTGATCACAAGCTCTTTTGAGTTGTTTTGGATTTTCAGTGTGAGAAATATATGGGTAAGCTAATCAAGATATATGGTGAAAGAAACACCAATACTAATTACATCAGTGAGCTAATTCGGTTGAATTTGGATGTAGAGGAAATTGAGGGGGTCGTACCTTACCGTCTGCTTAAGATGCAGAATATTCTTCCGGGCGAAGAATGGTTGCGGGATGCTTTCTTTTATTTTACTTCAAGAAAAAATTTAGGTTGGAAGCATGCTTGCGTTAAACCAGTTGACCAGTTGCGCCGCTATAGTTTGGTGAGAAAAAAACAGCCAGCCTTTATAACTATCACCAAAAACCCTTACTCTTGGTTGTTGTCTTTACATAGGCGCCCTTACCATCAGTATTATTCGAAACAGCCAGATTTCGAAACATTTTTGACCCTGCCTTGGAAAACGGTTGGGCGGGACAATATGAAAAAAAACCTGCAGAACCCAATTGAATTGTGGAATGTGAAGAATCGCTCGTATCGGCAATTATTAGAACTGGGTGCCATGAATATTACGACAGAGGCAATATTTGAAAACCCTGAGGCTGTCATCAATAAAATAGCTGAAACTTTTTCTATCAATAAAAAAAGCGACGAGTTTTTAAACTTCGAGCGCTCCACTAAAGAAAAAGATAAGGATAGTAATTATTATCGTGATTATTACCTAAGTGAAAAATGGAGAGAGAAACTGTCTAAACAAGCACTGGCCATAATTAATGATCATGTAGATAAAAAGTTAATGTCTGGCTTTGGTTATGATGTGTTGTCATCATAATTTGTAATAATAAATCTGTGACGCTAGCTACCATTAAAAAATTGATAGTGCTGTATTGTTGGATGGTTCTTTGAGAGGACCTAGTAAGTATCCATTCTCAATTAAATAATTATCCATGACCAATATTGTAGCGCTTTTCCAAGGTTCCTTGTTGAAGAAGCCATGCTTTTGATTTTCGGCAATAGCTGTTTTTACTGGCACTCCGTACTTTATAGCATTCTCTCTAAAAATATCGCCTTGTTGGGTGAGCGGGTCTTTATCGCCAAAAATAAGTAAAGAGGGTGGAGTGCTACTACTGATATGTCGGTTGGGTGAGATCGCTTGAGCCATCTCTGGGCCTATGGCTTCGATTAGCTCGAGTTCCCTAGGGCTAAATTCAAGTTCAGCCGTGGCATTGGTGAGATCAAGAACGGGGTTGAACAGAACCAGTAGGCTTGGCCGTACCATTGGTTTCATTTCAGTTTGATTGATTTGGCAGAGAGCCAAACAGGCTGCAATATGTCCTCCAGCGGATGAGCCGGATGCGATGATCTTTTGTACGTTGATACCCAGTTTATCAGCGTTATCAACCATCCATTTCATTGCATCCAAACCGTCAGTTACCGCAATATCTGGTGTGGTATGGTGTTTGCTGTCGATGCGGTAATCGACCAAGGCCGCAACCATGCCGCGTTTTGACAGGTATTCGGCTTGCTTGCGGAAGTGGTCTATCCCACCACCTATCCAGCCACCACCAAAGAAGAACAGAATGGCGGGGCGCTGATCATTGGCTGAGTGTTCCTTTGGAAAATAAACTCTCATGGTCATATCACCCTGGAGCGTGTTCTTATAGGTGAAGTATTTAACTGTCGGTTTGTTCAAATAAAAAATTAAATAGACAACAGCCACGAAAACCAAGATGAGAAGGATGACCTGTGGCCAGTTAAAAATATTTTTGATCCAGTCCATGTTGGTACTATTTACGACACAGTATCAGTTGTGAGGAGGTGCTTCATGGTGACAATACAGCGATCAACCTTTTGAAAGGTCTCCTCATAAATAGCTGTTGGTTTGTTGTAGGGGTCAGTAATTTCTATGGCATTTTTGACTTGATAAAGGCCACCCAATAAAAATGTTTTTCCTTGAGCTTGGCTATATTGTTCTTCCAGTTGGTGAAGTTGTTGGGACTCCATAACAAAAATAATATCTGCCCAGTCTACCAGGCTCTCATCAAGCACGGTCGACCTGAAATTTTTAGTCTGAAGGTTGTGTTTTTCTGCGATGGCCGCCATTCGTTGGTCTGCCATTCTTCTTCCATGAACATGAAAGCCCGCGGATTTAAATTCTACGCTGTTGAGCTGAGGCATCGTGTGGTCAGCCATGATATGGGCAATGGCGCTACGATTGATGTTGCCATAGCAGAGGAAAAGAACATGCTTCGCTTGTTTTAGGGGTTGTTCTATCTTGGTAATTTGGCTTTGTTCCAGTGTTCTTTTGCGTTGCTGTTTTTCGCGCCATTGGCCAAATAGGCGTTTACCGTAAGTGGCCATGATATGTTTCAGGTCGATAAGCCCCGGCTTAATATCTTTTAGCGATTGCGCATCAAAATAATGTTTTGGTGAGAAGATATGAAGCAAATCCTTCAGCCCACTTTTTATTGTGGGAATGGTTACCAATCGAGTATCAGCATCCTTTCGTATAACGGCTTCGAGCCAGCGAACATCACTGGAAAGCTTCCGGCAATAAATGTCTCGTCGATAGGGGGAATGCTCCTCCACGGCTCCTGTGGTGTACAACTGGTAAAGCATATAAGGGAAATCGGCTCCGGCAACAACGGCAAGAGGTAATGAGCCCCAGAACCGGCCGTTGATTTCAATGAGGATAAAGTCACCGGTCTCTGGGTTTTTCTTGAACTCCACCATGGCGACACCATGCCAGTTCAGGGCTTTTATCAACTTTTTGCTGGCTTCCAGTAGTTCGGGGTCGATGTCGACACTTTTGCGGTAGCTGCTACCCCCACCGGTCAACGGCATTTCATGAAGCCGCTGGTGCTGAAAGGCGTAGCGAATTTCCCCTTGATCAGCAATCAATTCGATGCCAAGCCCGACGCCGGTGAAATATTGTTGAAGTACCAAATGGGTGTGATTAAGCAATTCGTGGCTGATTTTATACAACGCTTTCTGGCTGTGTGCATAACGCACGGTCATCGGGACTCTGTTGGCCTTGTCGGAAATAGATCGACCAGGTTTAACGACGATAGGGTAGGTAAACTCGTGCTGAAGTTTATCCAGATCCTCACTATATCTAATGTCCCATGAGGTTGGTATTGGGACGCCACATTGTTTTGCTAATAGAGAGGTCTTGGCCTTGTCGAGTACGGTTTCAATTGCATCGAGTCCAGCCATGGTAATCTTTTTGGCATAGGGTGAATCGTGAAAATGTCTCGCAATGTGAATCAGCGTGCGATCTGTAACGGGAATAATAAGGTAGTACTGGTTATCCGTAAGAGTTTTTTCCACCCACTTGAGAAATTCATCAGTTGATTCAAGTGGGTTTGAATACGACAGGCTTGACTGGTTGTAGCGTGAATAACTGCAAATAGGGTTTTCCAGATGAGAGGCTGTTGCCAGGTTCACACCTTTAGATCCTAGTGATCTGATTATCGATAAGGCGGGTAGGGTGTCGCCATCCAATACCAGTACACTTTGCTCTTGATGCGAGGCTTTGCTCATAGGTACTCCTCTGAGCTTTCTGGAATTGATATTTGGTTATCTTTCAGCAGGGTTAAAAAGCTGTGTAGCATTTCTTTGGTTTGTTCATCAGGCAAGGGTGGAACCTTTTTTTGATGAGACCTAGCATGGCTTCTCAGGTTAACTACATTTTCAACAAAACTGTCTGGAACTGACATATCTAGCTGTGTAAATAGAGCTGACAGTTTATCTTTGTCGTTGAAACTCTCTGTTTTAAAGAAAACAAAAGGCGTATTTGGTAGTTTCTTCTTCCATAAGGCAATGCGGCTTTCTGTTTCAAACCAATACCACAATGCCTTGTAGTACGGGTGCTTAAATACAGGGTCGTTATCTAGCATGTCTGGGATGGCTATAAGGTTTGTGGGTGCGCGGTAGTCGAGCCACCATCGGTTGCCCTCGGTCGTGCCAGGTTGATCTTGAAGAGCATATATGGAGTTTGCCACGTTGGTGGGATTTCTCACTAGGTGAATGACCTTAACCTTTTCACCAAAATCTTCTATGGCATATTTTATAAATGTCTTTATAAATAGATGGTTAGCTTCTAAGTAAAATTCTTTCCCAATGGCATCCCGGCGGATATTGACAGATTTTCTAATCTTATAAAATTCTTCCACAACCTTCTCGTTCCCATAGGCTGCTGCATGAAGAATATTGTCATGCATGGCGGGGTAGGGTTCATGTAAAGCAACACAGTTCTCAAGCTGGCTAAATATATCAACAAGAGTAAGCGTGCCACTTCGGCCAGTTGTGGCAACAAAAATAAAACTTTTCAGTTTTCGCAACTTTAAATCGTAGTAACGATTTACTGCTGACGCAGTGTATTTGTTGTAAATTAGTTTGCCGAGCAGGTTGGACATACTCAATAACTCCTAAACCCTGTTTTCCATAGGACGTACGCTAGGCCGTAATCATTGCCCAATATTTTATACGGAGATGATCTTAGGCTTATAAATTTCTTGGGATAATAACAGATGAGCGCTGGATAACGTACGCTCCTTAAGGTTTAAGGCGGGGTTACTTTTTAGTTTGAGACCATGTAGACATTACGTTGTTCTTGATGGGGCAAACCGGTTGTAGAGTAATTTTATCTCTGAAAAGAAGGGGTGGTTTGATATTGCTAGTCCCACCAGCCAGCCAATAAAGGCTGTGAACATGAGTAAGATGAAGTGAAACAGGAGGCCAGGAGTAAAAGGCTGTACAGTTATATTTGCAATAACAGTGGGTATGATGGTGAAAAGCAGTGGTACCACTGCTTGCGCAGCCAAAGTAAATAATTTTGTTAAGTTTATTGCCAGTATTTGTTCGATATATATTAAGGAGGTGAAAAGTTTAATAACAAAAAAACCAACGAATGCGATACAGATGGCTTCTAATCCAAAAAAACTGGCGACGACCACCATAGCAAGTTTCGCTAAATTGGATATTATTCGAATTTTCAGGGTGATATCTGGGCGGCCGTAGGCGATAAAAAGGTTGTCAGCAAACAAAATAGGCGGCAGAAGAATACCCGCCGCGCAGAGAATTTTCACCAGTGGGATAGCTGTATCCCACTGGGTGCCATACAGGACTTGGATAACCTCTTGGGTATAAAGAAAGAGAAAGGTAAAGAAAGGCCAGGCAAAAATAAATGAATATGAAACTGTTTTTAGGTAGCCATCCGTTAATTTTGTCAAATCGTTATTGTCTCTCGACAAAAGGGGAAGGATGGTAGGGCGGATACTGCTGACAAAAATATTGTCGAACAGTGAGAATGTCCCTAAGGCGCGCGAGAAGAAGCCAAGTGCAGATAGTCCCAGCAGGCGTGCAATCAAGGCATCAGTGGCACTAGTGGAAAACTGGGTGACGATGTTCCCCAGACCAACAATTGAGCCAAACCGAAAAATATGCCGAGCACCGTGAAGGCTTAGCCCGAACTTCATTCCTTTGGGGCGAAAGAAGCAGGATAGAAAAACAATGCTCGCTGTTTCTGTTATGGCTCCATAGGCAAGGCAAAAATATTGAGCGCCATGATATGCAGTCCATACAGCTACAATAATTCCAAGAAGTGTGGCTATAAGGGATATGCCGGATGTTATATGAAAGCGTAGGTTTTTCCGAAGAATAGCTAGTGTGATGGAACCGAAAGGGATTAAGAAGAAGCTGATCGACAATAATTGTACTAATACATGAATCCCTTCCTCGTTGAAAAAGTCAGCGGCAACGCCTGACATGAAATACAACAGTGTTCCCAGAGACCATGAGATGATAAGGCTGAGCGTAAAGGTTGTTTGAATCTTGGCTTCATCTAGCTCTTTTTCTTGGATAATGTATTGATTCAGTCCAAAATCTCGGAAAAGGTGGGAAAGAGCGACGAGAGAAAAACCAGCACTGTAAATACCAATATCTTCTGGTGTTAGGAGTCTAGCTAGAATCATGGTTGAAATGAATTGAAGCACAAGCATTATGTACCGCCCAGTGATGCTAAACGCAATTGCAGTGCGAGTGGTCATCATCATTTTTACGTTGTTCCTTTCTGAAGCTTGCTAATTGTGTGGAGAGTTTAACTTATCTGCTTTTTATGTGCGGCTCTTGATCTCAGCCATTTTTTAAGCGGGACTGAAGTTAAGTATATGGCTTGGTATCAATTTAGAGCATCTATTGTGTTTCTATGGACGGTTTTTGCGTAAAAAAAACCGACAGTTGAGTCAAGCTTGGTTGGCTGGCAAAATTACACCAACATAAATTTAGGGGTAGGGCATAATGAAAAATCTGTTGCATGGTTCCGTTGCAACGATATTGCCCCTTCTGTTACAAACCAGAAAAAAGCAGTATGTGTCTATTTTGACCTATCACCAAGTGCTCCCCGAATTTGATTATATGAGACCGATGGAACCTACGGTCTCTGATTTTCAGTGGCAAATGGAGTTGCTGGCTAAATACTTTAATCCTATATCGTTATCTGATGCCCTGACTGCTTTGGAATATGGTGAATTGCCAGAAAGAGCAGTTTGTGTGACCTTTGATGACGGTTATGCAAATAATGAAGAGATAGCCATGCCTATTTTGACGAGGCTTGGTATACCGGCAACTGTTTTTGTGTCGACTGATTTTTTAAATGGCGGGCGGATGTGGAATGATTCAGTGATAGAGGCACTTAGAATCGCTGAGGGAGAAGAATTGGACCTGAGCTTGTCGGGCTTGGGTTGCCATTCTATTAGGACTATAGAGGAAAGGCGTAAGGCTGCAGGTGTTATTATTCGTGAGATAAAACATTGGCCTCCGGAGAAAAGGGCTGAAGCCGTTGCTTCAGTTGAGTCTAGGGTTGATTTGTTGCCAACCGATATGATGATGACAGATGACCAAGTAAGGTCGTTGAAAAAAAATGGTGTTGCTATTGGTGCACATACTAAAAGCCATCCCATACTATCAACATTAGATCTTGATCTGGTTCGGCAGGAAGTGGTGGATTCGAAACAGTACCTTGAATCGATACTGGGTAGTGAGGTTCGTTATTTTGCCTATCCTAATGGCCGTCCTGGAGTTGACTACCTTATGGAGCACCGAGATATCGTTGAAATAGCTGGTTTTGATGCGGCTGTTTCTACTAGTTGGGGGGTTGCCTCAAATTTAAGTGACAAGTGGCAGCTTCCAAGATTTACTCCTTGGGATAGAACACCTTTGCGCTTTATGGTCCGCCTATTACTCAACTTTAGGAATCCCGCTTGATTCAGAGTGGAGTTTTTTTTCATCCTCCTTATTCCATTGCCCTACACTTTTTAGATTGTCTTTAAGGCCGGGTAGTGGATATCCTTTAGTATATAGTTCCAGAGCATATTTTTTGGCTTCAGCATACTTTTTCAGGTCAACTAAAAGTAAAGCAAGATTATATTTGGCCTGTGCATTTTGTGGCTGTAACTCTAGGGCTTTCCTGTAGTTTTTTAGGGCTAAATTCTTATGCTTGGTTTGGTGAAGTAATATTCCGTAGAGCATGTAAGCTGTACCATCCTCTGGACTATAATGAATGGCCCTTTGGAGAAAGCATTCTGCCTCTGTATATTTAGGTTTTACTTTAGAATTCAAAGTGTTAACTCTGAACCGAATCGCGCTGTATAAAGCCCTGTGGTGATTGGGCCATGCAGTTAGGGTATATGAGATGTCCCCCATGGGAGATGTTGTAGTTTGCCCTTGGATAAGTTGCTCTACGCTGGGAGCGAAATGGTGCTTTTCTACAATATGCAGTTCTTTTGGTAGCTGATGCCTGAGTAGGTAGTCGTAGGGGCCAAAGGTCATTTCTGGCCCTCTGCAAGGGACTCCTTTAAAGTTATCGCCTACCCATGGCGCATATTTTTTATAAGGAGCAGCTTGGGTATAGGAGAGCATCCCTACAGCTAGGATAGCGTATACAAAAGATTTAATAAAAAATGAGTGGTGCATCTTTTCAGCCGTAGTAGGTTTTTAGCTAGTATGTCTTACCAGCTGTGGTTAGTTAAGGGATAATTGAACTACAGAATGCAATGAAATCAAAATTTACTAATAAAATAATATCGTTATGGCAGTGTAACCTGTGTGCCGATGCCTCACTTTTGGCCTCATTTCAATACTTAGTAGGGGCTGGGTAATCAAAGATATGTTGTGGTTTTACGATACAAAGATTGGGTGTTATGAAGCAGGCTATTTATAAAATTTCTAAATATATGGGCCTGTTTGTGATTTGCAGATGGATCACCCGCAGGAGTATACGGATTCTAGGCTACCACGGGATATGGCTTGGAGAAGGGCATTTCGGCAACTTTTTGTTCATGAGCCCCGAAAAATTTGCGAGTAGAATGCAGAAAATCAAAGATCTTGGCTATCCCGTTCTTTCTTTGGATGAGGCGTTAAAGCGACAATCGAAATGTGAGCATCCAGATTGTACGACTGTGATTACTATCGATGATGGTTGGTATAGCTCTTTTGTGTCGATGTTACCTGAATTGGAGCGACAGAAATTTACAGCCACCATGTATGTGACAACCTATTATAGTGATAAACAGGTGCCGGTTTTCAATGTGGCACTTCAGTACCTATTCTCTGTGACTACTGTGAAAACTCTAGATACAAGGGGGCTGGGGTTGTCGGTAGAAAATACCTTTGACTTGAAAGAGCCTGCACAGAAAAACCAAGTGGTCAGGTTGTTGCAGCAGCAGGCTGATCAATTGTCCTTCGAGGCTGAGCGACAAAGTCTTTTGTCTCAATTGTGCGAGCGATTAGAGGTAAATTACTCC
>JASJGJ010000130.1:0-5139 GCA_033791605.1 Porticoccus sp.
CGTAAAAGTGGGGTTTTTAATGGCTATGCCATAGGTCGCACGCAACCGAGTATCACCATTAGGAAGTGTATAGCTCGCTTCAAACCGGCGGGTATTGGAATTTTGAAATTCGTCGTTATCATCATGGCGAACACTGGCCGCCAGTGTTAGGTCATCCCAAAGTGTAACCCTATACTCTAAAGCCAAACTGTCCGTTCTTCTTTTTCGATCCTGATTTGGATCACCAAAGAATTGCACAATACCATGCTGGCTGAAATCCTCTGTTTCATGCTCAGCTAAAAACGATAATTGCTGCGTGTTATCTGCCCAATTCAGCGTACTCAGATAACTGTACTGCTTCTTTCGTATTGATTTATCACCGGTGAGACTACCATTAGTAAACTCATCATTATTATGGCGACTAACTGATACCGCCAGTCGTTGTTGCCAGTGATCATCGAATAGTGATAAATCTGTCTGCAGCCGGGCAAAACGTTGTCGAAACTCAGACTCTTTGTCGGCGTCTTGAGGCAATCCCGTCACGAATGAATCTATCTCATCAAACTCATTTTCGCCTTCGGTCTGGCGGCCAGTTAGGGAAAAGGACAAGCTCTCCAGTGGCTGCCAACCCGCATTTAGGTTCAACGTGGTATTTCTGTACCCATCTTCCTCACCACCCTGGCGGGAGATATTTTCACCATCGGCTGAAATATGGGATCCATTCAAATTAATATGGTATGCCTCCCCTCCACCGCCCAAGCTAAACCCAGAGTGGTTGGTACCGTAATTCCCTGCCTCTGAATACACACTACCCTGTAGTGGTTTATTGGCTTTTTGGGTCAAGATATTCACCACCCCAGCCACAGCGTCACTACCCCACAAAGCACTTTGCGGGCCACGAACGATTTCAATTCTTTCTATACCTGTCACCGGCAAGTGAGCCCAGTTGAACTCATCCCCCTGTGAAGCATCATTGACTTCTACACCATCAATCATCACCAATACATGATTACCCTCTGACCCACGCATACGCAATTGTGTCGTCGAGCCGAGAACACCACTTCGATTAATCGCTAATCCAGGGACATCACGCAACAAATCGCTCACCATTGTCGCATGAGAATTTTCTATATCTTTGGCAGAAATGACGGAAATGGCACTAGCAGATTGTTGAAGGCTAATAGGCTGATGTGAAGCAGTAACGACTATTTCTTGTAAATTAGAGTATTCATTTTTCGGCTGCTGAGCATAGGCGTGGTTGTTATAAGTCACAGCAGAAACTGCCAAAAGACTGGCAAGGGCAAAGTATTTCATTGATTTTTCTCCAACGTTCAGCCCCGAACGTATCTTGAGTAAAAAATACCCACGAAGGAGAAATTGGCGGAAAGACAACAGAATTGTCAAAACCAGCGCAACCGCACCCCGCGGTTCGTCTGCGTAGCGACAGGCCGGTCTCCGGACTCATGAGCGGTTTCCCTGCTAAATCGCCTTCCCATATCAAAGATGACACAGTGGCTGTGTGATTTAGCGCTTGAGCCTACCAATTGCCTAATGGCCAGTAGACTCACTCAATTACCGTTGCGGGGGCAGTATCGGAATAGTTAACCCTGTTTAAAGTACTTACTTTTAAGAAAGTACTGGGTTTAAACTCACCGATTTCCCGTTTCACTCAACTCGCAGATGTGCGAGCCAAGAACCTATTGCATTAGCAAGGCGGGGGAAGTTACGCCCACGACGAGTTAATGTCAACCAGACAAAGACACATGATTCGATAGGAAAAACAAATAAATGACTAAAAAAAGAGGTTCTACTCCAAGGCCTGTAGAGCATCGGTGAGTTTACGCACGGGGACAATCTCCATACCCTCGATAGGCTGACGCGGAGCATTCCCCGCAGGCACAATAGCTCGCTTGAACCCATGTTTAGCCGCTTCTCGAAGGCGCTCCTGACCATTTTGTACCGGACGAATTTCTCCAGACAAGCCCACCTCTCCGAATACCATCAGGTCTCTGGGTAGTGGGCGATCGCGGAAACTGGAAATCACTGCCAAAATCAGCGCCAAATCGGCGCTGGTTTCTAAAACTTTAACCCCTCCCACCACATTCACAAATACATCCTGATCACCCACCATAATCCCGCCGTGTCTATGCAACACCGCGAGCAGCATGGCCAAACGATTATGATCTAGGCCCACGGTAACACGACGAGGATTGCTCAAATGGCTGTCATCCACCAACGCCTGCAGTTCAACTAAGAGGGGCCGAGTCCCTTCCCATACCACCATCACCACACTACCCGAAGCCACCTCATCTCCACGCTGAAGAAAAATAGCCGACGGATTGGCTACTTCTCGCAGCCCTCGGTCTGTCATGGCAAACACTCCCAGCTCATTGACCGCACCAAAACGATTTTTATTACTGCGCAGGGTACGAAAATGGCTGTCACTTGAACCTTCAAGCATTAGTGAACAGTCAATCATGTGCTCCAACACTTTGGGGCCGGCAAGACTGCCATCTTTTGTGACATGTCCCACCAGCAACAACACGGTATTAGTCTGCTTGGCATAGCGAACCAACATTGCAGCGCTTTCTCTCACCTGGGAAACACTACCCGGCGCCGATGTAACGTCCTCCAGATGCATCACTTGAATAGAATCTACAACCATGATTTTGGGCTGTAATTTTTCAGCGGTAGCACATATTATCTCCACCGAGGTCTCGGCCATAATTTGGAGCTGATCTGTAGGTAATTCCAACCTCTTAGCGCGCATAGCCACCTGCTGAGGTGATTCTTCACCGGTCACGTACAGCGTTTTTTGATTTTTAGCCAGCTCACATAAAATTTGTAGCAACAGGGTGCTCTTTCCCGCTCCAGGCTCCCCGCCCACTAAAACACAGGAACCGGGAACTAGGCCTCCGCCCAACACCAGATCTAGCTCTTTAACACCTGTCGTTATTCTGGGAATTTCATCAAGAGCAATTTCAGAGAGTTTGCTAACGGCACCGTCTGCAGCTCCGGCAAACCCAGAACTTCGTCGTGTAGCAGGCGACACTGTAGAACCTAGACGTATTTCGGTGAGCGTATTCCAAGCATTACACTCATTACACTGCCCCTGCCACTTGGTGTAGTCGGCACCACAATCATTACAGACATAGGCAGATGATTTTTTTTTAGCCACGAGTTGTCCCTAAGAAAAAACTGAAGTTTACCACGACGCTTTACTTAAGAAAGTGAGCAATCAAAGAGAGATAATCTCTTAAATATTCAGCGCAATATGTAAGAGATTCTCAATGAAATTGAAGCGTAGCCCGAACAAAGGTCCGTGTTTCAAACACATTATTTTGGTTGAACTCATGGTAATCGCCACCAAGGTTCTGGCCGATCAATTCTAATTTCAGTCGGGACCCGCTGAACTGAAAACTTTTTGCTATGCGCATGTCCACGCGATCATAGGATTCGACATCACCACCCCACAAAACCCATGACATGTCATCCAAAAAATAATAACCAATGCTTCCTTCCCAACCATTTCCATAATCATGGGACATTAATACACTAGAGGTATGACGAGGTGTCGCGTCATTTTGTGCACTACAACGAAAAGATTGTGCCAAACAATTTTGATCCACTTCTGAAAAAGCATAAGAGAACAATAAACGAGTGTGGCGACTAAATTGCCACTTTACACCTGTTTCGATACCTACAATATCTGTAGTAGCTCCGCCAACATATAAAATACTTCCGGGATTAAATGCAGAAACCGGCTCACGGTATGTTGGATCAAAGATGTACTCTATTTCATTTTCAAATTTTTCCTGATACACCTTAATTTCTGTTAAGACCTTCCCACGGAACCAAGCACCAACATAACCCAACTCATAACTTCGAAGTCGCTCAGGACTTATAAGTTGTGGTGCTAGCTGTACCTGATCAACGATAGTCCCATCTTGTAACCGTAGAGCCAAAGCTATATTTTGCTCTCCCAAGAATAGTAGCCGCCAGCTTTCAGTCACCGCAGCGCGAATGGTATGACCTTTGGCCACTTTAGCATTCACCCCGAATCGATAAGATAACTTCCCGTCACTGTAATCATTGTTTTCATACAGGGCTCCCAGATTCAGCAATACCTTGTCAGACAGTTTAAATTCAAGATTACCTGATGCCCTATAAGTTTCAGACGCCTGCCAACCTGGAGCAATTGAAGAAATGTTATTTGTTGTGTCCTTTCTATAACCCAGCCCAAATACCGCTCGATGTTGATTACCAAATTGTAGTAACTGCTGAAACTCCAGATCTAATTGATTTGTTGAAATATCAAAAACAGTGCCAAAAACGTCTTGATCCACTAACCCTGTCGTCACTACAGGAACTTGAGAAGGAGTCACACCAAGTAACTCAGACAGTAAACCGACATTCACACTTTCATCTTCTTCTGTGGAGCTGATGCCCAGCTGGACATACCATTCATTGCCCGGCGACAAGGATTTTGTCACCCTAACACTCCCATACTCTTCGATGTCATCCCTTGACCCCACAGGGTCTGCTGGCACTCCCGTCCCTCCTCGGCCCAATGGTCCTTCAGATTGGCCAAACTGGACATCAACGGCGACGCCAGGTGTAAACTGATAGCGCCCCTGAAAACGGCCTGACCGGACCGTTGAATCATCATTCACACGATCAAAACCATCAGTGTGAAAATAACTGGCCGATACTCGATAATCAAACTTGTCGCCCACCTCAGCATATTGAGAGGAGACAACCGCAATATCTTGACTACCTGTTGTAGTAGATATTCGCCAACCCGGATTAGCAAATGGCTCTCGGGTAACAATATTTATCGCACCAATAAATGCATTAGATCCATAGGCAACACCAGCCGGCCCTCGGACGACTTCAATACGATCTATATCATCAATAACGATGCCCATCCTATCCCAATCGATAATGCCAAAGGTCGAGCCAACAGCCACCCGACCATCTATCAGCACCTGCATCCTGCGAGACAAACCATCTGACTGACCATGATAAGTCACCGCTGAGTGATGATCCCTCCAGCTCAACCCCACTTGGAACCCAGGCACTAAACGAAAAAGATCAGGAATTTCAATAAAACCGGAGGCTTCAATCATCTGACGATCGATCACAGTCATGGCTACCGGT
>JASJGJ010000131.1:0-29695 GCA_033791605.1 Porticoccus sp.
GCTGTTGCCGAGACAATGTCACCTTGTCCGGCTATCTTCTGCCAAAGCTTTCTGTAATTGAATTGTCGCCCATAGGCCTGGCGCGTGGTGTAATAAATATTCTGCACATCAACAAAGATAGCAATTTTTTTAACTGTTGAAGTTGAAACCACTCAGGGTATTCCTCTCTAAAATAAGATTTAGCACTACACCACTCTATCATCGCTATTAAGAAATCCCCTAGGCCGGGCGTCTTCTGATTTATTTCAACACGACAAAACATGGCCACATTCAACTTACCAACAGATAGGGCGTAAAAAACCCGGCTGGGCATTATGTTGGCGAGTAAGTATCAGCCTTCAACGTGACCCTATTATCCACACTATAAGTCTGTATATACTGCTAACATACTGACTTCTGAACAATCCAGCCAAACCGGTAAACTAAAAAACACCTCGAAATATCAGTAACAACAAAACGAGGTATTTTCTGATAACAAAGAACAAGAATCATAAAAATATGCAAAGCCAAAACACCCATCACTCACAACACGATCATACCTTTGCTCAAGACCTAAAAAGACCAGGTGAATCGCGCACGCTAATTGTGATCGGAATTACTACCGTCATGATGACCGTAGAGTTAATCGCCGGGATGCTTTTCGGCTCCATGGCTTTGCTCGCCGATGGATTGCACATGGCTTCCCATGCCGTTGCTCTAAGCATCACCGCATTTGCTTATATCTACGCACGTCGCAATGCTCGAAACAGTCAATACAGCTTTGGCACCGGCAAAGTCAATGCATTAGGTGGCTTTACCGGTGCCGTGTTGCTAGCCATTTTCGCCTTATTTATGGGGATTGAAAGCATAATTCGATTACTGAACCCCGTTGAAATTGTTTTCAATCAAGCCATCTTTGTCGCAATTCTTGGCCTGCTAGTCAACGGCGTCTGTGTCTTTATTCTTGGGGTTGATGACCATGGTCATGACCATCATCACGGTGAAAGCGAAAGTCATAGTGAACGTGAAAACCATCATGAGAGTGAAGAACATAGCCACGCGGATCATGAGCACCATGACCACAATCTAAAGTCTGCTTACCTTCATGTCATGGCAGATGCGCTGACCTCAGTATTGGCCATTATTGCTTTGCTGGCAGCCAAGTATTTCGGCTTCATTTGGATGGACCCAGCCATGGGGATTGTTGGCGGTATCTTGGTCGCACGTTGGTCCTACAGCCTATTGGGTTCCACCAGTGCCGTCTTGCTTGACCGGCAGGCATCAAAACACCTTCAAACACAAATTCGGCAATTGATTGAAACCGATCAAGACACGCAGATAACAGACTTACATGTGTGGTCTATTGGCCCAAAAATTTATTCGGCTCAAATCACTGTAGTCGGCCACAACCCTCTACCACCTAACGAGTACAAGGCACTTATTCCAAAATCCCTAGGCCTTGTGCATGTGTCCATAGAAATTCACGCATACTCAGATTAAGAACAGGCAGAGGGGAACGTACACCGGATCAACAGAAGTCCTTAAATCACTCCATCATCCCGCAATTGCTCTTGAGCCGCCTGATCCAACCCCAACAAATCCCCCAACACTTCTTTATTATGGCTCCCCACATCTGGCCCAGGCCATTGGGTATCTCCCGGCGTATCGCTGAGCTTGGGAATCATTCCCGGAATCTTTAATGGTTTACCGTTGATTTCCACCTGTTCGAATAAACCCCGCTCATTAAAGTGTGGGTCGGCCAGCATATCTTCGGCGTTGTATATTGGGCCTGCGGGCACTCTGGCGTCTTCAAGCAGGTCGAGAAGGTCGGTGCTGGGCAAACTACTACACCAAACCGAGAGTGCTTCATCAATATCCTGCTCATGGACTACTCGGCCGGCGTTATCGGCCAGACGAGTATCGTTGGCCATATCCGACCGCCCTGCCGCCTCCATTAGCCGTTTAAAAATGGAATCGCCATTACCGCCAATCACCACAAATTTGCCATCGGCACAGCGGTAGGTATTGGTGGGGACGATGCCGGTGACGGTGGTGCCCGAAGGCTCTCGAATCACGCCGGCGCCATCAAATTCTGGCACCACGCCTTCGAGCAAATTAAACATGGCTTCATAAAGGGCAATATCTACCGTCTGTCCTTCACCACTAGATTGACGCGACAGTAACGCCAACGCCACACCAAAGGCCGCATGCAGTCCGGCTATACTGTCACCAATGCTGAGGTTCGGGCGCACCGGCGCTTCGCCCGGGAAACCATTGACGTAACGGAACCCACTGATGCCTTCACAGACCGAGGCAAAACCAGGTTTGTGGGCATAGGGTCCTGTTTGTCCGTAACCGGATATACGGGTATATACCAGTCCCGGATTAGATTGCTTAAAACGTTCTGGCCCCAGCTCCCATTTTTCCATCACGCCGGGACGAAAATTTTCAATCAGCACATCGGCGCCATCAACTAATTGAGCCACCAATTCACGTCCCTTCTCGGTTTTTAAATCCAGAGTGATACATTTTTTATTGCGCCCAAGGCTGCGCCACCAGAGTGAGGTACCATCTTTAAGTACGCGCCAGTTGCGCAATGGATCACCACCGCCCGGGGGTTCTACTTTAATCACTTCCGCACCGAAATAGGCCAGCAGTGCCCCGGCAAAAGGACCCGCAAGCAATTGCCCTAGCTCAATTACTCGATAGCCTGATAGGGGCTTATTATTAGTCACAGAGTTTGTATTTGTCACATCAGTATCCTTGATTCAACAGCCGACCAAAGTCGGTCTAGCTCTACTCAATTAAAAACACTAAGAGCAGCGGCACCGCCAACAGCGCCATGACGGTAGAAGCGACCACGATACCCGCCACGGCATTTGGGTCGCGATCAAATTTCAGTGCCAGCAAATAGTTAAGTACGGCCGACGGCATAATCGATTGCAATAGCACCACATTTTTAGCCGTGCCCGTGATACCCAACCAGGAAATAATGGCCCAGGCAAACATCAGACCACCGCCGATTCGCAACATTGAAAACCCGATACTGCGCCACCAACCACTAGTGTTCAAATTGGACAGCGAGACACCGAGGGTCATCAGCATCAAAGGAATGGTAAAACCGGCCAACAGGTCCACCGTGGTGCCAGCCCAGACGGGTAATGTGGTGTCACTGACCAGCAGCCAAAGGGCGATAACAATGGAGTAAATTAGTGGCTGTTTTGCCAAATCCCGGGCCATGGCCAAAAAACCGGTGCCGGCGCGCGACATCAGTGCCACGCCTGCGGTCATCAGCGCGGTCATTTGTACCAGAAAGAACGACAGCCCCAGCGCCAAACCCTGCTCACCAAAGGCAAACAGACAAAGAGGCAACCCCATATTGCCATTATTGGGAAACACAACAGCGGACAATAATGCCCGATGATCACCGTCGGTATAACGAATAAGGATGGCAGCCAGCGCGCCGGTTCCAAGAAAAACACCTAATGCGGCGACCGCCACCTGGGCAAACCCCTGCCCTGAAACATCGGCCTGACTGATCGCCGAAACCACGAGACAGGGTGCACCAATATTCATGACGGCACGGCTGACGAACTCTGCAGCGTAAGGTGTAGAGGAACGCCCCCAAAGAAAACCAATGGCAATACAAATCAAAACCGGGGCAATGACATTCCACAATTCAAACAGCATTTTTACGATTTACCTTTTTTAACTATCCATACTTTTTAATATCAGCTTTTTAATACTGGCGCGTTATACTCAAACTGTGCAATTTTATAGAAAGCACTCGGCAGTTTTAACTGAGGGAATGTGCAACGCGCAACATACCGTAAGGAACAATCCCCCGCCAGCTGCCTCTAACGTTCATGATTAATTAATGAGCATCAAACACATGGTTTTTTCACGCAACATAACACGCACTGCCTTGTCGTTAATGTGCTTGATTTTCTACTGCCTGACAGCGCCCTTCACTCTGGCTGAAACGTTAAATGCAGACAGCAGTGACGCCACTGTAAAAAGCGAAACTTCTGCAAGTGTTGTTTCAAAAAATGAGGCCTCAGAAAAACCAACCACGGCAACGGCAACATCAGACCCTGCCAATCTCGCCCTTCCCCACAGTATTGACCTCAATAACGCTATAAAAAACCATCTGTACGCTATTGAACAAAAGCAAAGTGAATTAGGCCCCTATGACCCAGAGCTATCAGAAATGGTTTTCAGTTTGGGGAAAACGCTACAATTCAGCCAACGCTACGATGAGGCGGTCACCGCATATAGGCGATCGCTGTATCTAAAACGTATTAATAATGGCATCTACAGTCTGTCCCAAGAGCCCATGTTGCGAGGCATTATAGAAAGTCAGAACAAACAGGGGCTAACGACGGAAGTCTCAGAAAATTATGACCAATTACTCTGGATCTACCTGAAGACTTATGGCCAAAACGATGTCAGGTTAATCCCCCTTCTTGATGAAATCAGCCAATGGCATCTTGATGCCTACACCCAAACAGGGCTACGTCAGGACGGCTATCATCTCAGGGCGGCTGTTGACCTTTATACCAAGGCCATTGAACTATCCGCCCAGCATCAGGGTCCACTTAACCTCAAACTGATTAAGCTATTAAGAAATCTGGCCATAACGAATTATTACTATGCCTCACATCAACAGCTCTACCCCGAATTTTCAGACATTGGCACACCTGTGCCTTTTGGCTATCGCTCCTTTGGCTCTGCAGGGGATGATATGTTAAGACGGGGAAGCTTTTATCTTCAAGGACGCTCGGCACACAATAAAATACTCGATATTCTTGATAACAACCCAGAGGTAACCCCCATAGACAAGGCCATGGCACAAACCGACCTAGGTGATTGGTATCTACTATTTGGACGCTACAACCTAGCCTTGGGTGCTTATGAACAGGCCCACAGTGTTATGGCTGGGGAAAAACAACAAAAAGAAGTTCTGGGCGCACTGTTTGGTACACCCACGATGCTACCGAAACTCGACACATGGGATAGATGGAAAACTATTGAGGAAACATCGCCCTCCGTCCCAAACAACAATTCCGACGCGATAGAGAATCCCAGTGCTGTTGTACTCGATAACTATGTCAATTTATCCGCTGATATCACCACAAAAGGATCAGCCACTAATCTCCAAATTCAAGAAGTACATCCTGAAAGTGCCAGTGAATATGGTCCACGAGCTCAGCAAACCATACGCGCACGCAAATTTAGACCCCGTTTTGAAGACGGGGTACCCGCACCAACAACCGCTTTCCCGGTCAGGGTTTTGATTCCAAATGAAAACAGCTAGATTCATGAAACCTAAAAACAAAGTTCTATCACTTATCCTAAGCAGTATTTTAGGCGGTACATTGGCCCTGCTGCTTGCCAGTTGCCAAAGTTCACAATCAAGTAATAGCACTTCATCAAGCTCATCGATGCCAACTGCTCAACCCACACCGCCCAGCACGACGGCAAGCAGCTCACCCAGTAGTAGTGCCTCCGGAGAAAACACCTCAAGCGAAGAGAACGAAAAAAACCAAAGCGCTTCAGGGGACGCTGAACCTTACGGAGAAGAAGAGCCAGGCATACCCAGTGGCGGAGACGTACTGAGTGAAGAAGAAGCTGTAGCCGTTTTGGATGAACAATTTGATGAATCAATGGCCGTTTTCGATGGCATGATTGTCAACGAACGAGCGGCGGCACAATCCATAGAGAGTGAATTCCCCGATGAGGGGGGGCTCGGCAACGATAGTCCTCTGTATGAAGAGGCGGATATCAGTGAAGATTCCGATTCAACTGGCGGGCTTGCTGGAGACGTTGAAGAACCCGGGAGAAATGGCTCGGTATTCTCTGACACTCAGGGTGATAGAGGAGCTAGCACCGCGTCCAACGGAGGTAAT
This sequence comes from Porticoccus sp., assembly GCA_033791605.1. Lineage (GTDB taxonomy): Bacteria > Pseudomonadota > Gammaproteobacteria > Pseudomonadales > Porticoccaceae > Porticoccus. The sequence continues at coordinate 5,889 of JASJGJ010000131.1, forward strand.
ATTCCATCCAGTCAATCCAGTGCCAGAGCCCCCACAGATATTCCCGATGGTCGTGATGATGATATTGTTGCCAGACAAATACGTGAAGCAGCACTCAAAGAACAAGATCCCGTGTTACGAGAAAAGCTCTGGGAAGAATACCGAAAATACAAAAAAGGCCAATAAATTCTGCTTATGCAAATACGACCTATGCAAATAAAATCGCTGATATATACGGCCGTGCTGGTGTTAACGTCATTAACACTGTCGGCCTGTGGTGGTCAGCGTGTTACCAGCACCATCGTCACACCGCTGGAGCATCAAACCCTTGCCGTGGAGGAGTCCCAGTTATTGGACCTTGCGGTATTACCCTTTGACCCAGGTCTTGATAAACCAGAAACAGCGGATGACCCAGCGATATCACCCGCTGTTCGCAATGCAGAGGCCCAGTACTTAGCCAACAAGTTAGCCTCTACCATTCAACAGACATCTGCCTGGGGTGCGGTGCGAACCGTACCCAGTCGACAAACTGTTGTGGATGTTTATGTGGAAGGCACAATCGTTCACTCTGATGGTGAAACATTAACGTTGGATGTCAGTGTATCCGATAGCAGTAATCGCCATTGGTACACCAAACCCTATTCAGAATCTGTAGGCCAATATGCTTACGAAAAGGGCATTAATGTCAGTCGCGACCCGTTTCAAGGTCTGTTCAATCGTATCGCTAATGATTTACTTCAGTACCGTCAGCAATTATCAGCAAAAAATGTAAAAGAATTGAGGTCCATTTCCAGCCTTAAGTTTGCCCGAGATTTTTCTCCTGAGGCTTTCGGTGATCACATTAAAGAAACACCTGGCGGGCAACTGGAAATTATTCGGCTTCCCGCAGAGAATGATCCAATTCTCCGCCGCATTGAGCGTATTCGAGAACGTGACTATCTATTTGTCGACACCATGCAAGAACATTACGATGCCTTTTCTCGCCGCATGGACAAACCTTATCAATCATGGCGCATGGCCACCTATGAAGAAATAGCCTCTGTCCGCGAACTCAAACGTCAATCCCGAAACCGCACCATCGGCGGTATTGTCGCCGTCATTGGCGGCATCGTTGCTGCGGGTAGTAATAACGGCGCTGTCCGGTCAGCGGGCGCAGTGTCCATCGGGGCAGGAGCCTTGTTAGTAAAAAGCGGTCTGTCCAAAAAAGCAGAATTGAAGATACACGAGGACGTTCTTGCTGAGTTGGGACAATCCCTAGAGGCCGAAATCGAACCTCGGGTAATTGAATTGGAAGACCGCACCATTACTCTTACCGGCAATGTGGAAGCCCAATACACACAATGGAAAGCCCTGTTACGGGAAATCTATCAAGCTGAACGCGGCGAGATCTAAATACCATGACAGCCAATAATGATATCGACCCCGTGTTTGAGCCTCTTTCGTCCAAAAATCCTACTACCGAACCATCGGCTTCCGACCCAATACAGCCAGCAGATGTTCCATTAACACAAACTCACAAAACCTCGGTAGAAGAACCGCTTCCCTGGCAACAACGCCCCACGACTTATGCTGCGCTGGTGGTCAGCCTACTGCTGGCATTAGTTGTAATTTTTGTATTGCCCTCACTGATTAAACCGCCCAAAACGCCGCCAACCGTCATTGAGCCTCAGGCTATTTCAACAGCCTCCGTGCAGGAAAACCCTTTTAGGGATGCCCAACTGGCCAAGGCCCGTCGTGAATCACAAGATAGCCTGAGCAAACTGCTAGAAAAGCAAAATTTTCTGGAAAAGAAAAATGTATTGCTCTGGGATGAAAAAGCATTCAAAGCTGCACTCCAGAAAGCGGCAGAAGGCGATCTTTTATACCGTCAACGCGAGTTTAATCAAGCCTTAACTACCTATCAGGATTCACTCAAACAACTCACTGCACTGGAGAGTCGGGTACCAGAAGAACTATCGAGCAACCTGAAAAAAGGTGCAGATGCCTTCTTTGGCGGCGATGCCATCAAAGCCAAACAATTCTATGAATTAGCATTGGCCATTGATTCATCCAATGCCGAAGCAAAGTCCGGTATAGCAAGGGCAGGCACACTGAACAGCGTATTAGCATTAATCAAACAAGGGCGTAACGCTCTAGAGGAACAAAAATTGGAGCAAGCCCAGAGCTTATTTCAAGAAGCGTTGGCACTAGATGCCCATCACCCAGATGCCCTAGCCGGCAATACACAGACAACAAATCTTATTCTATCTCGAGACTTCAATAGCGCCATGAGCCGCGGCTACCAAGCCTTGGAAGATAATCAGCTTAACCGTGCCGCCAAAGAATTTCGCGAAGCACTGACGCTTCGCCCCAACGATAACGCTGCACAGTCAGGCTTGACCCAGGCAAATACGGCATCGGCCCAACAAACCACACGAGCACAATTAAATAATGCCGCATCACTCGAAGCCAAAGAACAGTGGCACCAAGCTAGAGATATCTATACCGGCGTATTAGCGCGAGACAGCTCGGTAGTAGAGGCTAAGTTGGGGCAACTTCGCAGCTTGGCGCGAGCTAATCTCAGTGATGATATTGATAAAATTCTTCAGTCACCCCTTAGGCTCGCTTCGACCAACGTCTATCAGCATGCGCAACAATTACTCAAAGATGCCAAAGGTATTAGACCATCCGGTCCACTGCATACAAGGCAAACAAATCAACTGAGTGATGTCCTGCAAAAAGCCATCACACCAGTAACCGTTGAACTACATTCTGACAACACCACCAATGTCACGCTTTTCAAAGTGGGGGAACTTGGGTTGTTTGGCTTAAAACACATATTACTAAAACCTGGTAATTATGTGGCGGTAGGAAACCGAACAGGCTATCGCGACGTTCGGGTAGAATTTCAAGTCACATCAGAGGGGCTTGCAGCTCCTGTGGAAGTGGTCTGCAGAGAACCCATACCATGACAGACCCAAAGCAACAGCAACCACCGTTACCAGAAGAGCCTATTGCTCCTGCCGATTTCACACCGGTGACAGGAGAGATCAAACGGTCTGATTTCAGCCTTAGTCCATTGAAAATCATCGTTGGCTTCGCCCTGATAGCAAGCCTTATGGTGTTATGGTTTCTACTCTCTGCCAGATCTGTCGTAATTAAAGTTGACCCCTCTATAGCACAGGTAACCATAGAAGGCGGCTTCACTTTTGAACTGGCCGATCACTATCTAATTCGGCCCGGAGACTATCAGCTGACCGCCACCGCAGAGGGCTACCTTGACCTGCAACAATCCTTTGTGGTCAGCAAAGACGACCACCAGCTATTACCCCTCGTTATGGAGAAAAAACCGGGTCATCTTCAGCTGACAACCAAACCCGAAGGCGCCGAAGTTGTGATCGATGGAGATTTAGCTGGCACCAGCCCTACCACCCTACCCCTATCGCCAGGTGAACATCATTTGGACATCAGAGCCCCCCGTTATGCTCCCCAAACGAGGACAATAGAAATCGAGGGATTAGATCATACTCAAGCCCTTCACCTCGACCTAAAACCGGCCTGGGGATATGTTCAGCTTACCACCTCACCTTCGGGAGCAAACATTTTGGTCGGGGACGAAACTCGTGGTAAAACGCCGCTCACGGTTGAGGTTTTATCGGATGGGGAAACTGTCAGCATTACCTTGCCAGGCTATAAGCCCTGGAGGAAAACACTGGTTGTCAGTACCGGCGACACCCTGACGATACCAGATATTACGCTGGTACCTGCCGATGGCATTGTAGAGCTCAGCTCCACCCCCTCTGGGGCAACCGTCACAGTGAATGGTGAATATCAAGGCACCACTCCCATTACCCTTGGTGTCGATGCAAATGCTAAACACGAGATTTCACTCTTCCTTAATGGTTATCTCACCCACAAACATTCGCTGTCGCTGACGCCGGGTAAAACAGAAGTGCTTGCCATTTCTCTGACGGCAAATAAAGGGGAGATCAAAGTCCTCGCTTTCCCTGCAGATTCATCCGTATGGATTGATGGCCGACTCCGAGGTAATGCTGGCCAAACGTTTAAACTGCCCTCTCGCCCTCACCGCATTGAGATTAAAAAACCGGGCTACGCTAGCCAGTCTCGTCTTGTTACCCCCCAACCTAAACTGGAACAAGTGGTTCGGATAAAGCTTCTCACCGAACGAGAAGCTCGCTGGGCGAGTACCCCTGAAGAAATCACCACCCCTGACAACCAAACCCTTAAGCTATTCAAACCCGAGGGGACCTTCACTATGGGCGCCTCTCGTCGTGAATCTGGTCGACGAGCCAATGAGGTATTGCGGGACGTACAAATTACCCGCCCTTTTTATTTGGCCACCAAAGAAGTCACCAATAGCCAATATAAACAATACCAACGACAACACAGTTCTCGTCATGCGGGAGGCGTCACCTTAGATCGGCCCGACCAGCCTGTTGTCAATATCAGCTGGGAGCAGGCTGCGCGATACTGCAATTGGCTCAGTAACAAAGCAAAACTGACACCCGTCTATACGGAAGATCAAGGGAAAATTACCGGCGTAAACACGAAGGCCAATGGCTATCGCCTACCCACGGAAGCTGAGTGGGCATGGGCTGCACGCGCCACAACGGGCAAAGAGAAAAAACACATATGGGGACAAAACTTCCCTCCTGGCGGAAAAAATGGCAACTTTGCTGGTGTCAGTGCCGCAAAAATTGTCGGGCATGTTCTCGTTTCCTATAACGATGGTCATACCACCTCGGCACCCGTTGGCAGCTTCCCCCCCAATGAGAAGGGACTCTATGATTTAGGAGGCAATGTGGCGGAATGGGTCAATGATTACTACGGTATTGAATTCAGCCTAGGTACGAAAGCAGATAAAGACCCCGTCGGCCCAGAGAAAGGTGAGTTTCACCTAATTCGAGGTGCCAGCTGGCGTCATAGCAACATCACAGAATTACGACTGTCATTCCGTGACTATGGTAACGATCCACGCGATGATGTGGGCTTTAGGATTGCTCGCTATGTTGAATAATCATGTTAAAGACAAAAGACAGTGTAGCGCCGTCATCGTTAGCGCTATGTTATTACTGACGACAACACTATTACCTCTGCCAACTTTTGCCGAAGAGACGGGGGTAAAACCCGTCCCGATTGAAGCTAAAAAAGCTGAGTCCCAACCGGTGGAGTTAAAGCCAAAAACTGAAGCAACGTCAGCAGCCAAGGCCAAGAGCCGCCCCTCAGAGCGGGAATTTGACCCCAGTGAAGAAATTTCAGAAGACCTGTCAGTCCCATTTCCCGTGGATATTTAAAGGAACCCCTTAAGCATGAAAACAAGAGCTTCTTCAGATTTCCTCTATCAAGTGTTTGCCCTGATTTTGGCCCTGATTCTGATACACACCTTTTATGTCACGCTCATACGGCCTAATGCCAATGCTTTACTACAACAACAATTGGCTCGGGAGGCTGCGGGAGAATCCTATGTAGCAGAACGATCCTTCTATATTGTTGTGAAGGATTACGAACAAGAAGCCTGTTTTATTTTAATGCTCTGGGCCTTCGCGATCATGGGGCTCAAAGCAAGAAACGCCATGGATGAACGTAAACTATTAACCCAAAAACTACTGACGGTTGCCGACGGCACACGGATTTTGCCGGAAGATGCCCGTCAGATGTCTCGCCCTATTCAGGCTTTACCCGATATTCAAAAAGACTACCTTGTCTCTCGAGCAATACTCGCTGCCCTACGCCGATTTGATTCCACTCGAAATATTCAAGATGTCTCTAGTGCGGTCAGCGAAGTACTGGATACCGAGTCTGACCGCCTGGACTCAGAATTGTCCATGGTGCGATATATCGCTTGGGCAATCCCCTCTATTGGTTTTATTGGTACGGTAAGAGGTATCGGCGAGGCATTGAGTCAAGCTCATAAGGCCGTACAGGGTGATATTGCCGGTGTTACCGCAAGCCTAGGCGTAGCCTTCAATTCGACCTTTATTGCGCTGGTGATCAGTATCGTGGTGATGTTTCTGATGCACCAGTTACAGCTGGCTCAAGAGCGCTTGGTGCTGGATACACACAGTTATTGTGACGACAATTTACTGCGCCACCTTAAGACGGATTAATCCGCCGTAAACCTAGATTTAATTTGTACACAGGCGTAACTATGAGCTTAGCCATTATAGAAATTAACGATTGCGGCCTTTGCTGCGGAACGGGCAAAGGAGACATGTTCATCAGCCCTGGCTATGCACTATTAACAGAACAGGGCGTCACTACCGGCAATGCTGCACGTCTAAAAGCCTATCTGAAACCGCAACAAAGTTTTAACCAATTCTGGCGCCAATTAAATTTGTCACCCCTTCCCGCACCCACACATCATGCCAGACACAATGCAGACTTGGCCTATGCACAACTACTGGAGTTACATCGGGAAAGTGGTAGCCCTGAAGAAGTCGTGTTTGCAACTCCAGGTAGTTTTGACCGAGATCAACTCTCCATTATTTTAGGGCTTGCTAAAGCTTCGCCCTTTAAAACACTAGGTCTAATAGATTCCGCCGTAGCAGCTACCAGTCAGTTCAGTACAGCCAACGGTAACCAGCTGTTGCATCTGGATATCCAATTGCACCAGTTAGTACTGACCCGACTGACCGTAGGTAGTCATATCGAAAGAACGCTGGTTGAAGTGGTCGCGGATACTGGGCTGAAAACTTTTTACGATAGCTGGGCGCGTTATATCGCCGATAAGTTTATTCAACAATATCGCTACGATCCGCTGCATACAGCTGAAGGTGAACAACAACTCTATAATTTACTGCCCGATTGGCTGGGTAGAATGAATGGCGATCAAGAGTTAGCCATTGCTCTGGACAGCCCCCAGGGCAGTTATCGACTCAACATTAACCGCAATGACCTTCTGGCCAATAGCAGCAAGAAACTGGACCAGTTACAACAAAGGCTCAACAGCATCCTCCATGAGGAGGACACACTGGTTGCCAGCCACCGAACCAACTTGCTACCAGGTCTCACGGAACAATTAGGGCCCTTTCGTACACTGCCAGATAATGCCGCTGTCTTGGGTTGCTTGGAGAACCTTGAAAGTATTGCAGGCACTGGAGAAAGCATTCATCTTGTTACTCGGCTCCCCCATCGTCAGCACGCCACCTCCTTCGAAACCGCGCCCCAGAGTCCTCCCCCTCAACAGGCTACGTCGCAACAGCCACCGATGACTGAGGCCACCATCCCAACCCATGTGCTTTATCAACATAAGGCGCTGGCCATAGGAGATATCCTCTATATTCACCAAGATAGTGAGCAGCTGTCGTTCTCTCAACAACAAACGAGCACGACTGTCCTCATCCATGGAAACGGCGAAATAAGGCTTCGTACGGAACAAGACGATGTAACAACACAAAATCCCGGCGGCCCGCTGCACACTGGCGATATCATCAAGATTGGAACTCATTCTTTACAACTCATAGAGGTCGCCTGAGTTGCCCCGTTACAAACGAAAAATCACCACCTTCAGCTTATCGTTTCTCGATATCATGGCCTGTGGTTTTGGTGCTGTAACCCTGCTATTTCTTATCCTAAAACACGATGCTACCGCTGTTGAATCCGCTGACCCTCTTCTCGTTGCTGAAACAAATTTGCTGCAACAGGAAATTCAGTTGGGAGAAGCTAATTTAGTAGAGCTAAAAAACAGTTTGAAAAGCCTGGAAACATCCTATGTTGAAGCTCAGGGGCTATCCAAGCGAGTCTTGGCAAAAACCCAAGAAACACAAAGAGAATTAAGTGCGCAGGCAGACCCCAAACAAGAGATTGCGTTACTGCGGAAACAAGTCGAGGAGTTAGAAAAAGAAACGGCCAAACTTGAAGAACAGGGTCATGAAGAAGATGTCCGACAGTTTGTCGGTGAAGGTGAACGACAATACCTTACCGGCCTCAAGTTAGGAGGCAAACGCATTATGATTTTGGTGGATACCTCGGCCAGTATGCTGTCAGACTCCATCGTCAATGTGATTCGTCGTCGTAACATGAGTGACGAGGTAAAACGAAAATCACCTAAATGGGAACGGGCTATACGCACGACTGAATGGTTGGTAGCACAATTACCCCGGGACAGTCAGTACCAGATTTACACCTTCAATACCGAGGCCACCGCCGTCAGTGGCGATAATGGACTTTGGCGCAACACTTCAGATAGTGCTGGACTAGATCAGGCCATAAATGCTCTGGCACGCGCTATTCCCGAAGGGGGCACAAGCCTGATCAATGCCTTCTCAGCACTAAAAGGCTTTGATCAGTCACCCGACAATCTATTCCTGATTACCGATGGACTGCCCACCCAAGGACGCCAACCAAAAAAAAGCGGCACCATTTCTAGCCGAGACCGTAGCAAACTATTCAAACAGGCGGTGGAAGAACTGCCACAAAGAATGCCAATTAATGTCTTATTGTTCCCCATGGAAGGCGACCCGGTTGCAGCTGCTAGCTTTTGGCAACTGGCTCTATCAACCAAGGGATCATTTATGAGCCCTTCGAGGGACTGGCCGTGAATCAAAGGAAACGCAGGGAAAGACGCTATACCGCGGAAATCAGTATTTCATTCCTTGATGTCATCAGCTGTGGTTTTGGCGCGATTGTCCTACTGTTACTAATAGCCAAAACCGTTGACTCCACTGCATTTGAAACCGTAGAACAACCGCGGGAAGGCAGCGTTGCTGAGCTGCAACAGCAGTTATTCCAGATTCGCGGTGAAACCACCACACTCAACCGCTCCCTTAAGTCCAGAGAAGAGCAGCTTTCCGATATTCGCATTCGTATTGCCAAACTTCAGGAACAGCTCGCCAGTGTTCAACGGCAAAAGGACGCTGTTGCCCAGGTGGATACCACAGAGAAGGACAAACTAACGTTGGCTCAACAGGTTCTCACGGAAGAAATGGAGCGGCTCCTGGCCAGACAAAACCGGAATGACAACCAATTGATTGGCGGTATTCCCGTAGACAGCGAGTACATTGTCTTTATCATCGATACGTCAGGCAGTATGTTCAATTTTGCCTGGTCAAGAGTTCAGCAGGAAATGATCAACATCCTCAACATCTACCCCCAAGTGAAAGGCATTCAAGTCATGAATGATATGGGGGATTACATGTTTTCAAGTTACCGAGGAAGGTGGATTCCAGATACTCCTGCTCGACGTCGAGCCATTCTCAACCGACTGGCCAGCTGGACACCTTTCAGTAATTCCAGTCCGGTAGAAGGCGTACAACAGGCGATTAGGCAGTTTTATGCTTCAAATAAAAAAATCAGTCTTTATGTATTTGGTGATGATTTTACCGGCAATTCCATTGGCCACGTATTGAATACAGTTGATAAGATAAATCGTCAGCGCGGCGATAATCGATTGGTACGGATTCACACCATTGGCTTCCCCGTCCACTTCCAGGTACAAGGTGGAAATCTCCAAACAGCGACCCGATTTGCCGCTCTCATGCGCGAATTGAGCTATCGTAACGATGGAACCTTTGTCGGTCTCACGGGCCTCAATTAAACAGATTTGAAGTCAATAAATAGGCTACAGTAAACGGGTTCTCAACAGTGAACATTCATCAATGAAAACAACCTTCACAAAAAAGGCCACGGGTCTAACACTCATCATCGTGTCTTTACTTTTAACCGGCTGCTCAACCAATGTCACCGTCACGGGGGACTATCCATCAGCCCTGATCCAACCGTTGCCCTACCATGTAGGACTAGTACTCGATGAATCTTTCACCAATTACACCTTTGAAAGTAAGCAAGAACAAGATGTGACCATGACACTAGGTAAGTCTCAGACCCAACTTTTTGATCAGATATTCAGTGACATGTTTGTTAACAGCTCCACACTAGAGACTATCGCCAAAGCTACCGCCAGCAAGGTGGATCTGGTTATCGTCCCCCATGTAGAAGAAGTACAGTTAGCCATGCCGTTTGAAACTCGCCTCAACGTATTTGAGGTATGGGTCAAATACAACCTGCAAGTATTTAACAGCGAAGGAGAACCTGTTGCCGACTGGTTGATGAGTGCCTACGGCAAAACCCAAACCCGCTTTCTGAAATCTGAGGAAGAAGCCCTTGACCAAGCCACAACCGCAGCATTAAGAGATGCAGGTGTACGGCTAGCAATTGGTTTTAAACGAGTTCCTGAAATCCGTGACTGGATTGAACAGCGTGAAAAACAAAAACCCTTGGCTCAAAGTGGCGACCAGTGATGAAAAAATATCGCCCACTTCGAATTTACCCTGTCTTTTCTTCATGCTTTGTTGCTCTTACATTGTTATCCCTGACCGCCTGCTCAACATCCACAGTGATAGACGAATATCGGGTAACCAATACCCATTTGAATATCAATGACGGAGAGCGTGTCGTTATCATGGGAAGACGGCATGCGGGTGAATACGAAACAGAACCCGAGTTTATCGAGTGTATTGGCAACAAACTCGACACTGGTGGAAAGCTTTCGGTTATGCCGGAGCAAAAATTTCTCGATATTTTTTATCCCTGGTTTGAACCTAGAATGGCCCCGCTAAAATTAAAACGCATGAGCAGGATGCTTGAGAAGCCTCTCATCGCTGATAAAATTAAAGCGCTCGGTATTCGTTATATCGTTTGGGTGGATGGCAACACTGAAACGACAGAAAAAAATGGCTCTTTTAGCTGTGCCATTGGTATTGGCGGCGGTGGTTGCTTTGGTTTTGCAAGCTGGGATAAAGCTGCTACCTATGAAGCCATCATCTGGGATTTGAAAAAGATGGATGAACAGGGTCGGGTTAAGGTAGAAACAAAAGGCTCATCTTATCTGTTAGCTGTAGGTGCCCCCATACCGTTTATTGCAAAAGTACAAGGTCACGCCTGTGAAGGCATCGGCGATAGACTAAAAGGATTTTTCCTACAGGATGCCACCAACGACCAACCGCCAGAATCAAAAGAACAACCATGAGAAAAGATCAGAAAATAGTTCAGAAAAAGAGACATAAAAGATGAACCGCCAATTGGTATTCACCGCATTGCTTACCTTAGGCCTATTGTTACTGCCACCAGTATCACAGCTAACATTCGCCGCGAAGAATGCTCCCACCAATGGCCAAGAAATGCATGAGGAGCTCATCGCCAATATGCCATTGGTTGAGGGGAAACTGGCTGAATACGTGAATCAAGTGGGCCAACGTATTGCCACCAACCTCAAAAACAACAAAGAAACCTTCACCTTTACCGTGATAGATAATCCCGACATCAATGCTTTTGCCATCCAGGATGGTTATATCTATATTCATCGGGGCCTGATTGCTTACTTGGAATCTGAGGCCCAGTTAGCCGCAGTATTAGCCCATGAGGTAGGCCACGTCACCGCCGACCACCACAGCCGCCAAAAACGCGCTCAAACCAGCTCTAGCGTGGTAGCGGGGTTGCTGGCCATATTGACACGGAGTTCCGACGTAGGCGAAGCCAGTGCTCTATGGGGAGCGTCTATGGTTAGTGGCTATGGTAGAGATATGGAGCTTGAGGCTGATGAATTAGGAAGCGAATATCTACTCCAATCCGGTTATGACCCCCAAGCCATGATTGAAGTAATTTCACTGCTAAAAGACCATGAACGTTTTGAAAAAAAACGTGCTCAAGAAGCGGGCAAAGACATACAAACCTACCATGGGCTTTTTTCCACCCACCCACGAAATGACAAACGTCTTCGTGAGGTCGTCAGCAAATCAGGAAAACTACCTCAAGCTGTCGATGCTGAAAAAAACATTACGCCTTTCAGAGTAGCAACAGAGGGAATGATTTGGGGAGAAAATTTCATACCCGCAAAAGCTTCCGAAAATACCTACCAAAATAGTCAGCTGGCCTTTCAAATTTATTTTCCAAAAGGCTGGACTCACGAAGAAAGCAGCAGTCTGATCCATGGAAAAAATGCTAATGCCGATGCAAGAATAAATATCAATATAATGGCTCGCACCCTAGACAGTCCCGATCAATTTATCAAAAAACAACTGGGCGTTCCGCTGGTAAAAAAAGCGGAGTCCTTTATTCAAGCAGGACTGAGGGGACACACAGGATTTGTTCCTGTAAAAGGTCTTCCAAACCAACGGATTGCTGTCATTTACTACGGCCGGAAAGCTTACGTATTTAGAGGTGAAATTAATACTGGCGCAGATACCACACAAGCGAACAATAATTTTATCAGTATTATTAAAAGCTTTCGCCCGATATCAAAGCGCGCATCAAAAGAACACAAACCAAAAACTATTCATTATGTGAAAGCCACAGATAACACGAGTTTTTCTAGATTGGCGCATCACCTTAACTTAGGAAAGTTTGGCGAAGAAGAATTGCGTATTATCAATGGCTATTACCCTGCGGGGGAGCCAAAATCTGGGGAGTGGATCAAACTCATTCGTTAATTACTTTTAACCCCGAGGCCATGAAGTAAACAAGCTTATAGAACCAAGCTATCCATGTATCAAACAAAACTATCAAAAAATAGTCTGTAATATTTTACAAAAAATAATAGAAGAACCCGCTGGTCACAAAAGTCTTTTGCTGAACTAACCAAGACTTGACTACTATCCAAGCTCATTTTTTTATGGAAATACTTTCGCTACGGACGCACGTTATCTAGGGACAGGCTTTTTCAATAGATATTCATCTAGGAACTCACCATGGAAAATAGTGATCCGCCTTTACCTAGCACGCAGGTTACAACAGAATATGTGATGACCTATGTGGCGCCCCTCGACCCACCTATAGCTATCGACGACGGTATGATGATTGTTAACGTCCGGCCCGGCGGCTGGGTCAAAGGCCCCGACATCAATGGTAAATTTATTTCTCCCGGAGCTGACTGGCTTCGTATTATGCCCTCGGGTGTGTTCCGCTTGGATGTCAGGGGGTTAATTGAAACTGATGACGGCGCTCATATTTATATATCCTACAACGGCATTATTAAAAACTCTGAAGAAAGCGCTGAGCGGCTCAACAACGGGGAACTACTAACCGATAAAGATATCCCCTATTTTATCGCTGCACCGACTTTTCAGACATCCTCAGAAAAATATGCCTGGCTCAATGAAGTTCAAACCATTAATAAAATGGTTGAGATACAGTTTGGTGAAAAAGGCTATGTAAAATATGATCTATTCGTTATTCGATAACCGACCCCATAACCTTTCAGGCAAAGAGCAGGCTGAGCAGTATTAGGCTACTCTTACCAAATTAATCACGCATACTGTCACAAACAACATTACTAAAAACTAATCGATGAGGAGAATTATTTATGTCCGAAAGCAATAGAGTCTGGCGTTTACGTAAACGACCTGTAGGTGATATCACGGACGATGTCCTCAGCCTAGAAAATGAAACCATTCCAGAACCAGGAGCAGGGGAATGTCTGTTCCGTCTAAATTATTTATCTCTCGACCCAACCAACCGGGTCTGGATGAGTGATATCGAACAATACATGCCACCCGTAGAACTGGATGCACCCATGAGAGGTGTTGTCTGCGGTACCGTCATTAAGAGTAACTCCCCCGCGTTCAAAGAAGGTGACATTGTCAGTGGAATTGGCACCTGGGCAGATTACCAAATTGGTACACCTGAAACCGTTGGGCTGCTAGGCGATACGGGTGACGTCCCAGTGATCGATGCCTTCAGTACCCTTGCACTCGTCGGTCCTACTGCTTATTTCTGCTTACTTGACCTTGGCGAACCCAAGCCTGGAGAAACCGTCGTTGTCTCTGCCGCCGCTGGCGCTGTGGGTTCTCTGGTTGGACAGATTGCCAAAATTAAGGGTTGTCATGTGGTGGGTTTAGCCGGCACTGATGAAAAATGCCAATGGATTAAAGAAGATCTCGGGTTTGATGAGGCCATCAACTACAAAACTGAGAATGTAGCAGAAGCGCTGGCCCGCACCTGTCCCAAGGGTATTGATGTTTACTTCGACAATGTGGGCGGAAAGATTCTCGATGATTGCCTGAAGCTAATGAATCTTTTTGGCCGAATTCCCACTTGCGGGTTGATTTCTCAATACAATACAACCGAACCCGTTCCCGGTCCCTATAACTACGACCTCATATTGATGCATCGGTTGAAAATCCAAGGGTTCATTATTTTAGACTATATGGATCGTTACCCCGAAGCCACAGAAGCACTGATTGGCTGGATGTCTGAAGGTAAATTGAAAGCTCGTACAGATGTTTCAGATGGTCTGGAAACAGCACTACAAACGGTTAAAAAGCTGTATACCGGTGAAAATAAAGGCAAACTGATAGTCCGAGTAAAAGACATTTAATCAGCCTTAGCGGATAGATTATCTCTGTCGTCGGCAGTCACGGTAAATGTCGTGACTGCCGAAAGACAAAGATGATAGCCATAGAGAAACTGCTACATCGGGTTTTCTTAAATGGGTTCTACTAGAAGAATTAAATAACGCCAACTAATTTAGCCAAATACCAGCTCACGGCACCCAAGCCACCAACAACAACCCACCACCAGAATAACAATTTAAATCGAAAGGGTTTACGCTCGACCGAATTAATTCCAGCATTAAGCGCCTCATTAATTCGCGCCAAATCTTCTTCGCTATACTCTTCTTCGCTTCTCGTACCCATGGTCATTGTTACCCTATTAAGTTCTCATGACTGTTTATATTCACTGACTGTACTTACACCCAACAGAACATTTAACCTTAACTGCTCTGCCACCTGCTCCGCGGACACCCCCGGCTGATGGAACACCTCCCCAATCATGGGACAGGGAATCCAACGTTGCAAGGTCGCAAGGTTATCCTGATAACGATCCATCTCCGGTACTACTTGGTTAGCAACCCAACCAGCCAGTATTAAACCATCTCTTTGAATAGCTTCTGCCGTCAACAGTGCATGGTTGATACAACCAAGATCGACTCCAACCACCAGCACAACGGGTAACTGCATGACTTTCGCCAGATCAGCAAAGGTTTCCCGATCATTCAGGGGCACTCGCCAACCACCGGCGCCCTCGACCACAGTAAAATCCGGCCGCTGCATCATCACACCCCGATAAAACCCCGCCAGCCGGTCAGCACTTAAACGACGCCCCGCTTCGGCAGCAGCAATATGTGGAGCAATAGCAGGTTCCAATGTCACAGGGTTTACCTGCTCATAGCTAACAGGCAGGTTAGTTTGGGCCAGTAATTGTAACGCATCTTCATTGCGCAAACCGTCACTTGTCATTTTACATCCGGCAGCAACAGGCTTAAAACCTAGCGTACTTAAACCCTGCTTGGCAGCCGCCGCCAACAATCCTGCTGCAACCAATGTTTTACCCACATTGGTACTCGTACCCGTAATAAAATAGGCCTTAGACATTGAGAGTAACGACCCCGTAGATAACTTCCCAAGTAGCCGGCAACTGCCCCTGAGAGTTTCGGAATTTTTCATAGGCCTGGATTAAGGTGCGTATTTGTTCCCGGCCGGTCAAGCTTCTCTTTTGCCCCGCATTGACATTGTGGGCGCCCAGTCCCTTTAACTCATCCATTAAATGCCGCAAATCACGATAATTTAATTCACTTTGCTCAACGTCAAAATGCGTTAAATTCATGCCGGCATGGGAAAAAGCGTCTTGCCAATCTCCGGCATCCAAAAAATGATTCACATGCACATAATCATCCACTTCTGCCCAGGATTTTTTCAGTTCACAAAGGGTTGTATCGCCTAAAGAGCTAAAGGCCAATTGACCACCGGGTTTCAATACTCGGACTATCTCAGTGGCTAACTGGGGTAATTGTTCACACCACTGAAGCGCCAAATTGGAAAAGATCAAATCTACGGAATTATCAGCCAAGGGTAAGTCTTCTGCATCGCCACACAACCAAGCCGCAGCCAACGGATGTTCTGAGCGTGCAAACATCAGCATCCCTTGGGCAACATCGACACCCAAAATTTCAGCCGACGCGTATTTATCTGCTAGTCGTGTCGTGAAATAGCCTGTACCACATCCTAGATCGACAACCCTCTCTGGTTGAAGTTGAGGAGAAACAAGATCGAACAACTTCGCCCCCACCTGACGCTGTAACCGTGCCACAGAATCATAGCTTTTAGCCGCACGGCTGAAAGAATCAGCCACACGCTGTTTATCCCGGTGGTAGCGCCCTTTTTTTAAGAACGCCAAAATGTGCGACGCTAATTTTTCAGGACAACTTAACTGAGGCAGATGTGCGGTTTGTTCTAATATTTCCACCTGTTGCGATGGATTTAACGTATTGACACTAGCGGCGACTTCTACAGGCACCAACTGATCGGCGTCCCCATAAAGATGTAATCCGCGAACGTTGAGGGATTGTATTGCCTGACGATTATCTATCTCTGCCAGTAATTCCAATCCTTTTTGCCAACTGGCATGACGGTCACTGCCTTGCTTTACACTACCTTCCCCTACACGATATTGCTCTACATGCCGTTGTTCTACATGGTTGTTTTCTATATCACCCGGCTCAACAGCAAAAGTTTCTCTTAATGTTTTCAACAAATGTCGTTCATTGCTATCACCCCGACATTGCAGGCCGTGAAAACGTTTTAGACACAACGTTGGTTGCTGTTGAAATAACCGATAAAAATCATCAAAGGTTTTTTTCGGCATAGCCGATGGCCAATCGATCTTTTGAACAAAACAGACGTTACTCGCAAGGGTCATCAAACTGGAAAACCGTTCCGGGTAACGACTCACCAACGATGTTGCCAGCATGCCGCCCAAGGACCAACCCATCAGGCTACAGCGTTCAGGTAACACCGAGAGAACGGCATACAAGTAATCATCTAGGCTGTTTTTTGCGCGCTCAGGGCTGTTTTCCGAAAGCTCAGGGCTATTTTGTAACAGTTCGGGGCTTTGACCACACCCGGGCAAATCAATTGCCAGCACATTCAGATGCTGCGTCAACTCGGGAAGTACTGCTTGCCAAATATGGCTGTCACTGCCCCAGCCATGAAGAAGGACTAAAGGCTCTGATTGCGATAATTTTCCGACACAGGGGTATTCATAAACCATCAACTGCCTTGGTATTGCCTGCCCTTCTACCGGCTTCACATGTACAGGTATCGCCTGATACGCTGAAGCACTCATGCAGCCGTGCTCCTAAGATTAATCAATGTGCGATCAATGGCATCAAGCAGGCTATCCACCTCCTCTTCACTGTGTTCCGCACAAAAAGTAATACGAAGTCGTGCGGTACCTGCAGGCACTGTCGGTGGCCGAATAGCGCCCACCAGAAATCCCCTGCCCCGCAGTTGTTCACCGACCTTCAGGGTCAACTCATCATCATGAAGCATCACCGGTTGAATGGGTGTCATCGAATCCATTAATTCCAGACCAAGTGATTCAGCGCCGGCCCGAAACCGGGAGACCAAGCTGCGTAGTTTTTCCCGACGCCAGGTTTCTCGTTGCATAATTTTAAGACTAATTCGCGTAGCCGATGCCACAGCAGGAGGCAGTGCGGTGGTGTAAATATAGGTTCGCGCATATTGGATAAGGGTTTCAATTAACGCATCTGAACCCGCAACAAAGGCACCAAAAGTGCCAAAACCTTTGCCTAGGGTACCCACTAAAATAGGTAAATCTTCAACGCTCAAACCGAAATGCTCAGCAAGACCGCCCCCCTTCTCTCCCATCACACCAAAACCATGAGCATCGTCCACCATCAACCAGCCCTGCTGCTCACGACAAGTCTTTACCAGCTCTGGCAATAGGGCTAAATCACCGTCCATACTAAAGACGCCATCCGTCACCACCAATTTTCGACCACTGTCAGCCTGCTCCATTCGGCGGGCTAAATCAGTGCTGTCAGAGTGATGGTAACGAGAGCAACGAGCATGGCTCGCTAGGCCACCATCAATGAGAGAGGCATGATTCAATCGGTCCTCAAAGATATGATCACCTTTGTTGGTGAGTGCAAGAATCGTCCCCAAATTGGCCATGTATCCCGTTGAAAACAACAGCGCTCGTGGTCGCCCGGTAAATGCTGCCAACTCTTCTTCTAGGGCATGATGTTCATAGGAATGACCATAGATTAAATGTGAAGCCCCACTGCCAACACCATAGGTTTCAGCGCCACGACGAAAGCTATCAATAACAGCTGGATGACTGGCAAGGCCCAAGTAATCATTACTACAAAAAGCCACACAAGCTTTACCATCTACCTGTACCTGAGGAGCCTGCGCCGACTCCAACAAGTGCCGCTGACGGTAAAGGTTTTCTTCCCGGCGTTGGGCCAATTTAGCCAGCAGTTGCTGGTCCATCGATAACATCGCTATGCAACCACGTTAATTAGCTGCGTTGTAAAACAAATGATCGTTCTCTGCGTCCACTAGGGTTTTGTGAAGTGCCGTTTCTTCTTCTTGAGAATCACGCTCTACATGATGTTTTTCAGGTTTGATGCCCAATCGATCCAACAGCTCCATATCTTTATTGGCCTTGGGGTTCGGTGTGGTCAGCAGTTTTTCACAGTAAAAAATAGAATTTGCACCCGCCATAAAAGCCATGGCTTGCATTTGATCATTCATTTCTTCACGACCAGCCGACAATCTCACATGCGATTTAGGCATCATGATACGTGCCACAGCAATAGTCCGAATAAATTCAAAAGGGTCGAGATCTTGCTCTTGCTCCAGAGGCGTACCTGCTACTTTGACCAACATATTAATGGGCACTGATTCTGGCTGCTGTGGGAGGTTTGCTAATTGCATAAGCAATCCTGCACGATCCTTTTCGCCTTCGCCCATACCAACAATACCTCCAGCACAGACCTTCATTCCGGCTTTGCGCACATTGCCCAGTGTATTCAAACGGTCTTGATAGGTGCGGGTAGTGATCACTTCTCCGTAAAACTCAGGTGAAGTGTCTAAATTATGGTTGTAATAATCTAGCCCGGCTTCTGCCAGCATTTGCGCCTGCTCTTCCTTTAACATACCCAACGTCATACAGGTTTCCATGCCTAACGCTTTTACCTCGCGAACCATTTCTGCCACATAAGGCAAATCCTTATCCTTGGGCGAACGCCAAGCCGCACCCATACAGAAGCGAGTAGCCCCCGTCTCTTTAGCTGCTCTCGCCTCTTTGATAACCTGCTCAACCGCCATCAGTTTTTCTTTTTCCAATCCGGTATCGTAACGAGCACTCTGAGGACAGTATTTACAATCCTCTGGGCAAGCCCCTGTTTTAATGGACAGCAGCGTGCTCAACTGCACTTCATTCGGGTTAAAGTGTTGCCGATGGGTCACCTGAGCCTGAAACAGTAGGTCGTTAAAGGGCTGATTAAACAGAGCCAACACTTCTTCTCTTGTCCAATCTTGGCGAACAGCTGTTACTTGACTAGCAGACATAGTAAATCTCTCGTATTCTTCTTACTTAGGCCCCTATGATAAGTGAGGCTCAATCGCTGTCAACCAAAAAAGGATTTTAGGTTAACAACCGTATGTTTAAAAATTATCCCACCAAAGTGCTCGCAGCTCTTATCCAAAAGAGCTGGAAAATACTCAGAAACCAGACCCTATCACCTCGAAATTTCAGTTTTTACCTGTTTCCCGGCTACTGCATACTCTGTGGTGTACACTCAAATCGGTCATTAGACCTATGCCAACCGTGCGAAGCAGACCTGCCCATTAATCAACCATGTTGTCAGCGCTGTGCCATACCGCTTGCTTCAAATTACCTCTGCGGCGCCTGTGTCACCAATACTCCACCCTTCAACCAGTGCACGGCACCCCTGCGTTATGAGTTTCCTGTCGATAAACTCATCAACCGTTTCAAATATGGGGGGCAATTGAATCAAGGTGCGATTTTGGCGCATGTGCTATTTGATAAACTATCCGAGCAGTATCAAACCACTTGCTCTCTGGTAACGCCCGACCCATCGCTTACAACAAAACAACATAGACGACCCGATGTGATAATACCTGTACCACTTCACTGGCGCCGTCGATTTATTCGTGGTTTTAATCAATCCGAATGGCTAGCCCATTTTCTTGGAAAAAGATTGAAGATTGATGTCGATCACCAAATAATAAGTCGCCAAAAACATACACCACCACAACAGGGAATGACTAGAAAACAACGTCAAAAAAATCTTAAGGGAGCATTTCATGTCACTCATCGTGTTGATGGACAACATATCGCGCTGGTTGATGATGTGGTGACGACAGGCAGCACGGTTGCCGAATTATCCCTATTACTCAAAAAAGCCGGCGCTGCTCAAGTAGAAATATGGTGTCTAGCTCGCACACCACTGGAAAAATAATGATGTGCCCACGATAATGTGACGATACTCTCTTCATCAAGATACTATTTCTATGGCTCCATTCCCGGAAAACAATACGCCCGCACACTCGCCCCTCTGGGAACAAATACAGCAAGAAATTCAAATTATTGCCGATGTTGAGCCAGTATTAACTAATTTTTTACAGGTCACTGTTCTCAAACATGACTCACTACTTGCGGCTCTCAGCTTCCTGTTGGCAGAAAAACTGGCCTGCGAGACCACACCGGCGCTGATATTACAAAAAGTTTTTGACGAAGCCTTTAGCTCTGACCCTCGTATTGAAGAACAGATCAGCGAGGATATCTGGGCTCTCAATTGTCGTGACTCTGCCTGCCAAGGCCCTTCATCTGCCTTTCTCTACTACAAAGGCTTACACGCTTTAGAGGCATGGAGAGCAGCACATTGGTTATGGGGCAATGGTCGCAAGTCCTTAGCCCTAGTATTACAAAACCGAATTTCTGTCACATTTGGTGTCGATATTCACCCGGCAGCCACTATTGGCAAAGGCATCATGTTCGACCATGCCACAGGCATTGTCATCGGAGAAACCGCGGTAGTAGAAGATTGTGTATCTATATTACAGTCCGTCACTCTGGGCGGAACAGGCAAAGAATCCGGCGATCGTCACCCCAAAGTTCGTCGCGGCGTTTTAATCGGTCCTGGGGCAAAAATTCTGGGCAATATTGAAATTGGAGAAGGGTCAAAAATTACTGCATCCAGTGTTGTACTAAAAGATATCCCCCCCCATTCAATCGTTGCCGGTGTGCCCGCCACAGTAGTTGGGACAATGGCAACTGGCTCCCCCGCGGAGCAAATGGACCAAGGATTGACCGGTTGCGGTCAATAGATCCCACCAAGTTATTAAGGAAAAGATTCAATGTCAAAACTAAAAAATGAAGCTGAACTATTAAAAGAAGCCTTGAGAGTAGGCATGATCTATGCTGAAAAAAGAGGTGCTGCCAAATTTGATGCAACAGACTCTGCCAAAGAAAAAATTGAATATGTCTACCGTTTGTTAGCTCATGACAAGCTCATTCAACCCTTGGCAAAAACTCAATTAGATTTACCACACATGAAACACAAACTCGCCATGTGGATTTCCAAGCAACTACCAGAGGGCCACGCACTGTTAAAATAAAGCCTTAACCGTAACAATAGACCCGACACAAAGCCTGAAATCAGAAGCATTTGCTCCCCCTCCCCCAATGAATTAAATCCAAAAAATTCATTTACTCCACAGGGGAGAAGGTTTTTTCTTCTCCCCTTTAAAATATTTTCCTCGCCCCAAGATCTAAGGGATGACAAAAACAGACTCCTCTCTTCAACAGAGTATTCTTATTGCCACCGGATTTTCCGCCTTAATCTGGTGGTTAAAAATCTGTGAGGTTATGTTCGGCTGGGACCTTCATCAGCTAGGTATTTATCCCCAAAGCCCTAACGGACTTATAGGCATTCTCACCGGGCCATTGATTCACGGCTCTTGGGCTCATGTCACGGGCAACACCCTATCCCTACTGCTATTAGGCAGCATGCTTCTTTATGGCTACCCCAAATCACGCTGGTGGACCCTGTCCATTATCTGGTTAGTATCGGGTGTTGGTGTGTGGCTGTTTGCCCGTCAAACATACCATTTCGGTGCCAGCGGTTTAACCCACGGCATGTTTTTTTACTTATTTGTTGGCGGCATACTCCGACGGGACAAACGCTCCATCGTGCTACTGATGATAGCCTTTTTCATGTATGGGGGAATGCTATTAACCATCTTTCCACGTGAACCTGACATTTCCTACGAATACCACTTTTTCGGAGCTTTAGGGGGTGTTCTGAGCGCCTTTATTTTTAAGCAGAGGGACCCCAAGCTCAAAGAAATGACTTATTCTTGGGAACAACAATCCGGTGATGGCTATGTACTTGAAGAAGAGGATCTTCTCATTGGCGATCAATGGAAAACTGAAAAACAAAAAGAACGTGAAGCCTCGATGGGAAAAGACACTTTTGAACACTCCAGCAACACTTGGAAATAATAGTCGTTTTAACTGGGTGCCAAATAGTTGTTAATCGTCTGCAAAAAAGCAGGCCCGTATTTATCCCGTTTACGCTCACCAACACCACTTAGTCGGCTAAACTGCTCCATCGTCTGCGGTACAGTGGCACACATTTCTTGCAGAGTACTGTCATGAAAAATGATGTAAGGAGGAATGCCCTGATCTCCAGCTAATTGACGTCGGCATTCTCTTAACGCCTCCCATAAAGCAACGTCCATATCTTCCGAAAGATAAGTCTTGGTCAAGCGTCTGGCTTCTTTTCTCTTAATATCCCGGCGTAGCTCAATGTGTTCATCACCACGCAATAAAGGGCGACACTTTTCTTCCAACCGCAATGCACCAAAACGTTCCATATCGACACAGAGGTACCCACGAGCCACCAACTGACGGAACACCGAACTCCATTGGTTATTATCCAGAGCCTTGCCAATACCGTAAGTAGGCAACTGGTCGTGACCATATTGAGAAATTTTATCTGTCTCAGCACCCAACAATACCTCCACTACATGCTTCACGCCAAAACGCTGACCTGTTCGATACACCGCACTCAAGGCCATACGAGCGGACTCAGTTCCATCCCAGGTATCCACAGGTTCCAGACAGTTATCACAATTACCACAGGGTTCGGGCAAAGCATCGCCAAAGTAATTCAATAACACCTGACGACGACAACTGGTAATTTCACACAGCCCCAGCATGGCATTTAATCGGTGCTGCTCGGCTCGCTTATGTTCTTCGCTGCCTTCGGACCCCGACATCATCTGCCGCAGTTTAATCACATCTTGTAAACCATAAATCATCCAAGCATCAGTGGGCTCGCCATCACGTCCACCACGACCTGTTTCTTGGTAATAGGATTCTATCGTTTTCGGCAAATCCAAATGAGCGACAAACCGCACATCCGGTTTATCAATACCCATACCAAAGGCAATGGTCGCTACGACAATGACACTCTCTTCCCGTAAAAAACGGGACTGGTGATCAGCTCTTGTTACAGCATTTAATCCCGCATGATAAGGCAGTGCCTTAAACCCCTGCTGCTGCAACCAATAGGCTGTCTCTTCCGTTTTTTTACGTGATAAACAATAAATAATACCGGCATCATTGGGGTGTTCATCTTTCAAAAACCGCAACAGCTGCTGTTTGGCATTGTGTTTCAACGCGATACGGTAGCGAATATTGGGGCGGTCAAATCCCGCAATAAACTGGCGGGCCTTTCCCAAATCCAAACGGTGAATAATTTCGGCGCGTGTACGCTCATCAGCTGTGGCCGTTAGTGCAATACGTGGCACATCGGGAAAGCACTCGTGCAAAATACTAAGCTGCAAATAATCAGCACGAAAGTCATGCCCCCACTGAGAGACACAATGAGCTTCATCAATGGCAAATAAGGCAATAGATGAACGCTGAAGCAACGAAAGCATTCGCGGCTGATTAAGACGTTCCGGGGCGACATACAATAAATCCAGCTCTCC
>JASJGJ010000132.1:0-3118 GCA_033791605.1 Porticoccus sp.
TTGATCGCCTCTTTAGTGGCTGGTATTGGCGGATTTATCTGGCTCTGGAAAGTCAGCAAACATTGAACGTTAAAAACAAATTAAACAGAGCAGCCTTAAAACTAAGTCGATAATATTACCGACCAATGTTTTCTTGTTATCACTTGTACATCAACTCGTAACTAATTACGCTTAGGGCCAAGTATTGGCAGCGCTGCCAATCTAAATAATTTTACACAAATCATTCACTTCATCTAAAAAGGATCTTTCGATGAATACAGTCCACACTATTTTCACGACCATTATCATTAGCACGCTTGTCGGCTGCGCTTACACTTCTCAGGGTGTCGTTGTCAGCAAAGACCGCTATGCCGAAGCATTACAAAATGATCACTTCGGCGACTCCGCCAAAACTATTGTCTATCTAGATCAGAATTGGGATCGATGGGACAGCACGTGGTTTTACAACACGACGCAAGGCTCCAACTTCCTGCCTTACGACATCTTCATCAATCTCGAACAAAAAGATAATCAGCTCTTGTTTAGAGATAGTGTGAATATGAGCAAATATCGATACCTACCGCAACGCGATAGCTGGGATAACCCCGAAGGTCTGCCGGTCGGCATAGTACAAGATTCCTATCAAGGAAAAGATTATGTCGGCTTCACCTGTGCTGCCTGCCACACGACTCAAATCAATTATAAAGGTACCGGCATCCGTATTGATGGGGGACCTGCATTAGCCGACATGGATGGCATGTTGTTAGCGCTTGAAGACGCGCTACTCGCCACACAGAATGACAAAGAAAAATTTCAGCGCATGGCTACTCGTATTTCCAATGATCACGCAGCAGTGCGCCAACAGTTATTAGAAGCTACTCAACAATTAACGCTGTATAACAAGATTAATCGCCCAACCAATGGCGACAAAACAGTACATTATGGCTACGGCCGCCTCGATGCTTTTGGGCGTATTTACAACCGAGTACTGGGTCACCTAACTCCCGAAGATGAAGCCAGCAACTTCAACCCACCCAACGCACCCGTCAGTTATCCCTTCCTGTGGGATACCCCGCAACATGATTTTGTACAGTGGAACGGTGTCGCCAATAATAATGATGGTTCACTGGCTGGAGGAGTCGGACCATTGGGCCGCAACACCGGAGAAGTACTCGGCGTATTTGCCACCTTTAGTTTAAAAAAACAGAAAGTAAACAAGGGATTCAAAGCTTCAGCCGATCAACACAACCTGACTCGTCTTGAACAACATCTTGTTTCTCTAGAATCGCCATTATGGCCTGAAGATATTTTACCAAAAATTGATCGCGAGCTAGCACGTCAAGGCGAAACAGTATTTGCCACGTACAAGTGTAACCTCTGTCACAGCGGCAATAAAAAGATCGTTGGCGACAACATGGAGGATGACGACTTTATTCGCGATAATACTGCGCGACTCATCACCGCTCAATTTGCCAGTGTCGACGTCATCGGTACCGATAAACAAATGGCAAAAAATGCCATTTCCTATGAAGGAAAGAGCGGACTTTTCAAAGGCCAGAAAATTGAGCTCGGTAAGAAAAAAGAATTTGGTGAAAAGACACCCGCAGTCACTGCGCTCACAAAGGCCGCGCAAGGTGTCATTCTTGCGCGCGACCCTGACAAATCCTGGCTCCGAGGGCGCATCGATTGGCTTCACAACCTACTCGCCACAATATTCGACAACCCCAGAAAAGAAAAGACCACTCGATACGTGAATTTCGAAGTGGGCAAAGCTATTTCTTCGGGCCTTTACGCCTATAAAGCTCG
This sequence comes from Porticoccus sp., assembly GCA_033791605.1. GTDB lineage: Bacteria > Pseudomonadota > Gammaproteobacteria > Pseudomonadales > Porticoccaceae > Porticoccus. The sequence goes on from JASJGJ010000132.1 coordinate 1,786, forward strand.
GCCACTCAACGGCATATGGGCCACTGCTCCCTACATGCACAACGGTTCAATTCCTAGTCTTTACGATATTCTGCTTCCCAGCTGTAGTGATGCAGAAATCAAAAAGGGTAAAGAATGTCGACCTAACCATTTCACCTTGGCAAGTCGTGAATTGAACACCACAAAGGTTGGCCTTGAGAGCCGCAAAATCAGCGAATTCCCAACACAATTCGAGTTCAACACTTTACTCCCCGGCAATAGCAACGCAGGACATGAATACGCCGTAGGAAAAACGCAAGTCATTAAAGTGGATGCTAACGGGCGCGCTACCCGCAACCCTGATGGTTCATTTGTCATGGAACCACCTCTTCCGCCCATTAGCGAGCCGCAACGATTAGCGTTAGTGGAGTATCTGAAGACGTTATAAAAACCATTTCCTTCTATAAAATAAACTGGGCCAGAACACAGACTTTTCAACAGTAGCATCAACTGTGTTCTGCGCCCGGGTTTTAGCCCCGACTTGACTCTGATGAAACCTTTGAATCAAAAACTTTTACGACGAATCATTCACCGACCACCTTATTACTGCAATCTCAAGCACTCACTCCCCCCACCCCACCATCAGCTGCAACCAATCCGATTCTGCGAAATGAAAGGATGCGTGCAGACCAGATAATTTATCCAGCGAACGCCGCAGTCGCTCCAAGTTGTCCATCTGCCAATCGCGGGTAGCGGGGCGAATTTCGCCCTTGTCGAAATCGATCAACCAGACTTCGCTCTCGGTTTTTTTCGAACCATCCGTTAACAAAATATTGTGCGCATTAAGATCGGCGTGATACACGCCGGCTTGGTGAAAACGTCGGATGCACTTGCCGATCGCCTGCCACTGCGCTTCTGTCAATCGGCCCGCTTCCAACGCCTGACTGAGTGAACGCGTACCATTCAAACGCCGCATAATAATATCGGCCTGATAAAATGGCCCACGGGTGATCACGCGTGCGGCGACAGGCACCGGCACCGGCAAACCCTGCGCAGACAAATCTGCCAACAAATGCCACTCACGCCACGCCCGACTTTCTGGCAGCGTGTTCCGCCAGTATCGATCACCTAACAACCTTGCGACCATCCCACCGCGCCGATAATGTCGAAGCACACAATCCTGACCGGCGATTTCCACGAAGTGTGTGGTACCCCGCCCCTGAGCGCTGCCGTGCAGCAGACCATCGCGCGCCAATGCCTCTGCATCAAAATAACGCGGTTCGATGTCGGTTAATTGGTCCGCATCATAGAGAACGTGCTGCGAACCTTCGTGCTTTTCGGTAGGATTCATGTGCTCGACTCAAAAACCTGTTTA
>JASJGJ010000133.1:0-3213 GCA_033791605.1 Porticoccus sp.
GGTGTATGGTGAGATTGCCTCTAAAGTGGCTGCATTACTGGCAGGGCAATCCTCTCCAGGTGGCCCGGAAATTATTATTGAATAAAGTCGAGTTCTTAGTTGGGCGTTGAGATGTTGGGGTTATAAATACCTTGTAACATAACTGGTTATATATCAGTAAAAAGCGCAGTTAAAACTGCGCTTTTTTTTGGCTGGTTATTTTGAAAACCTTATTGCGGCTGCCGTCACAAATCCCCAGACCCCATTAAAAAATACAACCAATGCTGGCGTGAAGAGCCCCAGTTCAAGGCCACCTATACCTTTGTGTGCCGTCATAGGAAAAATAACAAATAACTGAATAGCCGTTGGGAAAAGGCTCAATATGGCCCCCTTCAGTAACAATCGTGATGGCAGCATCGGCAAGATAAAAAGCAGTCCCCAAATACCGCCCCATACCAATCTCGGATATAACCACGCTGGGGTTAATGCAGGTGCGATCGAAACCCCAATCGAGGATGTGATGCCAAGCTGGCCAAATTGCCAAACAGTCAGGCTATTGGCTAGTGCTCCGATACATCCCGCTGCAAAGTAAATTAATAATTTGTTCATGCTTAATCCTGAATCGGGTGACTGAATATTAAGGGTAGAGCCAACATATTACTTTAGATGAACGATTAAACATCGGTTTTGATCTTGGCAAGAGGAGTGTTCGGCTATGACTGGGCCTATGACCTTTCATTGCCATATGAAACGTAGTGTGGGCCAGTCGAATAGAAAGTATTGAAAAATAGGTGAAGACAATACGCATAGTAAATGTTAACTCATATGCTTATAGTGACCTTTCCCTACGTGGCGAATCGATTTCGATTAAGGCTAGTTACGTGTCATTTACACAGAGCTACAAAATGCCTCCTCTCCGTATCCGATACCAAACCATAGAAATTGATCGCTTTGATATTCATGTTCGCTCTCTTTGGGACAAACAGCAATTCTCTGATTCCCTTGGCGAGGCTGATGCACTGGGTATCTCGTCAGCCCAATGGTCTCTTTTTGGGGTTGTTTGGGCGTCAGGTGAAGTTCTTGCTCACGAAATGGCAAACTTTCCCATAGAAGGAAAGCGTATTCTGGAAGTTGGCTGTGGCATGGCGTTATCGAGCTTGCTGCTTAATTCTCGTCATGCCGACATTACTGCAACGGATATTCACCCTGAGGCAAATAACTTTTTGACTGAAAATGTCAGGTTGAACAATGGTGAGAAAATTCCATTCTTGCGTACAAGCTGGAATGATTCATGTGATGGACTGGGAAAATACGACGTTATTATCGGTTCTGATGTTTTATATGAGCGCGATCATATCGATTTGTTGTCCAATTTTATTGATCAGCATGCTAAACCAAAATGCGAAATCGTTCTGGTAGACCCTGGGCGTTCTAACCACTCGTCATTTAGCAAAAAAATGATAGCGTTGGGATATTCCCATACAAAGTCTAAGCCTGATTATGACAATCTGCTTGCCAATACCTTTAAAGGGCACATATTGCGATATTTGCGGAATTAGCAACGCCTTCCCCTCCGATCATACCTTTCCACCTTGTAATATCAGTCAGTTAGTACAGGCAAACCGCTCTGTCTATATGAGGCGCTTTGATCGGTAGGTTCAAACAGGTATTATGGCCCACTTTTATGATCAAACTGTTTTGGGAAGTATAGGTTTATGAGTATTAAATCCGATAAGTGGATTACCCGTATGTCGCAGGAACACGGCATGATTGAACCGTTTCAGGGAAGACAGGTTCGCCAGCCCGACCCCAATGGTGAGAAAGTGATTTCCTATGGTGTGTCTAGCTATGGTTATGATGTTCGTTGCGCAGACGAATTCAAAATCTTTACTAATATCCATTCTAAGACTGTTGACCCCAAGCATTTTGATAACGATGCCTTTGTTGATATAAAAGGCGATTACTGCATTATTCCACCTAACTCTTTTGCGCTGGCGCGTACCATTGAGTATTTTAGAATTCCTCGGAATGTGTTGACGGTATGTCTGGGTAAATCGACGTATGCCCGTTGTGGCATTATTGTGAATGTCACACCATTGGAGCCTGAGTGGGAAGGTCACGTAACACTCGAATTTTCCAATACGACCAGCCTGCCAGCAAAAATTTATGCCAATGAAGGTGTTGCTCAGATGTTGTTCTTTGAGTCCGATGAAGTCTGCGAAGTGTCTTATGCGGATCGCGGCGGCAAGTATCAGGGGCAGACTGGGGTAACACTACCAAAAGCCTAAGCTTCTCTTTAGGCTTGAGTGGCGATGATTAAGGAAAAAATTTCACTGTGGAAAGTAGCTGACGGAACAACTGCTTCGACTCTTGGGCTTTTGTTTCATTTTCATAGAGTGCGAAAATAAATAATTTACGACTTATCTCATCTAATACAACCGTCCCCTCAACAAAAATAACGGTGTCTGGGGCAAGGTGAGGGTTATATTTAAAGCTGGTATTCATGGTTCTTCGATTAGATAAGTATGTAGACTCCCAGTTGATATCTACTGCCGAATAAAATTGCTGTGCCTTTATAAATGGTGCTTTAAGGGCTTCTGCGGGGATATCTGCAAGATTGCTGGGTATGTCTTTTTGTTCTAGGGGAATAACTGTAACTGTTATACTCCCTCCAAATTCTGATGTGGGTACACCCTTTTCTGAAGGCCTCATATATAGGCCTATAATATGTTCTGGAGTGTTGCCCCATTCCCTTGGCTTGGAAAAACCCAATCCAAAGTCTTTAGAAATGATTTTTTCAAAATTATTGGGGCACTCGATATTCGGTATTTCGAGTAAGGTTAACCGTTTAATTTCTTGTTCAAGCGCTACAATGCGCTCATCTGCATGTTCTTTTTTTTGATTGTTATGCGACTTATTGAGTTTTAGATAACCGTAAATTGATAATAGAAAAAATATGACAAATCCGGCAGCGGCGCCTCCTAACTTTGCACCCTTACTTTCCCATATTCCGGTAGATGGCAGAAAGCCATACAAAACGATGGCAGCGACTAGACTACACCCAAAAAGAACGGCATAGACAAAAAGAGGGCTCAAGTTTTGAGTTCTATCGACGTTTTTATTCATTCGCTTTGCATCCTTTTTCACGATTTGGTTTCGTTAGTAGACTCCCCATGGAGAATGGGTGGTGGCCACAGCAATGATATAGCTGAAAGTTGCTACGGCCAATAGACT
>JASJGJ010000134.1:0-4837 GCA_033791605.1 Porticoccus sp.
GGTAAGGCGGATCATTGGCCTTAATCACATCACAGATGAATATGAACAACTTTCTCGCATAGAACAAACCGTTGCCACTTTAGGCATGGACACCAACTCGGTGGTACCTGTTCTGGCAGAGTTGCTTTCTATTCCAATGAACGACGCACGCTATGATTCTATAGAAACGATTACATTTACTCCTCATCAAAAAAAGCTTAAAACTCTCGAAACGCTGGTAGACTTATTAAAAACACTTGCACAACAACGTTTCGTCGTGTTGATAGTAGAAGACCTTCAGTGGGTTGACCCTTCCACAATCGATTTACTCTCACAATTAGTAAACCAGCCTGGGCTAACAAATATATTTGCCTTGTTCACCTTCCGAAATGACTTTATAGCTCCCTGGCAGGCCCGCGCCAACCTAACACACATAACCTTGAACAGACTTACTCAAAAACAATCCGGAAGTATGATCCGACAATTATGCCAACGAAAAACGCTCCCACTAGAAGTATTTTCCGAGATAATTAACAAAACAGATGGCATACCCTTTTTCGTCCAGGAACTCACAAATACCGTTTTGCGTTCTACATTATTAATTGAAAAAAATGATCACTTTGTACTTAGCGCCAACATGGAGCAGCTTGGCATACCGGCAACTCTCCAAGATTCCCTCATGTCACGCTTGGATGATTTGGGTGAAGATAAAGAATTGGCGCAACTCAGCGCTACTCTTGGGCGAGAATTTACTCACGAGTTACTAAGTGCGGCATCCATGCAAGATCCGCACAGCTTGCAATCCAGCATCAATCGATTAATTAACGCCGAATTATTTTCACAACGTGGGCAGACTCCAAATGCACACTACCGATTTCAGCATGCCTTATTGCGTGAAGCTGCCTATCACTCATTATTAAAAAGAACCCGTCAAAAATATCACCAACGAATTTCCATTTTGATTAAGGAACAATTCCCCAACATCGCTACAGACAATCCTGAAATCCTCGCACATCACTGCACTAAGGCTGAAAACTATGGCGATGCCTTAAGCTACTGGCTTGCTGCTGGCCGCAATGCCATACAGCGATCAGCAAATATCGAAGCTGCCGCCCACTTAAATAGCGGGCTTGATATCCTTAAAGAAATGCCCAGCACATCGCAAACAAATTTACGTGAGCTTGCCCTGCAAACTTCTTTAGGACTCGCCGTTATGATGAGCAAGGGTTATGCCGCACCCGAGGTTGAAAAAGCCTATGCGCGTGCCCATGACTTGTGCCAGGAAATCACTGATAAAAACACCGTATTCCCAATTCTATGTGGGCTATGGGAATTTTATATCGTTCGTGGCGATTTACACAAAGCATCCAACCTCGCCAATGAGTTACTCAAAATGGCCAAGCCGTCCAAAATGCAAGGATTTCTGCAAGAGGCTCAGCGCGCCATTGGCACTACCCAATTTTGGAAAGGTGAGCTTCCCGAGGCATTACAAAATCTAGAATTACCAACTGACGCAGATACACTCAATAGCTCACCGCCATCAACATTAGTTTCCTACAGTCAGGATGCCCGAGTTGCAGCTCACGCCAGTGCGAGCTGCGTTCTCTGGCTACTCGGACGACCTACACAAGCAATAGAACGTGGGCAATATGCACTAAATCTTGCCAAATCATTATCGCACCCTTTTAGTCAAGCCTACGCTTTAAACTTCCTAGGCACGCTCTCTCAACTCTGCGGTGATCATACTCTCACTTATCAATATGCAGATGCTCAGATCGCACTGAGCGAAACCTATGGATTCTCATTCTGGGCTGCCACTGGAAAAATGTTAAAGGCGTGGGCAGAATCTCCGGTTCAGCCTCCCGAAGTTACTTGTGAAAATTTCCAACACGCCCTGAGTGATTATGAAAACTCTGGCAACCGGTTGGCACGCCCCTATTTCCAGGCAGTACTTGTTGGTCTAATGAAAAATGCTGGACAATTTAAAACCGCCCAACAAATCATTGAATCCGCCCTGCTCGAAACCACCAATACTGGTGAAGACTTTTTCACCGCAGAACTTTTGCGCTTAAAAGGAGAGCTTGCTCTCACACAGATCCCCCCAGATTATTCCTCTGCCGAAACCCTTTTCATACAAGCTTGCGAACATGCCAATCGTCAAAAATCGAATGCCCTTGCGCTAAGGGCCATTACCAGCCTAATTCAATTACTCGCGGGCAAAACAAACAAACAAAATATTGCCAATAATTTCGAATCATCATTAACCGATGCAAAAAACCAATTGAAAGACCTGCTAATGCAATTTTCAGGTGATGAACACAACGCAGATATAATAACCGCAGAAAAATTGCTGTCCGCCATTGATGAACACACCCCTGCATAAACAGCGCATCTACAATAACGAATATCAAATATTTGGGGAGCAACAATCTGCTTGACCATATAAACATAACGTCAAGATACTGACTTTTAGCGGAAAACCTTCACACCCTCCTGATTCCCCTACATTTTTTATTTCCATCGTTCATAGAAGTCATTGCTTGCGCCCTATCCCAACCCCATCCCTGTAACAGCAATATCTCCACCAGCACGACACCTGTCCTTACGTCCCGCTACCCAGCATTCAAACCCAGCACAAATAAAACTTTAAAGCCCTTCTTCGTTTGGACGATACCAAGAATTAAGGGGACGCAAGAGTAATAAAACAGTTGGTTTATTACTTCACTTATTCAACAGGCGAGTTTCTCTGAAGACTGACTATTGTCGAATTGAGAAAAAATTTTCAAGCCCCAAGAAAATGGTATGGGACAATGAACACTTACAACAGTAGTGAACAATTAGGACAAAGTTCAACGTATTCAACATCGTTGAAACCATCGTCTATTGTTGGTCGACTTGGTCGACTCACCAATATTGCATTGTCATCTATTGGGTTTTCAATATTTGCTATTGGCACCTGTTTCGCTTCTGTAAATGACCTTCCTGAACCCACCAAATTCGAGCAAAACACAACGATAAGATCCTTCAATGAGACTACAACGCTTGCTGAAGAGCTTTGGGCAAGTCTCACTATTCGCTTCGTTGACCTTTACGAAAAAGCTGAATACAACGCCGCGCTCAGTATTGCTGAACGGACTTACGACATAGCAATGAATAATTTCGGTTTAAATGATGTTAATACCGCAGATACATTGCTCAAACTCGGCATAATCAACCAAACGTTAGGGAATTTATCGGTAGCAGAAGATCATTTACTGGGATCTCTCGTTATCTTAGAAGAGCAACTTAGCCCGGACCACCCAGACGTTGCCGTCACCGCAACAAATCTTGGCAATATTTATTATGACATGAAGCGTTTTCGGGACTCTGAGCGATATCATCAGTTGGCATTGCGCATTCGCCAAAATGCATTTGGCAATACCAATCCAGTCGTAGCCCAATCAACCTACAATCTCGCCGTCTTGTATGAACATGAAAGCATGTATGGCAAAGCAGAGTTACATTACAAAAAGGCTATTGCACTTTGGTCAAAAAGCGTTGGACCAACCCACCCATATGTCGGCAATGCCTTAAGCAGCCTGACACACGTTTACACCGCACAGTTTAAATACAAAGAAGCTGCAAATGTTTTACAACAAACTGTGACTTATAAAAAAGCAACACTCGGCGAACAACATGAAGAAGTTGCGCAAACACTTATCAATTTAGGTACGGCTTACCTGGAACAAGGAAAATTCAACGTCGCCAGCTCCGCTTATGCAGAGGCTCTGAATATTGCCCAAAACTTATTAACATCCTCAGACCCTCAGCTAGCATTGCTGATGTATACACTCGCTAATATTTACCACATGCAAGCACGTATGAGTGAGGACACTGACATTTCGGCTGCGACTTCGAAAGCTGCTGAAAAAACCACAGATGAAATGAATCATGACGGTAACCCCGTCGAGATAGCTAAAAATGATGCGTCAAACAACCCATCAATAGATACTGACCAAAGCGCCCAACAATCTAACGCTTTACTTGAACAAGCATTACCTCTATACAAAAAAGCTGCTGAAATATTAGACAGCGGACAAGGTAATAATGGGGCCACATTGGATGTAGTGCTAACCGAACTCGCTATGCTCTACAAGACAATCGGCAATACCGACATGGCGACAGCCACTGAGTCACGTCTCTCGGCTCATTGATCAGCACCTTAAAATACCGAAACCAAAAAACGCTAACGCTACAAAACACCTTTTCTAAGAAGACTATTCGGGTCAAAGCAGATTCAGGCCTCGCGCCAAATCTGCTTTGATATCGTCAATATCTTCCAAGCCGACAGCAACCCGTACCAAACCATCACTAATACCCGCTTCTGCACGCAGCATAGGATCAACGCGGCCATGTGTTGTCGTCGCAGGATGAGTAATTGTCGTTTTTGTGTCACCAAGATTAGCCGTAATTGATAACAGTTTTGTATTGTCAATTACCTTCCACGCAGCCTCCTGCCCACCTTTAAGCTCAAAAGATAAAACACCACCCGCCCCACTTTGCTGCTGTGCGGCCAATGCATATTGCGGATGAGATTTCAGCCCAGGGTAATTCACCTGTTTAACTGCAGGCTGATCTTCCAACCACTCAGCCAAAATCTGTGCGCTTCGGCAATGCGCCTCCATGCGAATACGCAGTGTTTCCAAACCTTTCAGAAAGACCCAGGCATTAAATGGGCTCATGTTCGTACCGCCGGTACGCACCACACCATAAATATCGCCACCAACACATTCTTCAGTGCCGACAATGGCTCCACCAACACAACGCCCCTGCCCATCAAGATATTTTGTCGCAGAATGAATGACGATATCCGCACCAA
>JASJGJ010000135.1:0-3614 GCA_033791605.1 Porticoccus sp.
AGCAAAGAATTTTACTGGAACTCGCCTGGGAAGCGATTGAAAGCACTGGCCATACTCCCTCCAGCTTAAGAGGAAGTGATTGCGGAGTATTTGTAGGTATTTCAGGATCAGATTACGCCTACCGTTTTGCTGAAGACTTAACAATTGGTGATTCATCCATTTCTACAGGAAACACCACCAGCATAGCAGCCAACCGTATATCCTACCTGTTTGACCTACATGGCCCTAGTCTTGCCATTGATACCGCATGCTCATCATCTATGTTCGCTTTTCACCAAGCATGCAACGCCATTCGTTCCGGAGAGATAGAGCAAGCATTAGCCGGTGGGATTTGCCTCCACTTGCACCCCTATGGTTTTATCGCCTTTTCAAAGGCAACTATGCTCTCTCCGACAGGTCGCTGCCAAGTTTTTGATCAATCTGCTGATGGCTATGTTCGTTCTGAAGGAGGCGGGCTGTTCTTCCTTAAAGATTATGAGGCAGCCCTAAGAGATGGCGATGAGATCATTGCGATAGCCGCGGGTTCCGGCGTTAACACTGACGGTTATAAGTCTGGCTTGACCTTACCTAACCCAGATGCGCAAGCAACATTAATGGCAAAAACCTATCAAAATGCTGGAATCTCCGTAGAGCAAATCGATTACCTTGAAGCTCATGGTACCGGAACTGCCGTCGGCGACCCTATAGAGACTCGTGCGATAGGCCTTGCTTTAGCTCAAAATAGAAGCACACCTCTTCCTATCGGTTCAATAAAAAGTAATCTTGGACATATGGAGACCGCATCAGGGGTCGCGGGTCTAGCCAAAGCACTTTACTCTATAAAGCATAGGCTAGTTCCAGCAACAATTAGCATGAAAACCCCCAACCCGAACATCCACTTTGATGAATGGAATATTCGAGTTGTTTCTGAAAATATGCCTTTAAAAAACGAAGGCTTAATCACTATTGGTGTTAACTCCTTTGGTTTTGGTGGTGCCAATGCGCATGTCATACTGCAATCGCCACCACAAACAGATGCTGCTAACCAAGCCTTACCGAACCAAGCACAAACACTAAAACAAGAGTTCGAGAAAGCGCAGTCTTTGCCATTAATTGTCAGCGCACGCGACAGCCAAGCGTTACGGAACTCACTCAAGCAAACGGCTACCCTGCTTGAGTCCGATGATATCTCTTTTTACGATACGGCCTACCATTACTTTTTCCGTAAAGAACGTCACTCCATTGCACATGTTGTTTGGGCCAAAGATAAATCAAGTGCATTACGTAAACTTCGTGCTTTAACAGTGGAAGAAACACCTCCTTTTTATCTGGACAAACCACGTTCAGATATTGCATTTGTTTATTCTGGTAATGGCTGCCAATGGGAAACAATGGGACGTACTCTGTTAAAAACCTCAGAGACTTTTCGTGCTGCCATTAAAAAAATCGATACGATCTTCCAGCCTCTTGCTGGCTTCTCTCTTTGTGATGAACTATCAGGCGAGAATGGAAAGGAGCGTTTTTCTCAAACAGAAATAGCGCAACCAGCACTATTTGCACTCCAAGTCGGCATCACTGAGATCCTTAAAGAGCAGATGATCTCAGCCAACGCTGTCACCGGACATAGTGTGGGCGAAGTAGCTGCCGCTTGGGCTAGTGGATCACTCTCTCTCGAAGATGCCGTCCATGTTATTTATTATCGAAGTAAATATCAGGGACTTACCGCAGGCCTAGGAGAGATGACAGCAGCAGGCCTAGACGCCAGCACGGCGGCCGTATGGTTACAAGAACATAACCTCGACAACGTCGAGTTGGCCGGCATTAACAGCTTCAGAGGCATCACTTTAGCCGGTAACCCAGAGCAACTATCTATCTTCGAAGGCTTATTAGAACAGCAAGGTACCTTCTATCGTCGCCTTAACCTTAACTACGCATTCCATAGCCGAGCGATGGACAGTGTTAAATCACAAGTGATCGATAGCCTTTCTAAGATTAACGCTAATGTTAGTACGCTCCCTTTCTACTCCACTGTCACGGGTGAATTTCTATCAGGCACACACTTAGGTGCCAATTATTGGTGGGATAATATTAGAAAGCCCGTTCAATTCCAAAGTTCAATAGAAAACCTAATTAACGAAGGCATTACTACTTTTATCGAAGTAGGTGCCCACCCAGTACTCAAAAGCTACTTAAATGATGCCTTAAAAAATACCGATCACGACGGTCTAGTATTAGGCACTATCACTAGAAATAATGACTCAATTGAGAACATTGAACACACCTTATCCAATGTCATTATTAATCTAACAGATCAGCAATCGACAGATATAGCCAAGCTATTTCCTACCATTGGCAAAGTCATTCAAACACCGGCTTATCCATGGCAACGTGAACGCTTTTGGCATAAAACGACCGCTGAAGCTAGCGGCATGCTAATGCGTGATAAGCAGCACCCTCTTCTTGGTTATCCAGTTAAGCAGATAGAAAACACATGGGAAAATACCCTTGATACCGGAGATTACCCTTGGCTAGCAGACCATGCCGTGGGAGACAATATAGTTTTCCCAGGTGCTGGTTTTGCTGAGTTAATGTTTGCAGCGACAGCACTCACAACCGCAAAAACAGAGACATCTGTTATTGAACTTGAAGAGTTGGAGATCAAAACGCCACTATTGCTCGATGATAATAGCTGCAAAAAAATCAGGGTATCGTTAAACCCAAATACTGGGCATATCACTATTAATAGTCGTGAATATGTGACGGGAGAAGCATGGTCAGAGAATGCAACTGGGCGCTACCTTAAAGCGCCTACCAGCCTGCATCTGTCAGAGAAATCGCCAGTATTGCCTATAACAGACCCTGACTTCAACTTGGCGTCTCATCTAGAGCTCAACCGTAAAGCAGGGCTTAATTATGGCCCTGCATTTCAGACAATCAGCCATGGCTGGGTAGACAGCACAGAAGTCCTCGCTGTATTTACGCCGCAGCTACACCCAGAATATACCCTACACCCAGGTCAACTCGACTGTGCGTTCCAACTAATCATTCACTTCCTGAAAGATCAGCTATCAACCAACCAAGGGATTGCTTATGTCCCTACCAAAATTGGCCGAATATTTGTACGTACTGGTGCACATAAACTGCACCTGGCTAAAGCCTCATTACTAAAGCGTTCGCCGCACTCGATCACAGCGGAATTCTCACTCTTTGATGAGAATGGTGTGCAGGTTGCTGCGCTGAAAGAAACCCGCTTTAGAGCCGTTCGCGTCAATAAATCAGCAGCCCAACGGGTAGACTTTCTCGATTACCACTTAACATCTGTACCCGCCCAAATTCCTGGAAGGTTTCTGTTACCCGATATAACAGCACAGATCGGCAACACCTTAACAGAAGCATCATTAGCCAAATCACAACAGTATACTCAAGAAGTGGAGCCTCTTTTTGAGGCACTAGGGTCGGCTTTTGTATATGAAACACTCATTGAGCTTGAGCGTGAGAATAACCTCACGCAATCTTATAAAGAACAACTCAGCCTGTTGAGTCCTGATGCAGGACAACTATTTTCTTATATTATTTATTACGCCCTTGAAAGGGAGATGGTTAGAACGACAGAAGATGAGTGGCAAGTTGTTCAT
>JASJGJ010000136.1:0-3318 GCA_033791605.1 Porticoccus sp.
TATCCACAAATTGCCCCCAAGATATAATATTCGTAATTTGTATGTTTATTGAACAATAATAGAAGCATTACTCCACATTTTTTATACGTATTTAGCTTGAGAGAATTCGCATAATATTCGAATAATCTTCCATGATGCGTGGTTCGCTCATTTTTAACTCCGCTATTTTACGACAGGCATGCAAAACTGTCGTGTGATCACGTCCACCAAAGGCATCGCCAATTTCCGGCAAGCTATGATTAGTCAACTCCTTTGAAATAGCCATAGCAATTTGCCGAGGTCGGGCAATAGATCGTGTTCTCTTTTTGGACAATAACTCCGCGACACGTATTTTAAAATACTCCGCGACTGTTTTTTGTATATTTTCGATGGTGACTAATTTGTCGTGTAGCGCAATGAGGTCTTTCAGGGCCAATTTTGCGAACTCAGGGGTAATAGGTTGCCCCGTGAATTTTGCATTCGCAGAGACACGTCGTAAAGCCCCTTCAAGCTCTCGAATATTGGAGCGAATTCGCTTTGCGATGAAAAAAGCCACCTCTTGTGGTAAATCGACTTCCATTTGAGCGGCTTTCGTCATCAAAATAGCAACACGTGTTTCTAATTCTGGTGGCTCAATTGCAACCGTCAGCCCCCAACCGAAGCGTGATTTTAAGCGCTCTTCTAGTCCAGAAACCTCTTTGGGATAACGATCACAAGTAAGAATTATTTGTTGCTGACCTTCAAGTAAGGCATTGAAAGTATGGAAAAATTCTTCTTGAGAACGTTCTTTACCGGCAAAAAATTGAATATCATCGATTAACAAAGCATTGACCGAACGATAGTAACGTTTGAAATCATCAATAGCGTTATGTTGCAAGGCTTTTACCATGTCTTGAACAAACCGCTCAGAATGAAGATAAACTACTTTCGCAGCCGGATTCCTCTCAACAATAAGGTTTCCAACGGCATGCATGAGATGAGTTTTACCAAGTCCTACTCCGCCATAAATAAACAAGGGATTGTAAGAACCGCCGGGATTTTCGCCTATTTGATATGAAGCAGCACGAGCCAGTTGGTTAGATTTACCTTCAATAAAATTTTCAAATGTGGCGTTAAGATTGAGCCCGCTATTGTGAGAAACATTATTATTTCGAGGGCGCTGGTTATTATTTTGTGTAGGCATAGGACCGGCGCTACCTGCAGCACGGTTACCGCGACCAGTTTGAGTAAGGTTCGGCGAGGTGCCGCCAATCTCTAAAGTTACTTTATAATGGGTCGATTCATCGCCTGTTTCGTGCAATATAGCCTCAATACGATCAAGCAACCGCGTATTTACCCAGTCGAGTACAAAGCGGTTTGGCGCAAGTAGTCGTAGTTGGCTGCTATCTTCCATCACTTGCAATGGACGAATCCAGGTATTGAATTGCTGGGCGGTTAGTTCGCCTTCCAAGCGACCAAGACAGTGTTGCCAGATAGCGGTAAAGGAGCTCAACGTAAATTCTCTACGGTAAAGCGGCTGTTTCTACACGTATTTTTATCAAAACAAATCATTTATCTGGTATCACGAGGTTGAGTATCTATTTTGACACTCCGGGGTAAAATAAGACCGATGAGTCTACCCCTGCGGGGAGAAGTTATCCACACCAGTGGACAATTATTTATAATTGGATGTAGATGTGGTAATAGCTTGACAGAACAAGGCTTTTTGAAGTAATCTGCGCCGCTTTTTACGGGTAACAGCGTCTTGTTTTACCAGTGTTATTAATTGTTATCTGTGATGTGGATGTAAAGTAGTATGCTCAAGGTGTTACAGCGTAGATCCGGGTTTTAAACTAGATTTGCGAAAACACCGTTAAATTAAAAAAATCGGAAGAATAGTGCCATGAAAAGAACCTTTCAACCCAGCAATTTACGTCGTGCCCGCACCCATGGTTTTCGTGCCCGTATGGCAACAAAAGCAGGCCGCAATATTATCAATGCACGCCGCGCCAAAGGCCGTAAGCGCCTATCAGCTTAATAATTCTAAAACCGGTACATTCAATATTGATGTATCGGTGACTTGATGCAATTTTAGTGTTGTTTTCAACGATGTTAATATGAAACAACTCTATTGAAAGCAGGTTGTTAATGGTATCGCAAACAGCGAAGCAGGCGTTGGCGGAAGATGAGTCATCTGCCTGTTCAGCAGACAACGAGAACCATTGTTTTCCACCGCAATTACGTCTATTAAGTCGCGGCGATTTTCAATTGGTGTTCAAGGGAACAGAATGCCGATCTTCGGATAATGCTCTTACTATATTAGCTCGGCATAATGGTCTGAGTCATGCCCGCCTCGGTTTGGCAATCAGCAAGCGATTTATCAAAACGGCAGTGGGCCGCAACCGTGTTAAACGGCTATTGCGAGAAAGTTTTAGGCAGCATCAATCATTGCTGACCGGTTTAGATATTGTGGTTGTAAATCGAGACGCCGCACACAAGACCAGTAATTCCGAACTTACAAAAGCATTAAAAGCACATTGGCGTAGAGTCGCAAAACGATGCGTAAAACCCTAATTTTAATCATCCGTGCATATCAATATTTGCTAAGTCCTTTAATGGGGCCAAGCTGCCGTTTTTTCCCCAGTTGTTCATGTTATGCCCAAGAAGCTTTGGAACGTCACGGTCTCATAAAAGGCTGCTGGTTGGCATTACGCCGATTATTGCGTTGTCATCCCTGGCATCCTGGTGGCGTTGATCCCGTGCCCGACCGATCTGATCTGGGCAATACCCCTTCACAGAAACATAATCATGAGTGTGCAGTAAAAAAATAATGGATAATCAAAGACTCGTTTTATTTATTGCCCTTTCGCTGGTCATTTTAATGATCTTCACTACCTGGCAAGCGGAAAACCAACCGCCTGCAACGGCAGTGGTTGAAACCGGTGACACCGGTATTGTGGCCGATTTGGGTGTAGCAGCACCCGCCGATACACCCGCTGCTATCCCAACAATGAAGGATTCGTCAGCAGAAGCAAAAATGAGCGATGCGCAACTGGCTGCTTCGCCGACCGCTATTGCAGCAGCAGATGGGCAGAGAATTACAGTGTCGACAGATGTGCTGAATCTGGTCATTAATACGGCGGGTGGTGAGATTAGTCGCGTTTCATTACCCATGTATCCCGCCGAACAAAATACACCTGAAGTGCCCTTTCAGTTGTTAGATGACCGCATGCCCAGATATTTTGTGGCACAGTCCGGCCTGCTTGCTTCACAAGGAAAAGCCCCCGACCACCATGCGATCTATCGCGTTGAGCAAACAGAATATGTTCTGGCGGATGGCCGAAATGACCTAAAGGTTGT
>JASJGJ010000137.1:0-3636 GCA_033791605.1 Porticoccus sp.
CATACTTTAACATCAATGGTCCTAATTTCATTGGGAGGGACTTCAGGCAGTGGCTCTTCAATAAAACAAAAATTGCTAAACGCCATTTTATTATCAATATTTTCATCAAAGGGTGATTCAATTACCACTTTGACACAATAATGAAAACTAGAATCGGCATCGCTGGCATCCAGATTGGGTAACCACCAATTGGTAAAGGGACGGAGTTCTTCGCCGGGATCAAGATTTAAACCGGTTAGTTGAGTTAAGGTGCCAGTTTCGTCCGCTTGCATTGGTTGCCAAGCATTATCTCTTAAGCCAGCACTGGCGTCTTGATAATAAAAACGCACTGAAACATTTTCCGCCCGTTGGGTGCCTTTGTTACGCAGCCGAATATAAAGATGGTTGGAGCCACCGAAGGGATTGTCCCATTCAAAGTGAAGTAGACTTTTTTCAGCTAAGTGTAATTCACCATCATAATTATCAACCCAAATATCAGGTGAAATCCAATGCCAGGACCAGCCGATGGGATCAAACTCATGTTCCTTGCCGGCTACGCTGTTCCAGCGAGTGATCATCACATCAGAGCTGTTTGCTATCGACTCAGCCCGCACCGAGTACTCGCCAGCGGTGTCTCTGGAACCTACTACAATAGTAATTTTATCGAGCTCGTGCGCATTAATGGTTTTAATGAAATTTCCATCATAGCGAATCAAATCACTCAAGGTATTATCTTGATTAATAAGTAATAATTGAATCAGGGGGCTATGGAATTCGGTCTGCGCGGCGAAGGTAATGCGTACGGTTTTTACCCCCGGCTGGATGATCATCTCGTGATATTCTGCACACCAAGGCACCACTCCATCCTCGATGGTAATAGCTCCGTTGATGTCCAGGTCATCTCGACTGGATGGATACAAACATTGCAACCCACCGCCTGCATGCATGCGTTCTGACGCTTCCATATAGGTAAAACGCCGATCCGTGATACCCGCTCGGAGACACTGTAAATAATTAGCAGCCAACCAATTGCCATAGGTAGTCTCATTAGAGCTTAGTTCAACATGTCCAGGCGGCAAATAAATAAAATGTTGGAAGGTGCCACTATAGGGCGTATGAAACTGTGACCTTAAAGCAATGGGGACATTAATGTCAGCGGCACCAAAAGTCTCGGTCATTTCACAGGCTTTGCGTAACACATCCATACCAATAGCCGGTTCATGGGAATCGCTGGTTTGTGTAGAATGTTGTTCTGTCATGTATTTCCAGAACAGTGCCGCGCTGTAGCGCATATCCGGCAATCCAACATCATGACGCCAATTATTTTGAAAATGGTTGTTGGCATCGTCTATCCATCGATTAAGTCCATCGTTAATGGTGTCTTCCATGCAGCGGTTCATGCCTTCCAGCATAAAAGGCTTCCACGCTTGCAGGGGTGATGAGGAATCGGTGCTCAAAAGATACTGGGATTGCACACAATGAAAAAGTTCATGGGCTGGCGTACCCGCTAGTTCGGTATCTTCTAGGCTATTTTTAACCGCGATATAACCGTTACCCCCGAAGCCCAGAACACCGCCTTCCAAGTATTCAACAACAACATAAATTTTAGCGCCACCAACTCTTGGGTCACGTAATTGAAAGTGTTGGGTATAACGCTCAAATGCATATTCTAACCAAATTGCCAACTTCTGAATATAATTAGGAATGCCGTTGTTGGCTTCAGTGGTGCCAATCAGTGTTTTGGCTTCATTATAAAGGCATACTTCTTCCGCTGGTGTGTCATGGGGTAATATTGTGTCGGAGCTTGGACCCCATTGGTCTTCGTTGCCATCCCAAACGCGGTAGTGAATATGAAAATGCTCCGTTTGGTGATCAGTAGCTTCTAATGGTAGATCAAATAATGCGACATCCATTTCATCAAAAAATGAAGTCACTGCTTGCAAACGACGCAAGGCTGACTCTATAAATAAAATTTGTGGTGTCAAACAGGTGGCCTCTTTGTTGCCCCCCTGCCCAACGAGCAAATGATTTACCAGCGTTGGATTGATATTATGAAATAGCGTTAGTTTATGGGCGTCTATTGGTTGACCACGATATCCTTTAGCCAAGGCGATGAGATCCGCAGGTGTAACATTCTTGAACGCCTGGACATCCACTTGCAAACCACCGATAACATCAATGTTAATGGGCATTTCGCTGAAGATTTTTCTAGACAGTTCAATGAGGAAATACTCTTCGCGCGTAGCGTTGAAACGTATTTGTTGTTTGGTGGAATAAATTTTGACGCCTTGCTTATTACGAACAACCAGATATATATCAGGTCGTCGCTCAAACAAATCTTTAAAATCATTTTTATTGTAAATAATACGAAACGTGCCATCCACCGTGGTGACGCTACTACCAAGCTTGTCGTCAAACAATAAATCGGCGTCATAAGCTTCTACCAGAAATCCGCTAACGCCATTATGGTCTTCGCGCTGACGTATCATGCCCGCTATGATAAAAACATCGTTACCCATCCTAGTATCCTATTAAAAATAGCCCTTTGTTACTGATGATTATTAGGGTCGGAGACAATTATTATTAAATATTAGCAACAATTGGTCTCTGACCCCCATTCTTTCGCCTAATGAAGCCATCATCCACATCAGACGCTAAAGATGATCTTCAATTAATGCTAAAGCTTTCGCCTGTGTTTAAGTACTTTTTCCTGCATAGGCTGCCTCATCAGCAAGCCCAAATTTTTCGCCTATAAACAAAGCTCTCGATTCCCAGAAAGAAGACCGATTTGTATCAATCTGAATGGTGGTGGCGTCACCTTGTTGGGGGGTCTGTTGCAACCAGTTTGCTAAGCGCATTATCTTGTCATAAAGTTTTATTGCGATCTTATTTTTAGCTAGTTTTCTCATACACTATGCCTGCATTTCAATAAAAGTTAACGTTTGAATTAAATGGCGCCGCTTTGCGGCGTCCAAGCAGGGCAGATTTTTTTGCCCTGCGGCTTTAAATGACTTGTAGGCATCAGATTTCAATTTCGTCACCATATTGCATAATGCAACATTCGATTCCCAATTTATTCACTTCGTGTTTGAAAAGTTGGTCGTCTGCCGGAGCAATATTTTTTATCCAAAAAAATGGAACGTTATAATGGCAAGGAATAACCTTTTTTGGCTCTATGAGCTTCACAGCTTCAAGGGCATCAGACAGATCCATTGTCCATGTATTATTGCCCAGACCACCAATAGGCAACATAAGTACGTCCGGTTGTAATCCTATCCATTCATTTTGTAAAATAGAATCCCCTAAATTCACAATAGTTTTATCATCAAGTGTAATTAGAAAACCTACAGAACCGATGCCAACTCGTTCTCCTGGCCCAGGTTGCTGTTTTATTTTGAACCACAGAATTGGAACGCTGATAGGTCCATGTACAGACTTGATTGCTTCAATTTTGACATCACCTAAAGTGACTGACTCCCCAATATCTAACGGATGGGCTTTCTTAAATGGGATCCAGGATGTCAGTCCTCTACCGCGAGGATCTACTAGAAGTGTTTTGCCATCTTCTACTTTAGCTAATTCTTTTCCACAAATAACTGGAGCACTGCAAGCTTCCGCCATCCTATCGGATTGCCAGTGATGGTCAGGGTCACCATG
>JASJGJ010000138.1:0-6856 GCA_033791605.1 Porticoccus sp.
TGTAACACAGCTGCGCTGATTCGGGAAAGGGGTTAGCTTCACTGACATTAGCCTCTGCAACAGGGTGACTAGCGGCTTCATATTCAGCACGCTTTTCAGCCAAAATTGCTTTTTGATGATCGCCCAACTCGGTGCCCTGCATCATACCAATCTTGGTCAAATGATCTTCAATGGCTTCACCAATTTCTGCCACCAACGACGGCATAAATTTACCACCTCGCTTGAAGTACCCGCCCTGAGGATCAAATACTGCTTTTAGCTCTTCCGCTAGAAACGTACAGTCTCCACCCTTACGGAATACCGCTGAAATAACACGTGTCAGCGCCACTACCCATTGAAACTGATCCATATTTTTCGAATTAATAAAAATCTCGAAGGGGCGACGTTGCTGATGGTCCGTACCCGGGTTCAGCACAATATCATTGATGGTGATATACAAAGCATGATCTGACAGCGGGGTTTTAACCTTATAGGTAGAACCATGCAGCTCTTCAGGACGGCTGACATTCTCAGTCATCTGCTCAATGGCACGCTCCAACTCTTTCTCGGATGGCTGAACGTCCTGACCCTCAGGGATGGACTCATCGTTGGAAGGCGATACCACCTTATAGCCCACGATTTTTTGATCTAGTTTTACAGTCATGTCTATTCTTCCAATTAAAATTTGCCGTAGTAGCCTTCTTTCAAGGCATCGAAAAGGTTAGCCGCGGTATGCATTTCACCGTCGTATTCCACGTCTTCGTTACCCTTCAGATCTACGGTTGAACCATCTTCCAGAGTGAACTGGTAGGTGGTGTTTTCCAAGTCTTTCTCTTTTACTAATACGCCCTGGAAGGCTTCCGGATTAAAGCGGAAGGTAGTACAGCCCTTAAGACCATTTTCGTAGGCGTAGAGATAGATATCTTTAAATTCCTCAAAGTCACAATCTGTTGGAACATTGATGGTTTTCGAAATAGAGGAATCAATCCATTTTTGAGCTGCCGCCTGAACATCCACATGCTGCTTCGGTCTGATGTCATCACTGGCCACAAAATAGTCAGGCAATTTCTGAGCATCGTTTTCAGCAAAAGGCATTGCATCTTTATTGATTAACTCGCGATAGGCCAACATTTCGTAAGAAAAAACATCCACTTTTTCTTTAGACTTCTTGCCTTCGCGAATGACGTTGCGTGAATAGTGGTGGGCAAAACTGGGCTCGATACCATTACTGGCATTATTAGCTAGGGATAGAGAAATCGTCCCGGTAGGCGCAATAGAAGAGTGGTGAGTAAAGCGACAGCCCACCTCGGCCATCTCCTTAACTAACTTTGGATCCACTTCGGCCATTTGCTGCATGTATTTGCTGTAACGTGCATGTAGCACTTTACCTTTGAGCTTATCGCCAACCACAATACCGTCTTTCGCCATTTCTGGGCGTAAACGCATCATGGCTTCGGTGACTTCAAACTCCTCGTCCATAATAGGCGCCGCGCCTTTTTCTTTGGCTAAATCTAAACCAGTACGCCACCCTGCCACAGCCAACTCGCGGGATACTTGGTCGGTGAACTCCAAAGACTCTGGGCAGCCATAGGGCACTTTCAACATCGTCATGGTCGAACCAAGACCTAAAAAGCCCATACCGTGACGACGCTTGTTCAAAATTGCTTCTCGTTGGCCTTCCAGTGGTAAGCCATTAATTTCTACCACATTGTCCAACATCCGAGTGAACACAGAGACCACTTCACGATAGTTACCCCAATCAAATCGGGCATTATCAGTAAAGGGATCCAAGACAAATTTAGTCAAATTAATGGAACCTAACAAACAACTGCCATAAGGCGGTAGAGGTTGCTCGCCACAAGGGTTAGTGGCACGGATATCTTCACAGAACCAGTTATTGTTTTGCTGATTAACCTTATCGATCAAAATAAAACCGGGTTCAGCATAGTCATAGGTGGATGTCATGATGACATTCCACAACTGACGGGCCTTAACTGTGCGGTAAATCCGACAGGCCACCAAACCTTCACTGTTGGTGACATAACCCTTGGTCGTAGGAAACTCACGCCACAACAAAGTCTCGTCTGTTGGATCAACGACACCCTGTTCCAACTCTTTAGCGGGCACGGGGAAGCTCAGGGACCAATCGCCATCACTTTTAACAGCTTCCATAAACCCTTCGGTAATCAACAGCGACAAGTTGAACTGACGCAGACGACCGTCTTCACGCTTGGCACGAATAAAGTCAACCACATCTGGGTGACTGACATCAAAGGTGGCCATTTGTGCACCACGACGCCCACCGGCAGAGGACACGGTGAAACACATCTTGTCGAAGATATCCATAAAGGATAGGGGGCCGGAGGTATAGGCTCCAGCACCAGAAACATAAGCACCTTTCGGACGCAGTGTTGAAAATTCATAGCCTATCCCGCAACCGGCTTTCAGAGTCAGGCCCGCTTCGAGATTTTTCTCAAGAATGTCTTGCATGGAATCTTCAACAATACCGGACACGGTACAGTTGATAGTGGAAGTGGAAGGCTTATGTTCGAGAGCGCCAGCATTGGAAATAATTCGTCCAGCGGGAATGGCACCATTGCGCAGTGCCCATAAAAAACGCTCATACCAAACATCTTGCTTGCCCTTGTCTTCTACATCAGCCAGTGCTCGTGCAACTCGACGATAAGTGGCGTCGATGGTTTCATCCACCGGGTCGCCATTCTTATCTTTCAATCGGTATTTTTTATCCCAAATATCTGCCGAGGCATCCTGCAGTTTAATTTCTATGGCAGCGGGTTCATCGGTGGTCTTTAAGGCTTCAATCGACATAATAGTGCGGCATCCCCTGTTTCTATCCTTGTTTCATAAGTGACTGGGGCTGTGCGGAACAGCCTGAATCCAAGACACTCTATACATTTCCGTCCTTCCCACCCGTTTTTAGACAAATTTTTCTGTTCTTTTTCAGTCTTTTTGGCTATGAGGAAATACGGTAAAACGAGGCTTAGTATACAAGATATAGTGCCTCTTTCCAGATAAAACACTACAGGTTGTATTGGTGGTAAATTTCAACCCAACCATAAAATTTTGATAGTCGTTACTTCACCGCGAACCCAGAGCAAACAAAGGATTACATACGAGGGGGATGAAAAAACTGCACTAACGCGGTCAAATATTCGATCTACTCTATGACCAGACCACCCCAAAATGGTCAGAAAAAATTATTTTTGCCAAAAAATTCATCAGAAAAAGGACCGTTTCTTGGAAAAACATACCGCTTCAAGGATAATGCTCCACTTATTGATCTAAGTGTTTCCCTATATTCAGGTACTTCCCTATTGTTAAGTGCTTCCGTATCTAGGCGCTTAGACAAACAAGTTCCCCCAATACTGGCTTAAACCCTACTGACCCAAAGGATCCCCCATGATCATTTCTGAAAATGCAGTGGTACTTTTCCACTACACGCTTACCGATGAAGAAGGCAATGAGCTTGACTCCTCCACAGGCAAAGACCCCCTAGCGTATATACACGGTCACAAAAACATCATCCCCGGCCTTGAAAAGGCAATGGAAGGGAAAAAAGCAGGCGATGTCATGATTGAGACCATCGAAGCCGCAGAAGCTTACGGAGAGCGCCAAGAACAAATGATACAGCAAGTGCCTCGCACATCGTTCCAAACTGAAGACATGCAAGTTGGTATGCGTTTTGAGGCACAGACACCCAACGGACCTGTATCTGTTATTGTCACTGAATTAACTGACGAAATAGTCACAGTGGATGGCAATCATCCATTGGCAGGCAAAGCATTGACCTTTGATGTCAAAATTGACACTGTTCGTGAAGCCTCTGAGGAAGAACTTACCCACGGCCACGTACACGGAAAAGGTGGTCATCAGCACTAATCAACATAACGTCCAAATAGCTTGAGCGGAGCTTGGACACTCTGTAGCTAGAGACAAAAAAGGGCAGCCTTTTATGGGGCTGCCCTTTTTTATTAACCTATTTAGCCTTGAAAGCAGCTCCCAAAAGTTCATCCCTATTTAGTCACGGCAGGGGAAGAAGTTTAGCTCCACATTCATTTTGTGAACAATCAAGACTATTTACGAATAGACAATACTTCCCCAAAGGTCATATTCATCGGAATGTTCAATGGTGACTTCCACCATATCTCCAGGCTGGAGCCCTAACTTCTCGATACTTTCCATATCATTAATAAAGACATTGCCATCAATTTCAGGTGCATCCGCCGCAGAGCGGCCAATAGCCCCCTCTTCATCTACCTCATCAATTAACACCTCCAGCGTCTTCCCTACTTTACGCTGCAACCGACGGGTACTAATGGCTTGCTGCGTCTCCATAAATCGTTCCCAACGCTGTTGCTGAATATCTTCAGGGACGTGATCTGGCAAATCATTGGCCTTCGCACCATCCACCGGTGAATATTTAAAACAGCCCACCCTATCCAACTCGGCCTCTTCGAGCCAATCCAATAATATTTGAAAATCTTCTTCAGTTTCACCGGGGAAGCCCACAATAAAGGTGCTGCGAATAGTGAGCTCTGGACAGATAGTCCGCCAAGCCTTTATACGCTCCAACACCTTTTTCTGATTACCAGGACGCTTCATTAACTTCAGGATTTTAGGGCTGGCATGCTGAAAGGGAATATCCAGATAAGGCAGAATTTTCCCCGCAGCCATCAAAGGAATGACTTTATCCACATGAGGGTAAGGGTAGACGTAATGCAATCTCACCCAAACACCCAGCTCACCCAACGCTACGGCGAGATCCTGCATCCGGGTTTCCAGTGCATTACCCTCAACAAAATCCAGCTTATATTTGACGTCAACACCATAGGCACTCGTGTCCTGTGAAATCACCAGCAACTCCCGAGTTCCGGACGCCACCAATTTTTTCGCTTCATCCACCACATCAGAAATAGGCCGACTAACCAGATCACCGCGCATATCGGGAATAATGCAAAAGGTGCACCGATGATTACAGCCCTCGGAAATTTTCAAATAAGCGTAGTGCGGCGGTGTGAGCTTAATGCCTTCCGGTGGCAATATATCTTCGTAGGGTTTATGAGGTTTATTTTGCCTAGTCGCCTCCCCTCCCGCTTGCTGCTGAAAGGGCACATACTGATGGACAGCATTCAGTACAGTATCGTAATCCGCGGGGCCACTCACACTCAACACATCGGGGTTTACGGCCTTGATTGCCTCAGCATCTGCCCCCTTTCCCATACAACCGGTGACAATAACCTTGCCATTCTCTTTCATCGCCTCACTGATAGCATCCATCGATTCCTGCTTGGCAGAATCGATAAATCCACAGGTATTGACCACCACCACATCAGCGCCGTCATAGTCGGGGCTAATATCATAACCATCCAGTTTTAACTTGGTGAGAATACGTTCGGAATCAACCAGCGCTTTTGGGCAGCCGAGGGAAACAAAACCAACTTTTTTTTTGGCAGTAGAATCAGGCATGGTGTTTTAGCAGGGCTGCAAGTCACATTAAGGGAGGGGCATTGTACAGAAATGGCTCCCTTGGAGCTATTGGGAAAATGGATCCTCACAGGGCAAAAACACTGTCGTCAAGAATACCTTTCGCTACTAGTTGCTTCAAAATACCCGCACTCTTTTCTCTGATCGCATCCCGAAGCGGTCGTACTGCAGGTGTAATGGATTGCCTGCTTGGACAGACGAGCCACAACTCTGTGGATCGGGGCTATATCGAAACCACTGCGGGTAAAAATTTAGGCGCGATCACTGCCAACAATATTAGAGCAGCACACCGAGAATTAGAGTCTGGTCATTCAATAGGAAAGATCGTATTACAAGGCTTTTAAACGAGGAATACGCGACAAAACAGAGGCTATACTATGTCCGCATTAACAATCATTGCCCATATTTTTGCCCATGACGATAAAATTGACTTAGTAAAGTCTGAGCTGAAAAAACTTATCAGTAAACACGCGCGCCGAAAAGGCGCTGCCAAAAATACGACCTGCACCAGGATAATGAAACTCCCGCTCATTTTTTATTTTATGAAAACTGGGAATCTCGTGAACTGTGGCAACAACACATAATTACGCAACACTTTCTGGATTACGTAACGGCAACAGAGGGAGCCATTAAGGGGGGTTACAATGCACCAGATGACAAGGATTACCTAGCAATCGAAGCTTAGGCAGCCTGACCTAGTGCTTCACCTTGATAAAAATCCACATGGCAGCCTCATTCGTTATGATGAAGGGGCTGCCAACTTGAATCTAACCCCGTTTTTTCTACCTCTCCGTTCAGGCCAAAGACATCGTTTGCATTAAGCCTTTACCCCTCTCACGAAAAATATTCGCAAGCAAACGAACCTTGACATACGAAATATCATATATATGATATTTCGTATGTATTATATGCTACCACCGGCTAACCAATGCTAATCAGAACCAACTCCGTTGAGACCACCTCGACTAGTTCGATGAAAAGCGAAAGGAGCCTGTTATTTAACGTTGCCCAGATCGGAGTGTCAGCCATACAACACCCTACTGGCCCTTCATCAACAGCAACCTAACATCTGTTTAAGAAAACGATCCCTATGAAAATTTTATATATCTGCACCCATAACCGCTGTAGAAGTATTCTTTCCGAGGCCATCACCAATCACTTATCCAATGGCAGAATCCAGGCCAAAAGCGCCGGCAGCCACCCCGCCGGAGAAGTGCACCCCCTGTCCATCCAGTATTTACGAGAAGCAGGTATCGCCACAGCAGACCTGACCAGCCAATCCTGGAATGAACTGGAAACGTTTGCACCCGATGTAGTCGTGACCGTCTGTGATTCTGCAGCCGGAGAAACCTGCCCACTGTGGTTTGGTCAG
>JASJGJ010000139.1:0-4734 GCA_033791605.1 Porticoccus sp.
CGCTTGTAGGGTCAATGTTTTAATGAGAAGTGTATCAGCATGAATCCGTTTGGCATGATCTTCCAATGCGGTTAATCGTACGGTAGCTTCTTCGCGCTGGGCCGCAGAATCCCCCGCCAACAAAACCTTGATATAGGTTAACTCTGGCATGAAGTAACGTTGTATCGTTTTCGGCTGGTCTGGTTTATATCTTTTGGCCCATTGTGTGGCCATAACTATTTTGCCTTGACAAAGCGCCAACTCTGCTTCTAATACGTCAGTAAGTCCCAGCAAAAATTGATTGTTTTTTTCGGAAGCCAAGTCGGCAATAAATTTAGCGGTTTGTTCGACTTTTTTCGTTTCTCTTTGCGCTTGATAAAGGAGCGCCAATGCGTATGCGCTATGGAAGACATTTTGCATGGGATGTTGATAAGCCTCCTGTACCAGGAGGCTCAGATGTTTTTCAGCGGCAATGAGTTCGTTCTTTTCGTAATGGGCAATTCCAAGGAAGTAGTGGGCGAAAGAAACGCTCCACGTCAGGCCATACTCTTCACTGAGTCTCAAAAACTGATTTGCGACTTGTTGTAGGTTCCCCAAATCACCCATCGGGTAGTAAATGATACATAGGCCAAACAAGAGCCGGCCATTGGCGCTCTGGCTTTGAAATGCCCCATTGGCTAATGGTTTCTTCAATGTCTGTATCGCCTTTCTCTTGTTACCCAGCAATTGGTAGGAGGCAGCCATCCCCAGAATGGCTGTTGATAAGACACACTCATGTTCGGGTGGGATATGTTCGAGGGCTAACTGGGCAGTTGCCACGCCAGTGGCGCCATCCAAATTCATCCAGTAGAGATAGTGACTCCGTAAAGCTAACACTTCAGCCGTTATACGGTTGACTGTTGCTGAATCAAAGGAGTCTGATTTGAGCATATCTTCCAGAAGATCCAGCTTTTGCGGTATGCCAGCTATATCGTACCAGAAATAATAATCGATCCAGACTTGGGCCATCAATAAATCGGGAACTTCCTCAATGATGGCTGGTGGTAATTGTTTTAGCCAACGCTCAAGCTGACGCCACTTTTCGTGGTTCATCAGCTCGTGGCGGTGTTGGGTTATTAATGCTATCGCGGCTTCTGTATCACCAGCCAATAGAGCATAGCGCAACGCCTCATCAATGAGGTCATTTTCTGCATACCATTGGCTGGCTTGGCTGTGCAGGGAGGCGATGAAAGCTTCCCCCTTCGTTTTTTCTAATTGTCTGAGTAGTAATTCTTGAAAGAGGTGGTGAAATCGAAACCATTTGTGATGTGTATCTAGGGGAATGATAAACAAGTTGGACTCTTCCAATATGTTTATTATTGTATCTCCTTCAAGGGACGTGGCTGGTTTTGTGTCTGTGTGGCAAACGGCCGTACACAGGTCTGCACAAAAGCGATCCAATATAGCTGTTTTCAGCAAACATTCTTGAAGATCTGGAGCTAGAGAATCGACAATAGCAGACATTAAAAATTCTTCTATTAGATGATTCTGGGTAATCTGAGCGAATTGCTTTAAATCGAATTGACCAACATGGCGCATAGAAAGTCGCATCAGGCGAATACCAGTTATCCAGCCTTCTGTTTTTTTTGTCAGGATTGCGATCGTTTCTACATCTAAGGGATTATCCAAAAACTTGCCCATATAGGTGGCAACTTCTTCCTGTGTAAAACGCAAATCCAAGGTGCGAATTTCATGCAGACGGCTTTTGGCGCGTAGCGTTAACAAGTCTAAAGGGGGATCTTGTCGTGTTGTTATCACCAAATGCAAGGTGGGGGGTGGGTATCGTAATAGGCCCGACATGACATCGTGTATATCCATATTGTGGATGGCATGATAATCATCGAGCACCAACACATAATCTGTCTCTATCTGGTTTAGTTCGTTGATTAAGGTGTTGATCAATACGCGTATTGGGGGCAACTCTGCACCATTTAGTAAAGCAATGGTGTCGGTCATGGTGTCGGGGAATATGTTGTTAACGGCCGTTAACAAATAAGCCATAAAAAACGGTAGATCATTATCGTATTCATCCAGGGAAACCCAGGCGGTGGGGGAATCTAACGTTTCGAGCCAACAACTAACTAGAGTCGATTTACCATATCCGGCAGGAGCTGAGAGAAGGGTTAAGGAAGCATGGCGATTGCGATTCAAACGATCGAGCAAACGAGATCGAGAGACTAAATGCACTGATCCAGAGGGCCGATGTAATTTAGTTGTAATGACTGGGAGTTGACCTATTTGTTCAATGATAACCTTCGTTTTTAGATGTTTTTTAGCGCATGTAACCACGTGAACACTATTGACTGTAATATACAGGATTGGGGAAATTAATCAATTGGGGTTGGTGTAGGAAAGCAAACCGAAAATGATGAGGAAAAATGTTTACTATTTGTGGGCCAAAATCCCAAGCTTCGTGGCTTCGATAACTGCTAGCCTGCGATTTTTCACGTTGAGCTTTTGGTAGATTTTGTGAGTATGTTGGGCGTACTATGCATTTAATCCGTCCAAATCAGATTTCCTCGACTACAAATTGAAGTTGTTCTCCAAACTTAGATTCCGATAGAATCAGTGAAATTACCAATTTGGAGTACTCGTTCTCATGATTTGGTTCCTCGTTTCACAAATATTTTCCACACTCATCTCCCTCATTCAGATCGGCCGATTATCCGAAACAGACAAAGATCTGGAGATTATGGTTCTTCGTTATCAGCTGGGCATCGCTGAACGCAAGATGCAGAAGCCTGTTCGGGCTAATCGAACAGAAAGGATGACTCTGGCGGTACTGGCTGGGAAGTTGAAGCACCACTTTCAGTTCGTTGATTTTAAAACCACTTTCGAAAATTCAGGCACCAAAGATGTATAAACATCATCCGTCATGCCCAGTAACTGTAAAATACGCTTTTGTGTTGGTTTGAGCGGATTAAGATGTACCCATTCCTTTTCTCCATCATGGATAATTGTCAAGGTTATTCCTTTGAACACACCTAGCAACGTCTCAGTACGAGGTGTGTTTGTTTTTCGCTTCCTGTTTCCAGCATAAACGCCTTGCAGAGGTTCTCCTTCCTCGGCCAATTGTTTCCTAACAACAAATTCTATCAATGTTAAGACGCGCAATGCCAGCGACAACAAGCGGATAAGCCCTGTAATCTGGTCTTCTTTCTGCAAGTACATGGGTGTCAACGAAAGTGGATTCCCTTTCAGACGACTGTATCCATGTTCGTGCAAATACGTACCTCGATATACATCAACTGCTTTCGAGAGCGATAACTTGCCTTCTGGGGCGTTTGTCGCATACGCTCGCCAGCCCATCAAACGATATGCTTTTGTTAAATTTTCTGTTTTCTCTTCGGTTTTTAAGTGGAAAACGGTACTTCTTTCTACTCTCGCTGGACGTTGCTTGTATGCCCGTATCTGTTTGCAGACGGTTTCCTCTGTTATTGTTACTGCCAAATACGCCTCACAACTATGCGCTGCCAATACAGTGGACACGCTTGCTTTCAATTCCGCCACCGTTTCTGGATACACATAGCCGCGTCTCCGCTCCACTAATTTCTGAACGGCAGTTTCTGCTTTTTTTATCTGCCCCGCCAATTGCGCCTGCTGTTTTTTGGCATACTCTGGAGATAAGACGATAAATCGCCGTTCTTCCCATTCATAGACATGCTCTTTTCCATTTTCCTGACAACTATCACTATGGGTCTCTGTTACCGTAAACCCTTTGGCTATTAACGATTTGTTGCCCTTCTCATCTGTGACTAGAACTTCTTCCAATACACGCTTTGCCTTTGGACTGGCATCAAACCCATCCAGGTAGTTAGCCATCATGTCGGCATTAACTTGCACTTTGGATAGCGGCATGAGGTAATATTCTTCGTGCTGAGCCAACTCGCTGCGAATCGCAAATGCTCCCATTTTTGTGTCGCCGACGTATAACAACCCTTTCTTTCCATCTAAACTCTTCCGCGCTTCTGCCACTACGGGTTTATATAACACATCATCGGCCTGTTCTCCCGACACGGTTAGGGTAACGAGCGGCACGCCTAATGGGTCTAATGTCGCGCTTGCTATTTTGACTTGGCCTAAGTCTGGTCGATGGTCTTTGCTATGTCCAAATTGAAGCAGTCCATCTTCTGTAACCTGTCCGTAGCTGCTTGCCGTTGTTGTGTCTATTCGTACGATTTCCAAATCGAGGTCGTATACGCGAATAATTTGCTTATTCACCGCACATTCGCTTCTCTGCCAAGTTTCATCATCACTGAACTTGTTGAGCACGAGTGATAGTTTATCATCTGTGAAATCTAATTCATTGATCTCATCTATGTCCAGACAGTAAAGCAGGGTATGTTCTCGTTCAGCAACCCAGTCCTGAAGATAACTCTTGCGATGGTCGCCTTTTGAGAGTATGTAGGCTAACCAAACGGCTATGATGCTGCCGACCGCCAGCCCTTCCCAATTGCCATGTTGCTCAAATTGCTCATTAAAAATATCAATGAGCCCCATTTTTTTGATGACTGCTAATAGCAGCGGAATATCGTCTACTTGTTCGTTCTCGATTGCATTTATTTGTTCTATCATGCACTGAGTTTGCAATCTTTTTTACTGTTTTACAAATGGGCGAACCCAGAGTAGCATAAGCCCCTATTGGGATTATTGGTGCAAACGTTTGTCATGGCCGATGTTCCGCTTATTCTGGGTGTAGACGAAACATTGGAACGA